>NZ_JAUSFI010000113.1 GCF_030651495.1 Undibacterium sp.
GCAAGTGGGTTCCATGAAGGTCGATGCGCAAGCCGGCGATGCCTTACTCACTACCGTGGTCAGCAAAGGCAATGCGCAGATCCATGCCGGACATGATGTCGTATTGACTGAGATTGCCGTGGGCGACGCAACACAGGCCGCTGATTTGCAAGTCTCCGCACTCAATGGGCAAATTCGACTGCTTGATCTGGCAGAGGTCAGCCAGGACGCTCAGTTGAATGCGAAGGAAATTCATTTCAATCGCCTAAAAGTTGCCCGTAACGCGCAATTGAAAGTATCTGCTGGCATCAAAGGAAATAGCCTGTTTGCCGGCAACAATGCCAATCTGGATGCTGGCGATTTCATCGCGATAGATGAGATGACAGTTCTGGCCGATGCGGATCTGAAAACCTTACGCGTCCCTGCCTTTGGCGCTACCGGCATTAGCGTCAATAAGCTAAGAACCAACAATCTGCAAGCGGTGACGCCCAGTGCGCTGGTCTTAAATGATGCCATGATAGGAAAAACAGCGGTCTTGCGGGCAGCGACGATCAAGGCTACGCTAAGTCATGCCGGAGAGACGGCGCTTGATGTGGATGTGGTTGGTAATCCGGGTGAGTTGGCTGACAAAGTCGATCTCAAGATAGATTCCGTCAAAGGGATTGATTTCAGGAACTTAAAGGCAAATATCGCCACGGTCACGACCAACTCAAGCAATAACATCATTCAAAAGGGCCTGATAAAAGGGCAGTTATCCTTCGTTAGCCCTCAGGGCGAGCTATGGATGAATAATGTCAATGCCGCTTCGGTTTCTGGAAAACTATTGCAGATGTATGTTGTCGATGGTGCATTTAGCATGGCGCAGTTCTCCAATTATTTCATTACCGATGCTTACGTCACCTACTTCGATCCTGTCGCCAGACCAACGGTGACTAACTACAGCGCGCTGCGTGACGTAACGAGTACTTTCGTTGCAGGCGTGAGCGTTGAGCGCGACCTCAATCGCGTCCCCTTGGGCCTTGCCAGCGCGGATGTTCACACCGCGGAAGATCACATGTTCGCCTCTACGGCGGTATGGTCCTCATGGAATACCAGCAAATCTTCCTTGTTTTACGTCAATAAGTTGCTCGTTCAGGGCGCGGCTGTGGCAGACGGAGCAAAAGAGGAAGAAGAGCAATGGAATACATTGATAGAAGAGAGCCTGGTATCAAAAAAAGGCGCTGTTTGCTTGAGTGCTGGCGCTGATGTCAAACAGCCGGCATGCTCTGCACTTTGATGCGCTCAGCCATCGATTATTCGATTTTTTACAGCCACTTTAGTTAGGTGTATACGTGTTTAAACTAAAATTACTTGCCGTTGTTTTTCCTATGCTTTTTGCCGGCACCGCTTCGGCGGCGCTGGCCGATATTCCGGATGCGACAAAGTTACAAAAAGAAGATATTGAACGGCAGAAATATCTCAATGAGCGCAAAGAATTGGGCGAGAAAAAACCAGAAAGCGTCATACACCGGGAGACCGAGCCACAGGCAGATTCCGTCTTGGCCAAACCTGCGGCGTCGTTCATTCTGCAAGAAATTCGTTTTAGCGACTCGGAGCAGTTAAGCAAGGCTGAATTGGCCGCAAGCGTCGCCTCGTATATAGGCAAGCCTGCCACCTTCGCGGTCTTGCAAAAGATCCGTGAGCTCGTCAATGCCTTGTACCTGAACAAGAATATCCTGACATCGAGTGCCGTATTGCGTCCGCAAAAAATCGAGGCAGGGGTGGTCTACATCGATTTGATCGAAGGACGGGTCGGCAAGATAGGCGTCAAGGGCAACCAATATACGCGCAGCAGCTACGTAGAAGGCGTTGCCGCCTTTAGCCAGGGCAAGGTGCTCGATCAGGCAAAACTTGAGCGGCGCTTGATGGATTTTAATTCCGCCGGCATCGCGAAGCTACGCGTAGATTTGCTTGCCGGCAGCCAGATCGGTGAGACCGATGTCGTTCTCCACGTGATTGAAGAGCCCAGATATCAAGGTGCCGTATTCGTCAATAATGAGGCGTCCGATAGCGTTGGCAAGATTCAGGGCGGGCTCACTCTTTCCGCGAACGCACCATTCGGCGTGAACGACAAGCTGTCTTTGTATGCATCGGACTCGAAAGGGTCGAAGTTCGCCAATATCGCTTATTCGATACCGCTTGGTTATGCGGGTACGCTGCTCAATGCTTCCTATGGCGTCGGAAAATCGGATGTTACCGGCGGCCCTTACCAAAATCTGGATATTGCCGGCAATTCCAAGACCATTCAGCTCAATGTGTCGCAGAACGTAGCCTCGATCAACGTATGGGATTTTGTGTTGACGGGTGGGTGGTCCCGGACCAGCAATGACAACACGATACTCGGCGTGGAGCTGAGCAAGCTCACGACGGATATCGCGACGATTAAATTGGGCACGACGGCTCGCTATAACAATCGCTCCATCACTGCCAATGTCAGTGTCAGCAAGGGTGACAGTTCGGGTAATCCGTTGCCGGATCGTTCAGTCAATACGACGCAAATCACGGCAAGCTGGCTGGAAAGCTTAGGGCTGGATCACTATGTGTATGCCCGTCTATTTGCGCAGCAAGCATCGGAAGCGGTGCTGCCTTCTGCAATGGCGATGTCGCTTGGTGGCGTCGGCACCATACGCGGCTATCCACTTGGCGTGGTCTCCGGTGACCAGGGTTTCTATGTCAACTTGGAATGGCACCATCCTGTTGCGGCCGGCTTCAGTGGTTTTGTATTTTATGACCAGGGCGCAGTGTCGACGAAAGGCTTTCCAAAGCTCAATGCCAGCTCGGCAGGGATTGGGGTTGACTGGACTTGGAAAAGCGCGATACAGGCCAATCTGACGTTAGCACGGCCATTGCGGGAGGTGGTTGCGGATCAAGGCAACATGAGAGTCACTGCACGATTGGCGTACTTGTTTTAATTTACCCAGGCACCACCGGCTAATATCAGTAATTATTAAAACATTTCAAACTCATCATCCGTTGGTACCGTGTCCGAGCCACGGGAGGCCCATCATCCGATTTTAAGGGGGCAGTTCATTTTCGCTCCCCCTTTTTTTGTTGACAGTGTGCATTTCGTTGGTTATTTTTAATCATGGCAGGATTGCGTAGCGCTATTTGCTGGGATTATAATTTCTCAGAACGAGGACTTTTTGAAGGTATTTATGCTGTAGTGGTATAATACGCGCCTATTGTATTACACCCACGCCTTTACCTCTCGTGACGCAACATCAAAGAAAGTTTTTTCTCTTTATTGATGCCGTGTTCGACCCACGCAAAGCTCACCCTGCATACCATGACCGATACCACGCCGCATCCCGAGCAAATTTCTGAGGAAATTGCTGACACTGTCCGCTTTGATTCTTTTGGGCTGTCACCAGATATCCTGCGCGCATTGAGCGACCAGGGGTATGTTCATCCTACGCCGATTCAAGCAGAGGCAATACCTATTGTATTGCAAGGCCGTGACGTGATGGGTGCAGCACAAACCGGTACGGGTAAAACGGCTGGTTTTTCTTTGCCTATCATCCAGTTGTTGCTGGCGCATGCCAATACCAGCGCCTCGCCTGCACGTCATCCTGTGCGCGCCCTGATCTTGACGCCGACCCGTGAGCTGGCCGACCAGGTGGCCGAAAATGTCAAAGCCTATTCTCGCCATACGCCTTTGCGCGCGACGGTGGTGTTTGGTGGCGTAGATATGGCCCCGCAGAAAGATGCCTTGCGCTCTGGCATTGAAATCGTCATTGCTACGCCTGGCCGTCTATTGGACCATGTGCAGCAAAAGACCATTAATTTATCCCAAACCGAGATTCTGGTCATGGATGAGGCTGATCGCATGCTCGATATGGGCTTTTTGCCCGATCTGCAGCGCATCATTAATCTATTACCTAAAAAACGTCAGAATTTGATGTTTTCGGCAACTTTTTCGCCAGAAATCAAGAAGCTGGCCGCCAGTTTCCTGACCAACCCAGTCACGATTGAAGTTGCGCGCAGTAATGCAACGGCGGACAACGTGACGCAAATTTTGTATAAGGTCGCAGAGGAAGAAAAACGGGATGCCGTCTCGTTCATCATCCGTGAGCGTGGCCTGAAACAAGTCATCGTTTTTTCTAATACCAAGATAGGTGCTTCACGTCTGGCGGTACATCTGGCCAAGCAGGGTGTCAAAGCCTCGGCGATTCACGGCGATAAGTCGCAAGCAGAGCGTATGGCGGCGCTGGAAGCCTTTAAGCGCGGCGAAGTAGAAGTGCTGGTCGCCACCGATGTGGCGGCGCGTGGTTTAGATATCTCGGAAATGCCCTGTGTCATCAATTTTGATTTGCCTTACAACGCAGAAGACTATATCCATCGCATTGGCCGTACCGGTCGCGCTGGCGCTAAGGGCGATGCGATTTCGTTGCATACCGATAAAGATGAGCGTTTGCTGATCGATATCGAAAAACTTATCAAGCAAAAAATCGTCCGCTTGCAACTGGCTGGTTTTGTCGCCACATCCTTATTGCCGGCAGTGCGCAAGCCGCGTCCGGTCGCTGTCGAGAAAAGTGCTGATAAGCCGTATGAGCGTCCAGCCCGCAGCTACAGCCCGCCTAGGGAAAAAGTGGACCCCTGGTTTATGAAACCGTATGAGCCGAGCGCATCTTCGGTGACATCCAATGTCACCTCGGCAAAGAGTAGTCTCGCTGGTAAGCCAGCAAGAAAAGCGGTCCTGCTGGGTGGTGTCGTTAAATAAGCGGGAAGAATTTCCTGCTTGAATGGGCCAATCACCCTGATTGGTCAATTAAAAAATCGTCATATAGCGCACATGCTGATGACGGTTTTTTTATGTGTTTCAGCTTGTATTCAGAAGTCGCTCGGTAAAAAATACCGTTGTTATCGGCGCGTATTCATGGCGACGGTCAGTTTCCCATCAACATGCGCTGCACCACCGGATCTGCTAGTCTTTGCAAAAACCATTGCAATGCTTTGCCCTTGTCGTTGCTGCGCCAGGCATAGCGATTATTGCCACCCGGACGTGTCTCTAAAGTCATTTTTTCTACCAGCGCACCGCTTTGCAGATAGTTGCTTGCCATGCAGCGCGGCAGATGGCCGCAGCCCAGGCCGGCGAGCTGTGCGCTGAGTTTTGCATGCAAGGAGGGTACGGTCAGGGTATCTTGTCCGCTCAGCAGGCCTGCGGTGATGCTGGGCAGATTGCGTCCGGTATCGCCCACCGCTACAGCGCGGTGCGATTGCATGACGGCGGCGGTGAGCGGTTCAGCCGCATTGGCCAAAGGATGCGTCGGTGCCACGGCGAAGACCCAGTCAATATTGCCCAATATGCGGGTCTGGTAATCGCCTTGCATGCGGATGATGTCGGGGCCGTCATAGGCGGCGCCGATCGCGAGGTCGGCACGCCCCAGTACCAGCGCCTCCCAGACGCCGGACAAGACTTCTTGTGAAATACGCAAACGCGTGCCGCAGGCCTGGTGTTCAAATTCCTGAATCAGTGGCAGCAGGCTGTCAAATTCAATCACGCCATCGATGACGATGCGCAATTCAACTTCCCAGCCCGTAGCGGCGCGTTTCACCCGTTGTTCCAGTTCTTGTGCGGCTTTGAGTAGGTGCCTGCCTTGCGTCAGCAATTCTTGCCCGGCATCGGTCAGTTTGGCACGGTGGCCGCGCCGGTCATACAGCAGCAGATCGAGATCTTCTTCCAGCTTGCGGATGGTGTAAGTGATGGCGGAAGGCACTTTATCCATCGCCACTGCGGCTGCGGCAAAGCTGCCATGCCGGTCTATTGCATCGAGGGTTTGCAGGGCTTCAAGCGTGATATTCATTGGTTGTAGGAGAGAAGGTACAAAAAAACTGAATAACTAATATGAAATTTTACCCTTATCTTTGCTAATGGGCTTGTATATAGTGATGATCATCATAGCAATATTTTGAATAAGGATGAAATATGCTGACCTTACGTAAATCTGAAGAGCGCGGCTACGCCAGCCATGGCTGGCTGGAGTCTTACCATAGTTTTTCTTTTGCCGATTATTACGATCCTAAGCACATGGGCTTTGGGCCCTTGCGTGTGATCAACGATGACTGGATTGCCGCCGACATGGGTTTTGGCACGCACGGTCACCGTGATATGGAAATCATTACCTATGTGCTGGAGGGCGAGATTGCGCATAAAGACAGCATGGGCAATGGCAGCACGATACGTCCGGGTGATGTGCAGCGCATGAGTGCCGGTACCGGCGTGAGGCATTCGGAATTTAATCCCTCGCCCGAGAATAAAACGCATTTGCTGCAAATCTGGATACAGCCGAGCACAGAAGGTATCGCCCCTGGCTATGAAGAAAAAAACTTTAGCCGGGAAGAAAAATTAGGGCGCTTGCGTCTGGTGGCCTCAAAGGAGGGGGAGGACGGTGCAGTCAAAATCCATCAGGATGCCAAATTGCATGTCGGTTTGTTCGACGGCGACCAGAGCGCCAGTCTGAATTTGGCAAAGGGCAGGCTCGGCTATGTGCATCTGGCGAGTGGCCAGTTGACGGTGAATGGTGTGGTGTTAAGGGCGGGCGATGCGCTGATGTTGCAGGATGAAGATCAGCTTAGCCTGAGCCACGGGGTACAGGCTGAAGTGCTGGTATTTGATTTGCCGCAGTAAGCCCAGTAAGTGTATTAAGTGTATTAAATTCAGCGAGGGATTTCCCTCATCGGCCGTGTTGGATTCAGTAGCCGATCCGGTTTACATCAGTATCTCAATAAGTTAAAGGAAATGTAATGAAAAAAGTAGCGATTGTTTACCACTCAGGTTATGGCCATACCACTAAAGCAGCAGAGGCGGTCCACGCAGGCGCCACTGCGGCTGGCGGTGTAGCTGAATTGATACGCGTTGATGCCGAAGGTAATATCACGGATGAGCAATGGGCTAGCCTGGCGGCTGCCGATGCGATCGTTTTTGGCTCGCCGACTTATATGGGCAGCGTCTCCTGGCAGTTTAAGAAATTTGCCGATGCGTCGTCCAAGCCTTGGTATTCCCAGGTATGGAAAGATAAAATCGCTGCCGGTTTTACGAATTCAGCCACGATGAACGGTGATAAGCACTCGACTTTGCATTACCTGTTCACGCTGTCACAGCAACACTCGATGATCTGGGTCGGTACCGGTTTGATGCCGGCCAATAGCAAGGCGGCGCAACGCAATGACATTAACTATGTCGGCAGCTCTTCTGGCCTGATGACGCAATCGCCATCCGATTCATCACCGGAAGAAGGCCCGTTGCCGGGCGATCTCGAAACCGCTAAATTGTTTGGCAGACGGATAGTCGAAGTCGCTTCAAAAATCGCCTAAGCAGAACCGCGTGATCCAAAGAAGTTTTAAGAGGTTCAGGGGCAGGAGGCCATCATCTGCTCTCACTTTGGGTCGCGCATTTGGACAAATCGGGCTGCTGATGCGGCTCTTGCCGTAGCAAGCAATCAAGCTTGCCATCTGCCTATGCAGAGCGTGGCCGACATTGCCCGCATAGGCTGGGCATATCCTCTTATACAGAAAATATAGGGGAGTATGCCTATCACCATCCGTATTGTGCATATATACTATGCGCAGTGAGATGATATGCTTCCATACTGGTGGGGAGTATCTGTTTATCCGATGCGCATGGTGCCAGTGAGCTGACTCCCTGCGCTTAAGCCTTCGCGGGTTTTTCCAGCGCGTAGCGCATGCCTATCCAGAATAAACGCGGTGCGCCCGGTGCGTAGAAGGTCGATTGCCGATTCGGATAGCCGCCGGCGCTTGATCCGCCGAATGGCCGGGCCACGAAATTGCCGCTGGCATCAAAGCCGTTCGCGCCGAGCTGGGCGGCGCTGTTGTAGCGCGTGTCGAACAGATTATTGATTTGTGCTATGAATTGCCATTGGCTTGTCACATGATAACTTGCCCCCAGGTTGGCAATCGCATAGCCCGCGCTATGGCCCTGGCCAAGGTAAATGCCGCCATCGGGCTGATGCCCGTTGTTTTCATTGCCACGCGCTAGGGCGCCAGACATCGCCACGACACCGCCATGGAGGGCGAGGGCGGGCGTCACTGCATAATCGGCAAACAGCTTGAGCATATTGCGCGGGATGAATGGGATGCGGTCGCCCGGCTGAATCGTGATGCGACCTTCCATCCCCGCTGCGCCGGCGAGGGCGGCGTCATTGCTGCTATTGCCGCTGCCGTTGACTATTTCGCTGCTCTGGTAAGTCGCTTCCAGCCAGGTATAGTGCGCCCCTAGGCTGAGCTGGCCGAGTTTGCCGCTGAGGCCCAGTTCCAGCCCTTGACGTCGGGTTTGTCCAAAATTTTTGAAGTAGCCGAAACCGGCCTGATTGTCGGCGACAAACAAGATGTCATCTTGATTCACCGCTCTGAAGATACCCGCATTCCACTGCAGATTGCCGGCAACGGTGCCGCGCATGCCGGCTTCGATCGTGCGCGTGATCACCTGATTGAGTGGCGGGTCGCCCGCCATCGCGTTCGGCAGCTTGCACGGTTGCGCCGGATTCGCGCAACCTAGCTCGATCGCCGTTGGTGTACGGCTGCTTTGGTTGTAGCCTGCATACAGATTCAGGGTTTGGTCGGCGTTTTGGATCGGCGTATAAGTGACGCCGATGGCCGGGTTGAAGCGCGCAAAGCGCTGTTCACTGCTCAGTGTCGCGACATCATCAGCAGCATGTAGCTGGTCACGATTACTGATGACGCTTTTGTTGTAGCGCCCTGATAGGCTCAGGTGCAGGCGTTCGCCGAATGACAGCGTATCGCTGGCAAACACACTCCAGCTATGGCTGCGGCCAGTCAGGTTCACCCGCGTGTCATACGGTTCGCCATCCAGACTGCCGCCAGTGATGCCATCGCCAAAGGCATTGACGCCAGTCATGCTGCGATCCGGATTCAGATAGCCCAGCTGTGAGGATTGGGCAAAACTGATGCGACTGGCATCATAGCCTGCCCCCAGCACCAGTTGATTGCGCTTGCCGGCCCAAGTGCCAAACCAGCTGAGCTGGCCCGAGAGGCCGTAGTTTTTTTGCGCGCTCTGTGTGCGGTTGATCAAGCCATTGCATTGCTCTGCCGGCTCCGCATTTTGCAATGCCTGCGCGATGCAGCGCCAGTACGGGAAACGGGTATTCGATGCATTGGCACCACTGGCCGGATAACCGCGATAGCCGGCCGCCGCCAGCGCCGCCTGATCGGTGGCATTCGGCTGATACACGGCTTGATCCAGCGCCGCCTCGTTGATATCACCGTTGACGGTGGCGGTCTGGATATCCCGATAGTAGGCATTGCCAGAGAGCTGCAATGACTCGCTGATGGTATGGCTGAGCGCCAGATTCAGCAGGCTAGAGCGGTTCTGCGTGATATCGGGTTTGGTGTAGACGCTGGTACGGTCGCGCGCCAGCAAACTTTGTTCTTGCAGGCCGTTACCGGTGAGCTGATTGTCGGCGTGACTGAGCGTCAGTTTCAGATCGGTGGCGCCACCGTGCCAGCCCAGCTTGGTCAAAAACTGCCGTACCTCGGATGGCGAGTCATCACGCCAGCCACGCTCTTTAAACAGATTGGCGCTGAGATACCAGTTGAGCCCCAGTTCATTAGCGCCGCCATGTTCCATTTCCAGCGCCCGCCGCGCATTGCTGCCCAGCGTGGTTTGCAGCACGGTGCCGGGATCGGTTTTGCCGTCTTTGGTCTGTATCGATAGCGCGCCGCCCAAGGTGTTCATGCCAAACAGGGGATTCGAGCCCGGCATCAGCGTGATCGAGGCGATCGCGTTACGCGGGATCAAGTCCCAGCTGACGACATCGCCAAAAGCCTGATTCATGCGCATGCCATCGAGGTACACCGATAAGCCTTGCGGTGTGCCCAAGAGCGGTGAGGCGGTATAGCCGCGATAGCTGACATCCATCTGGAAAGGATTGCCCTGCACCTCATTGACATGCACGCTGCCCAGGTGACGGTTCATAAAATCACTCAGTTCCAGCGCGCCGCTACGGGCGATGTCGCGGCTTTTGGCCACTTGCACCGGTGCCGCTATTTCATTGAGCGGCTGGCCGATACCGGGCAAAGGCGTGATGCCGACAATCACGACGCTAGGGACGAGCTGTGCTGCGCCTTGCTGGGCGTAGACAGGTAAGCTCAAGCTGGTCCCTAGTGCCGCACTCAGCGCCAGCGCGGCGTGAGTCCATGCGGATAAATCAAACGGACCGGATTTGACTATTGGGCAGGCTGGAGGCGCATTATCCATGCGGGTTTCCAGCCTGTCTGGCCTGCAAGGCGCATGGGCTATGCGCGCTGGGCCTGCCTGTTTTTGAATTGTTCGCATAGGTTCAGCTCCGCTGGGTAGGCAGGCTGGCAGAACGCCACTGGCGGCCATCTTTGGCGATCAGCAGCACATCGACGTCCGTCAGCGTGGCCGCCAGTGCCAATGCTTTTTCTGGCCCCAATACCATCATCGCGGTCGATAAGCCATCGGCCTGCAAGCCAGTGGCGGCGATGACGCTGACACTGGCAAGCTCAGTGGGAGAATCGCCGCTGGCGGGATCGAAAATATGGTGATGGCGTAGGTCAGGCGTGAAACTCGATTCATAGTCGCCCGAGGTGGCGAGGCAACGGCCGCGCAGCGGCACGATAGCGGCCAGCGCCTGCGCATCACGCGGGGCGCGGATGCCGACTGTCCATTCGTGCTGCGCACTCCGGCGGCCACGCGCAGCGAATTCGCCGGTGTCGAGCAAGGCATGTGCGATGCCGTGTTGGGCCAGCACGGCGCGCGCCACATCCACCGCATAGCCCTGGGCGATGCCGTTCAGCGTGAGCGCCATCCCTGGCTGCCTGAATGCGATGTGTTGAGCGCTGATGTGCAATTGTCGCCAGTCGACCAGCGCCATCGCGGCGAGACGCTGCTCGGTACTTGGCAAGCCGCCGCGCAACGCCGCTGCGCTATACGCCTGCCATAGCGGCTGCACCGTGATATCGAATGCGCCTCGCGTCAAACGTGACAATTCGAGGGCGCTTGCCAGTACCGTGTGCAGATGGGGATCAGGCTGGGCCAGATAGCCATGCCGGTTCAAGAGCCCGACCTGGCTATCGTCGTTATGTAGCGTCATCAGACGGTCAATTTGCTGGGCGGCGGCGAGGGCGGCGGCAATCGCCAGCTCGGCTTCGGCCTGGTTATCATGCGCCACCTGAATCGAGATCGTGGTGCCGAAAGCCAGGGCCGCGCCGGTGACGATTGTTAACTCCTTGGAGTGGGCTGGCGCAGCGCGCAACCAAGGGTTTGCCAAGCCCGTGGCCGCCAGGCTGGCCATGCCCATCGCACTCATGATCACGGTCCGGCGTTTCATGTTGCCTCCTGTATAGTGATAATTCGTGCGCGTTTTTTTTCCATGATGAGGGGGGCGCATTTTTCGTCGCTCTGATAAATCACCACGCAATCGAGGCACTGAAAACATTCATCGTATTGGATCGCGCCGTCAGGGCGTATCGCCTTGTATTCGCAGCTGTGGCGGCACGTCTGGCAAGGGGTGCCGCAGGCGGCGCGGCGCGGCAGCCAGTCCAGCAGGCGAAAGCGCCCGAGTAAGGCCAGGCCAGCGCCGAAAGGGCACAGGTAACGGCAAAAGAATTTATACACGAATGCCGATGCCAGCAGCAGGCCAAGGGCATACGCCACATACGGCCAGGAGCGGATGAAGTTGAGGGTAATCGCAGTCTTGAATGGCTCACTCTCTATCAGCTTGTCGGTCAGTTCTGCCGAGAAAATGGCACTGAGCAGTATCAGCGCCAGCAGACCATATTTGACTAGCTTGAGCCTGGCATCGGTTTTTGTGCGCACTCTTAATTGCGGCAGACGCAGCGCCTGCGCCAGCTTGCCGACCAGCTCTTGCATGGCGCCAAACGGGCATAGCCAGCCACAGAAGGTGCCGCGGCCCCAGACCAGCAAAGACAGCAAGACAAACAGCCATAAAGTCACGCTCATCGGGTCGTACATTAAAAATCCCAGGCTACGCCCGGCCATCAGCGCCTGGATGACGCTGGTCAGGTTGACGATGGAGAGTTGGCCCTGGGCGTACCAGCCGATAAAAAACAGGGTGAAGAGTAAAAAACTGCGGCGGAACCAGATCAAGCCTTGCGCATGCCTCGTCAGTTTTTTCTGCCAGAGCAGGGTGCACGACAGGATCAGCAGCGCGCCTAGCAACAGCGCAATTTCCCACCAGCGTTGCAGCCAGATGCTGTGCCAGGATTTATTGTCCGCTTCTGCCGCGACATAAAATTCTGCCGGCAAGCGTAAAGAAAAGCGCAGGTCACGGCTGATTTTTTCCGGATAAACGATGCCCTTGTTGCGCGTCACATGCAAGAAAAATTCCAGCTCTTGCGACGGGTCCAAGCCGGACTGGCTGATGACACGAAATATCTTCATGCCCGGTGCGACGGCGGCAGCAGGTGCAACTGGTGTTAAGCCGCGCCCGAATGCCGCCTCTGGCAGCACCACATCAAGATCGAGATCGCGAATTTCTATCGGCAGCGCGCCTTGTTTTAATACCAGCCGGTCTGGCACCGCACCGCGCGTGAAGTCGTCGCCGACAACGCCATACCGTCCTCGGGAGATAAACATGAACGCATGGTCACCCGGCTCCAGCCGATTTTGTAGCCTGGCCCATCCGTCCTTGCCCAGTATATTGCGGCCGATGGCGGGCACCGACACATAACTGAGTTCCATATTGATGAAGGGATCATCCGGCCGGGCGAGTGCCTGCGCATCGAGTCCGGCGCCATCCGATCCGGCAAACGCGCGCTCGATCTCGCGGTGCGTCATCTGCACGTGCTGGATCAGGCCGCGCCGGCGCAGCGTATCCAGACTCATGACGGCAAAGACACCGGGCTTGATGCGGGCGATTAAATCCGGGTCGCGGCCTTCGGCAAAACCGAGTTTTTTGCGCGCCACCTTGAGCGCCGACGAGAGCGCGCTCTGGTTCAGTATGCGCACCGAAGCGGTGGCTTTGGAAACGCCGTCAATATACACATTCGCGCCTTCCTGATGCGAGCCGCTCATGCCGTGCGTCGTGATCTTGATGTTTTGCTTCAGCGACAAGGTCTTGTATTGACTGGCAAAGGCGCGCATCGGCGCTTCGCCCAAGCCATCTAAAAACACCGGCTCATGGTGCGACAAGACTTGCACGTCGAGAAATACGCCGGCCGGATCAAGCGCAATCAGCAAGTTCATCGGCACCCCGGAAAAACCGGGGATAGGCGCAAAGTCGATCGATTCAAAGGCATACGCCGCCAAGTCGGTCGACGTCATGTTTTTTTTAAAGATCGGCCAGACCGGCATTGTCAACTCTTTTTCACCCACGATATACGGTGCCGGAAAACGCTTGACCACGTCCTCACGGGCCAGCACTCCAGCGCTGGCGCTGCTAGGGAGCGCCGGCGTCAGCATGCAGAACGAGAACAGGATGGCGGCCCATAAGCGGCACATTTTATGGCTTCACTATTTGCACGCCATACTTGGCAAAAATGCCTATCATCTCGCCGGAGGCAAATAACTCTTCCATTGCCGCTTGCAAACGCTGGGCTAATTCCTGGTTGTCTTTTTTGATTGCCATGCCCACCGTCCAGCCTTTTCTGGGCAGACGCTGGAAAGCCACTTCATGCATGGCAAAACGGGCATCATTGTGCAGCACGGATTCAATTTCCGAGCGATTTGCCAGCACCCCGTCGAGTTCGCCAGCCTGGAGTTTTTCTAGCGCTTCAATCGGGGTAGTGAAAATTTTGACATCATCGCGGTAACGGCCATCTTCTTCGCCCAGCAACACCACCGCACCTATCGAGACTTTTTCGACGCCGATTTTTTTGCCCGCCATCGATGCCAAGCCATTGAACTGGGGCACCGTCGCCACGTTGCGCACCAGCCTGACGGTCTCGGTATGATACGGCGCAAAGATCGTCACTTGCGGGTTTTCACTCATCAAGACCTTATCGACCGGCACATGCAGCATCAGGTCAGCCGGGCCATAACCGAGGTAATGGCCCTTCCACACCATATTGCGCAAGTCGTCGCTCAGGCTTTCTCCGGCAGGAAACGGCAGTAGCGACAGGCTCAGGCCGAGTTTTTTTGCCAGCGCCTGGGCTAGGTCGATGTCGATACCGCTGCCTTTGCCACCAGCCTTGCTGCGCACAGAAAAGGGGACAAAATCATCATAGACTGCCACCCGCAAGACGCCGGACTTGATGATTTTTTCCATATCCGCGCGGGCGGGCGTTGCCATCAATACGGCGATCAAGCTGATCGACAAAAAAGCCATCAGGAGGCTCGCCCTGGAAGTAGAAAAAATAGTCATGTACACGGCTTTCAGAAATTACAGTTTTTTCTTGGACGAGGTCTTTTCGGCGATGGCTGGTTTGGCGCTGGATTGGGGTGCCGCCATGGCTGGCATGGCAGGCATGACACGCAGTGTTTCCAGATAAGCTTTGATCGACCAGATGGCTTCTTGATTCAAGATGCCTTCAAACGGCGGCATATACACGGCACCGTTGCGGGTTTTGCCGCGCTTTGCCGATAGGGTGAAATAGTTGTCAATTTCTTTAAAGCAAGCTTGTTTTTTTGTTTCGTCTTTTTGCGTCAGGCAATCGCGGTCGATTTGGCGCAGATCCGGCGCGATACCGCCCGATACCGCTTGCAGGCCATGGCAGCGGGCACAATTTTGCGCAAATGCGGAGGTGCCGATACGGATGGCTTCGTTACTGCCACGATAAGGATTCTCTTCGCGCCATTGTTCACCTAATGATGGCAGGGTCTTGGTATCCACCGCTTGCGGTGTCACATCACCGTGGGCGAATACCATTGGGCTGATGGCACAAGAAGCGGTGAGCAAGAGGCGGGCGATCAATTGGGGGGATGCAGTCTTCATTTTTAGTCTCCGTTATTAAAATAGATAAACGAAGTAAGGCAAGGCGCATGCCATGTAATACTGTGGCTAAAAATAGAGGAATTATTCAAAAAAACTTGTTTCAATTCTGAACAGTGTTACATTTAGAGACATGCACGACATGCATCACGGTACAAATCAGGCATAAAACGAGTCACTTAACGAACTCGTATAAAATATTTTCAGGAGACAAATCATGCGCAATCAATCCGACCAGCATGCTCGCCATGACGCGGGTGCATCCATCGCCCATCTCGTTGCGGCACAGCTTGGCACGCTTCCTGCGTCGGCTGATCACATCATGATAGAACAAGCCCATCAACGCTCCGCCGGTTACGGCATTCCAAGGACGGCCGAACCCGATTTCGGCTCGCTGGGGAAGGGCGATCTGGCGCTCTTGTTAGAGCAAAATCGCGTATTGCACAACCACGCCGCACCGGTGATGGAGATCTTGTACGAACAGATCATCAATACCCATAACGTGGTGGTCTTGACGGACATCAACGGGCTGATTATTCACACTCTGGGTGATGCCGATTTTCTTGAAAAAGCCGACCGTGTTGCCTTGAACCCGGGCGTGGCGTGGTCAGAAGAGAGCAAAGGCACCAACGCGATCGGCACCGCCATTGCAGAAAAAACGCCTACCATCATCCATGCAGACCAACATTATCTCGAAGCCAACCGTTTTCTGACCTGCTCGGCCGCGCCGATTTTTGATGTGGCTGGTAATGTCATCGGGGTACTCGATGTGACCGGTGACCAGCATAATTTTCACCGCCATACCATGGCGCTGGTGCGCATGTCGGCGCAGATGATAGAAAACCAACTGTTCGCTTCGTCGTTTCAGGATTCGATTAAATTAAGCTTCCATAGCCGGCCAGAATTTCTCGGTACCCTGATGGAGGGCATCGCTTGTTTTACCCCTGGTGGCCGTTTTCTCTCCGCCAGCCGTAGCGGCTTGTTTCAGCTGGGGCTGCCGATATCGGCATTGCAGGCACATACCTTTAGCTCCTTGTTTGGCTTGCCGATTTCTGCACTGCTTGATCATTACCGTACCGCTGCGCCAGGCTTGCTCGATCTTTGCCTGCACAATGGTGTCAGGGTATATGCCAAATGCAGCGACCTGCGGCTACCTGGCGGCAGTTTTCAACACACGATCGATAACACACGTGGCCGCGAACCAGCCGCCGCGAATGCCTTGCCGACACCCTCACCCGGCAATGAGCAAAAAATGCGCTTGTCCAGCCTGCGCTATCTGAACACTGGTGACGAGCAGGTCGCGGTTGTGATCGATAAGCTGAAAAAAGTCATCGGGCGGGATATTTCTATTTTGGTCACCGGTGAGACGGGTACCGGAAAAGAATTATTGGCGCAAGCGATACACAATGATTCGCCGCGCAAAGATGGGCCTTTTGTCGCCGTCAACTGTGCATCGATACCCGAAACCCTGATCGAGTCTGAATTATTCGGTTATGAAGATGGCGCATTCACCGGTGCGCGCAAGAAGGGCAGTATTGGAAAAATTCTGCAAGCCAATGGCGGTTCACTGTTTCTCGATGAAATCGGCGATATGCCGCTCAATTTACAGGCGCGCCTGCTGCGGGTCTTGCAAGAGCGCATGGTCACGCCGCTGGGCAGCACCAAATCGATCCCGGTGAATGTTGCACTGACTTGCGCCACCAATCGCAACTTGCGCGAGATGATCGCCAAGAACCTGTTTCGTGATGATTTATATTACCGCATGAACGGCCTGGTAGTCAGGTTGCCGCCGTTGCGCGAGCGCACGGATCTTGATGTCGTGATTGATAAATTTCTGACGGCCGAAGGGAATGGCATACGCTACACCATCGCACCGGACATCATGTTGTTGTTCAGGGAGCATACCTGGCCAGGCAATTTCCGCCAGCTCACCAATCTGTTGCGTACCGCCATGGTCATGGCTGGCGACGACCATGAAATCAGGATGGAACACCTGCCGGATGACTTTTTAGAAGACGTGGCCCTGATACAAATTCGTACCAGCAAGGCGGTGCCGGAGAATGCCGTCAATTCCAGCGCCACGCTGGAAGATGTCGAGCTGTCGGTGATCCAGAAATCACTCGAAGCGCATAGCGGCAATGTCTCCGCCACGGCGCGCGCACTGGGTGTGTCACGCAATACAATTTATCGAAAAATCCACCCTTGATGGCGAGAGACGCGCTGTAAAACGGCGTCCCGCGCACCTTTTACGGCGCGCAGCAATTACTCAAACTGCTTTTGAAACTGGGTAAATTGCTGCGTCAGCACAGATAATTCTTCCCGCAGGCCTGCGACTTCCTGTTCCAGTTGCGTGATCCTGTCACGCTCTGAGCTGCCGCTCACTTTGGCTGAAAAAGCCGCCGCCACTTCTTGCTGTTCGAGTATTTCTTCGCCGGATAACAGATGGGCGTAGCGCGGTTCTTTGGTGCCAGGCGCGCGTGCCAGTCGCGCTACGAAGGAGGGATATTTATCCATCAGAAATGCGAGACTGGTTTCCACCTCGGCGACCGAGGTAAACTCATGCAGGCGGGCGCAGCGGCTGCGGATTTCGCCCACGGTCTGGAAACCGCGCAGCATCAGGGTCGTCAGCACGGCTAGCTTGTCTTGCTCCAGCATCCATTTAATCCGCATCCGGTGTTCATACTTCGCCACCCGCGCACCGGCCTGGTTGATGATGCCGACCAATTTTTTTTGCGCCAGGCGGTCAAGTACCTCAAGTGCCGTGTTTTCCGAGAGTGACATCACCGGGTCGCGGTTAGACAGCTGATTGCAACCATTGACCAAGGCATTGAGCGACATCGGATAATTGTCCGGTGTCGTGGCTTCTTTTTCCGCCAGAACCGCCAAGACACGGACTTCGAAAGCATCGAGCAAATGGGTGTTTTCTGCCGGAGTGTCGACTGAAGCTGAGTTGGTATTTGTATTTTCTGTGTTCATAAATTGACTAATTTGTTAAAGCACTCAGCGCGGTGGGATAGCAAGCTTTACATTTTACCTTTATGTTGAGCATTTGGTGTTTAGTGTAGTCGTTTATCGTCGACAAAAAAAAAGCTGGCAGATCGCTCTGCCAGCTAAAACCAGGGGGAGAGATACAAGGCTCCTGGGACACTTCTCAACTTATTTTGCTAACTTATTTTGCCAACTTATTTGGCCAACTTAAATACCCAGACCGAACCACCTTGTTCAAGGTAGTTAACTTTTGAGGCTACGTCGCCGCCCCACAGTGGTACCGCGCCACCCCAGCCGGAGACGACCGCGACATATTGCGTGTCGCCATCTTGCCAGGTGATCGGTGGCGCCACGACGCCGGAGCCGGTCTGGAATTTCCACAGTTCTTTACCGGTGCGGGCATCAAGCGCCTTCAGGTAACCTTCTGGCGTACCATAAAACACCAGATCGCCAGCGGTAGACATGACGCCACCCCAGAGCGGTGCGGCGTTTTTGTTTTCCCAGACAATCTTGCCGGTCTTCGGGTCCATCGCGCGCAAGGCACCGATGTAATCATCATTGAGTGTTTTGATGGTGAAGCCAGCGCCCAGGTAAGCGCCCCCTTTTTTGTAGGTGACCGGTTCATTGTGGATTTCCATGCCCCATTCGTTGGCGGGTACATAAAACAGATTGGTCTTGGGGCTATACGCCATCGGCATCTGGTTTTTACCGCCAAGGAAAGAAGGCACCGCGAACACCGTGCTGCCGGTCTTGCCATCACCCTTGGTCGGGTCGCCAGGACGGTTGGCATCGACGAAGTTAGGGCGGCCGGTTTTCAGGTCTATGCTTGTGGCCCAGGTGATTTTTTTCACGAATGGGAAAGCATTTTCCAGCTTGCCGGTGGTGGCATCAATCACGTAGAAGAAACCGTTACGGTCAGCCTTGCCGCCGAGACGCTTGCCGTCCATATCAAAGGTGACGAACTCATTGACGCCATCATAATCCCAGCCATCATGCGGCGTGGTCTGGTAATGCCATTTGATCTGGCCGGTTTCGATATCGATCGCCACGGTGGAGGCAGAAAACAAATTGTCGCCAGGACGCAAATGGCTGTTCCAGGGCGACGGATTGCCGGTGCCGAAATACGCTAAGCCGGTGCTGGCATCGTAAGTGCCGCCCAGCCAGGTAGCTGCGCCGCCGGTTTTCCATAAGTCACCGGGCCAGGTTTTATTGGTGGTGCCAGAAATGCCGATCTCGGTTTTTTTGCCGTCTTTGTCGTACTTGTAGCCCATGTGGCCTTCGACCGTAGGGCGCATCCAGAGCAGGCGACCGGTACGCGGGTCGCGTGCTTCGACTCTGCCGACGACACCAAACTCACCGCCCGATACGCCGGTCAGTAACATGCCCTTGGCGATCAACGGGGCGGCGGTATTTGAGTAGCCGGCCGCGTAATCGTCGATTTTTTCTTTCCAGACGACGTTCCCGGTGTCTTGATCCAGTGCCACCAGTTGTGCGTCCAGCGTGCTAAAAATCACCAGGTTGTCATACAGGGCGGCGCCACGATTGACCACGTCGCAACAAGGCATGATGCCTTCTGGCAAGCGGTGTTCATACTTCCACAGCTTGCTGCCGGTTTTCATATCCAGCGCAAAGATGCGCGAGTACGATCCTGTGACAAACATCTTGCCATTGTGGATCAGCGGTTGCGATTCTTGTCCGCGCTGTTTTTCACCGCCGAAAGAGAATGACCAGGCCGGTACCAGCTTGGCCACGGTTTTGGTATTGATCTGTGTCAGTGCTGAGTAGCGTTGCCCTTGTGTTCCCATACCATACGACAAAACGTCGTTGCCCGATTTGGCATCGTTGGCAATCATCGCATCCGTCACGCCCGCCGCTTGTGCAGTCAGGGTTGCGGAAAGCGCGCTCAAAACAAGTGTCCCTACTATTTTCTTGTACATATACTCCTCCTATTTTATTGGTAACTACATGAGTCATTTTTCCTGATAAGGCAGACTTGATCAGATCAACTCTGTAGATCAATAGGCAATCTGCGTGCCATCTGCCTGTGCGCCAAAAACAGCATGAAATCAGGTGAAATCAGGCAGAAACAATTGAAAAACAGTGAAAGATAGGCTTTTACAGGCGAAACTGTTGCGTCAAAAATGGGCAGTGTCACAAAACATGACACATGCAAATGGGACACTTGCTTTGTTTGCCGGGGTTTGCTGATAGGAGATCAGGCGCCAGAGATCAAACAGGGGGGAAGCAAAAAAGACCGCAACAGGGCGGTCTCTTGAATGTGCAATCAAACGGACACGGCAGAATACTAAGGATGCGGTAAAAACAGTTTTTCCAGCAAAATGTTTTCTTCATCCGTGAATAGATGCGAGCGCGTCAGAAAGCGCTTGCCGGTACCGTTATCGAGTGAAAACATGCCGCCCATACCATCGACGACATCGATGATCAGTTGCGTGTGCTTCCAGTATTCAAACTGGTCGTGCCCCATGTAAAAAGGGGTGTCGCCTATGTTACCCAAATAAACATCATCGGCGCTGACATTAAATTCGCCCATCTGATAGCACATGGGCGAACTGCCGTCGCAACAGCCGCCTGACTGAAAGAACATCAGCGGCCCGTACTTTTTCCGCAGTGTTGCCAGCAGCGCCAGTGCGCTGTCGGTGGCGATAACCCGATTGACGGTGAGGGACGTCATGTTGATCTCCAAAATAAAATGCGTACAGAACCGGCGTATGGCCGATCCTGTGCTGAAGCATGATGACTACGCGCTTAGGAGCCGTTCAAAAATAACTGTCACATTTGGATCGGCTCTGACAGGCGCGCTGCTGCGTTGCTCGTTGTCGCCATAGCTCGCTATGACTCCTCCTCACGCCTTGCATCGCATCCCGTCAGAACCACCCAAACGTAACACTTATTTCTTCACGGCTCCTTACTTTAGAAAAAACCCATCGCGTTCGGGTTGTAGCTGACCAAAAGATTTTTGGTTTGCTGGTAATGATCCAGCATCATCTTGTGATTTTCGCGGCCGATACCCGATTGCTTGTAGCCGCCGAAAGCAGCATGCGCCGGGTACAGGTGATAACAGTTAGTCCAGACACGGCCAGCCTGTATGCCACGGCCAACGCGGAAAGCGCGTGAACCGTCGCGCGTCCACAGGCCAGAGCCCAGACCGTACAGCGTATCGTTTGCGATTTCCAGCGCATCGGCTTCATCCTTGAAGGTCGTGACCGAAACTACTGGTCCAAAAATTTCTTCCTGGAAGATGCGCATCTTGTTGTTGCCTTCGAAAATCGTCGGCTGGACATAGTAGCCGCCTTCAAATTCGCCGCCCAATTGCTGACGTGCGCCGCCGATGCGTAGTTTGGCGCCTTCTTGTTTGCCGATATCCATGTAGGACAGGATTTTTTCCAGCTGTTCTTGTGATGCCTGGGCACCGATCATGGTGGAACTGTCGAGCGGATTGCCTTGTTTGATGGCGGCCACGCGCTTCACGGCGCGTTCCATGAAGCGGTCGTAGATCGATTCCTGGATCAATACGCGTGATGGGCAGGTGCAGACTTCACCCTGGTTCAAGGCAAACATGGCGAAACCTTCGAGGCATTTGTCGAAGAAGGCATCGTCATGGTCCATCACGTCGGCAAAGAAGATGTTCGGCGATTTACCGCCCAGTTCCAGCGTGACAGGGATGATGTTTTGTGAGGCGTATTGCATGATCAGGCGGCCAGTGCCAGTCTCGCCGGTAAAGGCGATCTTGGCAATGCGCTTGCTCGATGCCAGCGGCTTGCCGGCTTCCAGGCCAAAACCGTTGACGATATTGATGACGCCCGGTGGCAACAGATCTTTGATGATGTCGATCAGAACCATGATTGATGCCGGGGTTTGTTCTGCCGGTTTCAATACCACGCAGTTACCGGCTGCCAGCGCAGGGGCGAGCTTCCATACCGCCATCAGGATAGGGAAATTCCAAGGGATGATCTGGCCGACGACGCCGAGTGGCTCATGGAAGTGATAGGCATAAGTTTCGGCATCGATCTGTGCCACGGTGCCTTCCTGGGCGCGGATGCAACCGGCAAAATAGCGGAAGTGATCAATCGCCAGCGGGATGTCGGCCGCCATGGTTTCGCGGATCGGTTTACCGTTGTCGATGGTTTCGGCGGTAGCGATGGTGGCCAGATTGGCTTCCATGCGCTCGGCAATCTTGATCAGGATATTCGAACGCTCGGCCAGCGAAGTCTTGCCCCATGCTGCCTTGGCTGCATGGGCGGCATCCAGTGCCAACTCGATATCTTCAGCGCTGGAGCGGGCCACTTCACAAAATGGCTTGCCATTGATCGGGCTGATATTTTCAAAGTATTCACCCTTCACCGGAGCAACAAACTTGCCGCCGATAAAGTTGTCGTAGCGTTTAGCGAAGGGGTTTTTTACACCTAAGAAATCTGTTGCGCTCATGATGGTCGTGCTCCTGTTGAATGTTTTTAATGTTATGGCGGTACTGCTTGTTGTGAATCTTGGTGGCAACTCAGCGGAAACTCAGTTGCTGCCTAAACCTTGCCTGAGTGCTTTGTGCACATCCCTTGTTTAGCAATCGTCATGCCATGCGGATATACGGGTGTTTTTTGCGCTAAATTTTGCACTGAAGTATTGCCCCCGCTCTTGAAGCGGTAGGCGCAGGGGCTGGCAATGTGCCTGTCAATACAGCGCATCGCCTGATCAACGGGATATGTATTTTTTTCGAACAGCACTCAAGGAAGGTGTTCCAAATTGTGTCAATTCTGTACCACTGCACTTCACGCTGAGATGTCGGGAGCAAGTTGCTCAGGCGCTACGCAGGTAATCAGCCTGGGTTTATTTCAGTGGCATAGGATTTGCTCAATAGCATGCTGGCACTGTGAATGATTTTAAAATACAGGCATGCCCATCACGCAATGCCCATGCGGTCTACAGAGGCGATAGGCTGGAAATGGAATGAACGCCTTCCACCTCCATAAGGAGCGGCATGATGGATACGGGCAATAGCTACAAAAAGACGAAGGATTCTCGCGACTCAACGGCATCGATGTGCCAAAGTGGAGCTGTGACACTAAACCACTTG
>NZ_JAUSFI010000117.1 GCF_030651495.1 Undibacterium sp.
AAAGTGCCTAGACCAATATCTGCATTCAGGCCTTCGCCACCAGGCTTGCCATCCGCTCCAAACGAATAGACTGCATATGGCTTATTATCCGGGCCAGGTATCGCATATTGGTAAGGATTGTTCCACGGATCCATCGGGATCACCCCCTCAATGTAAGGGCCTTTCCACAATGACTGCAACGAGGTATCCAGAGGAGACGATAGTAACCATTGCAAACCCTGTTCTGGCGGCGGCACTTGCCCTACATCGAGGCGCATGATATTTAAAGCGCTCTCCAGCATCTTAATTTGCGTCTGAGCCGTCTGCACCTTGGAAGAATCGACCTTGCCAAAAATACGCGGACCAACAAGACCAGCCAGCAAACCGATGATCACCATCACCACCAGCATTTCCAGCAGGGTAAAGCCGGTAGCGCGTTTTAAGACATGTTGTTTAAATAATTTACTGCGCATAATATCCTTTTGAATTGATTAAATACTGCTTTCCCTTTCTTACAATCAAGAACAAGGAGATATGACAACAATGTAGGGTGCGCCATGCGCACCCTACCTAACGCAAAAAACTAAATCACATTAGTCAAACTGGTAATAGCCAACATGACGGAGATCATAATGCCACCCAACACTACCGAGACCAGCAAAATGGTGATAGGTTCAAGCAAAATCAAAAACTGGCGCATTTGCTGCTGACTATGCATGCGATGCATGCTCGCCAATGAGGCTGTGGTTTTTGCCAATGCCCCAGAGCGTTCGCCTACTCGTACCAGATTGACACCGGTTGCATCAATAAACTGATGCAATTGCAAAGACTCTGCCAGTGTTTTGCCACCCCGCACATCGCTCAAAATTAAGGCAGCCTTTTGTCGCCACGCATCGCCACGCAAGGCATTCTGCGCATGCGTCAACGCCTCCAAAATAGAAACATGATTTTGTAACAATACACTAAACATTGAACTCCAGCGTGCCATCTCGGTATGCATGATCCAATTACCAATAACAGGCAAACCTGCCGCCCAATTCCATAAATTTTGCTGAATTTTTTCCTGACGCAGTAATAAATAACTACCTACGGCGGCGCCGACCAATACAGCACCCAAAATAAGCTTATTTTTTGTCAGCCACATCCCCGTACCCAATACCCAGAGTGACAAGATAGGGATATCCGCCTTGGGATTAGTCAAGATGTTGGCAAATTTAGGCACCACGAACACAAACACCAACAAGGTCGCCAAAAAACCGCTGACCATCAGCACCAAAGGGTAAATCAAGGCATTGCGCGCTTCACGTTGAAAATTTTGCTCCAACTCCAATTGCTCTGCCGCCGAGCGCAAAGATCCAGCAAGCTTACCGGTAGATTCGCCGGCCTTGCATAGCTCGATCACGTAATTCGGTAAACGCAAATCTGCCTGTATTAAGGCAGTAGAAAAAGCCACACCACCGCGTAGTTGGCTATATATTTTCGAAAAAGCGACACCCAAAGGAGAATCAGCGTAGCCACGACCCACATTTTCGACGCCATCTGCCAATGTCACTCCCGCATCAAGCAAGGTTGCCAGTTCTTGCAACACTACCAGCAAGGCATCACGCCCAGCCCGTTTAGGTTGCGACAAACGAATCGAGCGCGCCACCACAACTTTCATTTCAAACACCATCAATCCACGCCGCTGTAACTGTGTCATCGCCTCAGCGTCACTCTCAACAGTCAATACGCCTTTGACGATGCCGCCTTGAGGATCGGTTGCTTGATAACGAAATTCGGGCATAAAATAGGTCAATTCAAATATATAAATAACGCTCAGCACAGTCGAGTGAGCAGAGGACATGTGAGCTGAGAAGTGCGATAAACACGCGATTCTAAGGCATCATAGGTTAGCCGACCAGCGACTCACACGCTTAATCAACAAAAATTTAAGTACTTTATTCAAACTGCCTTAATAAATGGCATACCTATTATTGGGCTACACTGCGCAATTCTAATCATTCACATAGAAAAATAAAGTCAACATAAGGATAAAACGTTAAAAGAACATTTTTTGTAAGTAATTGTTTCCAAATCGCAAGATCAAACACTCACGCAATGAAAATCAATCCATATTCAAATGCATAGGGTGATCAGATAGATTGCTGCTGTCCAATGATGACTCATACGTTGTAATTTGCCTGCATCAGTAACAAAACAACAGATATGACTAATAGAAAAGTAGTATCACAACACAATACCTTGCGAAAAATCAAAAATATCTCAATAACATATATGATGCGATCGCTTTGACGGGGCCTATGCAACCACTTGATTCAGTTAAAAATAAGCAACAGGATCTCGCATCTACTATATTGCAAACCTAAATTCTTTAAAATAACGTAGCAATATTTTTAAAATATGCCTAATATGAAGGGCGAAATCTACGCAAAAAGCCGTTTTACAGCGCCAAATACGGAATATTTGTGTACGGTTGCATTATTTGCACACAGCAACTTGCTCGAATTGTAAAAACATGATTTAATCCGTACCGGCTAGTCATATGAGTACTCGTATGACAAGTACTTGTATCAAACGTACGTTGTACAAATCTTAAGTATTAATTTAAATGTCTTTTCTAGAGAGGCCTTACCAATGAAACCAATGCAACTTAATATTCTGGCGGCAAGTCTGGTAGCTGCTTTTGCAGTTAGCGGTGCTAATGCTGGTCAAATCTCTTCTTCGAGCGTTACATTGGCTCGTGAAGTTGTTGAAACAAATTCCCAAATCCTTCGTGCACCAAGCAAGAGCTATTCTTTTGCTGGTGACATTGATGCTCGTTCTAATGCTCAACGTTTGCAAGTGCAATTGACTTTAGCAGCTGGTGAGTGGAGCACTGCTCGCAATGCAGCAGTTACTATCACTGATGGCGATGGCGTTGCTGTTGTCCTAGCTCCAACAATCACTGTTTTCTTAACAGCTGACAAGAAAACCATGTATGCGAACATTGACGTACCTGTCAGTGCTGCTAACTTAATAAAAAAACCAATTATCACTTTCAACGCTGGTAGCGCTTTAGCAACTGATAACGTTGGCATCACCAAAGTTCGCACCCCAGCTGGCGAAGTCAACACTGGCGATACTTGCATCACACCAAACACGAATATCGATGTAACGTTTAAACATTACACTACATTCAATAGCACTGCGTTGGAAACTGGTGCAAATCTGGATTCAGAAGATCAACGTGCTGGTGCAGTTAATACTGGTCGCTTGATTAACTTTACTGACAACATCAAACTTGATGTTAAGTCAACTACAGGCACTATTTCCGTCAACAATGCTGGCTTGTCCACATTCCTTGGCACTGGCATTGCTTTTGTAAATACTAGCATTGTTAAATTGGGTACCGTCCAAATTACTAAACCAGGTTCTGGCTTGGATCTGGACTACACAACTGTGTATGCTACTGGTGCAACGCCTTCAACAGTTGTCGCTGTTGCTGCATCGACAAACGGCATCATTGATGCGGCATCATACGATGTTAAATTGACAGCATTAAATGGTTTTGCTCCTAACTCGACTTTACGCTTAGCATCTGACGCTGCATGTACAACATTTGTTGGTACAGGCGCTACTATCGCTGCTGCTGGTGCCACGACAGCAACAATTTCCTTGACTACTAAAGCAAATATTGATGCTGTTGCTGCAGCACCTCATTATGTTTGCTACACAGTTACTGGCGCTTCAATTATTCCACAAACCAGCAATAGTGGCTTGGCTACATTGTTGAAAGCAGCTCCTTCAACCAATGATCCAGTTGCACCATCTACAGTTGATGGCGTTCAAGAACAACGCAACATCTGCTCTGGTGCTCTGAATTCAGTTGGTGGCGGCGTTAAGATTGATGTTCGTAACTATGCAACATCTAAAACTGCTGGCGGTTGGATGAGTGTTATCCGTGTGATCAATCCTAGCGAAACAACTATTGCTAAGGTTTATGGTCAATTGATCCACGCTGACGGTTCTTATGGTGGTTGGGGCAAGTTGACAGATTTGGCACCACGTGCTGTATTGAACATGACTTCTGCTGAAGTTGATGCTAAGTTGACTGGCACACCAGCCAGCAATGGTACTGGTTATGTAGCTGGTGCGATTCCTGCGGCAGCTTCTGCAACTGGTGATCGTCTGCGCATCACTGCAGACAATGTCGGTTCACTGCGCGTACAAAACTACCTGTACAACCCAGATAGCAAAAACTTCATCGAAGCGTCATCATCACAAGGCGTTGACTTTGATGCTATCACTGATCGTTCACCAGATACATCACAAACTGTTGTTCAAGATGCTCAGCGCGGTTTAGCTAAGTAATCTGGATCATTACAGATTGTAATCATCTGCGATAACTAAAAAGGGAGCTTCGGCTCCCTTTTTTTGTTTCAAGCAATCGCAAGACATAATCAATTCAAAAGATTATGACTTTTTTCTGATGGGTACACTTAGGCCTATGCCTGAATGCCCTAAGAAATGAAAACAAAAACAGACTGCTAAATTCAAATCAGATTAGCAAAAAAAGAGCAATGCCCTGTATACTTGCCTCGAACCATTTCTTGACAATACCATCTTAAATTCAACAAATATTTAAACACCTAAGAAGCTTGAACTGGTCGCTATGGTTTTAGCGTCACATCAAAATGTGCATTACTTTTTTCTTCTAAATAAAAATCATGGATTATTCACAAAAATCGATACTCGTATCTGGTGGAACTGGCTCCTTTGGTAATTTCATCGTGCGTCGCTTACTTGATCTCGGCGCAAAGGAAGTCAGAGTATTAAGCCGTGACGAGAAAAAACAGCATGATATGCGCGTCTTTTATCGCGGACGTTCTAACCTGAGTTTTGTTATTGGTGATGTGCGCAACCGTGATCGACTGGATGAAGCGATGTCTGGCATCGATATCATGTTTCATGCTGCGGCACTCAAACAGGTACCAACATGCGAAGATTTTATTCACGAAGCGATTCATACCAATGTCACTGGCGCGCAAAACGTGGTGGATGCCGCATTACGCAATAAACTGGAGTCTTTTGTCATGATCAGCACAGACAAAGCCGTCAAACCAGTCAACGTGATGGGTATGACCAAAGCGCTGCAAGAGCGTATTGTACTTAAAGGTAATCGATCACGCCTCAATACGGTTGGTACCCGCTTCGCTTGTGTGCGCTATGGCAATGTTCTCAATTCACGCGGATCGGTTATCCCACTGTTTCGCCGTTTGCTCGCCACAGGTCAACGACTGAAGATCACTGATGATCGAATGACGCGTTTTTTGCTCACACTCAATGATGCTATTGATCTGGTACTGTTTGCAGCAGAACAACAGCAAGGTGGGGAAATTTTTGTTCGCAAAGCCCCCGCTGCCCGTATCACTGATCTAGCGGCGATTATCAGTGAAGAAGCAGGAAAAGCACTTGCATACGATTTGATTGGTATGTTACCTGGGGAAAAACTGAACGAGATCATGCTCACAGAAGAGGAGCTGATACGTACCGAGGATTTGGGAGATTATTACAAGATACATCCTTGGTGGAGCAAAGTATCATTGAACGATATGGACAACGAATATAGCTCCTTTGATAGTATCGTGGATAAAGATCAGATAAAACTGCTTCTAGCTCGTTCTGACCAAGAGTTTCAGGCGATGGAGATGGCTGCAGGTGAATTTTCCAATTTCTGATTTGTCGTTTCCCTCAACATTAATTAAAATGAATATTCCTACCTTCAAGGTTTTCTTGCCACCATCTGAAGTGCTAATGCCACGCCTTGAAGAAATTTTATATAGCGGGCAAATCTCCGAAGGGGTGCCAGTAGTAGAATTTGAGCACCGTTTCGGTCAACTTATCCAATGCCCGGATATCCTTTCTTTCAATTCTGGCACGGCAGCTTTACACGGGGCACTGGTGCTTGCAGGAGTGCGCCCTGGTGATGAGGTCATCTCCACGGCGATGACAGCAGAGCCGACCAATATGGCGATACTACATGCCGGCGCCAAAATAGTCTGGGCAGATGTTGACCCCAATAATGGTAATCTGACCGCCGAATCGGTGGCAGCAAAAATCACTTCGCGCACCCGTGCCATTATGGTAGTGCACTACGGCGGTATTCCGGCACCAATTGACGGCATTCGCGCAGTTGCGAATGGAATACCGGTAATTGAAGATGCTGCTCACGCCTTGGGTGCGCGCTACAATAACAAACCTATCGGCTGTCACTCTGAGTTTGTGATGTTTTCTCTACAAGCGATCAAGCATATGACCACGATAGACGGTGGCATGCTGGCATGCAATACCTTTAAGGGCAATGCGAATATAAAAGACTTACTCGCAGAAGGGCGAAAATTTCGTTGGTTCGGGATTGATCGTGCTGCCCCCCGTACAGAAGTCGACGTCAGTACAGTTGGTTATAAATATCACATGAATAATGTCACTGCGACTATAGGATTAGTGCAGCTTGATTACATAGCACCAGTGATAGCGCGCCATATTGCCAACGGAAAATATTTTGATCAGGCCTTGCAAGACATTCCTGGATTATCCTTGTGTCAGTGGGATGCGCAAGCCGAGCCATCTTACTGGTTTTATACGGTGCTAGTAAAAGATAGGGAGAAGTTTTCAAGACACCTGTCTGCCAATGGCATAGCCAATTCGCAAGCACACAAACGCAATGACCTCCACTCGGTGTTCTCTTCCAGTCGATGTAACTTACCTGGACTGGATGCTTTTTACGAAAAAATGATTCATATCCCGTGCGGTTGGTGGGTGAGTGATGCACAGAGAGAGTTCATTGTTAATGTAATCCGGCAAGGATGGTAAAACAATGCTATGACCCACCCTTCAATTTCTCTATTCAAAGTCTTTGTAGCTGATAGTACCAGCGCCGCATTAGAACCTGTGCTACACAGCGGCCATTTGGCAAATGGCGCACGCGTTCAAAGTTTTGAGGTGGCACTGGCAAATTGGCTAGGCGCGCCACGCGTGGTCGCGTTGAGCGATGCTTCAGCTGGGATTGTTATGGCATTGACATTGGCCGGTGTACGGCCTGGGGATGAGGTAATTACTTCGCCGATCGCCTGTGCAGCAACGCTCATGCCTATCGCCAATCTGTTTGCCAAACCAGTCTGGTGCGATATCGACCCACTGACGGGGATAATGGCACCCGAAAAAATTGAAGCCTTAATTTCCGAAAAAACACGCGCCATTTTACTTTATCACTGGTCAGGGGATGTTGCCGATATTGCTGCGATTGTAGCTATAGCGAAGAGATATGGCATTCAAGTGATTGAGGATGCCAATGCTGCATTGGGTGCGCAATACCAAAACAGGCGACTAGGTGGCATTGCAGATTTTACCGTATATTCTTTTTATGCTACCAAGCATATAACTGCAGGGGGCGAGGGTGCCGCACTACTTGCGGCTAACCCAGATGATTTGGATAAGGCACATCTCTTACGACGTTTTGGTATTGATACGACTGCTTTTCGACTACCGAACAATAATCTCAATCCATGTTTTGATATTCCTGTTGCTGGTTTTAATTTTCCCATGAACGAAATCGCAGCCACAATAGCTATTGAAGGCCTCAAACATGGTGATAGGATCACCGCACGTCATCGCGATAATGGATTCTTTTACGAATCAAACCTGACTACTATCCCCGGGCTGCGATTACTTAATCGGCGCGCTGATAGCATATCTGCTTACTGGACGTATTCGCTACTCGCTGACCGACGTGATGAGCTGATTCGCAAACTCACTTCGTATGGCATCGGGGCACAACGGCTGCATATGCGGCATGACATGTATAGTTGTTTTGGTAGCACTGACCGCGAAGCATTGGCAGGAGTAGCAAGATTCGATGCGGAAAATATCAGCCTACCTTGCGGATGGTGGGTGAGCAACGAAGATCGAGCTGCGGTGGTCGAATGCTTGCGTCAAGGCTGGTAAGTGAGTGTCGTTTTCCGATCTGCCACGCCGTCTGAGCTATTGCGATTGTTACCCTATTTGGATCAACAGTTCGTATATGATAAACATCGCAGTCTTTCTTTAGCGGTACGATTTCCTTCCACTTTTTGCATTGCGAATTCAAAAAATATATTTATCTGCGTAGAAGATGGAGCGATTGTGTCAGCACTCGCAATCAAATTTTTTGAATGGCAACAAGATGGGCGAGTTTGGAATGGAGCAATGCTGGGTGCGGTATACACGAATCCCGCTCATCGTCGCCAAGGAAGAGCAAGTCAGTTGTTAAATTGGGTTGCGGAAACGCTAGAAAAAAACAAAGTAGATTTTGCCGTGCTTTGGACGACTCAACCTGAATTCTATGCTCGCCTTGGATGGATCTCATCTGACATTGGAGTACTTGGCGAAATCGCTGGCCGCACTACTTCGTCGAAGTCTGGCGAATATGGAGATATAAAAGAAATTGGCGACATAGATCCACATAAAATCGAAGAAACAAGACGACGACAATTAAGTGCAAGAATAATACGGCAAGCGCAAGACTATCTTCAGATACCGACACCAGCAAAAACCATTGAAGTGGCCTGGTCAGAAGGAGAGCATCAAACGCTCGCCTATGCACTACTTGGAGTAGTAGATGATACTGGTATTGTGTATGAAATGGTCGGGGATGAACAATGTATGAATGCCTTGTTTTCCCAAGTATACGTAAGGTTTACGCGGATATTGTTCAACGACTGCAAAGGAAGTGAATCGCATGATTGGCTAACGCAACACACTGAAATCATTTGGCAAGATAAGCCACTGGCGATGTGGTTAATTCTATCTGACGAGCTTAATATGAAGCATATCAAGCCTTGGTATATCCCCTATTTCGATAGAATCTGAAGGAAGTATTCACGTGAACGATTTTATTTTGCGCGACATAACGCCGAAAAATCTTTCCGGTTATGTCGCCCGCCAATTGTGTATCTATTTTCCTGATGATCGCATTATTTCAGCAGACACAATTGCGCCCTATATGAATAGGGCGCTGGAACGGACGCACCTTTGTTTTGCAGGTATTGAAAAGAAGAAGTTTCGTGATGGTGCACAGATCATGTTCAATTATCTGCATCCAGATCACTATGCGATGTTTCTATATTTGCTCAGCAACACGGTATCCAGACTTGACCGGCAAAATCCATTGGCATTCCGTTTATTTTATCTCAACAAGGTTTTGCATGGACTGGATGCTTATCACGATACTGAATTGCCCGAAATATTTCAATTCATGCATCCAATAGGTTCCATACTAGGTCAGGCCACTTATGGTAACTACTTATCCATCCATCAGGGTTGCACTATCGGTTGTGATGAACATGGGGCTTTCCCAGTAATTGGCGACCATGTGGTGTTATATGCAGGCGCGTCGGTCATCGGACGTTCGCATATTGGCGACAACGTCGTCGTCAGCGCTAACACAATGATTTTAAATTACGATGTACCTCCCGATACAATGGTACTAAGCAATCAACAGTTAGAGTTTCGCGACAATACGCGTCACGTACTTGAACGACGCTTTAAGTAACGAAAGAATAACTACAGAGAAGAACGAAGTCTTTCAACAAAATGTACAATTAGGCAATGTCTGTTGAAGCTTGGGTGCCACCAGAATTCTTATTTGTGTCTATGCACAAATAAAAATTACCGACTATCAATACCCGTATTAATTTCAAAAAATCATAGCGTGCTCAGCACGCACTGTTTATGAGGCTTTCCTGCCTATCATGCCTGTAACCAGCATGGATATTGCGTCGCAGGCTTGCCCTTTGTAAAATTAAAAGACAAGTTCGTCGACAATATTTGCCTCACACTCTTTTTTCATTGGTTTACATTTTCTTATCTACGCTGCGAACTTTTCGAATTAAACTGTTTAGATTTTATTGCTCCGGTGAATTACACCACGTCACCCAAGCTTGACGATATGCGTTTTCGATGTTTAAGGTGAAGCGCGTTTGATCCATCAAGGGCGATGTCGCGATCTGTGCCCGCATGCTATCGCGTAGTTTAGCCAAGCGAGGGATGTCTGCCGCGGTTTCCAAAGCTATCCTGACATACTCTTCTTTTGTGAGCACCCCAAAATGAGATAACCCCGCACTGGAAAGAAAACTGTACCCAACTCTATGAATAAAGCGCTGACCTACCAACACGATCACCGGAACTCCCATCCAGAGCGATTCACACGTCGTTGTACCACCGGTGATCAATAACGGGTCCAAAGCGATATCTACTTTCTGGAAGAGCAAATGGAATTCACGCGCAGGCAACTTCCCATAAAAATCGATTCTATTGCTTGCTACACCTTCTTCTTCAAATCGTTTAGCAATCCACACTCTGCGATCACCTTCAGGTATCGTTGCCATTAATAGTCGAGACGTTGGCAATGCAACTAAAATTCTTGCCCACAGAGCAATGGCATGTTGATCTATTTTGTTGCCGTTGTTGAACGAACCAAAAGTGATGTATCCATTTGCCAAAGCAGGCAATGGCGATACTTCTGGCATATCCACTACTGGTTGGTAACAACATAAGCTGTCCGGCAGACGTATTAATTTCTCACTATAGTATTCTTCGGCGCCTTTTGGATCGGCATAACAGTCGGTAATACGGTAATCCATCGCTGATAATCCACTAGTGCCTGGGTAACCAAGATAGGTCATTTGTACCGGCGCTGGTTTACGGGAAAACGTGAGTAGTCGATTACCACCAGTATGGCCTGATAAATCAATGAGTATATCGATTCCATCTTGACGAATCCGTTCAGCAAGCTGATCATCACTCAGGTTCAAACAGGGTACCCAATGATCGGCAAAGGATTGAATGCGCACTGTGACAGCATCATGCCGAGGATGATTGTAGTAACAATAGACCTCGAACTCAGATTTATCGTGCTTGGCCAAGACCGGCTCAATGAAAGTGGCAACCGCATGCGACCGAAAATCTGCCGAAATGTAAGCAATTTTTAAGCGCTTGCGTGGGTTCTGTGAGTTATCGTGACTGCGCCACAATCCTTTATAAGGCATCTCAAATCGTTCAGAAAACTGAAGATGTTCATTAAACAAATTGGAGGGTGTTAACGAATCCACGAATTGACTCAAAAATAACAAATTGCTATGAATCTCAAAGTCATTCGGATTGATTGCCATGAAGGAACGGAGCAATGCAATTGCCTCTTCATATCTACTTAAGGAACCAAGGGCACCGCTTAAATTTAAATGCGTCATTGCCAAATCTGGCTTAAGTCGGATTGCTCGCCCAAGGGTTTCTATGGCGTCACCAAGCTTCCCCTGCATTACGTAGGTAAATCCTAAATTGCAATAGGTTTCAGCTGATTTTGGATCTATATCAAGTGCTTTTGCAAACAAAGCCACTGCCTCGTCGTACTGATCTTGCTGTGCATAAATGTTGCCTAAATTATTATAGGTACTCACTGTATGGTCACCACTCGCCAATAAAGCTAAATAACAAGCCACAGCTTCATTCACTTTGCCTTGATTTTCCAACACTTTCGCCAAACCGTGATGCGCGTCAACATACCCAGGGTTGAGTGCGAGAGCATTGCGAAAACATTGTTCAGCGAGAAGAAATTTCTTTTGTTCGCAATAGAGGTTCCCGAGATTATGATGCGCAAGTAGGTAATCGGACTTCAAATGGATCGCCCGTTGAAAAGCGTTGGCTGCATCATCAAGCTGATGCAGCTCTCGAAGCATAGAGCCGATATTATTGTGTGCCGATGTCAGGCTAGGGCTTAATTTAACGGCCTTACGAAAACAATTTACAGCGTCATTCCAACGCTTTAATTGAGCATACGCAATACCGAGCTGGTAGTGATAATCAGTAACATCAGATTCAATCTCTATGGCACGTTCCAGAGGATCAAGTGCAAATTCATAATGGCCTTGTCGACAAAAAATGACGGCCAACAAATGTAGTGCTGCCGAATTGTCAGGCATCATTTTCAACAATGTTTCCGCCAATTGTAGATTCCCGGATTGATATTGCGACACAGCGGTTTGAAATGATGGGTGTGAGAAATTAAGTTGTTTATTGTTCGCCATTAGCACGCCCCCATTCACATTCCTAAGTAGTTAGTTCGATATAGAAGTTCAGGTCAATGGGTGTTACACCATTGTTCCCAAATAGTACGCAAGGTTATTTCAAAATTATGTGTGAAGCGTGTCTGATCCATCAATGCGGATGCAGCAAGTTGTTCCCGAATGCCCGCACGCAATTGTGCCAATCCAGAAATATCGGCGGCGGCATCCATTGCAATTTGCACATATTCTGTTGGCGTAGTTGCTGCGTATTGCGGCAACCCGGCGCTATGCAGAAAGCTAGCGCCAACCCGATGAATGAAGCGCTGACCTACCAGCACTATGACAGGCACACCCATCCAAAGTGATTCGCAAGTCGTTGTTCCCCCAGTGACCAACAGTGGGTCCAAGGCAATATCTGCTCGCCGGATCATATCTTGAAATTCAAGGGCAGGTAGTTTTCCGTGAAACTCTATTCTTTCACGCACAACCCCAGCATCAACAAACTGTTTCTCAATCCAATCCCTTCGCTCACCTTTAGGAATTGTTAACATGAGTAACCGAGATGATGGCACTGCAAGTAAAATCTGCGCCCATAACGCAATAGCGTTTTGATCAAGCTTATTGGAATTGTTAAATGAACCAAAGGTGATAAATTTATTCTTCAAAGCTGGTAAGGGCGTCAACTCCAACATATCCTTGCCGGGCTGAAAGCAGCACAGGCTGTCTGGAAGACGTAACAGCTGCTCGCTATAAGATCCCTCACTGCCCGGCGGATCAGCATAACCATCGGTGATGCGGTAGTCCATGGCAGACAGACCGCTGGTACCCGGATATCCAAGGTAAGTCAGTTGTACTGGCGCTGGCTTACGCGCAAAGGTTGACAGACGGTTTCCCGCAGTATGGCCCGATAAATCTATCAGTATGTCAATACCATCGGCGCGAATGCGTTCGGCTAGTTGATCATCGCTCAACGCGACACACAATAGCCAATGATCAACATGGGCTTGAATACGTTCTGTGACAGCGTCTTGCCTGGCATGATTTGAATAGCAAAAAATCTCGAACATCGATTTATCATGACTAGCTAACAAAGGTTCAACGAATGTCGCTACCGGATGAGTGCGAAAATCTGCTGAAACGTAGCCAATTCTCAAACGTTTGTTCGCGTTATGACTATTGCCATGTGCGCATTGGTGGTCTAAGTAAGGTAAGCCAAATTGCGCATCGTAATTGAGAATATCGACTGAAATTTCTTGTACCGTTTTCTCCGTTTGGTAAAGCTGAATAAACAGCAAATTATCAAAGGCAATTTGAAAATCGGGACGAATCTCTAAGGCACGACGACAACTCGCCACGGCATCACCAAGTTGTCCAAGATCCTTCAGAGTAGTGGCCAGATTACTATGCAGTTCGGCATCATTGGGATTGATCTCTAATGCACGATGGTAACTCGCTGCCGCGCTATCAAGCTGCCCTAGGCCTTTCAGTACATTGCCCAGATTACTATGCATTTCAGCCGAATCAGGCTCAAGCTCTAATGCACTACGACAACTCAATAACGCTTTATCAAGCTGTCCAAGTTCGGTAAGTACAATACCCAAATTATTGTATGCGGCAGCAAAATTTGGATTGTTTTTTAATGCAATACGGTAACACTCCACCGCTCTTTCAAGTTGCCCTGCATTTGCCAAGGCAATACCGAAATTACTATGCGCATCGGCATCATTTGGCAAAAATTCTATGGTCTTCTGGAAAACAGAAAGCGCTGGTTTTCCTTGGGATTGAAGCGCCACTCCCAACGCCTTCCAAACTAGACCGCAAACCGGAAATTGTTCGATAAGTATGCGTGCTGCACTTTCCATTTCGGCATAACTGCCCGCTTTAAACATGGTTTCAAGTTGAAAAATAGCAATGTCAGGTAACTTGATTAAATTTTTCTCACCAAATTCTGATTGCGATTCAAATTTTTCTTCCAATTTTCCCAGTGCCTTAGTTCCACGTGTACCGGCCAACACGGCTTCGATTTGTTCTAGCAGGACTTGTACCGCAGATATATTTAGCCCACGTTGCATGGCATTCTGAAGGATGCTCAGCGCACCTTCAGCTTGACCCGTCGCCAACAATGCATCTACATAAGAAAATAAATATTGCTCTAAGTTAGGATTGGCCTCCAGTGCTTTCTTCAGATAAGGAAGCCCAGCTGCACGATGCCCCAATTGTCCAGCCAAAACACCCAGGTTATGGTTAGCATCTGGATGGCTTGGCAAGGCATGAAGAATTGCGCGGTAAAGTTGTTCGGCTTCGGGGAACCGTCCCGCTTGGTGATGATCTACCGCTTGCTGCAGAACAACATCAAGTGGCAAAGATCGGGGGATCGGTATATTCATGGAGTTAATAAAAACTAGTTGTTAGTGAAGAATTATAGCTGTTAGAAACTACTCTAAGAATGGAACCATATTTACGAGAACGGATTAGCTACCCACACAATGATTTAACGTTATCTGAAGAAACTTGTGCGCCATCAAATAGTTTTTTCCACCTTAACTGGCCTTACATTGAACTACACCATTTCTTCCATGCACCGCGCAAGGCTATTTCGAAATTATGGGTGAAACGTGCCTGATCCATCAATGCTGACGCAGCAAGTTGTGCCCGAATGCCTGCACGCAATTGCGCCAATTGAGGAATATCGGCAGCAAGCTTCTGGGCTATCTGGATAAAAAGTTCAGGTGAACTTGCGGCAAATTCTTCCATGGCGCAAGCACTTAGGATACTGAAACCAGCGCGAGATAGAAAGCGATTACCTGCTAATGTCATGACAGGAACACCCATCCACAATGACTCACAAGTCGTTGTTGCTCCGTTGACATTCATAGGATCGAGCGTCAAATCTACCCGGTGGAACATTTGATGAAAATCATGTGCAGGCAATGATCCTTGAAAATCAAGTCGATCTTCTCCTATTCCTAATGTGGCAAATTGCTGTACTAACCATTGTCGCCTTGCTCCCTCAGGCACAGTTACCATGAGTAGTCTGGATTTTGGTATTGAAAGCAATAATAGCGCCCATAAATCAATACTATCCTGATCTACTTTATTGGTGTTGTTGAATGATCCGAAGGTCAAAAAACCATTTTTTAATGCTGGCAATGAAGAGACCTCTGGCATATCCGCAGCGGGATGATAACACCATAAGCTGTCAGGTAAACGTAGTAAATTTTCGCTGTAATATTGGCTGCTATCTTGCACGTCTGCATAAGAGTCAGTGATGCGATAATCCATGGCGGTTAAACCGCTGGAACCTGGATAACCAAGGTAGGTCAGTTGTACTGGTGCTGGTTTACGTGCAAATGTTAGAAGTCGATTACCTGCCGTATGGCCCGACAGATCAATCAACAAGTCGATTCCATCGCTGCGAATACGATCGGCTAGTTGATCATCGTTTAATCCCGAGCAATCCAACCAATGATCCACATGCGCTTGAAATCTTTCCGTCACATCGTCGGTCAGGGCGTGATTGTAATAGCAGAAAACTTCAAATGCTGTCTTGTCGTGATTGATCAGCACTGGTTCAATAAACGTGGCGACAGCGTGCGTGCGAAAATCTGCAGAGACATACCCAATCTTCAGTCTTTTGGATGGGTCATTATTGTTGAGATGAGGAGACAACATTTTGAGATGAGGCAAACAAAATTGCGAGTCATACTTACGGCACTCAATAGCAATTTCTTCGGCTGTCTTTTTTGGCTGGAAAAGTTGGGTAAACAGCAGATTATCAAAGGCAATTTGCAGATCGGATTGAATCTCTAATGCCCGTCGATAACTAAGTTCGGCTTCGGTATTTCTTCCTTGATTTTGTAAAATATTGCCAAGATTACTATGCGCTGCAGCAAAATCCGGTTTTACCTGCAATGCCTGCCTACAACTCGCCTCAGCTTCGCTCATTCGATGCAAACCCTTGAATGCAATAGCCAGATTATTATGGACTTCGGCATAATTAAAGTCGAATTCCAGGGCTCGTTTACAAATAATTTCTGCTTCAGAAAAACGATTTAAAATATTTAAAGTTGCAGCAAGATTGCCAGATGCTTTGACCAGACTTGGCATCAGCTCTAATGCCTTGCGATAACTTGCCATGGCGTCTACATAGTGCCGTAAATTTTGTAGAACGACCCCTAGGTTAAAATGCACCTCAGCTGAATTTGGTGATATCTCCAGTGCGCGTCGGTAGCTGATCTCTGCTTCCAGAAATCTCCCTTGCTCTTGAAGTGTTGCACCGAGGTTGCAGTGGCCATCAGTAAAATCCGGTTTAATTTCAAGCGCACGTCGATAACTCGCTTCTGCTTCAGAAAACAGTCCTTGTTCTTTGAGGACAATGCCTAGGTTGCTGTGTGCTTCTGCAAAATCTGGGCGAATCTCCAGCGCGCGTCGATAGCTGGCTTCAGCCTCTTTGGGTAACCCCTGCTCCTTGAGTATATTCCCAAGATTGCTATGCCCATCTGCAAAAGCGGGCTTAATTTTTAACGCCTGCCGATAACACACCGCGGCATCGACAAGCAACCCCTTGTCTTTGAGAATAGTACCAAGATTGCTAAGTGCATCTGCGTATTCTGGGTTGATCTTTAATGCCTGACGATAACTAACTTCAGCTTCGTTGCTTTGATATAGCCCTTGAAAAGCCACGCCGAGATTGTAATATGAATCAGCATCAGCGATTAGAACAGCTGCCTTTTGCATTGGTTCGATTGCCTCAATACTTCTTCCTTGATGTAGAAGCGTTGCGCCCAACATTTTCCAACCAAATCCGTGATGAGGAAATTTTTCTACCAGTTTACGCGCCAGATTTTCTAATTCCGCTTGACGATCTTGATGATATAAAGCAAGTAGGGTATCCATTTCCTGAATATTCGGCCCGGCATTCAGATCTGAGCTTATAGAAAAATTCTGCTGGATGGGTAACTCAACAGCTGTCGATGTTGTGGCATTTTGCATAGCCGCCAATTTCATCAACAATGGCTTGATAACATCCCCCTGCAATCCTCTTCTTTGACCTTGCGCCAATACTTCGCGCGCCATTTTAGTTTGTCCGCATTGAATCAATGCGTCTATGTAACTTAACCAATACTGAGCAACGGAAGGATTTGCTTCCAAAGCCACCTTGAAGTGAGGCAACCCAGCAGCTACTTGTTTAACTTGCACTGCAATAACGCCCAAATTATGGTTAGCGTCTGAGTGTAAAGGCAACGTCTGCAAAATAGATCTGTAAAGTTCCTCGGCTTCTTTTAGCTCCCCTGCATTGTGGTGAATCACCGCTTGCTGCAAAGCAGTTTCTGCACTGACTGGAGCGGCATTTATTTCATCTGCCATAATTCAAATCCTTTGTTTATAGCTTAGTTTGGGGTTCGAGCAAATGTTTGTCAGTTTCTGAAGTAGCGCTTCAATTGGTAGTATTGCACCAATTTTTCCAAGCATCGCGTAAGGCTTTTTCAAAATGGCACGTAAATCTGGCTTGATCCATGAGTGGAGATGCCGTGATCTGTGCCCGCATGCTATCGCGCAATTTAGCCAAGCGAGGGATGTCTGCCGCGGTTTCCAAAGCTATCCTGACATACTCTTCTTTTGTGAGCGCACCAAAATGAGACAACCCCGCACTGGAAAGAAAACTGTATCCAACTCTATGAATAAAGCGCTGACCTACCAACACGATCACCGGAACTCCCATCCAGAGGGATTCACACGTCGTTGTACCGCCGGTAATCAATAACGGGTCTAAGGCAATGTCGGCAAGTTGAAACAGTTGGTGAAATTCATGAGATGGAACAGTTTCGCGAAAAGTGATTCTATTTCGTGCTACACCGGCGTCTTCAAATTTTTTTGCTATCGACTCCCTCCGTTCACCTTCAGGAGTCGTGGTCATGAGCAATCTGGATGACGGCAGCGCGATCAATATTTCCGTCCACAAGGAAATGGTACTTTGATCTATTTTGCTGGAGTTATTAAAAGAACCAAAGGTAATGAATTCATTCACCAAAGCAGGCAATGGCATAATCTCAGGCATATCAATTACTGGACGAAAACAACACAGGCTGTTGGGAAGCCGTAAGAGTTTCTCACTGTAATATTGTTCACTTCCATGTGGATCGGCGTATAGATCGGTTATGCGGTAATCCATTGCCGAGAGCCCGGTAGTACCAGGATAGCCAAGATAGGTCAGTTGTACTGGCGCTGGTTTATGCGCAAATGTGAGAAGCCGATTGCCCGCTGTATGGCCGGATAGATCTATCAGTATGTCAATGCCATCGCTGCGAATGCGTTCGGCTAGTTCTTCATCGCTGATACCTAAGCAACAAAACCAATGATCTACATAAATTTGAATCCGTTCAGTGACTTTATCTTGTCGAGAATCATTAAAATAACAAAAAATCTCGAATGCTGATTTATCATGATTCGCCAACACTGGCTCAATAAATGTAGCTACGGCGTGGTTGCGAAAATCTGCAGAAACATAGCCAATTTTTAATCGTTTATCAAATGTTCGCGTATTAGATGGGCAATGCCAACTCGCCTTGAGTGGTGCCTCAAACGTTTCGGCGAAACCAGTGTGCCTAGCAAACACCTCTCTTTGCGTTGGCAATATAGAATATTGCATACGCAATAATAAATTATGATAAGCATTTAAATAATCAGGTTTATTTTCAAGCGCTTTTTCAAAGCATGCAATCGCCTCGTCTGACGCACCTAAGGCACTCAACGCCTCTCCCAAATTATTCAGGGTTTTTACATGTTCGGGCTCAATCTCTAGTGCTCGATGATAGCTGGCAATTGCATCAGAATACCTGCGCTGCTCATAGAAAGTAATTCCCAGGTTGTAATGTGCGTTAACATAATCCGGCAAACCTTGTTGCAGGCCCTGAATCAGAACTTTCTGCGCAGTATCAGGTTGCCCTACTCTAATTAGAGTATCGACGAAACTCATCCAATGTTGATGGACGTGTGGGCTGGCTTCCAACGCCATTCTTAGATGTGGCAATGCAGCTACGATCTGTCCTACCTGCACAGCTAGGATTCCCAAATTATGATTTGTTTCTGCGTGGTTCGGCTGCTCTTGAAGTATGACCCTGTAAAGACGTTCGGCATCTTGTAATTCGCCATTCTGATGATGGCCGATAGCTTTTTGAAACGTTGTATCGATGTAAAAAGACATGACTACTACTTAACTTAGGTTATTTAATGGGGTGTTTTGTACAATGGCACATAGCTATAAAGTTCAATTTATATTGATAAATATACTACATCAATATACTTGCGTTAACACGTAACGCCATGTTTTAGCGTAACGCCCTCAAGAAGTCAATCGCTACCGATTTTCGGCACTGCGCAAGAAATCAAAGTACTCCAATTTTTTTATTCAATTTCATTGAAAAGCAGAGAATCTGGATAGAGTAGTGCGCAAAAGGTAGAATGGAGGTTTGTTAATCAACTTATTTACTAAATAGTAGCTTATGAATTTTTTATCATTTTTTCGTTTTTCAGTTATAAAAACATTATTAATCGTTTGCTTTTTTATCAATTCAAGCATTGGTATGGCTCAAATTATCAGTCCGCAGCCGAAAAACTCAAGCGCACTGGACGAAATGCTGCCTGATATGATCGCGGCAGATACGCTAGATAAAGTCCTAGCGTTATTCAAACCACCTGTCGCCAAAGGACAATTACTTAAATCCGACTACTTATTGCTTGATTCGCCACCAATTGCTGCCGCAGGCATTATCACCGTGCACTTAATGAGTGAGCTACCAGGAACTGAATTTTTTCTACTTTTTAACAGCGCTCCATCCAAAGACGAACCATCTTTTTTAACAGCGCAAGCAGTACCAAATCTAACCAAAGCAGATACCCGCGTTAAAATAAAATTAACTAAAAGCACAGAATTAACCATGATCGTACGCGCTGGCGGTCGCTGGTATAGTGTGACAAACGATGTAAAAATTGTTACCAAATAACTCAGCGCCGCTGATTTGGCTAAATACTTTATATACTCCTTCGTACCAATAGCCG
>NZ_JAUSFI010000128.1 GCF_030651495.1 Undibacterium sp.
GAGTTGTCCACGCGCCAAAGCGGTACAACCGATGCCTAGTCTCATTGCTGAGCCCCCGACACGGCAGCCGAACCAGTGGCCCTCGCTTGCACCGCCAAGGCATTTAACACAAGAGTCTGCATGTCAATCCTTTGGTAAAACCTGGCGATAAGCAGCTATGGTTTGCGACACACAGCTGTTCCATGAAAACAAGCGACTGCGTTCAAGCGCTTTTTGCGCAAGTTGATTACGAAAAACTGTATCTTCAATCATTTCAGCCATGGCTTGCGCCAAGGCTTGCGCATCGTTCGGATCTATCAATACACCACTGTCCCCGACTACTTCGGGCAGCGATGAGACATTACTGCTGATGACTGGCACGGCGCTGGCCATAGCTTCCAATGGGGGTAAGCCAAAGCCTTCATAAATCGAGGGGTAAATCAAACACAAGGCGCCGGCTATCACCGTCGCCAAATCTTCACGCGGCAAGTACCCCAGCACCCGAATCTGACCAGCCGCTACCAATGGCGCCATTTCCCGCTCCAGTGCAGATGTGAGCCACCCTTTCATACCCACCAACACCAAGGGAAAGTGCTGGCGCATGGCAGCGGGTAGACTTCGGTAAGCTTGCAAGGCAAGGCCCAGGTTTTTGCGCGGCTCCAGGGTACCCACTGCCAAAAGATACTGGCCATGACTGAGCCCTTGCTGGCTCAGCACCGTTAAAGTCTCTTCTTTGGTACGAGGATGAAACACGCCTTCCGAGCCCAATGGAATGGACTGTATGCGATTCGCGGGCGTCCCAAACAGGTCCATCAGATCTTGCTTGACGAATTCAGAATCAGTCAGAACCAAACTTGCCCGCTCCAAACCTGGCTGAAAATAGCGGTTCATTTCCGCTACACGCTCTTTGGGATGGGTATGCGGATACCGTATCCAGGACAAGTCGTGCACGGTAATCACGGATGGGGCGTCGCACCGATAAGCTAAAAAATTAGGCTCATGGTAGATCTCAATGTTTTGATCAGCACACCCCTTCCCAAAGCTATGCTGACGCCAATACCGACTCAACTTGTAACGCGTGGCATTGGGAATGCTTTTTTTGACAGTAGACCGAAGCGTTGAACGCCATGTTGCGTTGCTTTGCGTTGCATCAGCGCTCTCACGGACGTCTTGACTCCAAACGCCAGCATAAAAAAAATGCATGGATAGTTCCGAATCAGCCTGCAAGCCCTTCGCCAAATGGTAGGTATATTGCCCAATGCCAGTCAATGGCGACAAAAGCGGCGAGGCGTTGAAGGCGATCTTCATGGCACGTGCGGCCCCGGTCCGGCTTCAAGCATTGATTGCAAAGTGTCCCTTAAAGTCACTGAAGGCAAAGCGCCCAGGGTTTGAATGAGTTTATCGGGGCTGCCGCACAAACGATGGATCTCGTTGGCACGCGCAAAATGGGGATTGACCTGAACTTCAATTCGATGCCCAGTCAATTCAGTCAACAAGTCAATCACATGCCCCAAAGTATGGGTTTGTCCGGTGCAAATATTGTAAGTCTCGCCCCTGTGTGCCCGCTCCAAAAGCTTCAGATAGACATCGCACACCATCCGCACATCGTTGTACTCGCGTTCAATGTGCAAATTACCCAGCTCTACGGTGGCAGCGCGACGCTGGAAGTGCTCCACCAATTTAGGAATGACAAATGACACCGCTTGACCAGGCCCGGTGTAGTTAAAGGGACGTACAAAAAACAAAGGCAATCTATCCGCATACGTTTTCGCCAAATACTCCATCGCCAGCTTGCTCATGGCGTAATGGTTGACGGGCGCAGGTGCTTGCGTCTCGGCAATGGGAGACTGATCACAATTGCCATAGACATTGGCACTGCTGGCCAAAAGCACACGACTGGGTGGTTCGGCCAAGTCTTGCAATGCATCCAATAAATTCAGGGTGCCAATGACGTTGACGTCATAAAAGGCGCTGGGATTGTCATGCCCTACAAAACTGATGCCCGCCAAATGCACGACCGCTTGCGGGGCTGCCAGCTCAACCTGCGACTTGACCGCTGCACGGTCGGTCAAATTGGCAGTGAACTCGATGATGTCATGGCCGGCAGCACGTGCTTTCTGTACAAAGTGCAGCCCCGTAAAACCATCTGCACCGGTAACCAATATCCTC
>NZ_JAUSFI010000130.1 GCF_030651495.1 Undibacterium sp.
CAGGGGATGACCGTAAAGCCGCCCAGCTCCAGCGTCTGGCTGGTGGCCAGACGCACGGCCTGCTCATCTTCTATCAATACCGCCAGGCTAGCCGACATCTGCTTCTCCTTCGTTCATTCAGGACCGGATGATTCAATATACTCCCCTATTTATTTGTATAAACCCAGGCTTCTGCGCATAGCCTTATTGAGTTACAAAAATATACTAGTGGGGAGTATATTGGTAATTTATAAAATATACAGCGGAATACGCACCACAAACTCGGCCCCACCCAGCGGCCGGTTAACTGCCGTCAGGCTGCCGCCCATGGCTTGCACGATAGAGGACGAAATCGCCAAGCCTAGACCGAGGCCATGGCCAGACGCCTTGGTGGTAAAAAAGGGTTCAAACAAGTGCGCGATGACTTGATCCGGCAAACCGGTGCCGGTATCGATGATGCGGATAATCGCCCATTGCGCGTCTTGCTCCAGCAGCACCATCACTTCTTTGAGCGCGGCCGGCTGCGCCACCTCAATCGTTTCAGTCGTTTCACTCGTGTCAATCGTGATCATCGCATCGATTGCATTGCGCAGCAGGTTGATCAGCACTTGCTCCATCCGGATGCTGTCGCCCAGCACCGATACCGGCTCCGTCAGGCGCAATTCCAGCGCCACGCCGTGCCGCTCAAATTCGCTGCGCAACAGTGCGGCCGCAGCAAAGATCGCTTTCGGCACATCGACCACGGTCAGCGTCTCGGCACTTTTTCTGGCGAATCCTTTCAACTGCCCGATGATAGACCCCATGCGGGCGCTGGCGTCGCTGATGTGTTGCAGGTTTGCGCTGGCTTGCGCGCTGTTGCCGCGCGCTAAAAAGACGCCGGCATTATCGGCAAAGGCGCGGATCGCGGTCAAAGGCTGATTCAGTTCATGGGTAATGCCGGCCGCCATTTGCCCCAGCATCGCCAGTTTGCCGGTTTGGACCATTTCGTTTTGGCTCGAGCGCAGCAGATTGTCGGTCTCGCGCAGTTTATCCAGCTGGGCCGCCAGCCGCTCATTGCCGAGTGTCAGCTCCAGCGTTCTCTGGGCGATTTTTTGTTCCAGCTCATCAGCCGCGTGGCTTAACGCCAATTGCGCCGCACGCCCTTCTTCGAGGCGTCGACGGCGCTGATAATAGGCGCCGCAAAACGCCGCCAGCAGCACCAGTAACAGCAAGGCAATCAGCGCCGCCTGTACGCCGGCGCGCTGCACCTTGGCTTGATTCGGAAACAGCATCAGTTGCCAGCCCAGGCGGCCGATAGGACGCGCCAGGTATTCGCCAAACCCGGCACGCTCGGTTTTCGGTAAAGCGCTGATCGGCGCGATCCGCTTGTCGGCGTATTGCAAGGTCTCCAGCAAACGCTGCTGCACCGCCTGATCCAGCAGCCGCAGGCTGCGGTATTGCCAGGCCGCGCGATTGCTCAGGAACACGACGCCATGCCGGTCGGCCAGCGCGATCGGCTCTTCACTGCTGCGCCAGGCTTGTTCAAAGGCGTTCAGGCTGATTTTGACGGCGATCACGCCGACCGGCTTGGCCGCGCCGCGCTTGCTGCCGAGCGGATATACCGCCTGGGAAATAAAATAGCCGGGGATATTCGTACTATTGCCGATGGCATAAAAATGCCCCGTCGCGCCGCCCACCCCATTGGCCTTGATCGATTCGATAAAATAGGGGCGAAAACCGAAATTCCTCCCGACGTAGCTGATGGCACCATCCCAGTTGCTGCTGGCGAGGGTATTGCCGTCTTGATCCATCAGATAAATCGACTCTACTTTGGCTTGCTGTTGCAAGTCTTGCAGCGTCAGATTGAGTTCATGCAACAGCACAGGGTCATGCGGAGTCGCCAGCACTTGCGCCGCCAGCGGCAAATAAGCCACGGAATAAGGCAAGGTCTCATAGCGCTCCAGTACCGAATCGAGATCGAGCGCAATGATCTGTAACTGGCGATCGCCCGCAAGGCGAATATCCTCCCCCGCCTTGCGCGACGCCAGCAGATAGGCAGTGAAGATCAGCGCCAGCGCCAATCCCACCACAGCAGAGAATAAAATAATCCGTTTGCCTGTGCCCATCTGCCAGTTCCGTTTAGTCCAGCACCGCCTAATCCACCGCCGCCATTTTTAGCTCGTCATTGTGATGGCGCTGCTGCTCTTCCATCACCAGTTGCCCCAGCTCGCGCTTGAGCGCATTGAATTCCGCCGAGGACGGATCGCGCTGGCGCGGCAATTCGACCGTGATGTCGCGCTTTACCGTGCCGGGGCGATAGGTCATGACGATAATCCGGTCGGCCAGGTAAATCGCCTCTTCGATACTATGGGTGACGAAGATGATGGTTTTCTTCAGCTCTGACCAGATGCGCAATAATTCATCCTGCAGGTTACGCCGCGTCAGCGCATCGAGCGCGCCAAAAGGCTCATCCATCAGCATGATAGGAGAATCGAGCGCCAGCACACGGGCAATCGCCACACGCTGGCGCATGCCGCCCGACAGGTCTTTCGGAAAACGGCTCTTGAAATCGGCCAGCCCCAGCATGTCCAGCAAACTGCTGACGCGCTGCGCAATCTCGGCCTTGCCCATGCCCTTGATTTCGAGTCCGAACGCGATGTTTTTCTCTACCGTCATCCAGGGAAACAAGGCATATTCCTGAAATACCATGCCGCGGTCAGGGCCTGGCGCGCTGACCACAGTGCCATTCGTGATGATGGCACCGGAACTGGGCAAGGAAAATCCGGCAATCGCATTCAATAGTGTCGACTTGCCGCAACCGGAAGGACCCAGCAGGCAGACGAACTGCCCTTCGGTGATTTCCAGATTAATGTCTTTGAGCGCGACCACTTCTTTATCCGCCGTCTTGAAAATCTTATTGACGGCATTGATCTTGATTTGGGCGCTTGCTGTTGTGTTTGTCATCTTAGTTCTCCAGACCACGGTGCCAGCGCAGCAAATGGTTATTCAGTTTATTCATCGCCAGATCAATCGCCAGACCCAGCATACCGATGCTGAACATGCCGGCGATGATTTTGTCTGACCAAAAATATTCCCGCGCTTCCAGGATACGGAAACCCAGGCCATTATTCACCGCGATCATTTCCGACACGATCACGACGATAAAGGCGGTGCCGATACCAATCCGTACACCGGACAAGATATACGGCACCGAGGCCGGCAACATCACGCGCAAGAATAGCGTGCTTTGGCTGGCGCCCAGATTGCGCGCGGCACGGATATAAATGCTATCGACATGACGCACACCGGCGATGGTGTTCATCAAGACCGGAAAGAACGCACCGATCGCGATCAGAAAAATCGCCGGCGGATTGCCCAGCCCAAACCACAGGATAGACAAGGGGATATACGCAATCGGCGGAATCGGCCTGAGCACCTGCATCAAGGGGTTCATCCATGCATACACGCGCTGGCTCGAACCCATCGTCAGACCCAGTGGCAAAGCCAGGCCGGCACCGACCATAAAGCCGACCATGACACGGTACATGCTGCCCATGGTATCGCGGATCAACTCACCCGACAGCAGCCAGGACCAGCGGCTCATGCTGGCGGCATCGTAAGGTTCGTAAGGCGAGGCATATTCGACCCATTTTTTTACCACGGCCCAGGGCGATGGCAAGACCTGGGCATTGACCCAGCCCATGCTGGTGACTAACTGCCATAGCCCGATGAGCAGTAGGGGCACGATTAAGCCCGCGCCTATTTCACGCCAATTTGGTTTCATACACATTCCTTGTTTGGAGAGCGCCGCTCACTTGAGAAGATTCAAGTGAGGGCGAAAATCAGAATAGATTACTTAACGTTCAAGCTCTTTTTGGCCTGTTCCAGCAAATCGGTTTTGACCCAGTCTTTGGCCACTGGCGGCTTGACCATCTTGCCGACACCATATTTTTGCATCAGGTCGGTGGTGATCTGGATATGTTCAGGCGTGATGTCGTATGAGTAGGGTGAGTTCTCGATCGCATTAATAAAATCTTCGTGGCTGACCTGGCCCTTGAACATATTTTCGCGTACATATTTTTCCGCCACATCGCGATTGTCGATAAAGGTTTTAGTCGCCTCGACAAAGCAACGCATAAATTTTTCCGCCAGTGGCCGCTGTTCTTTGTAAAACTTCTCAGTCATGACCATGGTCCGCACCGGCTCGCCGATAGGCGTGTCATACGGCTTAATGATCTCTTTACCGAAACCTTTGCTGATCGCCTGGGATGAATATGGCTCAGATTGCATAATCGCATCCACATTTTTACCCAGCAAGGCTTGATTTAAATCCGGAAAACCCAGGTAGATAATTTGTACATCCTTACCCGGCTGATCCGAATAAGTCAGGCCATTTTGCGCCAGTTCGGCCGCCAGCAATATGTCTTGAATACCGCCGCGCGTAACGCCGACCTTTTTACCTTTTAACTCTTTCACCGTCTTAATAGCAAGGTCGGTACGTCCCATCAGGCGCGCACCGCCTTTGGCAAAACCGGCGACCAGATAAATTGGCGTGCCGCTGGCGCGCGCAGAAATCACCGCTTCCGACGAAACTGCCGCCACATCAAGTTCGCCGGCAATCACCGCCTGCATCGCATCGAGGCCTTTGGCAAAGACCCGCTCGTCGACCTTGATACCGCATTTAGGGGCGATTTCCTTAATATACGACACCGCGCCATAGTGGGCAAACTTGAGATTGCCTAGCCGAATGGTTTCTTGTGCCTGCGCCTGTGTTTGCCAGGACATGGCCAGCAAAGGCAGCAGCAGGCCAGCGATTTTCATTTTCTTCAACATCTTTGTCTCCTGTTATTTTATGAATAGCTTAATTAGCTTAACGTATATAGCACGCTTCGTGCCATATACAAAAATTGACTATGTTCTTGATTTTATGATGAATTAAAAATCGGCTATGACGAATGCGCTGTGCAAAAAATCGGAAACACGGTTAACTATTGCGATTTTCCGCACTACAGGAGACGGCTAGAAATTGAATTAACGCAAAAACTTGCCATCTTTACCTATCATCGTCAATTCGACAAACTCGCTGCCATTATGCTCACGTTCGCTGTAACTCACCATCAAGCCACCGAGATCGACGCGGCGCATTGATTCTAGTCCACTGATCAAGCTTTCACGCGTCAAATTGCGGCCCGCGCGCTTCAATCCCTCTACCAGCACTTTGGCGGCAACAAATCCTTCCATCGCGGCATATGAAGGCTGCACGCCATGCGCTTGCGCCATCAGTTTAAACTCTTGCCCAAGCACGCTGGACATCGAACTCGGCGCCGGCATGATTTGCGACATCATCACACCCGTTCCGGATGATCCAAGTGAGTCGATAAACGATTGCGATGCATTATTCGATAAAGTCATCAGCTGGATCGCCGGGCCCTGCGCACGGATTTTTTTGATCATATCAGCCGTTGTTGCGGCCGAGCCGACAATAATCACTGCCGCCGGATTTGCTTTAACCACATTGGCCACGACGCCATCCACATCAGGCTTGATACGGTCATACTTACTGATACTGACCGGTGTCAGCTTATGCTGTGCCATGCCTTTCTCAAAACCGGCCAAGCCATCCCGCCCAAAAGTATCATCCACGTGCACCAGTGCGATCGCCTTGATACCGATGGTCGAAAATTGTTCAATCGCTTTGACCACTTCATCCTGATATTTGGCGCGTACATTAAAGACAAAGCGATTCAGCTTCTGATGAAAAACCGTTGCTCCGGTACTCGGCGCAATCAAGGGCAGCTTATGCGTTGCCAATAGCGCAAGCAGGGCTTCGGTGTGCGGCGTCCCTCTGGATTGAAACAGCGCCAGCACATGCTCCTTCTTAATTAAGGTCTCGGCGTTGGCAGCCGCCAGTGCCGGATCGAATTGATCATCGAGGATACGCAACTCTATTTTTCTGCCGTGCACGCCGCCGCTTTTATTCATGGCGGCAAAATAGGCGCCGGCTCCTGCGGTCATTTCTTTTACCGGACCGGCAATCTGCCCGCTCAAGCCCACCGTCTGGCCGATCAGGATCGTGGTTTCCGTCACCCCGTCCTCCGCCAGCAATTGGCCGGCAGCACTGGCCAACAGACTGCTCAGCAAAATTTTACATAACCTTAAGTAAGGTATTTTGAATTTCATCTTGTCTCCGATATTTTGTCTATGCTAGTCATCACGCAATTTTCACACCAGCCAATCTGCGCTAGCGACTACCCTGATTTAATACGACAAATCCATTCTCATCATCGGTAGAAACACGGAGACTTTGCGAAAATCCAGAATTATCCGCAACATTTATCGGCAATTTTATAATCGAGTCGATGACTAATTGCGCATCCTGACGCAACATCGGCTGAAGATGATGGGTCAGCCCGCATTCATCGGTTAAAATGATGGGCTAATTTGCGGCATACGCCTGATACTACCGGCTGCCAGGCTCGATTGATTTTTTACCAAGACACTCACCCATGCTCGATAACCTTACCCAACGCCTCGCCAAAGTGGTCAAGACCATGCGGGGCGAAGCACGTTTAACCGAATCCAATACCGCAGAAATGCTGCGCGAAGTACGCATGGCGCTATTGGAAGCCGACGTTGCCCTGCCTGCCGTCCGTGAGCTCATTGCCCGCGTCAAAGAAAAAGCGCTGGGCGAAGAAGTCATTAGCTCGCTGACCCCGGGTCAGGCGCTGGTCGGCGTTGTACAAAAGGAACTGGCGGCACTGATGGGCGCCGATCTGGGCGAAGAAGCCTACCAGCTCAGCTTTGCCACCCAGCCACCGGCGATTATCCTGATGGCGGGTTTGCAGGGTGCCGGTAAAACCACCACGGTGGGTAAGCTGGCCAAATATTTAAAAGAACAAAAAAAGAAAAAAGTATTGACCGTTTCTGCCGACGTATATCGCCCTGCGGCGATCGGCCAGTTGCAGACGGTGACGGCACAAGTCGGGGCGGATTTCTTCCCCTCATTGCCGACCGACAAGCCGGTCGACATCGCCCTGGCGGCACTTGATTACGCCAAAAAACATTATCACGATGTGCTGATCATCGATACCGCGGGTCGCCTCGGTATCGACGAAGCCATGATGCTGGAAATCGCCGCTTTGCACGCCGCCGTGAAACCGATAGAAACCCTGTTTGTGGTCGATGCCATGCTGGGGCAAGATGCCGTCAATACCGCCAAGGCGTTTAATGACGCCTTGCCACTGACTGGCGTAATCCTCACCAAGCTTGACGGTGACGCCCGCGGCGGTGCCGCTTTATCGGTACGCCACATCACCGGCAAGCCGATCAAATTTGCCGGCGTGTCTGAAAAACTCGATGGCTTGGAAGCCTTCGACCCGACCCGCATGGCCAATCGCATTTTAGGCATGGGCGATATTCTTGCCCTGGTCGAATCAGCGCAAAAAGGCATGGACGTCGCGGCGGCACAAGATCTGGCGCAAAAGCTCAAGGTCGGCGGCAAGTTCGACATGAACGACTTCAAGCAGCAACTCACGCAGATGAAGAAAATGGGTGGCCTGGCCAACCTGATGGACAAACTGCCGGCGCAATTGCAACAGGCCGCCAACGGTGCCAACATGGATCAGGCCGAAAAACAAGTGCGCCGCATGGAAGGCATGATCAACTCCATGACGCCGCTGGAAAGAGCCAAGCCGGAACTGATCAAGGCTTCGCGCAAGCGCCGCATCGCTACCGGTGCCGGCGTGCAGATCCAGGAAGTCAACCGCATGCTGGCGCAGTTTGAGCAAATGCAATCGATGATGAAAAAACTCAAGGGTGGCGGCATGATGAAGATGTTGCGCGGCATGAAGGGCATGATGCCGGGCAAGCGCTAATCTTTTCGGCCACTATGCCGGACTAGCCCAAATGCGGCTAGATCCGGCTTTTTTTTGCCTGAAGCGTCTTACTATGGCGATAACTACACATTTTTCAGCAAAAAGTGTCAAAAAACACTTGCATCGCCCTGCAAAGCCCACCACTATAAGAGATGCGTGAATTGGCGCATTTTCCACGATATTTGTGAAGGAGCCTGATATGGCAACAGCACCAAAAAAACCGGCAGCAAAAACAGCAGTAGCAGCTACTAAACCGGCAGCCGCAGCAAAAGTAGCCACTAAGGCTGCACCGAAAGCGGCAGCAAAAGCAGACGCGCCAGCGCGTAAGCCAAATGCAGCATTCATGAAGCCAATGACCATTTCCCCAACACTGGCAGCAGTGATCGGTACCGCAGCTATTCCGCGTACCGAAGTCACCAAAAAAGTATGGGAATACATCAAGAAGCATGATTTGCAAGATGCCGCAAATCGCCGCAACATCAACGCAGATGACAAGTTAAAAGCTGTTTTCGGCGGCAAAGCGCAAGTCTCTATGTTTGAAATGACTAAACTGATTTCCGGCCACCTGTCCTGATTTTCAGCTAAGTTGTAGCTTAGCTACAGTTTTTTGGGAAACTTATTGGGATGTTGTTATCCCAATCCCAAACAAAAAAGCCCGCATCGCGCGGGCTTTTTTGTTTGGGATTTTTACCTGCAAAGATTTTGCAAACCGTAAGGCGGAATGCATTCCGCCGCATGGAATCTTCACAAAACAGTAGCGTAGGGCTTATTTTTTATACTCCCAACTCTTCCAGTTCGCCAATACCGCATTGGGGTATTCGGGTCGTCCGCGGCTGCCGTTATAACGCCCTAATGCCAAATACAGATTACCGGCTTCCATGTCGATGTACATACGCAAAATCGCACAGCCATAACGCAGGTTAGATTGCATCTGAAATAGCTTCTGCGCATCGCGGTCACCAATCACGCGCGACCAAAACGGCATTACCTGCATATAACCACGGGCGCCAACCACCGAGGTGGCATATTTGCGAAACGCCGACTCCACCTGAATTAATCCCAACACCATGGCGGGGTCAAGTCCGGCGCGCTTCGATTCATACCAGACCGCCTCGAGAAAATCGAGCCTGGTTTGCTTATCAGATAAACGCCGTTTCAGCCGATCGGACATCTCGCCCAGCCAGTGCAGATATTTGATGCGTTCTTCAATCTGGTCAAAATTGGGTTTGGGTGGGCGCGGGTCACTAATCAGCTTAGACAAAGCCAGCCGCACGGAATCGGCCATAGCTTCTTCTTTTTGATTCCCCGCAAACGAGCGGGGGCAAAAAAACAGGGCGAAAACCACGCCTAAAATGAGCCAACTTTTTACTAACCCCGCAGGAGTATTGCTCAATTTAAGCCAATTTCGCACAATAGACGTGCGCATTAAAATATACTCCATCCCAGTATGTTACTTCCCTGCCAACTTAGTCAGAATCAAGACCAGCATATCCTCAATTGGCACTACGCTAGCTTCAGTATCACGACGTCCTTGATATTCCAGCTTGCCATCTTTCAGACCACGGTCACCAATTACGATGCGGTGCGGCACCCCGATCAGCTCCCAATCGGCAAACATGGCACCTGGACGCTGACCTCTGTCATCCAAAATCACATCGACACCTGCGGCCAACAGCTCAGCATACAGCTTCTCGGCTTGCTCTTTGACTGCGTCGCTTTTATCCATGCCCATCGGGCAAAGCACCACTTCAAATGGAGCAAGTGCAGCCGGCCAGATGATACCCTTGTCGTCAAAATTCTGCTCGATCGCAGCTCCCAGAATGCGCGTCACACCGATACCGTAACAGCCCATTTGCAAAAACTGCGGTTTGCCATTTTCATCCAGAAAAGTCGCTTTCATCGACTCGGAATAACTGGTACCAAGCTGAAACACATGGCCGATTTCGATGCCGCGTTGTATCGCCAGTACGCCCTTGCCATCCGGCGAAGGATCACCCGCCACCACATTGCGTAAATCGGCCACCATAGGCTCTGCGACATCACGGGCCCAATTGGCGCCGGTAAAGTGATAATCCTCTTCATTGGCACCACACACAAAATCCCCCATCATGGCAACCGTGCTATCGGCCACCACTTTAACTGGCAATTTGGTATTGATCGGACCGAGGTAACCTGGTTTAGTGCCAAAATACTCAAGAATTTCATCTTCTGTAGAGAATCGAAAATTCGCCAAGCCGGGCACCTTACTGGCTTTGATTTCATTTAACTCGTGATCACCACGTAGCAGCAGCAGCCAGACTTGCTTGTGCAAAGCGCCTTTGTCTTCGGTTTCTACAGTCAGCACGATGGATTTGACGGTTTGTTGCAAAGGAATCGCCAACAACTCGGCGACCTCTTCACATTTGGCCTTGCCTGGCGTTGCCGTTTTAGTCAACGCAGCCTTGGCGGGCTGGCGCTCGGCGAATAAGGCCAGCGCTTCTGCGGCTTCCATATTCGCGGCATAATCGGATGTCGGGCAATAGACCAAAGCATCTTCACCGGTATCGGCGATCACATGAAACTCATGCGAACCGGAACCGCCAATGGCACCGTTATCTGCCGCGACGGCACGAAATTGCAAACCAAAGCGGGTAAAAATCCGCGTGTAGGCATCAAACATGACTTGATACGATTGCTTCAAGCCTTCCACATTGCGATCAAACGAGTAGGCATCCTTCATGGTAAATTCACGGCCGCGCATCAGGCCAAAACGCGGGCGGCGCTCATCGCGGAATTTGGTCTGGATATGGTAAAAATTCACCGGCAACTGGCGATAGGATTTAATTTCCTGGCGGGCGATATCGGTCACCGCCTCTTCCGAGGTCGGCTGAATGATGAAGTCACGGCCATGCCGGTCTTTCACGCGCATCAGTTCGGCACCATATTTTTGCCAGCGCCCGGTCTCTTGCCATAACTCAGCCGGCTGCACCACCGGCATTAGCATCTCGATGGCGCCGGAGCGATTCATTTCTTCACGTACAATATTTTCTACTTTGCGGATCACGCGCAAACCCATGGGCATGTAGTTGTAAATGCCTGAACCCAGGCGTTTAATCATGCCGGCACGCATCATCAATTTATGGCTGACGATTTCGGCATCGGCAGGAGCTTCTTTTAAAGTGGAAATAAAAAATCGTGTAGCGCGCATGACAATGATTCTTTTCAAAAATAGAGGGTTATAATCAACTCAATTTTAAAGGATTAGCTGGCTAATGCGCCTACTCTTTGCATATTTGATGATAGAAACTGGACCTTATTTGCGTTTTTATGTAATGAACGACATGTTCAACCATGGAAGCGCACGTTAACTTCAAGCACAACATCATCTGAGACCCTAGGAGCAAGTCGTTTAGCCACAGAAAGTTTTGAGGTTGAACATGCTAGATCGTGAAGGCTTTCGGCCTAACGTAGGCATCATATTGTTGAACGCCGCCAATGAAGTCTGGTGGGGTAAACGCGTGCGCGAACATTCTTGGCAATTTCCACAAGGTGGCATCAAGTATGGGGAATCGCCAGAACAAGCCATGTTTCGGGAACTGGAAGAAGAAACCGGCTTATTGCCCGGACACGTCAAAGTCATTGGTCGCACTCGCGACTGGCTGCGCTATGAGGTGCCGGATCATTTCATTAAACGTGAAATACGCGGTCACTACCGGGGACAAAAACAAATCTGGTTCTTGTTGCGCATGGTAGGACGAGATTGCGATGTCAATCTGCGCGCCAGCAATCATCCTGAATTTGATGCCTGGCGCTGGCATGAATACTGGGTGCCATTGGACGTCGTGATCGAATTCAAGCGCGGCGTATATCAACTCGCCCTGCAGGAATTATCGCGTTTTATTCATCGCACAGAGCATCTTGGGACGCAACGCAAAACCAATCGATCGTTAATCCAGGAACAAGACGCCCGTCCTGAGCAAGAGGGACCGACGACCGACAGCGAGCCAGAAAATAGTCAATGATCATGCAAAAAAAACCTACATTTCTCTCAAAATACAGATACTTTCCGGCGATATTTCCGGCTCTATTGGTTGTCAGCCTATTATCTCCTATAGCGGCAAGGGCGGTGACCGGCGATGTTGAGGAAGAGAATAGCAAGGAATGGCAGGAAACTCCATTGGAGCTACCCGCTTCCCCTCAGGCAGAAAACCTGCTGGCTTTTTATGATAGCGGCAGTCAATCGTTTTCAATCGACGCCAAGTCCTTGACGATAGCAAGCGACGGCACCATACGTTATACCTTGATATCAAGCAGCAATAGCGGGGCCAAAAATATCAGCTTTGAAGGTGTTCGCTGTCAAACGGCGGAAAAAAAATTGTATGCATTTGGCCGCCCGGATGGCAGCTGGTCACGCTCGCGACGTGATCAGTGGGAAAAAATATCCTACACTGGGCTCAATAAACAACATAGCACCCTGCTCAATGACTATTTCTGCGAAGGCACAACGATTGCAGGAAAAGCCGAGCAAATCGTCGCCAGGATTAAGCAAAAACAGCCTCTTAAGCCGTACTAAAATAAGTAGGTACTGCAATAAAAAAGCCCTCTCGTTATCGGAGAGGGCTTTTTTTAATGCTGGCAAAAACTATTCGATTGCTTTTACCATATCTTCAATGACTTTTTTAGCATCACCAAACACCATCATGGTTTTATCCATATAAAACAATTCATTGTCCAGACCGGCATAACCGGAGGCCATAGAACGTTTGTTGACAATGACGGTTTTGGCTTTGTAGGCTTCCAGAATTGGCATGCCGGCAATCGCTGATTTAGGATCTTTTGCAGCCGGATTGACCACATCATTCGCACCTAATACCAGCACCACATCGGCTTGCGCAAATTCATTGTTGATGTCTTCCATCTCGAACACCTGGTCATACGGCACTTCAGCTTCTGCCAGCAAGACATTCATATGACCAGGCATACGGCCGGCCACTGGATGAATCGCGTATTTCACAGAGATACCTTTGTGCGTCAACTTCTCAGTCAACTCTTTCAGAGAATGCTGGGCACGCGCTACTGCCAAGCCATAACCAGGAACAATGATGACGGTCTCAGCATTGCCAAGCAAGAAAGCGACGTCATCAGCAGAGCCTGATTTAACCGGACGCTGTGCCTGGCCCCCAACGGCAGCCTCTACCGGTGCGCCACCAAAACCACCTAACAAAACATTAAAGAAAGAACGGTTCATTGCCTTACACATGATGTAAGACAAAATCGCACCGGAAGAACCCACCAGCGAACCGGCAATAATCAGCATCGAGTTATTGAGTGAGAAACCAATCCCTGCTGCGGCCCAGCCAGAATAGCTATTGAGCATCGACACTACCACGGGCATATCCGCGCCACCGATAGGGATAATGATCAGCACACCTAATACAAAAGCAATCGCCGTCATCAAAACGAATGGCAACCAGGCTGGCGCGCTACCAGGAGCAAAGCAAAACATCAGCCCGAGACTCAACATCGCTAATGCCAGCAGCAGATTCAGCATGTGCTGTCCAGCGAAGCTGACTGGCGCACCTTGGAACAGGCGGAACTTGTATTTACCTGACAATTTACCAAACGCAATCACCGAACCGGAGAAGGTAATCGCGCCGACAAAAGTACCGATGAATAATTCCAGCCGATTACCAAACGGAATCGCGGCATCACGCGCTGTGATATTGAAAATCCAAGGTTCAGCCACGACCGCGACAGCAATACATACTGCAGCCAGACCGATCAATGAGTGCATCGCTGCGACCAGCTCAGGCATCTTGGTCATCTCAACCCGTTTCGCCAGAGTAGCCCCGATACCGCCACCGACCACCACACCAAGAATCACCAAACCATAACCGAGACCTGAGCCAGAAGACTCCGTTTTTAATTTAACGATCAGGGCAATTGTGGTGCCGACAGCGAGTGCCATACCGGCCATACCGAAGGCATTACCACGCCTTGCGGAAGAAGGATGCGACAATCCCTTGAGTGCCTGAATAAAACATACTGAGGCAATCAGATACAACATCGCGACCAAATTCATGCTCATTATTTGCTCTCCTTGGCCGCTGCTTTAGGTTCTTTTTTCTTGAACATTTCCAGCATCCGCTGGGTGACCAAAAAACCGCCGAAAACGTTGACTGCGGCAAGCGCCACCGCCAGCGTCCCCATGACTTGGGCCAGCAAGCCTTCGGTCAGGCCGGCCGCCAGCATGGCGCCGACGATAATGATGGCAGAAATGGCGTTGGTGACCGCCATCAACGGGGTATGCAATGCAGGAGTAACCGTCCACACCACGTGATAGCCGACATAAATCGCCAGCACAAAAATGATGAGGTTGGTAAGGGTATGACTAACTTCCATGATGTCCTCTCTGTTTAAATTATTTAGACATGCCGTTTTTAATTAAGCCAAAATAAGCTGATCTTGCTTACATCAAGATTAATATTCTTTAAGACTGGTGATCTGATTTTTAATGTCCACAAAAACGACTTTAGGCTTGTAAGTGCTGGCCTCTTCGTCTGTCATTGGTGCATAGGTACAAATGATCATCAGATCGCCCAGTTGCACACGACGCGCCGCTGCGCCATTGAGCGAGATTTCGCCGCTGCCACGTTTGCCTTTAATGACATAAGTGGAAAAACGCTCGCCATTATTGACGTTGTACAGCTCTATCTGCTCATGTTCCTTGATGTCGGCAGCATCAAGCAGATTTTCATCGATCCCGCACGATCCTTCGTAGTGCAGGTCACACTGGGTAACAGATGCGCGATGAATTTTGGCGCGTAGCATATTTCTTTGCATGGTATTTCCTGGTTCGGTATTACTGTTACGGTATTATTTTTTAAGTACTTCGCCACCCGCGCATACTAAAGTAGCGGCGATAATTTCATCTTCGCGGTTGATCACCAGAGCGGCATCCTTGTCGATGATCAGCTTGAGGAAATCAAGTACATTGCGCGCATACAAGGCCGATGCATCAGCCGCTACCAGCGTGGCCAGATTAGGTTCGCCGATAATATGCACGCCGTACTTAGTGACGGTCTTGCCCAATTCAGACAGGGGGCAATTACCGCCCTGCTCGACGGCCATATCCACGATAACCGAGCCCGGCTTCATGGCCTTGACGGTCTCTTCCGAGATCAGGATAGGTGCTTGACGGCCCGGAATCAGCGCAGTGGTAATGATGATGTCGGCCTGTTTGGCGCGTTCATGCACTAGTGCGGCCTGACGCGCCATCCATGCGGCAGGCATGGAGCGGGCATAGCCGCCGCTGCCTTTGGCGATCTCGCGTTCTTCATCGGTCTCGTAAGGGACGTCGATGAATTTAGCACCGAGTGATTCGACTTGCTCTTTCACTGGCGGACGTACATCAGAAGCTTCAATCACAGCGCCCAGGCGTTTAGCGGTAGCAATCGCCTGCAAACCTGCCACGCCGACACCCATGATCAACACGCGGGCGGCTTTAACAGTACCGGCAGCGGTCATCAACATCGGCATAAAACGCCCATAGGTATTCGCCGCCAACAATACCGCTTTGTAACCGGCAATATTCGCTTGCGAAGAGAGCACATCCATCGACTGCGCACGGGTAATACGCGGAGCCGCTTCCAGTGCAAAAGCAGAAATGCCGTGTGCGGCCATTGCTGCAATATTCTCAGTGTCAAAAGGGTTAAGCATGCCGACTACGACCGTGCCTGATTTGATCAGCGTACGTTCTTCTGCAGAAGGTGCGCGTACTTTTAACAACAGTTCGCTACCAAAAACATCGGCAGCAGAACCAATTTGCGCACCAGCAGCCTGGTATGCTTCATCGGTAATCGAAGAGGCAATACCGGCGCCGGATTGTACGATCACCTGATGTTTAGCAGCGACGTATTTCTTAATAGTTTCCGGGGTTGCCGCAACACGCGTCTCACCCTGCCGTGTCTCGGCGGGGATGCCGATTTTCATAAATTTGCTCCTTGGTTTGCGATTTAGTACGTTTCGTAAATTCTTACCCGAATCTTACATTTGATATTCGACAACGATATTACACGCAAAATGTTTTTTAGCACAACCGTTCGTTTTTTATTTTCAACTAAACGATTACTATCATAAATGCACGTAATCAGTGCGGGGCTGAGTTTACCCGAAACTAGCAAGAACCGCATCTACTAAGGCTTTAACGAGGGTTGAAGAGGTTTTTTTGCGTATTTCATACCTTGGCTCAGGGCAGAAAGTATCAAAAAATTCACTCCATATATAAATTTTGCATTAGCTAATTCGCGGTCAAATTTGCTGCGAAGCCACACAATATCTGATGGCAAAGTAAAATATGGGACTTATTGAAAGAAGCTATGTCAACCATTTGGAAACCCTCCGTCACCGTGGCGGCGATTATCGCCCGCGTTCACGATCAGCATCATCAATTTTTAATGATAGAAGAAGAGACCGAAGAAGGCGTGCGCATCAACCAGCCAGCCGGTCATCTTGATCCCGACGAAACACTGGAGCAGGCAGTAGTGCGGGAAACGCTGGAAGAAACCGCGCACGACTTCACGCCGACTGCGTTGATCGGCACTTATCTATCGCGCTTTGTTTCCCCTTCGGGCGAGGCGACGACGTATCTACGTTTTGCCTTTGCCGGCGAGCTTGGTCAGCAACATGCCCGCGCCTTAGATCATGGCATACTGCGCACCGTCTGGATGAGCCATGCAGATCTTCAGGCATCCGAACAGCGTCACCGCAGTCCTTTAGTATTGCAATGCGTGGACGACTATCTGGCAGGCCAGCGTGCACCGCTATCGCTGCTGCACACGCATCCGTCTGCGCTGGGAGCAACACGAGAAGTTAAGCAGGTAGAGACACCGAATTTAGAGGCGCAGAATGGCTAAGAAAAAAGTAGTGATAGGCATGTCAGGCGGGGTCGATTCTTCGGTTTCTGCGTGGCTACTGAAGGAACAAGGATATGAAGTCATCGGCCTGTTCATGAAAAATTGGGAAGATGACGACGATTCTGAATATTGCTCGACCAGAGAAGACTGGATCGATGCCGTCAGCGTGGCCGATGTGGTGGGTGTGGATATTGAAGCAGTCAATTTTGCGGCCGAATATAAAGATCGCGTGTTTGCTGAATTTTTGCGCGAATATCAAGCCGGACGCACACCCAACCCCGATGTACTGTGCAACGCCGAGATCAAATTCAAGGCCTTTCTTGATCATGCCATGAAACTCGGGGCAGATTACATCGCCACTGGCCACTATGCGCGCGTGCGCGAGTTGAATGGCGAGTTTCAACTAATGAAGGCACTCGATGCCAGCAAAGACCAGAGCTATTTTTTGCACCGGCTGAATCAAAAACAGCTCGCTAATACCTTGTTCCCGCTGGGCGAAATCCAGAAAACCGAAGTGCGCAAGATCGCCGAGCAATTGCAATTGCCGAATGCCAAGAAAAAAGATTCAACCGGCATCTGCTTCATCGGCGAGCGCCCTTTCCGTGACTTTTTGAATCGCTACCTGTCGTATCAGCCGGGCGATATGAAAACGCCGGAAGGAGTGGTGGTCGGCCAGCATGTAGGATTAAGCTTTTACACCCTGGGTCAGCGCAAGGGCATCGGTATCGGCGGCATCAAGGCGTTGCAAAATGCCGACGGCAATAGCGACGCCTGGTATGCAGCGAAGAAGGATGTGGCAACAAACACGCTGTATGTAGTGCAAGGTCACGATCATCCGTGGTTACTGTCCACCTCACTGGAAGCGGCGCAAGTAAGCTGGGTCGCTGGGCACGCACCATCGATCGCCAACCTATCGGCCAAAACCCGTTACCGCCAACCCGACATGGCCTGTCGTTTTACCGGTGACAGCGAGCATTTTCAGCTCACTTTTGACCAGGCGCAATGGGCAGTCACGCCGGGGCAATCGGCCGTTTTATATGATGGCGATGTGTGTCTGGGCGGCGGCATTATCAACGCATCGCAACCCTAAACACCCGCTAAGTTAAAGCGTTTGCTCCCGCCGCGCAAAATTCTGCGCGGCTATTTTAACGACAGGGGAAATATACTCCTCTATTTCCACCCTTAAAATGTGCGGTACGCGCATACTAGACGTGCACCTTAAAAATATACCCTAGGGGAGTATAATAAAATTCATGCATTCTGCCTTGCCAAACTTGAATAAGCCAGACTGAACAGCTAAATCTGCCGAGTAAATTCAGAATAAAATTTACCCTATTTTGTTTAATCTGATGAAACTCTTGCATTATCGGAACAATGTCGCATTTTCAGCACCAGATACGCTGCATTCAGCAAAAATAATCAAGCCAGCTCGATTTGACTCACTTCATTTCTTTACAATTCAAATAGATGAAATTATATTTACATTTCCCCTTCATTAACACGATGCCCGCCCATTATGAATCGACCTGAAACCCACGCAACCGGCGGCACGGTCAATGCCCGCATAGGCAAAGTCTATATGAAGCTATCCAAGGCACATAGAAAGACCGCAGACTATGTGCTATCGAATGCCTTTCGCTCCGCCACCATGTCGATTGATGAGTTGGCCAATGCCGTAGGCATTTCGATCGCCACCGCCAATCGCTTCGCCAGAGCACTTGGGTTTGACGGCTATCCGCAGTTTCGTGCGGAACTGGTGTGCGGCTTTGAAGCCATGCTGGCACCGATCGATAATCTGCGTACCGAAGTACAAAGACCCGCGACCAGCACTGAAATCATCGCCAACTCGCTGAGTGAAGATCTGAGCAACCTTGAAGCCACTCGCCGCGGACTGTCACCGGACTTATGTCAGCAAGCGGTCAGAATGATTTTAAATGCCGAGCGCATCTATATCATCGGCTATGGTGCCAGCGCCTTCTTAGGTGGCCTGATGGCACACGGTTTAGACCCTTTTTGCGACACCGTACTATGCTCCATAGGTTCAGGCGGCCCCTCCCATGTCGCCAGACAATTATTTAAATACACTGCTCGCGATTTAGTGATCGGGATTTCTTTCCCGCGCTATGCTGATGATGTCGTCACGATGTTACGCCAGGTGCAGGAAAAAGGCGTTCCGGTACTGGCGCTGACAGATGCGCCCAGCTCACCGCTGGCATCGCACGCGAATATCACCTTGTATGCACAAACCCAGCGTCAGTTTTCGCCGAATTCAGAAGGCGCGGCATTGTGCCTGATCGAGGCGATCTGCAGCGCGGTGGCGCATCAAGCCAAATCCCCGGTACATGCGGCCTCTGAAATGACCAAATTCATGCTGCCTTGGATGTATCAGGATAGCGGCCACACGACACGCAAACCTGCCGCGTCGATTTCTGCAAAACCAGCCACCGCTAAAAAAGCAAAAAAATAATAAAGGGTGCCCTGGCATCACCAGGCACCCTTTATTCATTACTTCAAGGCAAACTTACTCTGCAGCGATCACTTGCGCCGCCGCATTAATCACTGCCGCGATGCGCCCCACATCGCGCAACTGCACTGCGGACATACCTTCTTTTTTCAGCAGTTCAAAATGTGATTTCACACAAAAATGACACTTGCCGACGATGGAAGCAGACAAGGCGTACATTTCAAAACGACGCTTATCGACACCACCATTGGTAGCATAGGCATTCATGCGCAATTGGGCGGCTTGCGTTTTCAGGTCAGCATCGTCCGCCATCTCGACAAACGGATACCAGATGTTATTCATCCCCATCAACGCCGATGCGGTCAGCGCCGCAGTCATTTCATCTGCGGGCAGTGCGCCACTGGCTTTGATGATGTCGATGATGACCTTACTCTTGGCTGCAAATGCCGCTGCCAGCGCCACACCAACGGCGTCACTCCCTTCCAGGCTAGAGCGCGCAATCGTACCGTCAATATTTAAACGGATATCCTTGGCATAGTCTGGAATCAAATTTTTAATTAAATTCAAGAATTCCATAGTAATCTCCTATCGTTAAGTGATTTTAAAACCCGCCGAAGCGGGTTTATGATGCGACGACTTATTACAGAGTTTCGCCACCGACGCTACGATTACATGGGCACAATTCGTCTGTTTGCAGACCATCCAGAATACGCAGGATTTCTGTCGGGTTACGGCCAACGTTCAGGTTATTGACAGAAACGTGCTGAATGACATTGTCTGGATCAACAATGAAAGTCGCGCGCAAAGCCACACCGGCGTTGACGTCACGTACGCCCAGCATGTCAACCAAAGAACCGGTCGCATCACCAAAAGAATAGTGATTCAATTTATCCAGATCTTTATGCTCACGGCGCCATGCCAATTTGCAGAATTCATTATCAGTAGAACCGCCCATCAATACCGCATCGCGGTCAGCGAAATCTTGATTCAATTTAGCGAATTCAACGATTTCGGTTGGGCAAACAAAAGTAAAATCTTTTGGGTAAAAATAGATGATTTTCCATTTACCAGGAAATGACGCTTCCGTGATGTCTTCAAATGCAGATACGCCATTTTCTTCGTGGTTATTAAAGCCTGGCTTAGCGGCGGCAACTTTAAATGCGTCGAGTTTTTGACCTACAGTTTTCATTAAATTCTCCTGATGGTGTGGATAAAAGTGAACGGAAAGTTCACAACATGGATAAGCATATCACTATGAATTTTAAATATCCAATAGATTTTAACTACTATACAATTAGTGAAAAAATATTCTTCTCATGATAATCCACATTATCCTCCCTTTGTATTTACATACTATTGTCCGCCTTCTTCAGCAAATCAAGGTTTTAAACGGCGTCACGGTTATAATCGCTGACCATTCTCACTGAGGTTCCTTATCGTGTCTGATCGTCTTGCCGTCCTGCCGCAGTATCTTCTGCCAAAACAAGCGCTTACCATCTTTGCTGGAAAAGTAGCGAATGCCAAAGCGGGTCGCGTCACCACCGGTTTAATCCGCTGGTTCGTTGGCAAATATCAAGTCAACATGGCAGAAGCCGCGGATCCCGATATCCACAGTTACGACAGCTTCAATGCATTTTTTACCCGGGCGTTGCGCCCTGATGCCCGCCCGCTGGCTGCTGCGGCGTTAATTTGCCCGGTGGATGGTGCCGTCAGCCAGTTTGGTCCGATTGTTGAAGGACAAATTTTCCAGGCAAAAGGACATCGCTATTCCGCTACCGCATTGGTTGGTGGTGACAGCCAACTGGCTGCGCAGTACCATGATGGCAGCTTCGCCACGATCTACCTGAGTCCGCGTGACTACCACCGCATCCACATGCCTTGCGATGGTCGCCTGACCCGCATGATCTATGTGCCCGGGACTTTATTCTCTGTCAATCCGACTACCGCGCGTGGCGTACCTGGTGTATTCGCCCGCAATGAGCGCGTTGTTTGCGTATTCGAATCAGAAAATGGCCCCTTCATCCTGACTCTGGTCGGCGCCACCATCGTCGGCAGCATGTCTACCGTGTGGCACGGCATGGTGAATCCTCCCCGAACAAAAGAAGTCCGCGTATGGTCTTATCTGGACCAAAACATCGTCTTGAAACAAGGCGAAGAAATGGGTCGCTTCTTGCTGGGCTCAACCGTGGTGATGTTATTCCCGAAAAATCCCCTTCAATTCAATCCGGCATGGATACCGACCAGCGCGGTGCGCATGGGCGAGATGATGGCGCGTCATTAGCGCCGAGTGATCTGCCAGAATTTATCTGGCAGAAGTAAATGTTTCCTGCGGCAACACAGGACGCAACAGCTACAATAAATATGAGCGGGGCGGAATAATATTCCGCCCCGATTGCCTTTAGTCACCGACGCAGATATGTGCATTACCTCCGCGATCCCCTGCGGAACGACACTCCCACTCCCTTACATCATTCAACATCAAAAAAATCTTGCAAATTCCCTGGGAATACACAATAATCTTAATAAGAATTATTCTCGTTTAGATTAAGGATTGAAAATGAGCCGACTTACTCAACCCGAACCGCCTGCAGCCCATCTAGCAGACCGGAGCCTTGCCCCGATTAATGCAAACAAACAAGTGCTGCGATTAAAAAGTGGTGACTTGATGCAGCAGATGCGCGAAGTGGAGATTGATCACGAAGGCCGAATTTATCGTTTGCGTGTAACACAGCTAAACAAACTTATTCTGACAGCGTGAATAACCAATCGGCCCTTTTTCCCTATTTAAGCTAGCCACATCAACTAAGAACGCCAAGCCAGCCCAACCGTTAACTTATTGGAGAGTGTGATGCATAGCGAAAATTCTGAGTTTTTTGTATCAGGTAAGCAAGTTGCAAAACCAGAACTATTGGTCGCGGCAGTACTCCACCTGATGTCACATTACACGGTCAATGACACTCAGCATGGCGATGCAGGTTCTTGCATTAAATTGGCTTCGGTGATTGAGCGTCATCTGAAAATACTGGCAGATTTACCGGATCTGGCGCCGGTATTGCGCGCAACCTGCCAGCAGTTGTCTGAGCAATGGGCAAGTTTGGTGGAGCGCCGTTTGCCGCAGCAGACCAAGCTGAATCTACTGGCACGTTTAGTAACCGGTGCTCGTTAAGTCGATTTTATTTTGAAGAGAGAATCCCATGATTGTCTGTGTTTGCAATAATGTTTCAGAAAAAAATATCCGCCATGCAGTCGAAGGCGGGATGACGACGGTATCAGAATTACGCGCCAACCTCGATGTGGGCACTTGCTGCGGAAAATGCGTCAGTTGCGCCAGGCAAGTATTGCGTGAGTGCATGGATAAAACTGTCGCCGCGAAAAAATCCCACGTCACTCACATTCAGCAAATCCATTTTCACGCTGATGCCATGGCGGTCTAGGGAAATTCCATGACTATGTACACCGCCACTCGGCAAGGACCGAGCGCACGCTATTTGCCGATGCTCGCTATCGTGCTGGCGCACCTGGCTTTTTTCTATGCTTTACAACATGGTTTAATGTCAAAAGCGCCGCCAATACCCGCAAAAGAAGTCATGATAAGCTTAATTCAGGCCGCAATATCAACACCGGAAATGGCAAAACCATCTCCGCCTGTCGCGAAACATCTGACACAAGTTCAAACAGCGAGTGCAGCAATTCCAGAACGGGTGAATAACACGGCCCTACAAGTTTCCGACAATGCCATTAGCGCTCCTGCAATACAACAACTTGCCGTCACGACTGCCAGTGACACCAGCCAGCCGAGCGCGGCAGCGCCCTCTTCCTTGCCAAAGGTGGTGACCGAGGTAGCGTACTTACAGGCGCCGCAAGCCGAGTATCCGCCGCTGGCCAGACGCATGGGAGAAGAAGGTAAAGTCACTTTGCGCGTCTTGGTGAATGAAAAAGGTCGCGCCGAAAAAGTCGAGATACAAAAATCGTCCGGCTTTAACCGGCTTGATGAGGCAGCACGGATTGCGCTCATGCGCGCCCTGTTCAAGCCCTATATCGAAGACGGCAAGCCGCTAATGATGCTGGCGACAGCGACCATCAGCTTCAACCTGAACGGCTAACTCAGTCAGTCACTTAGTCAGTCAACACGCCTATGATTATTGTCATTCTTCTTCCGCCTGTACTATGATGATAAATCTACTTATCGTATTGACGCGATCTAAACCGCTCCATCTCATTTAAGAGGCTCCCATGAAAGGCGATGCAAAAGTCATCAAATTGCTCAATGCGCAATTGACCAATGAACTCAGTGCAGTGAATCAATATTTTTTACATGCGCGCATGTATAAACATTGGGGGTTTGAAAAAATTGCCAAGAAAGAATACCAAGAATCTATCGGCGAAATGAAGCACGCTGATAAGCTGATTGATCGCATTCTGATGCTCGGCGGCCTCCCTAATCTGCAAGCGCTGCATAAACTGATGATAGGCGAAGACACGCCAGAGATGCTGCAATGCGATCTCAAACTGGAAACCGCTGCGCAAAAGACCGTCAAGGAAGGGATTGCAACGGCGGAACTCTGCGCCGATTATGTCTCAAGAGATTTATTTCAAATGATTTTGGATGACACCGAAGAACATATAGACTGGCTGGAAACGCAAATTGAATTAATCGAGAAGATAGGTTTGCAAAACTATTTACAGGCGCAGATGCTGGATGCCGGATAAAAAATTTTAGCCATAAAAAAGGAGGCCTGCATTTTACACAGGCCTCCTTTTTTTATGGCGAAGCACTTTACTCTGGCAAAGTGTCTTTGAACGAAGGACGTTCAGATAATTTGTCGAACAGTTTAGCCAAATTTGGATAATCGCCGCGCCAGTCGATTTCGGGAAAACGGAAAGACAACCATGCCAAAGCACAGGCAACACTGATATCGGCCAGTGTTAAATGGTTACCGGAACAAAAAGGGGCATCGGCCAAACCGCTCGCAAGTGATTTCAGACCCGCGTTAACTTTATCCATCTGACGCGTTATCCACGCATCGCTTTGCAATTGGGCTGGTCTCTGGGTTTTTTCTAGTCTGATCAAGATGGCTGCATCGACTACACCGTCTGCCAGGGCTTCCCAGCATTTCACTTCAGCGCGTTCACGGCCATTGGCAGGGATCAGTTTGCCAACCGGAGTGAGGGTATCGAGATACTCAACGATGACGCGGGAATCAAACAGGGCACCGCCATCTTCCATGATCAGACAAGGCACTTTTCCAAGCGGGTTGAATTGCTGAATAGTCGTGTCGGGAGCCCAGACATTTTCGAGGACTAAATCATAATCAAGCTTTTTTTCCGCCATAACGACACGGACTTTTCTTGCATAAGGACTAGCGAGGGATGCAATTAGTTTCATAGTAAGTTCAATATTTTATTAGGGGCGATTATAGCATTGCAGCCGGCAATCGCCTTGCGCTCAGAGACCCCGTCGAACACAAACATCACCATCAACAATCGCTTGGCGAAGACTGGCTAATGGTAAAATCTCAGATTCTACGTAAAAATACAAAAAATCAGCGCCAAATCTTCGCTTTCTCTTTGTTTCAGCACTATCCTGTCAGGTCGGCTTGGCTTCGATTTTTGTTGTTTTTTGCGCAATGCAATGACGCTACTGTATCAATTTAAGCTTTCTATCCGTCCTTTCTATTTGCCTTTTTTCATCCCAAATATTCAAAATCATGCCCCACACTACCCTTTCCGCCTTATCCCCACTCGACGGCCGCTATGCCGCCAAAGTTGACGCCCTGCGTTCCACCTTATCTGAAGCGGGCTTCATGCGCCACCGTGTGAAGGTAGAAATTTCATGGTTGCAGGCACTGTCACTGGCCGGCTTTGATGAGATTAAACCGTTTTCCGATGCCGCCAATGTCTTGCTCAATAAGCTGGTCAGCGACTTCTCGGAAGCCGATGCTGAGCGTATCAAGGCAATCGAAGCGGTCACCAATCATGACGTCAAGGCGGTGGAATATTGGCTGAAAGAATCCGTCGGTTTGCCACTGCCAGCAAGCTACAATCATCTGCCAGCACGCGCGCTGAGCATTGATGCTGCCATCACCTCAGAATTAAAAACAGCGGCCGAATTCATCCACTTTGCCTGCACCTCTGAAGACATTAACAATACCTCGCATGGCATGATGCTGAAAACTTCACGTGACGATGTGATGCTGCCGGCGCTGCAAAAACTGATTGCACGCCTGACCGAGCTGGCGCATGACAATGCCGATGTACCGATGCTCTCGCGCACCCATGGCCAGACCGCCAGTCCGACGACTCTGGGCAAAGAAATGGCCAACGTGGTGGCCCGCCTGCAACGCACCATCCAGCGCATCGCCCAGGTAGAGATACTGGGGAAAATGAACGGTGCCGTCGGCAATTACAATGCCCACTTGTCAGCCTACCCGGCTTACGACTGGGAAAGCTTCTCTAAAAACGTGATCGAACAACGTCTGGGCCTGACGTACAACCCCTACACCATCCAGATTGAGCCGCATGACTATATGGCCGAAATGTTTGACGCGTTTGCCCGCGCGAACACCATCTTGCTCGATTTGAATCGCGACATCTGGGGCTATATTTCGGTCGGTTATTTCAAGCAAAAAACCAAAGCGGGTGAAATCGGCTCGTCGACCATGCCGCATAAAGTCAACCCGATTGACTTTGAAAACTCCGAAGGCAATCTGGGCCTGGCCAACGCCTTGCTGAAGCACCTGTCGGAAAAATTGCCGATCTCGCGCTGGCAGCGTGACCTGACCGATTCGACGGTCTTGCGCAATATCGGCGTGGCGTTCGGCTACACCCTGCTGGCCTACGACAGTTGCCTGCGCGGATTGAATAAGCTGGAAACCAATCCCGAGCGCCTGGCTGCCGACCTGGACAATACCTGGGAAATTTTGGCAGAGCCGGTACAAACCGTCATGCGCCGCTACGGCATCGAAAACCCGTATGAACAGCTGAAAGAACTGACGCGCGGCAAGGGTGTCTCGAAAGACGCCTTACGTGAATTCGTCAGTGCGCTGGCGATCCCGCAAGACGCCAAGGACTTGCTGCTGGCGATGACACCGGCTAACTATATTGGTATCGCGGCAAAATTGGCCAAAGCGATCTAAGCAGCCCAGTCATCGTTTAAATAAAAAAAAGCGCCGCACGGATATCACCGTGCGGCGCTTTTTTTATCCCAATACAACCAGCATGCCGGGCTCAACACGCATACTCCATGCGGTTTTCCAGCCACTCTGGCCTGTAACCCGCATGGATATTGCGCAGTGGCGGCATGCATAAATCCAGCAAATCATGCGCGTTACCATCATCACAAAATTTAAGCATGCCGCCTGGCCAGCGTTAATGTTTTTCACCGCGCTCAGCAAGCTTGAACTTTTTTTGCTATTATTAGTCCTAACTCGAACTAATATTTTTTTACACCGGAGTCCCGTATGCAACGTTACACCCGCCTGAGTATCTTTTTTCACTGGTTAATCGCGATCCTGATTGTGGCGGCTTTTGCGCTGGGTAGCGTCATGACCGATATGAAAATCAGCCCGACCAAGTTGCAGTATTATTCCTGGCATAAATGGCTGGGCGTGACTATTCTTGGTTTGGTCGCCTTACGTTTGCTGACGCGTTTGTTCAGCGGCGCTCCGGCCCATTTGGACAGCTTGAAAAAATGGGAAAAACAAGTCGCCAGCGGCACCCATGCCTTGTTGTATCTGCTGATGTTTGCAGTTCCTTTATCCGGCTATTTTTACACCTCGGCCGCCGGCTTCCCGGTCGTGTATCTGGGCCTGTTTGAGCTGCCGACGATCATCGGCCCGAATCCAGAACTCAAACCGCTCTTGAAAGAATTGCATGAAATGCTCACTACGGTCATTCTGGTGGTCGTTGGCCTGCATGTCGCCGCCGCGCTGAAACATCATTTCATCGACAAAGATGGCACCATGCAGCGCATGCTGCCTGGAAAATAAATACGCCTTTTCACAAAATTTAACCAGGATAAAACATGACTCACTTTTTACCTCACTTTTCACATCTGTCAAGAAATAGCAAAGTTGTTGCCGCCGCCGTTTGCCTGGCAGTTACCATCCCTGCGCTGGCAGCCGTTGCCAAGCTAGAAGCCGCCAAGAGTACGGTCGGCATCGTGTTTAAGCAAATGAATGTCCCGGTCGACGCAAAATTTAAAAAGTTTAGCGCCAGTATCGATTACAACAGTGCCAAGCCGGAAACATCCAAAGCCACGGTCGATATTGATGTCAGCAGTTTTGATCTGGGCGACCCGGAGTACAACAAAGAAGTCTTGAAAAAAGAGTGGTTTAACGCCGCCCAATTCCCGAAAGCCAGTTTCGTTTCCACCAGTATGAAAGTCGGCGCGAACGGCAAGCTCGACGTCGTCGGCAACCTGAGCATCAAAGGTAAAACTGTTGTTACCAGCTTCCCTCTGACGGTCAAAAAAGAAGGCGCCAATCAGGTATTTGAAGGCAGCCTGCCGATCAAACGTCTCGCCTTTAGTATCGGCGAAGGCGAATGGAAAGACACCGGCATGGTTGCCGATGAAGTAGTCATTAAGTTTCACGTAGTAACGTCGCAATAAGTAGTCACCAGTAGCATCTATCCAGTCATACCGCTCCTATTTTTTAAATAAACCACTCAAGGAATAACACCATGAAATTCAGCCAGCTTATCGCCACCACCGCTGTTGCAGCAATCGCCGCAAGTGTCGCACCAGCCTTTGCACAAACCTATAACATCGAATCTAACCATACTTATCCTAGCTTTGAAGCCGATCATATGGGGATCTCGGTATGGCGCGGAAAATTCACTAAAACCAGCGGTAAAGTAGTGTTGGATCGTGCAGCGAAAACTGGCACGATGGAAATCACGATTGATGCCAATTCGTTGGATTTCGGCCATGAAAAAATGAACGAACATGCACGGAGCAAAGAGATGTTCAATGTCGCGCAATTCCCTACCGCGACATACAAGGGCACATCGATGAAATTTGATGGCGACAAGCCGGTATCAGTACAAGGTGAACTGACGATGCTGGGCGTGACTAAGCCAGTCACGTTGACCATCAATAAATTTAAATGCATACAACATCCGATGTTCAAACGCGAAGTCTGCGGTGCCGATGCGACTGCAGAATTCAAGCGCACTGATTTTGGTCTGAACTATGGCATGGCGTACGGTTTCGCACCGGAAGTCAAACTGTCGATTCAAGTTGAAGCGCTTAAAGCCGAATAATATTTTTTTGATGTGAGGGTGTGACTGGCCGACAAAAGCCGTCACGCTCTCCACTTGATGGTTTCTCTTATGGATAAACGTTATTTGCGCAGCATACGTCTGTTAGCCGAGTGCATGCAGCTGTTTGAAAAATCGTCGTCTGCCCGTGTACGCTCTTGCGGCTTTACTGAATCACAATTCGATATTATTGCGACGCTGGGAAATACGCCCGGCATGACGTGTAAAGAGTTGGGCGAAAAAACCCTGATCACAAAAGGCACGCTCACTGGCGTGCTCGACCGCTTGGAAGATAAAGGCTTGATACAACGCGAGCGCGGCGATGATGACCGGCGTCAGCTGTTGATCAAACTCACGCCCGCCGGAGAACAGGCATTCACTGAAGTATTTCCGAAAGTGGTAGAGGAAGGACAACAGCGTTTTGCCGGTTACAACGAGCAGGATTTTTTGAGTCTGGAGCGGGAATTGCTCAAACTCAAAAATAGCTTAAGTAAAGCAACGCCAATCTAAGCCAGCATGCGCGCGCAGTGTTCCAGATGATTTCTGGCGCGACCAAACCGTGATGCTGTCGCCATCGGCCCGCGACATAATGACAGGCCCCGAATCCATCGGCCAGCCCATAGCATCTGCATATACTCCCCAGTAGTATTATTTATATACGCAATAGTTATATGCGCAAATCGCCATGTTTTTATGGATTTTTATGGGAGTATATGTATTTGTCGGTGTGGCAGCAGACTAGCTCTGGCACCAGAGCCGGCGTAATGCACGACACTACCCGGCGCAAAGGGGGCAACAATGCCAACGCCTGATGCCGTCGCCGATCAGGCCGCACCAAAGAATTTGATTTGGTCCCGCCCGCAATCCTTGGCCTGATACATCGCATTGTCGGCATGTCTGGAGAGATCCATCTCGCCCTCGCCATGTTCCGGATAAGTCGCAATCCCTATACTGCACGAAACATGTAAGACATGCCCGCCTGCCAAGTGGAATGGCTGGCTGATGGCATCGCGAATTTTTTCTGCCACGAACAAGGCATCCTGATCTTGCTCTATCAGCGGCAATAAAATCAGGAATTCATCACCACCGATTCTTGCCACCGTATCGGATTCGCGCACACAACTTAACATTTTTAGTGCGGCCGCCTGCAACAGTAAATCGCCTACATGGTGACCCAATTGATCGTTGATGGGCTTGAACTTATCCAGATCGAGATACATCAATGCCAGCCTGGTTTTATCACGTCTGGCCTGGACGATCGCCTGCTGCAACCGATCTTTAAACATCGCGCGATTGGGCAAGCCGGAGAGTTCATCATATTGGGCAAGGTAACGAAAGCGGGCTTCACTTTCCCTTAATTCCCGGGTCATTTCACGCGCCAGGGTGAGCGCCCGTTCGCGCCCTGTTGCCAGTTGCCAGGTCAGCAGCGCAAATACGATGCTCAGCAAGACACCCGCGACAATAATCATGGCCGATTTATCCTTATCCACATGCTCCTCAAAACCGGGTAAAGTGCTCATCACGATAGTCCAGCTGCTACCGCCATTGACGACATATTCAGTGGCCTGCAGTTGACGTGTAAAGCGCGACCTGCCCGGCTGAGCAGAATGCCCGGGCAATACCGCGTCGACCTGACTCGGCCGCGCCGAATCATAGATCAAGCTGGCGTCGTTGGTTTCGACACCGTCATAGATTTTGATATCGGTAGCCGGTAAATTTTCGCCATACAGACTTGCCATCAAATCGGTCATTCTGAATGGTGCAAAGACCCATCCGGTGATATTCGCACGACGCGCTTCGAGGGTATCGGCCTTGTCCACTATGTTCGATGTGTTATTTTGCCTAGGGGTTTTATACACTGGCAAGTACATCAAAAAACCGCTGCGGATACCGGAATTGGATTCAGTGGGCAGCCTAATTTTGCTGGAAATCGACATCACTCCCGCATCACGCGCTCGCTCCATCGCAAGACGATGAACCGGATCGGCCAACATATCCAAACCAACCACGATCAAATTACTTCCGACCGCCGGTTCCAGTTGCGCCACTGGTGCGTACTGCTTGCGCACACCTTCCGGCCGGATATGAAAATCGATCAAACCCTGGCGCTGCTCCTGCTGCACATACTCCGCCACCTCAGTTGAGTCGACCAAACAGGCGAGGCCGACACCATCCATACCGGCATAATCCGCTCCCAGTTGTAAGCTGCTGATATAGGCAGAAAAGTCTTTACGCTGTACTTTCAGCGATGTCGCAAACAAGCCTTGCGCACCACGTAACACTTGCTCGTAAACTGCCATTCTCTGCTCGATACGGCTGCTGACATCACGCACGCTAAAATCGAGCTTGGTCCGCATATCGAGTTCAGCATTATTTTTTTCGTGCAGCCACAGCGCCATCGTCACACCTAGAGATGCGACCAAAACCAGCAAAACAAGAAGTTGACGCCGCAACCAAGTCACTAGATAGCCCTTAAAAATTCACCATGGTTTTAGCCAGATCAGGCTTGAAATATTTTTTAAAAATCGCTTCTACAGTACCATCCAGACGCATGCCCTCTACCAGGGCACGCCACTTTTCTTGTTCTTTTGATGAGAGCGATTTTTTTGACATGATCAAACCATGTGGGATCGCAGGATCATTGGTGTCGATAATCAGGGTGAGTTCACGGACCGCCGGATTTTCTACCTGCGAATAATCGAAAGGCTCAATGATCATTCCCTGAATACGATTCGCAATCAAAATCTGGTACAGCGGATCAAGGCCAGAAGCATAAGTGACGCGATGTTCGGCATTGAGCTTATCAATCATGTTATTGACATTATTACTGTATCTAAACGAGCGTATCGCGCCCAGCTGCAATGTTGAATTTTGTTCAAAATCGCTCAATTGCCGCACTTTACTGTCTTTACGTAGCAGTAAATAGTATTTATTAGAAAAATACCAGGCAAACCCGGCGAACTTATCACGCTCTTCATTCGCGATGCCGGACAAACTAAAATCCAGCGCACCCGACTCGATCAATTGCCAGATTCGTGCGCGAGGCAAGACACTCACAGTCACTTTGCAGCCACTGCGGCGGATCAATTCATCGGAAAAATCCTTGTCTATGCCGGCACCGGTCTGCGCCGAATACAGCAAGCCGTGTTCATGCAAGGCCAGAGTCAAAGGACGGGAACAATCGGGCAATTCCGTCGCCCGCGACCAGGCCGGCAGGAGGAACGGAATAATCGAAATCAAGAATAGTCGAATGAGAGGAAGCATACTGGCGTTGAGTCAATTTATGTCAATGTGAACATACGGCACAAAGTAGCATAAATATTGCTGCCTTGCACAATATCAAAATAGAGTCCGGTCAGCACATCCTGTTCCGATCTGACAAAAGTTATGGTATTGCCATATTAGAATTAAACAAAGAATCAGAACGGGAATGCTATTTACCGATGTTTTGACTGAAGGCAAAATGATAATAAAAAAGGACGGAATAAACCGTAATGCCGTTCAGTTAAGCCTGAACGGCATTTTTATTTAGTGCTTGTAAACGTTACCGAGTGCTGTTAACCTTCGTCGCCATGTTCGACGATACTCTTCATTTCCTGGCAAACCACCTTGAGTCACCCGACTGGCGCCGA
>NZ_JAUSFI010000132.1 GCF_030651495.1 Undibacterium sp.
CGATCACGCACCAGTCGCTGTGCCTATCCATTACGCTGATGAGAAACTCTGGCTCAGATTGCGAGAAGCCGCTTTGCCCGCGCTTGGTGGACATGAATTTGGAGGTGTTTTCTGCATCCCATGCGCGTTGCGCTTCATCAAAAATCACTACGCGTTCTGGCGGTGCGCTTTTGTCTTTGATGTATTCATCGCGAAACTTATGAATGTTTTGTATCTTGGTTTCTGCGCTACGCAGTTCTGCGGCCTTGCTGTTGATGGAGCCGCGCGCCACTGCATCGCGTGCCAGCGCTTCGGTGAGTACATTCACTAAAGGGTCATTGCCGGATAAAAACACGGCTTGCTCTTCGGCGTCTGCATTGATATTGGTGGCGATGTTCAGCCCAATCAGCGTCTTGCCCGCACCCGGCACACCGGTGACAAAGCAAATCGTTTTGCGCTGATGCAAGCGCGCCTGATGAATGATGCCTTGCATTGCATTGCTGGTGATGTGCAGGTTTTCTTGCGCATCGTTGCGCGCGATATCGCTGACATCGTGATTGGCATACAGCGCTTGCGCCGCTTCAATAATCGTTGGCGTGGGTTTGTAAGAAGAATGCAGCCAATGCGGCAAATCGATGACTGGTGCTTGCGGTATCGCTTGCAGGCAATGCCGCAGTACTTCATTGAGATTGCTGCGATTGGCGCGCACAGATGTATGCACGCCATCTTGCTGCGGTGTGCTTGTGAAAGTGGAGGCGATATTCGGCAAGGCTTTGGCGCTGGCCTGCGTCGCAATCAAAATTGGCATGATGATCTTGTTGTGGCTACCTTCATGGAAGTGATGCAGATCGAGTGCATAGCCATGGGCTTGGCGCATGTCTGCTGGAAAATAGGCTTTGGCACCGATCTTAAATTCCAGCACAAACAAAATATTCTTAACGATTAACACCGCATCAACGCGTCTGCCCATACGCGGGATCAAGACTTCAAACAAGATATAGCCATCGGTAAAATCAACCAGCACTTCATGCAAGATTTTGACTTGCTCACTCCACGCACTCTTTTGTTCTTGCGTGGCATGCTGGCCTAATTGCAGCGACAGCTGGCCTGCAATGGTATCGGGTGTCTGTAATAAAAAAGCAGAAACATCAGCGCCATACAAAGAGCGCCGACTCATCGCGTGCCATCAAGATCGGCAAACAAAGCCGCCACAGGCACATCTAGCGCCTTGGCAATACGGAAAATATTCGCCAAGCTCACATTACGCACACCGCGCTCTATGCCGCTGATGTAAGTGCGATCCAACTCAGCAATCATGCCCAGCTGTTCCTGGCTCAGCCCACGCTCTAGGCGCAGCTTTTTGAGATGAAGACCAAACTGAAGCAACTGAGGATTTACCATGCGCCCGCCCAAGTATTTTTGTGGGGCAATCATGCGGCGATGTGACTTATAGGTCTACGGACGATGAGTCACATTAGTGTTTTTTGTTTAATTGAATGTTGATGCACGTGATTTGCAAGAGTTCCTACGTTTTCCCCGGTGGGAAAATTTTTCTACCGCTATTGCCGGGACGATTAGTTATTTTGAAACGGCTGGTTTTGATCCTGCCGACCATTTTCGTGGGGTCACGAAAATGGTGGTCT
>NZ_JAUSFI010000141.1 GCF_030651495.1 Undibacterium sp.
TTATTTGCGTATGGGCAAGTCTGATCGTGGCGATGTGCATTCCGTTGAGTGTCACGTCACGGCGGGCGACTTGTTGCAAACCAAACCGGGGCAAACTGGCGATATCGCCTTCATTGCCACTGGCTCACTTGTGCGCACGGCGATGGACATTGCCGCCGAGTCTTATCCTAGTGCTGCTGTGTGGAGCGCACCCTTCATCAAGCCGATCAACGCGAAGCAAGTGACGGCCATCTGCGAACAAAGCCGTGCCGTCGTTGTGCTGGAAGAACATTCTGTGCTGGGTGGACTGGGTTCAGTTATCACCGAGATCGCCTCTGAATTTGCGCCGGTGCGCATCCTGCGGGTTGGCGTGCAGGATCGCTTTTCGCATTACTGCGGCACCTATGAGTATTTACTGAAAGAACACGGCTTAGACCGTGCGACTGTCGAGCAGCTGATTGGTAACTTCCTCAAAGTCAAGTTGACATGCGCCTAGCCATCCTCGGCGCCACCAGCCAGATTGCCAAAGACCTGGTGCAGTCATTCGCCGCACAAAGCAGCCACGAACTGGCGCTTTACGCCCGCCGCCCAGAAGTTGTTTCGCAATGGCTGAGCAGCGTCGGCTTGGCGGGCCGCTATGCGGTGACCGATTTTTCCGACTTCAGCGCAGACGAACACTATGACGCCATCCTCAACTTTGTCGGTGTGGGCGACCCGGCCCAAGCGGTGGCCATGGGCGCCACTATTTTTGATGTAACGCTGAAATACGACGAGATGGCGCTGGACTACGTGCGCCTACACCCAGAGTGCCGCTACATATTCTTGAGCAGCGGCGCCGCCTATGGCACCAGCTTTGACGCCCCGGTCAATGCAAACACAAAGGCCGTCATTGCCATCAACAACCTGCAACCGCAAGACTGGTATGCCGTCGCCAAGCTGCACGCCGAATGCCGCCACCGCTCACTTGCCCATTTGCCGATTGTTGATGTCCGGGTGTTCAACTACTTCAGTCACACCCAGGATATGGAGGCCCGCTTTTTGATTACCGACATTGTGCGGGCCATTCGTGACAAGACGGTGCTGAAAACATCGGCGGCTTGCATGATGCGCGACTATTTGCACCCCTCCGATTTTTATGGTTTGGTCAGCGCCATACTTGCTTCAGCGGCGACCAACGCAGCAGTTGACTGCTACAGCAAAGCCCCCATCGACAAAATCACCCTTTTGGTAGCCCTGCAAGAGAAGTTTGGCTTGCAGTATGACGTAGTGCAAACCGCTGCTGGTATTAATGCCACGGGCAGCAAACCACACTATTACTCGTTAAATATGAGTGCTGAAGATTTTGGATATCAACCTCGGTTGACTTCTTTGGAGTGCGTCGTGAAAGTGATGCAAATAGTTTTATGAAAAAAAGAAAAAAGTTTGGATGAAGAGGGAGGCCGATCTTGAGTTTAAGTAACCTGCTTGATTCGAGATTTATTAAATTTGTACTTGTTGGCGTTTTGAATACGATCTTTGGCTACTCTGTTTACGCCGCCTTGCTATTTATTAAATTTCCCTACCTCATTGCATTGCTTGTGGCAACTATCGCTGGCGTTGTATTTAATTACTTTAGTTTTGGGCGGATTGCTTTTAACGGCCATAAAGGCTGGGCTGTTTTTTTGAAATTTATTATTGCATACGCATTAATTTATACAATAAATGCTTTGTTGCTTAAATTGTTAATAGATTATTTAATAATAAATAATTACTTGGCGCAAATTATGTGTATTCCGGTGAATGTTTTTCTGAGCTGGGTGTTTATGAGTCTCTGGGTATATAAGGAAAATTGATGTGAATTTAGAAAAAAAATTAATAAGTATAGTTACTCCCTGCTACAACGAAGAAGATAATATTGATGAGTTGTATAGGCGTATTGTTGCCGTTATGGCAGAGCTGCCTTACGACTACGAACATATCTGCATTGATAATGCATCAACCGACGATACGGTAATTAAAATAAAGGCTATCGCAGCGCTGGACATCCGGGTAAAGCTAATCGTTAATGCCAGAAATTTTGGACATATTAAATCTCCTTATTATGGAATTCTTCAGTCCCGCGGTGATGCGTGTATTTTGATTGCCTCAGACCTGCAAGATCCACCAGAAATGATTGTTGAGTTTATAAGAAAATGGGAGGCTGGTTATAAAACTGTATTGGCAGTCAAGCCTGAAAGTGAAGAGTCTTCGCTGATGTTTTTTTTAAGAAGAACGTATTATCGATTTATTACTCGAATTTCAGAAGTGCCACTTGTGCAGAATGCGACTGGGGCTGGATTGTTTGATCGCGTGGTCATTAATATATTGCGTGATCTACAAGACCCTTACCCCTATTTTCGCGGACTTTTATGTGAAATTGGTTACCCTATTGCCACCGTTCCATTTAAGCAACCAAGAAGAAGTCGTGGAGTTACAAAAAATAATTTTTACACGCTGTACGATATTGCAATGCTCGGTATTACCAATCATTCCAAGGTTCCATTACGCCTGATGGCAATGAGCGGATTTTTGCTCTCATTTTTGAGTTTATTGGTTGCTTTTGGGTTTCTTATTGCCAAGCTTATTTATTGGAATTCATTCCAGTTGGGTGCTGCACCTATGCTGATCGGTATATTTTTCTTTGGTGCGATCCAAACTTTTTTTATCGGTGTACTTGGAGAGTATGTTTCGTCAATCCATACGCAGGTGCGAAAGATTCCACTTGTGGTTGAATTAGAGCGTGTAAATTTCTAATAAATCAGCTATTTGATAATGCATTATTTCGCCGACAGAAATTTTTTAAATAAATTTAGTGTCGTTAAAAACAATAATTTAACTATTTTTAATCTCGATGATTTTTATAGATAACGATAATCGTACAGTTGTATGGCTTGGTTTTGTTACGTTTATCTTGTCAACACTGTTCGTTTGGCAAGGGCTTGACTTTACCGATATGGGTTTTTGGCTTACTGGTTATCAACAGTTTTATTCTCATCCGGAAACAATTTGGGCTGTAACTTGGTTAAGTAGTTTTATAGGGCACTGGATTGGTTTGGCTTTGGGTGGGAGTGTGCTTTCGTACAAGTTTGGGTATGTAATCGTTGTAACGACATCAGCAGTTATTACTTTTCTGCTTTTGGGATCCCAGCTCGGACGAAGTCGAATGCTGGCAGCGATGGTATTACTAACAGTTTTTTTCACACGCGGATTTGGTGGTAATTGGATCGGCTATAACGAGTTGACATCTCTTTTTTATCTGATTGGTGTTGTGCTACTTTTTTTCGGTCTTATTGATAATCGAAAAATATTAGTTGTATTGGCTGGTGTTGTATTAGGTGCTAATTTATTTATTCGTCTGCCGAACTTGGTTGGAATAGTGTTGGTTTGTGCTGTTTGGTTATATGCTTGGTCCTGCCGTTGGTCATGGAGAAATATACTGGCATGGACATTTGCTTTTATTGGTGGATTCATTCTGGGTGCGGCTTTAATCTGGGCTCTTATTCTGATGCATGGGCATGAAAATATCTACCTTCAGAGTGTTAAATCTATTTTGAGTGAGGCTGAGAGTGATAGTGCGCCACATGCAGGAGGCGGGTTGCTTAAGTTGTTAATTCGTGATCATATTAGATCATTCCTGGAGGCGTTAATTGTATTAACTCTTGGAGGTTATTTTTTTAATCTTATTGCCAGGAAAAAAACATTGGTTGTATATGGCTTAATTATTATCTCAGTTTTATTGTTAACTTACATATCTTATGGTCATGGTTATTGGCGAACAGCCTTTACAGGTATTTGTTATATTGTACTATTGGCAGTTATTTTTTCAAAATATAGAGAATATAAAAGCCTGACTTTGTTGGCTTTTATGTCGGTTGTTGTATTGTTTATTACGCCACTCGGTTCTACAAATGGTATGAGTAATGCAGTTTTTGGAATGTGGCTGGCCCTTCCGTTTACACTTATCTGGCTTTTTGGTTGTTCTGGAACTTCTTTGCCGTTTTGGTTTAAGACTGGCGACGATAGATTAGACATTAAAAGTAAGTTTTCAATAGATTCGTCTGGGTATCGTATTTTATCCAAAACTATTATGATTACAATTTTATTGCAATCTACTATCGTTGCTTGGCGGCATACATATCTTGATAGTAAAAATCGTTTTGAAATGAGTACTTCCATAGCGCATCCACTTCTCATTGGCACCTTCACAACAACTGAGCGAGCCAAGGTTGTCACAGAACTAATTGAGGCTATGGCTCATTTCACTAAACCTGATGATGAGGTGCTTGCCTATAACGGGATACCCGCAGTTTATTTTTTAACTAAAACACATCCATGGTTGGGTATTTCTTGGCCCGATTTTGAAGGTAGCGGAAAAATCGCTAATCTAATTCGGCAGAAGGAGCAAACGGGTGCAAGGTTGCCTTGTATCGTTCGAGCCACAGGTAGCACCTACGAGAAGTCCTGGCCTAAAGGTGCGCCGCCTTTAGCCACATGGTGGCGTCAAGATGAACCACGTCGCGTGTTTGATGAATTTGAAAAAAAGCATGGGTATGTCGTGGCATGGTCGAATGGGTTCTTTGAGATTCTCATACATCCCGATGCAAGCAATCACTGGGAAAAAGGGGATGCGACCCCTTAATTTCCCTTTATTTCTTACTGTCAAGGCCACATCAGCCCCTAGCCCCCGTCAGATATAAGCGCAAGCAGTTATTAATTTAATAGCAAATAGAATATGCTTAAACCTTTTATCCACGCTCTAGCCGACGTCCAGGCAACCAAAATCGGCACTGGCACGCGCATTTGGCAATTCGTCGTGGTGTTGCCTGGCGCAAAAATTGGTCAGGATTGCAACATCTGCTCGCATTGCCTCATTGAAAACGATGTGGTCATTGGCGACCGCGTTACCGTCAAGAGTGGCGTGCAGCTGTGGGACGGCTTGCGCGTGGGCGACAATGTGTTTATCGGCCCTAACGTGACCTTTACCAACGACAAGCATCCAAAAAGCGGAAACGTCAACTTCAAGCTGCTATCTACTCGCGTTGAATCAGGTGCCAGCATCGGCGGTGGCGCCACGTTGTTACCCGGCGTGCTGATTGGTGCGGGTGCGACGGTGGGTGCGGGTGCGGTGGTCACCAAAGACGTGCCTCCTGGCGCCACGGTTGTAGGGAACCCCGCCAGAGCAGTCAGCCAAGCAAGTTCAATGGAAACCTAATGAAATTAGATATCGATGCCTGCCAGATGGTTTCTCTTCCAAAAATATCTGATCCGCGAGGCAACCTAACTTTTGTCGAGGGTGGTAATCAAATACCCTTCGACATTCAGCGCGTTTATTACCTTTATGACGTACCCGGCGGCGCCGAGCGCGGCGGACATGCGCACAAGGGCTTACAACAGCTAATTATTGCGATGTCAGGCAGCTTTGATGTGGTGTTGAATGACGGCGTTAATAAGAAACGTGTGCATCTCAACCGTTCGTACAACGGTCTGTATGTCTGCCCTATGATCTGGCGAGAGCTGGACAACTTTTCATCCGGCTCAGTTTGCATGGTGCTGGCCTCCAACAAATACGACGAAGAAGACTATTACCGCAATTACGCAGACTTTATGAGCGCACAGGGGAAATTATGAATATTCCATTTTTAGACTTGGGCGCGGCCTACCGCGAATTGAAAACCGACCTTGATGCGGCAGTTTCTCGTTCATTAGCCTCCGGTTATTACATCGGCGGGCCAGAAGTCGAAGCCTTTGAAGTCGAATTTGCCACCTACTGCGGCGCAACCCACACGGTAGGCGTTGCCAATGGCCTGGACGCCCTGCACCTCGCGCTGCTTGCCATGGACGTGGGACCGGGCGACGAAGTCATCGTGCCGAGCAACACTTACATTGCCACTTGGCTGGCCGTTAGCCAGTGCGGGGCCACGCCAGTGCCGGTGGAGCCCGATGCGCGCACCTACAACATCGACCCGGCGCTCATCGAAGCGGCCATCACGCCGCGCACCAAGGTCATTTTGCCTGTGCATCTGTACGGCCAGCCGGCTGATATGGACCCGATTTTGGCCATTGCCCGCAAGCACGGTCTGCGGGTGCTTGAAGACGGGGCGCAGGCGCACGGCGCGCGTTACAAGGGCCAGCGCCTGGGCGCGCATGGCGACGCCGTCGCCTGGAGTTTTTACCCTGGCAAGAACCTGGGCGCGATGGGCGACGGCGGCGCGGTGACGACCAATGATGCGCAACTGGCCGACCGTATCCGTGTGCTGCGCAACTACGGTTCTCGCGTAAGGTATGTGAATGAAATACAGGGCTATAACAGTCGGCTCGATCCGTTGCAAGCAGCCATCCTGCGCGTAAAGCTAACGCACCTGGATGAGTGGAATGCTCGCCGCACTATCGTCGCCACGCGGTACCAGCAGGGCTTGGCCGGTTGTGGTCTGACATTGCCTTGTTTGCCCGATTGGGCCGAACCAGCTTGGCACCTCTACGTGGTGCAACATCCGAAGCGTGATGCGCTATGTAAGAAACTGGACGATATTGAAATTGGCACGTTGATTCATTACCCGATTCCGCCGCATCGTCAACAGGCCTATGCTTCGGCAGGATTTCAGTTGGGTTCATTTCCATTAGCAGAAATCATGGCAGAGCGTGTCTTGAGTCTACCTTCAGGTCCGCACCTTGAAAATTAC
>NZ_JAUSFI010000145.1 GCF_030651495.1 Undibacterium sp.
GCAAGCCGTGGTGTACAACCTCAGACGGTGGGTGAGCCTCGCGGGGACAAATCCGTCTGTAGTGAGTTAATAGGGGAGAAATCCCCTAAAAAGAGGGGAACTTTCGTCTGATAACGTAAAAAATCTCGCCTTTTAAAAAAAATCAGCCGAAATCGCAAAGATATTTTTTTGCTGTTCATTATTTCTTCAATTTCTTAGGTTTTTAGAAGTTCCCCATAGCCAGTGCGCATATCCCATGCGGGTTTCCAAGGCTTTTTGCCCGCTAAGCCGCATGGATAGTGCGTGTCCGGTCAGTCAATATTATGCTTTTTTAAGCTCAAGCTGCGGTGTCGGTACTTGGCGCGCAGCCATTACCCGGTGTAAGCTAACGGGATGGAAAAAAATCAAACTATGGAAGTCAAGGAGCCCTTGGCCGCCGCCCGTTTTATTAAGGTAATCGGGCGCGGTAAGGATGGTGCGCGTAGCTTGTCGCAGGACGATGCCGCGCTGCTGTATGACGCAATGCTGGCGGGGCGGGTCTCTGATCTGGAGATGGGCGCGATCTTGCTGGCGCTGCGGATCAAGGGCGAGTCGGTCGATGAGATAGCCGGCTTTCTGGCGGCGGCGGAAGCCTCGACCACTTTACTGACGGCGCCTGCCGCTAGCGCGTATGCGCCGGTCGTTATCCCCAGTTATAACGGGGCGCGCAAGAAGGCGAATCTGACGCCTTTGCTGGCGCTGCTGCTCGCGCGCAAGGGCGTGCCGGTGCTGGTGCATGGCGTCTTGCAAGATGCCGGACGGGTCACGACGGCCGAGATTTTTACCGCGCTAGATCATCCGCTGGCGCAATCGGTGGCACAAGCCGAGACCCAGATGGCGCAACATCAGCCTGCGTTTATGGCAATTGATGTATTGTCGCCCGCCATGCAAAGGATACTGGCGATGCGGCGCGTGCTGGGCGTGCGCAGCTCTACCCATACGCTGGTCAAAATACTGCAACCGTTTACCGATCCGGCCTTGCGCCTGAGTTCATATACCCATCCGGAATATCTGCTGATGCTGCAGCATTATTTCAGCCTGGTGGCACCGCGGGCGCGCGGCGATGCATTTTTGATGCGCGGTACCGAAGGCGAGACCGTGGCCAACACGGCGCGGGCCCAGCAAATAGACTGGTACCATGAGGGCGAATGCACGACCTTGGTCCATACCCATCAAAGCGCATCGGGCGAGCTGCCCGATACGCCGCAACAGCTCGATGCCGCGAGCACGGCACACTGGATCAGGCAGGTGATGGCGGGAGAGATTCCGGTGCCGCCGAATATTGCCGATCAGGTCGATCATTGCGCGGCAGTGGCGGCGACGATACGGGCCAGATGCCGTGGCGATGGCGGCACCGATCGATAACCTCGCCGCCAGTTACCGCCAGCCATCGCCAGTTAGGTAGCAGAAGCAAGCTGGTCCATCAGCGCCGCCATCGCCACGGCATCGGGCTCAGCGCTAGCGCGTAATCCGGCCGCGATGCTGGCCTGGTCGGGCGCGGCACGGTTCTGGCTGGCTTTCCATTTTCCGCTGATGCGCGTCAGCGGGATTTCTATTCCTATGATGGCGGCCAGCATTTTCTGGATGTACTCTTCCGGGGCATCGCTGATACGCCAGGGGGCGGCCTGCGCCGCTTCATGGCGGCTGGTCAGACCTTGCAGCAAGGCTGACAGCCACTCCACATCATCGATGATCTTCACCGGTCCATGTGCATGGACCACGGCATAGTTGTAGGTCGGGACCACTTTGCCGCTGCGTTTTTTCTCTTCATACCAGCCCGGCGTGATATACGCTTGCGGCCCCTGAAACACAATCAAGGCATCGGTTGCGGTAGCGAGATTTTTCCATAAGGGATTGGCGCGGGCGATATGCGCCCGCAGTGTGCCAAACGGCGCCTCTACGCTGGGCGCGACAATCTCAAATGGCAGGTGATTCGCGTTCAAGCCTTGTGGTTCCAGCGTGACCAGAGTGCCTAGCGGATGCGCCTGGATCAGTTGATGCAAGACGTCGATGCGCTGTTCGGCGAAATGGGCGGGAATGTACATAAGATTAGGCCGCCTCTATGATGATTTCGGCCCGCAGGGAATTGGCGATGTAGCAGTCTTCATGCGACTGATGGTGCAAGGCGGCCAGTTGTTCTGCCGTCGGTTGCAGCGCGCCTGAAAATACGATCTGCGGACGCAGCGTGATATGGGTGATGGCGATTTTACCCAATGCGTTTTTAGCCATCACGCCAAGTGCCTGATCGGTGTACTGATCGACGATAAAGCCTTGCTTGCCGGCCAGCCACAAGAAGAACAGCATGTGGCAGCTCGAGGCGGCCGCTACTAAGGCTTCTTCCGGGTCAACATTGGCCGCCACCGACATCGGCAGCGGCACCGATAGCGGCGAAGAGGATGCCGGCACGACCAAGCCGCCATCAAAGCGCCACTCATGGGCGCGGCTATACAGATTGTCGGTAAATGCCTGGTCGCCACGCTGCCAGTGTATTTCCGCCTGATATTCATGCTTCATGCCGGATTCCTCCTGAAATATTAAGTGGTGTTGAATTGAATTGAATTGAGTTGAATTGAGTTGTGAATGGAGATCGTTATTTGCTGCGTTTGATTATCCAGCCATTTGGCACCGCTTCAAAACCGACTTTGCCGTAATAGCCCATCGCGCTGGGGGCCGCCAGCAACAGCAAGCTGGTTTCCGGACCGATTTTATCGTGCACGATGTCAATCAGCTGTTTGCCTATGCCGCTGTGTTGATATTCTTGGTCTACTGCCAGATCCGACAGGTAGCAGGAAAAACAAAAGTCAGTCAATGCGCGCGCCACGCCGACTAATTTCTCTCCGTCCCATGCCGTCACCAGCAGATTGGCATGCGCCAGCATCTGCGCCATTCTTGGCAAATCGTCGCTAGGGCGGTTGATGCCTGAACGGATAAAAATATCCGCCAATTGCGCGGCCGTAATGGCCGATTCAGTCTGATAAATAATATTTGGCATGATGCGCTCTGTGGATGGACGGTAGAACCATCTTAACTTTTGATTTGGTTGTTTAAAAGTGCCAATAAACTATAATTTAAAAAGACCAATTTAAAATAAATATTTCAGGAAATAGTCAGATGCACATGTCCTTGCTCACCAGCACATTACAGCTCGACAGACAGGCCAAACTGCCGATGTTCCGGCAATTGTATGCCGCGATCAAGCAAGCCATCTTGTCGGGGGCGATGCCGCCGGGCATGCAATTGCCGCCTAGTCGCGATTTTTGCCGGTCCCTGTCGATTTCGCGCCAAACCGTGCTCAACGCCTATGAGCAATTGCTGGCCGAAGGATATTTATGCGGCGCGGTAGGCAAGGGAACCTATGTCAGTCTACAGTTGCCGCTGCGCGCTTCTGCGCCGCCTGCGCTGGAGCTGAGCGCGCCGGATAGAACGCCACCGTTACCGCCACCACAGGCGCTGTCTCAGCGCGGCCTGCGCTATGCCAATCCTGCCGGGCAAAGCCACTTTCATCAAGACAAAACCCGCGCTTTCAGGGTCAGCATGCCGGGCCTGGATGTGTTTCCGTTTCAGGTCTGGGCGCGGCTGGAGGCACGCCGCTGGCGTCACCACGAAGATAAGCTGGGCTATGGGGATCCGGCCGGCTATCCGCCGCTGCGTGAATTGCTGGCGGTATACCTGAAAGCGGCGCGCGGGGTGAATTGCCGGCCCGAACAGATCATCATCACCTCAGGCTCGCAACAGGCGCTGTACTTGCTGTCGACCATGTTGCTCGACCCCGGGGATGCGGCCTGGGTCGAGTCGCCCGGCTATCGCGGTGCGGTTGCGCCCTTGCATGCCGCGCAGGCCAGGCTGTGCCATGTGCCGGTCGATCAGGATGGCCTAGATGTGGCTTACGCTGCCGCGCATTACCCGCAGGCAAAGCTGGTCTATGTCACCCCTTCGCATCAGCTGCCGCTGGGCATGACCATGAGTCTGCAACGGCGCCTGGCCTTGCTGGCGTGGGCCAAAGCGCAGCGCGCCTGGGTCGTCGAGGATGATTACGATAGCGAATATCGTTATTCCGGCGCGCCGCTGGCGTCTTTGCAAAGCCTGGACCAGAGTGGCTGCGTGATCTATGTCGGCACCTTGTCGAAAGTCTTGTTTCCGGGGCTGCGACTGGGTTACATGGTGCTGCCCGAAGCGCTGGTGCAGCCCTTGGTGCAGGCCAAGGCCATCATCGACAAACATACTGCCATCGTGCCGCAGATGGTGTTGGCCGACTTTATCGCCGAGGGGCATTTTAGCCGCCACATCAAGCGCACCCGCAAACTGTATGGCGAGCGGCAAGCGGCTTTGTTGCATGCGCTCGATACCACGCTGGCCGACGAACTCCGTTGCGGTGCCAGCGATGGCGGACTGGATCTGGCGGTGCATTTCAGGCAGGGCAGGGATGAACAGGCAATTGTGCAAGCAGGGCTGGCCGCCGGGCTAGAGTTGCGCGCCTTGTCGCACTATGTCACTGCGTCTGAAGAAACCAAGCCGGACCAGTTTGCGCCGGGCTTGCTGCTGGGCTTTGCCTCCGTCACCGAAGCGGAAATCGCACAGGGCGCGACGGTCTTGCGGAAATTGCTGCGGGAAAAGAATTAAGGGTTTTCAAAAGCGAAGGCGCATATTCCATGCGCCTTCGCAGGCAATAATGGCTGGAAATGGAATGAACGCCTTCCACCTCCATAAGGAGCGGCATGATGGATACGGGCAATAGCTACAAAAAGACGAAGGATTCTCGCGACTCAACGGCATCGATGTGCCAAAGTGGAGCTGTGACACTAAACCACT
>NZ_JAUSFI010000152.1 GCF_030651495.1 Undibacterium sp.
ACATTTAACCATCATCATGCAATTTCTCAATAATGGCATGCCCTGCGACGCGCTATCCATGCGGGTTTGCAGCCTGCCTTGCCTGCAGGCCGCATGGGTATTGCGTGGTGGCATAGGTGATTTTTGAAATTATTTGCTTGAAGTTTGACTAGCTACATTACCTGCTGTTGTTATACGATTACAGCACGTAGGTTGGGCTAAAGCTTTATCAGCCCAGCGCATTTCATGGGGCGTTGATAGATGTTGGGCTGATGGGGCATAGCCCAACCTACCGTGCTAATCATTGCCGCCATTAGCGGAACCTTGAAATCGACATTTTTAAAGCAGTTTGATCGGTCGGCGGAGAGCGTTTAATCGTCTTCGTGTAATTTCTCAACATGGCACGCCCTGAGGCGCACTATCCATACGGGTTTGCAGCCTGCCTTGCCTGAAGGCCGCACCAGCATTGCGTGGTGGCGGTGCATTGATGGGCTTGGTCATTCTTCAGTTCGCTATTTTAAATTTTTCTCTGGTTTATTTGAGATTGCAGGCCGGCGGGTTTCGTTTGTAGAGGTCAATAATAACAACGAGATTGCGAAAGATTGGAATCGGTGCGTATGACGCACCCTACGCTTGCTAATGAGGCTCAATCAAACACGCTGACTTCTTTAGTTACTAAGGATGTACAAAACTTGTAAATGAGCCTTTTTCAGGGTCATGCAAAAGTCGAATTGTGCTTGTTGGCCCCGACGCATTTTTCGCAACAATTAATTCTGTAATGTTTTTTTCAGGGGAATCGCTGTTATAAAAGCTATCTCTATAAAGAAAGGCAACGGTATCTGCATCGTCTGCCAAGTCTCCAGATTTACTCAGATCGCTCAAGAATGGGCGTTTATTTATTCGAGTCTCGATATCGCGCGACAGTTGAGACGTCAAGAGAATTGATGTGTCGAGTTCTCGTGCTAATGATTTGAGTGAGCGTCCCAAAGTTAATGAATTTTTTTCTAAGTTTATGTATTGCAATGAATCGATTAAAACAAAGGACACTGCTCCAAATTTAATTTTTTCTCGTAAACATCGTGCACGAATTTCTTCAATACTCAATGTTGGGCTATCGTCAATTAAAACGGTCGTATCGACTAAAAGTTGTATGGCATGAGTAAGCTTCGGCCAATCAGAATCATCCATTGTTCCGAATTCTGTGTTGCGATAATTTATATTTCCCGCTAGCGAAAGCATTCGTTTCGAAACGTCATGTGCTTGTAATTTGGTACTAAAGATAATTACAGGCAATCCAGATAGAGCAATAGCTTTCGCAATTATTAAAGAGAAATTGGTTTTTCCCATTGAAGGTCTAGACGCCAATATAAAAAGATCACCCTGTTTCAATCCATTCGTCAATCGATCTAATTCAATAAAACTCGTTTGCATCCCTAGGAATCCTTGTTCTTTAGAATTGTATAGACGATCAAGATTTTCAACATGCGCGTTTAGTGCTTCTTGGATAGTTTGCATGTGATCAATTGAGGAGGGACGTTGTTTCTTTTCTCTGATTTTTGCAACTTTCAATTTAATGCCTGAAGCAATATCTTTCCATGCTAAATCCGCGTCTTCCCACATTGAAACTGGCTTTGCGTCTTTCGGGAGACCTTGAATTCTTGCAAAAGGTGCGTCTTGAAATTCGACTGGACGGATAAAAATTGGTATGACGCAAGCGTCCCCAGATTCATGACGAGTCATAGCTGTTGTAAGTTCATTGCTGTAGCAATAATCGGATGCGATAAAGCTTGAACTAATTAGGAGAAGAATTAAATCGGCAGATTGTATATTTGCGTCAATTGCGGATTTCCAATCATCTCCAGCCGTAATTTTACGATCACTCCAGCCCTGAATTAAACCCTGGCGTTTAAATATTGCCAAATGCTCTTCTAATTGCTCTCGATAATTTTCATCTTTGTGGGCATAGCTATAGAAAATATTGATTTCTGTATTTGAATTAATCATCAGGTTTCTTATGTAATTGAAGTCGCATTAACATTAAAATTTGAAGCCTCAGAAGCTTCACCCTACCCCAATCAAACTCATACCCCCAGCCGTCCTCTGCACCAAAATCCTGCTAGCATTCCATTCCGTCGTTTCCTGCAGCACGTAGGTTGGGCTAAAGCTTTATCAACCCAACGCATTTCATGGGACGTTGATAGATGTTGGGCTGATGGGGCATAGCCCAACCTACCGTGCTAACCGGCAGCCAGGCTTTTATGCAAAGTGTAATAAACCTCAACCGCATCCTTCATCTCACCGCGCGCCCAGCCCTGCCGCTGATAAAAACGGTCGGCCCGCGTATTGGCAGCGGTACCCAAAGTCACTGTCTCGTTGCCTACACTGAATAACCATTCCACCGCCAGCGCCAGCAAGGTCTTGCCAGCGCCCAGGCCCTCGCAATCTGGCCTGACAAACAAGGCCCAGATCGATGCGTCCTCTTTTGCCGCATAAGAAAAGGCGATGACCTCGCCCTCTCTTTCACACACCCAGCCACGCCCCAGCAGCTCAAGGTAATCTACATACATTTGATACGGGACTCTGGCGGGATTCGATAACACGTTTTCTTTTACCGCCAGCCTGATTTCCATCATGCGGGGAATATCAACAAGCGTCGCGATTCTGTAATTGAGTTTATTCTTCATTTAATTATTTCGGCCTTATCAGTCATTTACACTTAGGACTCGTTAGCTGCCATTTTACATCGCCGATGCAATTGCCCCTCTTGCACGGATACGATGTTGACGCTTGGTTTACCTGCAGCACGCGCATTGGCACGCAGTTTTTTTGCGGCGTTATCGACCGTGCTGAAATCGGCCCTAATCCGCAACCGAAGCAGATCGGCCTGCCAGGCGTTGAATAATGCAAGCGGCGAACTAAAAATCCCGGGACCAGTCCAATAAAATTCGCCAGCAACGAATAAAGACAAAATTATTCATCGTACTCCTGTTCTTTTTTTATTCTC
>NZ_JAUSFI010000159.1 GCF_030651495.1 Undibacterium sp.
GGCTCAATTGTTTAGCGACAAACTCGGCTGAAGAACAGGCTTCCTTAAGCATTTTCGAGGTCAATTTTTTCTCCTTCTATATAAACGGCAATCAGATTGAGTGCACGGTCGAGCACCACCATGTCGGCATAACACTCGGCTTGCAGACGGCCGCGATCGGCCACGCCGAGAAAGTCGGCAGCATAGGTAGAAACCCGTTTGGAGGCGTCGGCCAGGTCGAGTACAATGCTCACCAAATTGCGCAAGGCCTGATCCATGGTCAGTGTGCTACCGGCCAGCGTGCCATCGGCCAGGCGCACGCCGCCCAGACATTTGTGCACCACCTGGCGACCCAACATGTATTCGCCATCCGGCATGCCGGAGGCGGCAGTCGAGTCGGTGACGCAATACAGATTTGGAATGGCACGCATGGCGGCCCGGATGGCACCCGGATGCACGTGCAATAAATCGGGAATAATTTCAGAAAACTGCGCGTGTGCCAAAGCAGCACCAACCATGCCCGGCGCGCGGTGATCCATGCGCGACATCGCGTTATATAAATGGGTAAAACTGCTGGCACCGTTTGCCAGCGCAGCCACACCATCTTCGTAAGTGCCTAGCGTATGGCCGAGCTGCACGCGCATACCCAGCGCTGTGAGTTCGCTGATTAATGCCAGGTGACCGTCCATTTCTGGCGCGACAGTAATCAGTTTGATCGGTGCAATGGCGTGCAGATGCTTGACCTGATCCAGCGAACCGGTATGGGCAAAATCAGGCTGCGCACCGAGCTTCCCGGGGTTGATGTATGGCCCTTCCAGATGCACGCCTAAGACCCGCGCCGCACCAGAACTGCGCTGCAGGCAGACACCCGCCAGCGCTTGCAAGGCTTGTTCCAGATCGGCCAGCGGCGCTGTCATGGTGGTTGCCAGCATGCTGGTGGTGCCGTGCTGCGCATGCATGCGTGCAATGACCTCTATCGCATCACCCGCCTCCATCGTGTCCTTGCCGCCCGCACCATGCACATGCAGATCGACAAAGCCAGGCAAGATGTAATGCTGCTGATTGGAGGCAGTATCAGTTGCCTGGCCGTCGATACGAATCACTTTTTCAGCAAATGCGATTGAGCCATTCATCCAGCCTGCCGGCGTCAGGATATTTCCGTGTAGTTGCTTTACTCCGCTCATCTAAACAACTCCGCGACAAAATCATAATAATCACTGCGGCAATACGAGTGCGTCAGCTCAATGGCGGCACCGCTGGCAGAATAGCCGACACGGGTAATAAACAGCATCGCTGCGCCTTGCTTGATCCCGGCCAGCTTGGCCTGTTCTGCCGTCGCATTGACCGCGCGAATATGCTGCAAGGCGCGGGTCGGCGCACCGCCATTGGCATCGAGGTAACCGTACAGACTATCGGTCACCAATTTCGGATTAGGCAGATACAGCGCGGGAATCGTCGTGCTCTCGATTGCCATCACCACATTGTCTGCGGTACGTAAGCGCTTGAGTCTCGAAACCACCGTATGCGGCGACAAACCCAGGGATAAAATTTCTTCCGGCGCGGCGACACCGGTATCGCGCGACAACCATTGCGAGCCAGGTAAAAATCCGCGCTGACGCAACTCTTCACTGAAGTTGGTCAGGCGCGACAAGGGCTGCTCCAGCTTTGGCGTGATGTAAGTGCCAGAGCCATGTTTGCGGGTCAGCAAGCCGCGCTCGCACAACATGTCGATCGCCTTGCGCGCGGTAACTCGGGAAATATCCAAAGTTTCTGACAAGACGCGCTCGGAAGGCAGGGCCTCATCCGGTTGCCAGAAGCCGCTGTGAATACCGTTTGCCAGCTTGTTCGCCAATTGCAGGTACAAGGGTGTGGAACTATCACCGTCAGGCTTAAAATCGATTATTTGCGCCAGCATGTTCAACCTTCAGAAAGACATTTCAAAAAATGATTCTTCACCAGTATGAGCGCTCCGGATGTCGAGTCGCCCCTGGGCTTGATAACACGTTGTTTCAATTCTTGCGGCAGGTAAGCCGTCATGGGCTCGGCCAATCCGCCGCACAGAGCGATAGGCATCAGGCCGGTTGGATCTAAGGCTCTCGCCATCTTGGCGACCTCGGCACCGGCTACGAGCATTATCCCGTTAGCCTTCGCTACACGCGGCGCATATTCAATCACGATAGGCGCAAGTTGAGCAAATTTGGTTTGATTCGCCTGCGCCAGCCAATTGAAGACGGCGTCTTTGGCCTTGCCGTTATCATCGCCAGCATCGTCACCAGATTGCGCAAGGCAATAGGCGATCAAGGCAGCCGAAAAATCATCGGCGTCACTGCGGCCGTCCAGCACATGCTGCACATGATTGATGGCACGCAAACCCAGCCATGCGCCACTCGCCTCATCGCTGGAAGGGAAACCCCATCCTCCTACTTCACGACGGCTGCCGTCCGCCATCATCACCTCACCCACGCTGCCAGTGCCGAGTGCGATGACGACACCTGGCTCGCCCTGATGTGCACCCAGCAAAGTTGTGCCGGCATCGGTCTCTAACACCAGGCCGGCAAAGCCAGGATTTTTGGCCGTAAAATCGGCCGCCCATTGTTTGTTATTGACACCAGCCAAACCACAACCGATCGCCATATCGCTATAGGCGGGAGCATTCAGGCCAGCATCTAAAAAAGCAAGCTTGATTGCAGCAAGAATAG
>NZ_JAUSFI010000163.1 GCF_030651495.1 Undibacterium sp.
TTATTCATTGGTGGGTCGTCTGCTGTTGGCTGCGGTATTCTTGCCGGCTGGTTTGTCCAAAATTACAGGGTTCGCGGGCACCGTGGGCTATATCACCTCAGTGGGCATGCCCATGCCCACCGTGGCTGCAGCGCTGGCGAGTTTGGTCGAAATAGCCGGAGGCTTGGCACTGATTTTTGGCTTTCAAACCCGCATCGCCGCTTTGGCTTTGGCCGCATTTACCTTGGTCGCCAGTTTCTTTTTCCACAAATTCTGGGCTCTGCCAGAAGCGCAGCAAATGATGCAACAGCTGATGTTTTTCAAAAATATCGGAATTGTTGGCGGTCTTCTGACTCTGGCTGCCTGGGGCGCAGGTGCCTGGAGCCTGGATGCCAGGCGAAGCAAATAAGTAAGTAAGCACATATTTTCAACTGACACTATAGGAATTAACATGTCAAAAACAGTCGTGGTTTATCACTCGGGTTATGGCCATACACAGCGCCTGGCGCAATTTGTGGCTGAAGGCGCAGGTGCGCAACTGATCGCTATTGACGCAGAAGGCAATTTGACCGACACGCAATGGGCCGATGTCGATGCGGCAGATGCCATCATCATGGGTTCTCCGACCTACATGGGTATGGTCTCCTGGCAGTTCAAGAAATTTGCCGATGTCACCTCCAAGCGTTGGTTTACGAGTGCCTGGAAAGACAAAGTTGCAGGTGGTTTCACCATTTCTGCCAGCCCCAGCGGTGACAAACTATCCTCCATTCAATACTTCATCACTTTGGCGATGCAGCAAGGCATGATCTGGGTCGGTCAGCCATCATTGAATGACGGCACCATCAACCGCATTGGCTCCAACTCCGGCTTGATGGCTCAAGTAGGTCCTACCAGCCCTGCGGAAGACATCCCTCAAGGCGATCTGGATACCGCAAAAGCCTATGGCAAGCGTGTATCAGAAGTAGCGACCAGGTTGCACGGTTGATCCATCAGACATAAAAAAGCCACCTTCGCAGGCTGTGTAAAAAGTCTGTGACCTGGTAAGCCAAAAAAGCTTCTTGGACGTTAAGTCCAAGAAGCTTTTTACTTATGAGGGATAGGTATGGGTCATAAACGTGGAGAAAGTCGGGAACAAGTCACACTATTTC
>NZ_JAUSFI010000176.1 GCF_030651495.1 Undibacterium sp.
GTGGCGGCGATGAAGAGCATCGCCGGCAAGATCGGCATCATCGACGACATCGCCTACCAGACCAACCTGCTGGCCTTGAACGCCGCGATTGAAGCGGCCCGTGCCGGTGAACATGGCAAAGGCTTTGCAGTGGTTGCCGCCGAAGTGCGCAAGCTGGCCGAACGCAGCCAGGTGGCAGCCCAAGAAATCAGCGAACTCGCCAGCGGCAGTGTGGAAAAAGCCGAGAGTGCCGGCAAGCTGCTCGACGACATCGTGCCGGCCATTGGCAAAACCTCGGAGCTGGTGCAGGAGATTGCAGCGGCATCCAGTGAGCAATCGAGCGGGGCGGGTCAGATCAACACCGCCATGACCCAGCTCAACCAGATCACGCAGCAAAACGCCAGCAGCAGCGAAGAGCTGGCGGCCACAGCCGAAGAGATGAGTGGGCAGGCTGCGCAGCTGCAGGATGTCATGAGCTTCTTCCGGGTTAGGGCCGTGGTCTGACTGGGTACTAATGCTATCAAAACAATAGCTTGCTGCACCCATTCCTAAAGGGCCAGAGGCACAAGTTGTCACTAAACACTAAAAAAACTGAAAGAGTGCCATGTTCAAAAATATGAAATTCGGAATGCGTCTGGCCCTGGGGTTCGGCTTTGTCTTGGCGCTGTTGATCGGTTGCGGCCTATTTGCCATCAACCGGGTCGAGTTCACCGCCGGGCTGACCGCCAAGCTCTACAAGCATCCGTTCACCGTATCCACGGCGGTGCTACGCATGGATGGCAACTTGGTGCGCATGCACCGCAGCATGAAAGACGTGGCTCTGGCGAAAAGTCCCGAGGACATTGACAAAGCCGTTGCCGCCGTGGATGCTACGGAGAAGTTGGTGTTCGCGGACGTTCCTGTTTTGCGCGAAGCCTTTCTTGGCGACCCGAAGATGATCGCGCGCCTGAACAAGGCGGTCAGCGACTGGAAGCCGATCCGTGACACGACCATCGCCCTGGCCCGTGCGGGCGACAAGGAGAAATCCGCCGAGAACACCAAAACGGCGGGCGCCAAGGCCGTGGCCGAGATCGGTGCATCGGTCAAGGCGGTCGCCGATTACGCGGGGGACAAGGCCCAGGCCTTCATGGTGGATGCGGATCAAACGCGCGAGTCGATTTTCTGGACACTGGTTGGGGTGATGGGCGCGTCGGTGTTCGTCGGTATCCTCGTCGCCACCCTAATCGCCCGCGCCTTCCTGCGCCAGCTCGGGGGCGAACCCGATGCCGCAGCCGACATCGCCAACCGCATCGCGGCGGGCGACCTCTCCAGCCAGATCGATCTCAAGGCGGGCGACCGCACCAGCCTGATGGCGGCCATGAAGACCATGAGTGAAGCTCTGCGGGATGCGGCTGCCGCTGCCGAAGCGAATTTGCGCATCAAAGCGACACTGGACCATGCCGCCGTGAACGTGATGATGGCCGACAACGGCGGCATCATCCGCTACATGAACGAGGCCACCGAGACACTGATGCGCCGCTCGGAGTCCAACATGCGCAAGGTGCTGCCGCAGTTCAGCGCCGACAAGATCATTGGACAGAACTTTGACATCTTCCACAAGAGCCCCAGCCACCAGCGCAATCTCCTGGCCCAGCTGAAGGATACCCATGTGACGCAGATCACGGTTGGCGACCTGATCATGAAGCTCAGCGCCAGCCCGATCCATGACCACAAGGGTGAGCGCCTGGGCACGGTGCTGGAGTGGGTAGACCGCACTGCCGAGGTGGCCGCTGAGCGGCAAGCCGCTGCCGTGACCGAGGCCGCACTGCAAGTCAAGACCACGCTGGACAATGCCGCTGTGAACGTGATGATGGCCGACAACGGCGGCGTCATCCGCTACATGAACAAGACCGCCGAGGCGCTGATGCGCCGCGCTGAGTCGAACATGCGCAAGGTCTTGCCGCACTTCAGTGCCGACCAGATCATCGGCCAGAACTTCGACATCTTCCACAAGAGCCCCAGCCACCAGCGCAATCTGCTGGCCCAGCTGAAGGATACGCACCACACCCAGATTACCGTGGGCGATCTGATCATGAAGCTCAGCGCCAGCCCGATCTTTGACCAGAAGGGCGCTCGTTTGGGTACGGTGCTGGAGTGGGTAGACCGGACCGAAGAAGTAGCCGCCGAGCGGCAAGCCGCCGCCGTGACCGAGGCTGCGCTGCAAGTCAAGACCACGCTGGACAATGCCGCCGTCAACGTGATGATGGCCGACAACGACGGCATCATCCGCTACATGAACAAGGCCACAGAAAGCCTCATGCAGCACGCCGAGTCCAACATGCGCAAGGCGCTGCCGCACTTCAGTGCTAACAAGATCATCGGCGCGAACTTCGACATCTTCCACAAGAGCCCCAGCCACCAGCGCAACCTGCTGGCCCAACTGACGGACACCCACGTCACCCAGATCACCGTGGGCGATCTGATCATGAAGCTCAGCGCCAGCCCGATCCATGACCAAAAGGGCGAGCGCCTGGGCACGGTGCTGGAGTGGGCCGACCGCACTGCAGAGGTGGCTGCCGAGCGGGAGATTGCCGCCCTGGTTGCCGCCGCGAGTGAAGGCGATTTCACCAAGCGCGTCAACGTGGATGGCAAGGTGGGCTTCTACAAGCAGGTCGCCGAAGGCATGAACGAAGTCGTGAGTACCAACGAGCGTGGTCTCAACGACGTGATTCGGGTGCTTGACCATTTGGAACAGGGTGATTTGACGCACCGCATCGACCGGGACTACCTGGGTGCTTTTGCAGCCCTCAAGTTGTCCATCAACAACACGACCGATAAGCTGGCTCGGACCATCACCGATGTGCGCAGCGCGGCAGACATGCTGGCATCGGCATCTGAGACGGTGAGCGCAACCAGTCAGGCCATTGCGCAGGCCACCAGCGAACAGGCTACCAGCGTGGAAGAAACCAGCGCTTCGGTGGAGCAGATGAGCACGTCCATCAGCCAGAACACCGACAACGCCAAGGCCACGGACACTATGGCCGCGCAAGCGGCAAAGCAGGCGGTCGAAGGCGGCGTGGCGGTCAAGGCGACCTTGGTCGCCATGAAAACCATTGCCGGCAAGATCGGCATCATCGACGACATTGCCTACCAGACCAATCTGCTGGCCCTCAACGCGGCCATTGAAGCGGCCCGCGCAGGTGAACACGGCAAGGGCTTTTCGGTGGTGGCGGCCGAAGTCAGAAAACTGGCCGAACGCAGCCAAGTCGCGGCCACGGAAATCAGCGAACTCGCCGGGGGGAGCGTCGACACGGCCGAGAGCGCGGGCAAGTTGCTCGACACCATCGTGCCCGCCATTGGCAAGACCTCGGGCCTGGTGCAAGAAATTGTCGCAGCATCGAGCGAGCAATCCAGCGGCGCCAGCCAGATCAACTCGGCCATGACGCAACTCAACCACATCACACAGCAAAACGCCGCCAGCAGTGAAGAGCTGGCCGCGACGGCGGAAGAGTTGAGCAGCCAGGCTGCGCATTTGCAGGAGGTGATGAGCTTCTTCAGGGTTAACCAAGGCGCGTCATACGTCCAGTGAATTATAAGAATATTTTAACGCCTACGTCAGCCTGCCAAACGACCTCATGATCGATGTCGTCGACTGCACCATCGCGGCCTGGGTGCTCTGGAATGGCGGTAGCAACTGGCAGCGCATCTTTGATTTCGGTGCAGGTAAGGGGAGCTACCTGTTCCTGACATCGCGCAGCAGCGCCGGAGTGGTGCGCTTTGCACTCACCACCAACAGCGGCGTGGGTGAGCAAGGCATCAATGGCGCGGCAGGCCTGCCTATTGGCGTGTGGACCCATGTGGCCGTCACCTTGGCGGGGGCAACCGCCACCCTGTATGTGAACGGCGCAGCCGTTGGCGCAAACACCGCGATGACCGGGGCCCGTTTCGCATGAGCCATACCCGCCAGAACTGGCTCGGGCGCTCGCAATACCCAGCCGACCCGTATTTCAACGGCTTGATGGACGACTTCCGCATTTACCGGGTTTGTTGACTGCGGCCTGTTGGCGTGCAGGCCTGCATAGGTCGGAGTAGGCACATCCCTACTAGCTCCGTCATGCATCCCTACGGACAAATCAGGCGGGTCCGATGGTTTTTCTGATGGAATTCCTTATGCTGGGGACGGTGTCTATTTTTGACTTGGAATCCCCATGAACTTCGAACGCATGAAACTCTCGCAACGCCTGCTGGCCTTGCTGCTCATCATCTTGCTGAGCTTTGTAGCCTATGGCGCCTGGTCCTTCAAGGTGCTCAACAACTTGAAGGTCAATGGGCCGGTCTACCAACACATTGTTCAGGGCAAGGATCTGATTGCCGACATTCTCCCGCCCCCAGAATACATCATCGAGTCCTATCTGGTGACCTTACAGCTCATGGCTGCACTGCCCGCTCAGCGCCCGCAGCTGATCGACAGCTTCAAATCCCTGAAAAAGGACTACGACACCCGGCATGACTTTTGGGTCAAGGAAAATCTGGACGGTGCGCTCAAGGAGCAACTGCTCACCATTGCCGATAAACCCGCGCAAATGTTCTACCAAGTGGCCTTCAACCAGTTCCTTCCCGCCTTGGAGAAGGACGACACTGCTGCGGCCACCGCGGCGCTGGAAGCCATGAAGCAAAGCTACCAGGCGCACCGCGGCGGTATAAATACATTGGTGGAACTGGTCAATAAACGCAACGAGACCGATGAAGCCAGTGCCAGGGCGGAAATTGAGACGGCAAGCTGGATCATGTTGGCGATTCTGCTGTCCTCCATTGGTTTGGTCACCCTGATCTTCTGGAGAGTCGCACACAATTTACTCGCCCAGCTGGGGGGGGAGCCCAAAGACGCAGCCGCCATCGCCACAAAGATTGCGTGTGGCGACTTGACGGTCGCCATCCACACCGCGCCCAACGACAGCGGTAGCTTGATGGCTGCTATGAAGGCCATGCGCGACAGCCTGGCCGGCATCGTGGACGGGGTGCGTGCGGGCACCGACACTATCGTCTCAGCTTCCAGCCAGATTGCTGCGGGTAACCTTGAACTGTCTTCACGGACCGAACACCAGGCCAGCGCTTTGGAAGAAACGGCCTCTGCCATAGAGGAGCTGACCAGCACCGTCAAGGCCAATGCCGACAATGCCCGCCAGGGCGACCAATTGGCAACCATTGCCTCTCAGGTGGCCGTTAAAGGTGGTGCCGTGGTGTCGCAAGTGGTCGACACCATGGGTTCGATCAATGCGTCGTCCCGCAAAATCGTCGACATCATTGGCGTCATTGATGGTATTGCCTTCCAGACCAACATCCTGGCCCTGAATGCGGCGGTGGAAGCGGCAAGAGCCGGGGAGCAGGGCCGGGGGTTTGCCGTGGTCGCCTCCGAAGTACGCGGCCTGGCGCAACGCTCGGCCGCTGCGGCCAAGGAGATCAAGACGCTGATCGACGACTCGGTCAGCAAGGTCGATGACGGCAGCCGCCTGGTGCGCGAAGCCGGGGCGACGATGAATGAGATCGTTGACAGTGTCAAGAAAGTGACCGACATCATGGGCGAAATCACCATCGCCAGCCAGGAACAAACCTTGGGCATCGAGCAGATCAACATTGCCATTGCACAGATGGACTCGGTCACGCAACAAAATGGGTTACTGGTGGAGGAAACCGTATCCGTCGCCCATGCCCTGCAAGACAAGGCGGGCCATCTGTCCCAAATGGTTGGCGTCTTCAGGCTTGATCGGGTACCAGCGGCCATACTAAACAAACACCAGAACGCGCCACTTTTGATAACTGCTCACGCCCGCTAGACGGCCGCTACAGACTTAAAAGGATACAACAACATTATTCAACAGGAAACCATTTCCATCCGTGAATTTCTGGCTTTTAAACTCGGGGACGAAGAATACGGCATCGACATCCTGCGGGTGCAGTGTGCAGTAAGTCCGCTTCTACGAGGAGCCCACACGCATGGCTCATGCGCCGGCCTTCGTCAAGGGTGCGCTCAACCTGCGCGGAGTCATCGTGCCCATCGTCGACATGCGCATGAAGTTCAACCTGGAGCAGGTGAACTATGACGACCTGACGGTGGTGATCATGCTCAACATCGGTACCCGGGTGATCGGCATCGTGGTCGATGGTCATCACCATCGCGCCGGAGTAGCTGCGTCCGGTGCCGGGGCCGTCTTCAACGATAGGAATGAGCACCTGCTGGCCCTTGGTGCGCTGGACGACCGCATGTTGATCCTGTTGGACATTGTCACGCTCATGCGCAGTGCCGATATGGGGCTGATTTTCGAAGCCGTACATTTATCTATCTCTGGGCCAGAGCGCCCGTGGCGCACGCCGTGGATGCGGACGGATAGCCTGTAGCCGGTGGTGTCCATCGATGGTCCTCTTTGAAGTACAATGCGGCATCATTTTTCGGTGGGACGACAGGTATGAACATGCGGTGGGCTGCGGGTTTGAGTCGAAGAATCAAGCGCTTCGTGGGTTGCTGCTGCGTGTTGCTGGGATTGTTGCCGGCACTGGTGCTCGCGCAGCAGTTGTCGTTGCGTTACCACACGGCGGCCGACGGACTGGGTAATCTGGGCGTCAACGCGCTGGCGCAGGAGCCCGGCGGTGCGTTGTGGATCGGCACTGAGAGCGGACTGTACCGCCACGACGGCGAGACCATCCGCCGCGCCGATGGCGGCCCGGAACAGATCATCTACAGCATGGCCTTTGGTGCAGACGGAGCGCTGTGGGTGGCTAGCCAAGCCGGACTGTACCGCCGCAGTGGTAGTGGCGGCGGCTTCGTCGCGGTGCCTGCCCACGATGGGGCTTGGAAGCTGCGCTGGGGCCAGACGCTGGCGGCATTGCCCGATGGGGGAGTGCTGGTGATTGGAGTTGATGGCATGCTGTGGCGCGTGACGGCCAACGGCGAAGATGCACGCAGTGAACCCGCGCTGCCAGCCACGCTGGTGCCAACCGAACCCCATGCGCTAGACGTGCGCTCCATCCTTGTCGCTCGCGACGGCGCCTGGTGGTTTGGCTGCGGCGGCGCGCTATGCCGCTGGCACGAAAACCGGCTCGAACGTTGGACCGAAGCCGACGGTGTGCCGAGAGGTGAATGGCTGAGCTTGTTGGAAGCGAAAGACGGTTCCATTTGGGTGCGTAGCGACCACCATGTGGTGCGGCGTACTGCTGGCGCGACCCGCTTTAGCAATGTGACACCCGAGGGTCTGAGCCGCGCCGCGCCGCGCCGGTGGCTGCCGTTGCGCGAAGACCGCGAAGGCCGCGTGTTGACGACGGGGGATGGCGGGGTGTTTCGCTGGCAGGCTGGACGTTGGCAGCACTTTGGCGAACGCAACGGGCTCGCGGAAGAGCGCATACACGCCCTGCTGCAAGACCGCGATGGCGATGTTTGGTTGGGCACGAGCGGGCATGGGTTGGCGCAGTGGCGTGGCTACGCCAGCTGGTCATCGTGGACCCGTCACCAGGGCCTGCCCTCCGATGAAGTGTGGTCCATCGCCGACGATGGCGCGGGCCGGGTCTGGATCGGCACCGAGCGCGGTGTGGTATCCATGGAGCATGGTGGCACGAAGTTGGCACGCACCGGTCAGGCTGGCGGCATGGTGGCCGATGGCAGGGGAGGCATGTGGTTGTATGCCTTTGGCGGCAAGTTGTTTCATCGCACCCGCGCCGCTCCGTGGCTTTTGATGACGGGCAGTGACCGGTTTCGGGTGAATAAGCTACTGGCCGTCGATGGTGAACTGTGGATCGCCACCGATCACGGTCTCTTTACCACGCCGCTGGACGGCAGTGGGCCGCTGCGCCGACGCGACGAACTGGACCACGTCGTCGTCGCCGACGGTGACCGGTACATCATTACCGCATGCCGCGAAGCGGACAGCGGCATCATTTGGGTGGGTACCGGCGGCGCGCTGCTGCGATTCGACCCTGCACGCGGCTTCGTGCGGCCGCCGGTGGAGGGCTTGGCACCGAATGGCGGTGTGGTCTATCTCGCTTGCGGTGCCGGTCGCGTGTGGTTGCGCACCGCAATCGGACAACAGTTGATGCGCATCGACCTGGCTCGCCCCGGAGCGCTACGGGCGGTGCCGGTGCAACCCGCCGTGCTCAATGGGCGCCGCATCCTCTCGCTGTTGGAAGATCGCCGAGGTTGGCTTTGGGCTGGCACGGATGCCGGTGTCGTCATGTGGAACGGCAAGGACTGGCGCCGCTTTGATGAGAGCAACGGCCTGGTCTGGAACGATTGCGACCAGAACGCGCTCGCTGAAGATGCGCAGGGCGCCATTTGGGTGGGCACCAGCCGCGGTGTGACCCGCATTGACAATCCCGACCGATTGGGACGCGTTCCACCACTGACGCCCAAGCTTACCGAGGCTAGGCTAGGCAACGTCGATCTGGAACAGGGGCGCCGGGTGGAAATACCCTGGTCCACGCAGCCGCTGGAAGTACGCTGGGAGGTGCCGCTCTTCACCAATCGCCAGGCCCAGCACATACGCTACCGGCTGCGCGGGCGCGATGACGACTGGACCGACATCACACGCAGTGACCTGCGCTACGCCGGTCTGGGGGCTGGCAGCTACAGCCTGGAATTGGTTGCCGTCAACGACGACCTGGGACAGAGCAGTCAACCCTTGGTGCTGGATTTTGAGATCGCACCGCAGTGGTGGCAAAGTTTACCTGTGATTGCGGCGGCGCTAACGCTGCTGCTGCTGCTGGGTTATGCCGGGTATCGTGTGCGCATCCGGCGGCTGGTGCGGCGCCAGGCCGAGCTGGAGGAACAGGTACATGAACGCAAACGCATGGCGCAACGTCTGGAGGAGTCGCAGCAACTGCTGCGCCAGTTGGCGGCCCGCAACGAAGATGCGCGCGAGAATGAGCGTCGGAGTCTCAAGCGTGAAATCCACGATGAGTTGGGTCAGTACCTCTTGGCACTGCGACTGGGCATTTCCATTGTGGACCTGCAGCTCGAGGAGAACCATTCACCCTTGCGGGAAAAAACCCAGCGTTTGATCGCCGTGGTGGATACCACCATCAAGGTCGTGCGCGATGTGGTGGCGGCGTTGCGTCCGTCGGCGCTCGATCTGGGGATCGAGTCCGCGCTGGAGTGGTTGGTGGGGGAATATTCCGAAAGAACAGGAATCCAGTGCGAGCTGCAAGTTCCCGAAGATGATCTTGATATGGATGACAAGCGTGTCACGGCGGTATTTCGTATCGTCCAGGAATCCCTCACCAACGTTGCGCGTCACGCGCAAGCAACCTGGGTGAAAATTTCCCTCGAACAAAAAGAAGGTCAGTACTTGCTGGAAGTGCAAGACAACGGCCAGGGGTTCGATCCCTCCATACACAAGGAAAAATCGTTTGGACTGGTCAGCATGCAGGAACGGGCGCTGATGCTGGGGGGCGAGGTCGAGATATCGAGCGTGCCAGGGCGTACGGAGATCCGGGTGCATTTTCCAGTGCGTTGAATGTAAAAGGGGCGGCTTGTGTCACATCGCTCTGGATGGCGAGATTACGATCTACGCCGCCCTGGAGTTGAAGGACGAATTGCTGCCCCCCCTGGCGCAGTGCGAGACTGCAGAACTGGACCTGTCCGGTGTCAGTGAAATCGACTCTGCCGGCCTGCAGCTGCTGATCATGGCCAAGGCCGAGGCGAAGACACACGGCAAAACCCTGGTCATCACCAGTCACAGCCCGGCGGTGCTGGACATACTCGACCTGTGCGACCTTGAAGGCTTTTTTGGCGACAATGTCCTGATCTTGACGACGCACTACAAACCGAAGGTTTGATGGATTCAGTGCTGACGTTGAGGAACATGGTGATCTCGGTACGGGATCACACCACGGTCAGCCGCCGTGCGGTGGGACTGATGATAATGAAGCCAAAGTCAGTGCTAAAGGGGCCGCTGCATATGCTCATTGATAGCACTGGTTTGCAGGTCTTTGGTGCCAATGACGGCGCACCCACTTACCAGATCATCGCGCAACATGGCGATGATTTTGCATTGCAAGACCGCCGTTCCAGACACGGAATCAAATGCTAAATCTGAGTGATCGCTATCTTGATATGATCAATGCAGAGGGTAGACTTGTCTGGCAAGAAGCCACTTGCTATTGCGAGCGTGCTCTGATCGAAACGAACATCGGTCGCTCTAAATCGGCCATCGGTCCTCGCCTGTGGGCACGCGGATTTGAAGCGCATCAGACCGAGGTTGCCATCGGTTTGGCTGCGTTAAATCGCATGCAGGCTGCTGGATATCCAAATTACGTCCGCTGCAAGCGCGAAGCTGCATTGTTGATTTTGTGTAGAGATACTTTTGCCTTCAACCTTTAATTGTACCAACGCCCCAGGGCAATCGCGCTTCAAAGTACTTGTAAACTTTGCGCAGATGGTGTAAACAGCAAGTTTTTAATGAGACATGCAGATGCTACCGAATCCCCAACCGTTCTTCGCAGACTTACCTGATCCTCGTCGGGAGACGCGCAATAAACTCCACAAACTCGAAGATATCGTGATGATCACGCTGTGTGCGGTGTTGGGCGGTTATGAAGATTGGGTCAGCATAGAAGATTTTGGCTATGCCAATGAGACGTGGCTCCGTGGTTTTCTGGAACTGCCCAACGGCATACCATCGCATGACACTTTGAGCGACGTGATCGGACGCATTAATGGCGATACGTTTGCTAAAGCATTTAGCGAGTGGGTTCGCGCAGGCTTGCCAGAACTGGCCGGGCATCAAGTCGCTATCGACGGCAAGAGCTTGCGCGGCAGTCGCGGGGAAGATGCCACGGTGCATGTGATCAGCGCCTTTGCCACGCAGGCGCGACTTGTCCTGGCAGCCAAAGCGATACCGGATAAAGCCAATGAAATCACCGCCATTCCCGGCTTACTGGCGCAATTGGATCTGACCGGTGCCGTCGTCACAATCGATGCGATGGGATGCCAGCGAAACATCGCCAAAGCCATCATCGACCAAGGGGCAGACTACGTGTTGGCACTCAAGGAAAATCATCCCACGCTCCATGAGGACATCAAATTATGGCTCGATGATAGTGATGCGCAGGGACATGTGCGGATGCATCCGACGGTCGAGAAAGATCACGGGCGTATCGAGACCCGGCGCACCGTCGTGAGCAACGAACTCGATTGGCTCGCACAGAAGGAGGATTGGTGTGGTTTGAAAGCAGTGGCGATGGTGGAATCGATCCGTGAAATTAGCGATAAAGTCAGTTGCGAACGACGCTACTACCTGTGCTCATTCACGGATGTCACGCGCATTGCGCTGACGATACGCCATCACTGGGCAATCGAGAATCAGCAGCACTGGATATTGGACGTTCAGTTCGGCGAGGACGCTCATCGCACCAGGAAGGACCATTCAGCGGCCAATCTCGGCCTGATTCGACGCACCGCGCTTAACCTGCTACAGCAGGACACGTCCAACAAGTGGAGCATCCGTCGCCGAAAGATGCGCTCTCTGGTTGATTTGCCATATCGTGAAACACGGCTCTTCAAAAATGGGCTAATCGCGACAACATAGCGCGATTGCCCTGACCAACGCCCATCAACGCCTCTTTTTGTGCAAAATTCAGGCTAAGATGTCGTTAAGTTGAGTATTTTTTTTGATATGGCTTCTTATATGTTTTTCTGCTTGCGCCTCTTTTTCATTGCCCTAATCTTATGGCCAGTCGTTACTTGGGCGCAGCAAATGCCGCTGCGATATTTTACGCAACAGGATGGCCTCAGTAACCTTTCAATTAGCTCAATGGCGGTTGATAAGACTGGCTATATTTGGGTCGGCACGGAAAACGGATTGTTCCGTTATAACGGATCTGATTTTCGACGTTTTTCGGATGAAGAAGGGCTCCAAGAGTCTTTCGTGACTTCGGTCTATGTAGATTCTGAGGACCGGCTTTGGGTCGGTAGCTACGACAATTTATATCTCCGGTCAGGTGAGCGCTTCGTCCCCGTCCTAAATGCTGGAAAGAAGATGCAATTGTGGCCGGGCCAGAACTTCGCGTCGTCGCCAGACGGAGCACTGTTTGTCATCAGCAATCAACGCTTGTATTCGATCACTCTGCTGGATGGAAAGCCACAGATTAACCCCGTTTTTTCTGAAGAACAGATTCGACAACAGCCGATATTGACCGATATTTTTAGCGTTCACGCCGATGCGCACGGTGTTCTTTGGATTGGGTGTGATCAGTCACTTTGTCAATATGCGTCAAAAGAACTCAAGGTATGGAACGGTGCTCATGGGGTACCCGTTGATCAGTGGAAAAACATTATCCGGGACAACAAGGGGCAGCTATGGGCGCGCGGAAAACAGCATATTGTATCGTTGTCGCCGCAGACAATCCGCTTTGTCGACCATACTCCGCCTGGCGATATTCTTCACAAAATTGGGCTATCAACCTCACTGACGGTAGATTCTGAAAACCGTGTGCTCAGTAACGCCGATCACGGCTTAATTCGTTGGAATGAAGACCATTGGGAAATCTTCGATGAGCGACATGGACTGAGAACCGGCGGCGGCCTCAACGCTATGATCTTCGATAAAGATGGTGGCATGTGGATGGGTGCACGTGGACATGGCCTCATTAATTGGCTGGGTTATGGAAATTGGGAAAACTGGACCACTGCACAGGGAGTGCCCGACGACGTTGTCCTGTCCTTCGTGCGGGACCGGACAGGAGTGCTCCACATCGGTACGCGCTCGGGACCAGCTCACATGTCGAAAGATGGCAGGCGTTTTGTCAGAGCAAAGGACGAGTTTCATCACAATAACCACCAATGGTCGAGACTAGTATTGAGTACGGATGGAACTGTATGGGGCTCCACTCTTTCGGGATTGCTGATGCGGTTTGATGCTGCGAATGGCTCGTATAGCCGAGTGGCGGCGCTGTCCGATATTTCAGATTTGCTGGCCGATCGTAATGGCCGACTTTGGGTTATGACAACAAAGGGAATCTTTGTTGTCGATACAAACTCGCCCGATAAGTTACTACGCCGACCTGATGGGCTAGAAGCAGCGATAGCCTCAAATGGCGAATCGTATATTTTATCTTGTCAGAACGCTAGCGGGGATGTCTGGTTCCTTTCCGAACATCGCTTACTGCGCTTCGATGGGAACCTCTGGAACAGTTTTCCCGTAGGTGTAGATGGTGACAGTGCGCCGATGGAAATGATCAGTTGTGCCAGTGATGGTGTTTTGTGGCTAGGTAGTGGTCAGGCAGGTCTATGGCGGGTCGAAGTTAGCAAAAATGGTATCCAGACTTCTCGGCAAGACACTCCTCTGTTGCGTAACAAGAGCCTGATTTCCGTGCGTGAAGATAGCCGCGGTTGGCTGTGGATAGGGTCGGACGCAGGTATTGCTGTGTGGAATAAGAAGCAATGGTGTCTCTTCAATCAGAACCATGGCCTAGTGTGGAATGACACAAACGGCCAGGCATTTTATGAGGATACGGACAGTTCAATGTGGATTGCGACCAGCAACGGTATGTCTCACATACTCCAGCCAGAGCGACTTTTTGCTTCGCAACATTTGAATGTTCTGATCGAAAGTATCCATCGGGACGGTAAGCTATACCTAGGCAACAAACCATTGCATTTTCCTTGGTCTCCTGAGTCTTTGGAATTGACTCTGGCTAGTCTGAGTTTCCAGAATCGTTCGGCGCTGAAGTTTCATTATCGATTGGCTGGACTTGAGACTAACTGGACCGAGTCGACTGCCCCAAACATACGCTATACGGCCCTAGCGCCAGGTAGTTATCAGTTGGAATATTTTGTAAGTAATGCAGAGGCGCAAACTGTTTCCCCGGTAGTGGTAAGCCAACTGGTGATTCAATCTCCCTGGTGGCGGACTATGCAATTTTATATTCTGTGTGTCATCGTGTTGTTCTTTCTTTTAGTTTCTATCCATCGTTATCGATTGCGCAAATTGACCGTACGCCAGTTACAGATGGAGGCGCTAGTGAGCGAGCGTACGCGAGAGCTTGAGCTTTCGCGGGAAGAACTGCGTGTGCGTGCGCTACGGGACGGTTTGACCAAGGCATGGAATCGTTCTGCTTTGATCGAGATTCTTGACAACGAACTCTCAAAAGCAACGCGACAACAAACGCCACTATTGTTGATCATGCTGGACTTGGATCACTTCAAACGCGTCAATGATACTTATGGACACCCTGCAGGTGATACCGTGTTGCGGGAAGTGGTGCGGCGTCTAGAAACGGTAGTGCGACCATATGATGCTGTAGGTCGTTATGGAGGAGAGGAATTCCTGGTGGCGTTGCCCGGTCTGGATCTAAACAAGGGAAAAGGGCGTGTCGAAGCCTTGCATCAGATCATACGGTCAGACCCCATACAGCTCGACGGACAGCTAGCGATCATCGTTACTGCAAGCTTTGGAGTTATTGCATTCGATCCGGCACATCCACAAATATCGTCTGAACTGATCGCCCAGGCTGACAGTGCTTTATATCGATCGAAAGAGCAAGGACGTAATCGAATTGAATATGTCGATCTTGCAAAAGAAAAAGTCGAATGAGTTAACCCAACTTGTATCCTTGGAACGTTAATCAATTGTGTCTGACAAAACGTATTGAAAATCATGGTTGATTGTGTTGTAAAAAACATGCGGCTGTGGAAATTCACAGTTTCGAATGAAAAGTAATTCTGCCACTCTTTTAACGCTGTGAAAATAATTCACTTTGAAACAAAGTAGTGACAGTCAAAGGTGCGCGGGGTACAGCGCGCAAGTCACGCTCCTTGGCAGAGGAAAGGTCCATGTTCTGACAGCACAGTGTCCAACTCATTGAAACTGTCGAGTATCTCGATTCGGTACTCGGCTCCTCCTGGTGCCACCCGCACTACGACATGGCCATTCTTACTCGCTAACTTTGCGATATCGCGCGTGGCCACTTCATTTTCAGGTTTGACCGCCGTGGCGAATACTTTGCGCTCCTCCGGGTAAAGCCGTTTGTTCAACATGTTAAATAGCGCCAGGATCGATGGGTGTGCCGAATCCCATGTCATGAGAATGAATGCACTCGGACTAAGCGCGCGTACCGCAACTGGCCCCATGCTGTCGACGTAGCCGTGGTGATTCGCCACAGCTACGTCGACATGACCGGCAACCAGCGCCACTGACGATTCAACATCGCGCCATGGGTCGGCACCAAAGTTGGTGTTATTCGACAGATCACCACCTGTGTAGTAGCTAAACTTACCGTAGCGCAGACGAAACGCGACCGAGCATTCGTTTTCGGAAGGGAGATCAGAGGACGGTTTGCCGACAGCTGGCAGCGCGCTGACTGGAAAAACATTCTTAGTCGCTTCACCCTGACCGGCCCACAACTCGCCGTTGGCATACAGATTACGAATTTCGAATTCAGGGAAGGTGGCTGGCTGGCGCAACAGAGCAAGTTGCCGATTTGATCCTGGTGAAAACTGTTGCACGTCAGCGCCAAGTCGTTGCTGGGCTCGGATGAATGCGACGTAATTTTCGTTGCTGGAACCCTGCAATGGCTCAGGGAAATCATATTTTGGATAAGCCCGATCGATGAAGTGGCGAATTGGTAGGATTTCGGCCACGTCGGTCACGCCGGTTAGCGCATAATCGCCTTGCTTAGAGCGGGGCAGGCCGGCCACGTATTCGCCCATGTGATCACGGTGCAAGTGACTTAACACGAAGTAATCGATCTCATTACGACCAGCCCTCTGCAAATGGCGGCGCGCATAACGGCCTATCCACTCTCCGGGACGGCGCTGAGCGCTTGGACGCGGTGCGATCGCAAAGCGATCATGGTCATAGATGGCGCCTGCGTCAACCAGCATACTGGTTCCGTCAGGCATGATGAACAGAGCGGCGTTGCCGCTGCCGGTAGTAATGTGATGAATGTCTAGCATGCCTGGCTGCCACGGTGCATACCGGCTTCCAGAGCCGCGTTTTACCAGGCCGGCGGCAAGCGACATTGCTGGATGTGACATTGCGCTCGCTGCCAGCGCACCGCTCATCGCGGCAAGGAAGGTGCGGCGTTTGTGGGAAGGGTCAATCATGGCAAACCTCAGATAAGTAGTGGACGCGCCTGCGGCGCGTCCGATTAGTGTCAAGCCAATTTCTTACCAGTGAAAAGTCGCCGAAGCGCTCACCGAGCGGCCAAAGATAGGGCGCCCGACCGTCGCATCGCCCACCGTGAGCGCATTCGAAATCGGAGCGCGCGCGTTTCCTTCAGTCAGACCGGTCGAGTTGGTCACGTTAGCGACCACCACCTGCAGGCTTACCGACTCGTTCAAATCCAACTGCAAGCCAAGGTCCAAGGTCGAGTAAGGGCGGAGTACGCTGGTGTTGACCAGATCCTGGAATCGCTTGCCAATTGCGTTGTAGGTTGCGTATAGACGACCGCTATGCTGGTTGTACTTGAATAGATAGGCTGGCTCCAAGGTGATCATATAATCCGGGGTTCGGGGTACTTTTTTTCCGATAATGCTGGACGCCGAGACCAGATTGAACGGATTGGCCGCGACAACCTTTGGGTCCTGCAGAGTGATCGATCCCGATAACTCAAAGGAGCGGGATGGACGCCACGTTCCTTCAAACTCGATACCCTTTGTAGTCGTATCGATCAACATCGGCTGATTGGTCAAATTACCCTGCGCATTGGTCACAAACGTCGACGAACTCAGGCTGTCGAAGTGACTCCAAAATCCGATCAAGGCCATCTGTACGGTTGGCAGCGACATCTTCATACCCACCTCGCCCTGCTTGATCTTTGCGATAGGGATAGGCAGGCCATTCGGCAACGTACCGGCGATGCCATTGTTGATATTGCCCCACTGGTCGCTCAGACGCGGCAGGCTAAAGGTGCTCGAATAGCGCGTAAAAGTGTTCAGCGGCGCGGCGATCTGATACGACGATCCCAATGTCCATGAGGTGCCGCTCAGATTATTTTCGTAGGGCACGTAGCCAGTCAAACCGGTCACGCTACGCGCTGCCAGGTTGCCAGTCGTTTGCAAAGTTTGAGACGCAATCACGCCGCGGTTGCCTTTCTCGTCACGGTACACCCTGCGCGCACCTGCATCGACCTGCAGGTCCTTGGTGATGTGCCAGTCCTCGGCCACATAAATGCCTGTCGCCATTCCCGTCATATTGCCGATCAGCGAGCCGGGGCCATAGGAAAGGAAGCCGTTTTCCGTCACCATGCCGACCGGGTTACCGCTCGCGTCAAGTGCCTGAATATCGAGTGCATTGGGGTTGCTTTTCACATTAGTCAGAATGGTATTGCTCAGGGTTTGCTGGGCGAACTTGAACTTGCTCAAACTCAGACCCGCCGTTGCTTCGTGTTTACCTGAAGAGCCGCCGTCAAAAGCCTTGCTAAGGCGCACATCATTGAACAAATCGGTAAAATCGATACGCGTGCTCGACCAGGTGTTGGTCATCGTCAGGTTTGCCGTTTGCGCGGGGTCGAAGACGGTATTGGTGCCAGCGATCAGGTAACGTAAAGAAGTCGTCAACGGAAAGGCGCCGCGCGCTGCAGCAAGTCGGCTACTCAGGTTGGCGCTGGCACTGTCGGCAGATCCATTAAACAAGGCATCGAAACCAACCTGACCTGTTGTGTAGCGTGCTTTATCGCTCAATTTCCAACCGTCGTTGAGATTAAAATCACCGCCAAACGACACCGTTTTTACATCAGCGTGGATGCCATCAGCCAGGTCGCGACGAACCGTCGTTCCGCCACCGGCACCGTCCAGCGTGCGTAATGTCACGTTGCGGAAACTGTTCGAGTCCAGCGTGCCCTTACCTGGATCGATCAAGCTTGCGAGCGAGGTCGATGGATTGTTTGGATTGACCAACGGAAAGGCTGCGTAGAAAATGCTTCTATCGTTCAGGAGTTTAACGTCAGCCCACAATTTCCCCCGGTTGTTGTCGAGAAGATAGGTGCCGCCGACCTTGATCTGGCCGCCATTATCTGCACCGTTAAAACCCGGGTTGCGCAAGCCATTGTCGCGTCGGTAAAAGCCGCTCACGCTGTACAACAATTTGTCATTGACAGGTCCGGACATCGCTACATCAACCCGCGTCTTGTTCGCAGTGCCTGCAGTGAAACGAATCGCATGGTCGGCGGTCTGGGTTCCGTGATTGCTAAGGAAGTTGACTACGCCGCCAGACGCGTTGTTACTAAAGATCGGCGCGGTGCCGCCACGAACAATCTCAGCACGTGTGGTGCCCAGATCGACCCGATATAGCTCATCGATTTGCAGCTGACGCTCGTAATTAGACTCGAACAAAGGAATGCCATCCTCGAGGACATCAAGCAATCTGAAGCCAGAAAAAGGCAAGCCGCGGATCACAACGTTTTCGCCGCCGCCCTCGCCGCCGGAGTTTTCGACTTGTATGCCTGGCACCGCCTTGAGCAAGTCAACCGCACTCTTTGGTGCTTTACGCTGAATTGCCTCTTCGCCAATGGTTGAAACGGCATAAGGCGTCTTGAATTTTTGTTTGCGTTCAGAGGTTCCGGTCACGACTACCTCTTGCATGAGCCCGGTGGTGTCTGAGTTAGCGCCATCCTGTGCTGGAGTTGCCAGCGTTTGCGCTTGCGCCATGGTGTTGATGCTTAGCGCACCTAACACGGCCATGGTCATTTTAGTCACGCGATATTTAATTATTGGTTGCTGCATGCTTAGTCCCCTTTTGCATTCGAACATGAAAATCCTCGATAGTTGACGGTCAATCCTGATTGGAGACGAGCACAACGCCGCGCCCCCCAAGATTGCTGCACATTGTAGAAGTCGGAAACTGCATCGTGGGTCGTTTCACGGTGAAAATTCTCCGTGAAAATACCGGTAATGGAGTGCGGCGGCTTGTCAGTATTATCAGCAGGCTCAAGGCAGAGATACTGTAAAGGGAGAGGGTAGGAGGGCAGCGTGCGGAAGCTTTTATTGATGCTCGTGGAGATCATCATAATCCATTCGCACTCGGGTGTCGGCAGGGTGCAACCGCGCGACATCTTCAGGGGCGCTTGGTGCGCACGCTTAGTATCCGGATATCCGTATTGCCATCAAGCTGCAACACACATTGCAACAATATTTCAAATCCATCCACAGAACCGTCCGGTAAGCTCGCCTGCTTCAGCAAGGGGTCCATGTAAGCTGGATTGAGCAAGAACTCGATGGCGGCTTCCGTCCCGGCTGAGGTGGTACCGCCTATCAGCAGCGTACGGCCGCCACCGCCCAAACTGCGCGTGTAAGCGATCATGGCAAAGCCGTGCTTGAGCGGATCGCCCTTCGAGAACTCATACGATGCTTGCTCACCAGCGAGCGGTCGGTCGTTCCGGATAAGAAATTTTCCCGACGCGCGACGATCCCAGTCGATATGGAAGTTCAATTGATTGCGAAACAATTCCCACCACGGGTTAGATTGCGCGATACCCACGATGACCGCGTTCGAGCGCTTCAGGTCGCCGAGCAGCAAGTCGCGTGCGAAGCGGACATGGTAGCGCTTGGGTGCCAATGTCGCCCGCTTACCGAGTTCCGCCGCCAGGAAGACATCAGACATCCCGGTGTAGCGCCGGGCACGAAATTGCGCCGCGCTGCCGGCATCGGCGGAGGGCGCGTTCTCGCCCACCCGCTTGGCGATGTAATCGTCCAGCCCAACCTCGTGACCGGTCTCCAGTTGGTACAGCACCAAACCCGCGTCCGCCACCACCAGCAAGGTATCGCGCTCGGAGGAAAACAGGCTGGCCCAGAACACGGCGGCGGGCCGTTGTCGCACCGCGCCAGGGGCAAACATATATACGGCTGCAGCAGCGGCCACGGCCACGCCGATGCCAGCTAGCAGCAATGCGGCGCGTAGCGCCGTGCTCTGTGCGCGAAACCAGGTGATGGCACCTTGCAGCCGCGGCCAGAACCTGGAAGCGCGCACTAAGGAGGGTTCCCTTGTGTTTGCCTGTTCATCGACTACCTCCCCCGCTGGCACATCTTTCATATCTGGATATTCATCCGCCGCAGGTGCGGTTGCGGAAGTGGGCTGGACGAAAACTGGCACGTATGCACCGCGCGGTATCACGATGCGAAGCTCGTCCAGGCGGCCTTCCATTTCGTAATATTGAGCGAGCCGCTGACGCAACAAACGCGCGGTGCTGCGCACAATAGTGTCTTCCGCCGGATTGTAGTGTTCCGGCCGACCGAACACTTCGATGCCGATGTGATGCTCGCACAGTAATGCTGCCTTTCCCTCCAGAGTGGCGGTGCAAACGTAGCGCACGAACGATGAGAGTCGCACACTTTTGGCAAACGCATTGCTTGCGAGCACCCGCGAAAGCGCCTCCATACACGCGCCCGTTGAGTGACTAGACATCAGGTTTTCGTCGCTTCTCTTGTTGATAATTTCATCTAGCGACATGGCGACCTTATATAACAGCTTTAAAACATTGTGATTGTCCACCACTGCCTGCGAGTCGGGCAGTGAAATCGATTATGCACACATAATAAATTTTATGCAATCGATTGCATTTCTGCGCAACAATAAGCTGAAATTAAGAACATTGCGTTGATGCCTATGGCAATTGGACCCAGGTTGCCATCCAAGCTGCAAGCATTTAAGAGCTCGAATTAGCCTTAAAAAAAGCGAACCGTCTCCCTATTTTATAAAAAATTAGTCCAAGCGGTAACGCTTGAAACGCTGCTCGATGTTGGGGACGATGGCGCTGTAATCGGCCAACATAGTTTCGCGGCTACGGGCTTCAAGCAGTAAGGCAGGATCTAGCGTACAGCTGATCAAGCCTACTTGATCCACGCTGCCTTCAGCTAACAAATTACCATATGGACCCCATATGGCACTGCTGCCACAGGTATTCCAGCCGCCAGTGCTCCCGACATGATTGGACATGAGAACAAACATCGTATTGTCGAGCGCGCGGGCTGGCATCCAGATGCGTGATTCGTGATAACCGCCACCCGTACTGAATAGGGCGCTGACCACATACACGTGGCTACCGGCGAGTGCGGCACTGCGGGCGTGCTCTGGAAAACCCGAGTCGTAGCAAATCGCCATGGACAAGCGCCAATCTGCCAACTCAAGTATGCAGCCCCCATCCGCAGCGCCTGCACAGAAGATGGCGCGTTCACTACCAAATAAGTGCTGCTTGTGATAAATGGCGAGTAATTCGCCTTTGCCGCTGATAATCAACGAGGAGATATAGATAGTTTGTTCATCATAGCTAGCAGCCCCCACAATTGCCGCCACCCCGGTGCGACGGCAGGCATCGAGTACCGGCTGTAAGCGGGAATCATTTTGGCTGAAGGCATAACGTTGCGGATCGCCTTGGATCAGATCAGGTTCATAACCGCTCAAAAATTTTTCGGAAAACACCAGCAACTTTAGCTGATCAGCTGCGCCAGCTTCGATTAGCGCTACCGCTAGCGCCACGTTGGCAGTAATGTCGCCAGCAATGCTGTGCGTTTGCGCCGCGCCTATGCGCAGGACAGTCTTTGGGAGAGACGAAAAAGTCATCGTGGTGTTCCGTTAAAAATGTAAATTATAGCCGCTAAGGCTGTGGCGATAGAGCCAGTGCCGTGGTGGGCGCGGGCCAATTTTATGGCTAAGGTCGCTCATATGGATTTAACTCGAATCTGGCCATCACTATCCGGGCCTGTTCTGCGCGCCCAGAATAAGCGGGGCTATCACCGTTTGCATTTTGTAGGCGGTCGGCACAGAGAATTTGAACGGCTGGTGCAAGCTTAGCGGTATCTTGCATACTAATCCAACTCACATCACTGATCTCACCCTGTGATTGCGGTAATCCCTTCCATTCTGCCGCAAAGCAAATAAGTTCGACCTCGCCAGGCTCTCCGTAGGCCGGTCCAAACACGGTATACAAATAACGTACAGTGCCCGGATCCGTCGCGATTCCGAGTTCCTCCAACAATTCACGCTGGAGTGCATGTTCGGGTCGCTCCCCAAGTTCAATTTTTCCGCCTGGCAAATACCAGTGCACGTTTTCACGCACCCGCACCAGCAACAATTTATCGTCTTGCACAGCAACCAAGCAAGCGCATCGCAGAATATTCATGGAACCTTTCATTGGGTTGGATTTTTATACTACATCAGCCTGGATATGTTGAGTCTTTGTATTCCAGCGATACCCAGCACGTCCCATTTTTTTGCAAAAACTCATCGCCATATGCCGCCAGAGCGTGTCGTCAAGAATGCATGCAATCTCCCTAGCTCACCGGTTAACAAAATTTGTATGTCAGGCGGAATCGTTACCCCCGACAAGAGCGAACTTCGTAATGCTTCCAGTTGATGACCGGGGTGATCAGTTCTCAACATATTCAATAGCAGTGACGATGACCATTCATCACGAAAGCCAGACAAACAGCGTGCGATTTTGTATCTTAAGAGTGCATTGCCGGCGTAGCGGCGGTACAGCATTTGCAGCGATGACGAGGGATGTGTGAGACCCATCGTGTAAATGATGTGGCCATACGCATCAAGGGCTTGCGCTATGCCGTGCAAGTCATCAGAGCTTTCCATGAAAGTTTCCAGAGGGGCGATGGCAACGATGCCGAGGCGGCAAATTGTCCGGGCGGCGATGTCGCGGGGGAGTGGGTAAGATCGCTTGTAAAATCCTTTGCTTGGCACGTCGGCTTCTTGATTATTTCCGATCCGGCCTAATAGCCCGATCAGCGGCGACACCGATAACTCGGCACATTTCACCAGAGCTTCACACAAGGCTATTTTTGTGTATAACTTTTTCTCAATGAGCAACTGTTGGCATAGTTGAGCGACCGTAAGTGCATCATTAAAATGCGCCAATAAGATGGCCGCGCAGGTTCTTTCAAACGCGCGCTCGGAATGGAGCAGCGTCTCCAGCTCGACTCTGCCCATTGCTGCAAAAAAAGCGATATCAGCAGCACCCACCTGGCCGCGCGATCTTGCGTCTGTCGTCATCGTTACCTTGTGACTTAAACCGAGATTTTCCATTAGGCGCACCGAAGGTGCTATTTGAGCGCTGACGGCGCATTTTCGGTCATTTTTGACGTTCTTCGTTGCTCATGGCTAGCCATGAGAGCCTCATTCACGCCAAAACTGCCTCGAAAAGTGCATCCGTCATCATCTCAAATCCTAATGGAAATTCTCGGCTAATTGAAAACTGGCCTAAAAAAACTACGCTCGTAGCTAACAATGCAACGGGTGTCGTCGGCGTATTTGATCGCTGCCAGACATTCAGGATCTTGACTAGACTTGATTCTGTATTCTTCGTACAGCGCCAGGCTTGGGAAGCTAAACATGGCCAAGGCAACATTACTGACACCTTCTGATGGCAAGAAGTAGCCATGATGTTTTCCGCCGAATCTTTCAACCAGCGGGATCCAGATTTTTCCGTAAGTTTCAAATTCCTTGAGCTTAGTTGCATCGATGATGTAGCGTAGATAACAGGTGACCATGGTTTTCCTTTGAGTTTGAATAAATGCGTTGAAGGCTTTTTCTGATTGTTGATAAAGTTCTCAGTGCACGCCTTTTTGCCATTCTGGACTAGATTGTGACTCGGATAGGCAAGTTATTTTCATCGTTGACGAATACTTGTTGTGGCGTTACCAATGCTTACAGGGCTTGAACAAACACAAGGTACATATTCAGCAGTGTTCATGCGGCCTGGGCGTTAACGCCATCGATTTTCTCTAACTTTTTTTCCCACTGACCGATACGCCATGCAGCCCAAGTGCTGAGTGCAGCGCCAAGTAGCAAAATCCACCGTGTATCGATCAGGATGAGGACTGAACCTATCAAGGCCATGATGATATTGGCGAGGCAAAACGTGGTGAAAATCAGACCCATTACCGCACCTTGGCCATGATGCCCAAAACGTTCCGAGCACAAACTTGGCAAGAGCGCGTTATAAAAAGCGTTGGGAAAACCGAAAAGGATAATCGCAGCCAGACCCACCCACACATTGCCGATAGCGACCGCGCTCACCGCTGCTGCTGCGCAATAGGCGTGAAAGCGCACACGTTGCAATGGCATGACATGGTTTGGGCGTCCAGCCATAAGAGACGCGACGGTCATTACGCCGCATAAGCCTGCCGTCATCCCGGCAATGCCTGGTGTGCTATAACCTACCACCTCGACCAGCCATAATGGAAAGAACTCATAGAAGGCCGTCACGCCACAGGTGTAAGTCAATTGAATGATGAAGAGCTCGCGTAGTGCTGGTATCTTGAGCAGATTGAAGGAATGTCTGGAACGTGCTACCTGCCACCAAGACGTCGTCGCCGTGGATGGCGTTTCATGCGGCAAGGCAATCGCCACCAAACTCGCGGTCAATAACAATGCCACCACCGCTATCCAAAATGGTACCGTAATGCCCCAGATCAATGTGACTCCCGCTAATAATGGACCGACCAACCAACCCGCGTAAACCGCACCATTTAGCCAAGCCAAGGCTTGTACACGTAAATCACCTTCCAAGCGATCTGCCAGCATCGCACGCGCCACAGAGACGTTGCCTTCCAATAAACCAGTAATGAAACGCGCCAGGATAAATAAGGGGTAACTCTGTAAAATCAACGCCAATGCCGTGATTGCATGGCCAATCGCGGCACCCAGCGCACTGCCAAGCAAAATCGGGCGTCGGCCAAAACGATCTGACAACGGGCCTAGCAAAGCAGAACCGATCAATAAACCCAAAGGATTAATGCTCAGCGCCACCCCAAACAAAAGTTTGGCCGGAAAACCAAGAAAATGGGTCAAACTATTCGCGCTATCGGCAGCAAATAATGGTGGCAAAATTGGGTATGGTAACGACGCACCGACAGTAGAGAGAAGTGCGAGAAAACAAGCGGCGGCAACGAGTAATGGGGTTTTCATCGATATCAAGCGCTTGATTTACCCGACCAATTTTTTCTGCATGAATACGCTTAATGGATCATCGCTGTAACTACCAAAAGGCGCGCGCCTTGCATAGCCGCAAAGTTCATACAGGCCGATTGCCTCTGGCTGGTAAGGGCCGGTCTCGAGTTTTAGCAACGTGCAGCCAGCGTGCTTTGCCGTGGATTCGAGCAAGAGCAGAATTTTTCTCGCCACACCCAAGCCGCGATTGCCGGGACGAACATACATGCGTTTGAGTTCACCATAGCCTGGCATCAGAACCACAGCACCGCAACCTATCGCCACCCCGGTCGCATCACGCGCAACCGCAAACAACATCTGCTCGGCAGCGACCGTAGTCAGGTCAAGCGCATGGTGGCTTTCTGGTGGATAGAGACCGCTCTGATAGACATCCAGCTCGGCAATGAGCTTGGTCACATCCGCTTGAGCGGGTGATTCAAAATTAATCGAAATGATGGACATTTTTGCTCTCAATTGTTTGAAATAAATAGTAGTGGAACACCAGCCACCGCGATGCCGGAAAAATTATCTCCGTAACTATAAAAGTGCGGTGTTGATCACCACGAGATAACGTGCAGGCAGCTGGCTGGTATTTTGAAAAATAATGTGCTGATTTTCATCCATCGCAAGGCAATCGCCCTGCTGTAAATAATGATGCGTGCCGCCGAATATCAATTCCATGCAGCCGTCTTGCACCCATACCTGCTGATGCACGCTAACCTCGCGCAAACCCGCTGCATACGTTACCTTGGCACCAGCGGGGAAATCGACCTCGACTATCTGTATCGGTGAACGGAAATGCGGCGGTGAGATATTGCGCCGCACATAACCCGATTGCGGATCTGTCCACTGCAACTGATCGCCTCGCCGCACTACAGGACTAGCATCTGGCTGCGGCGCTTCAAACAAAGATGCCAGCGTTACGCCCAAGCCAAATGCCAGTTTATCCAACACCACCGCCGTCGGACTACTTTCGCCACTCTCTATGAGCGAGATCATGGAACGGCTAACGTAGAGCTAACCGGCGCTGCGCGGCTTTATCGCGCAGCGTCCAGCGACCGAAGGGAGCGAGGTTGAGCGCCATGTTATGCATGCGCATCACCATTGATTCCCTGCTGCTGATATCTGTGCATTGTTTCTATCGCCATTCGCAATCTCTTGGCCGTATCTTGATCGTTGTGCGACAGTGCCAATTCGATTCCTTGGAGGGCCTTTTCAAAGAAGTTGGTGTGTGTGGTGTCGGTAGCCATATCTGAATCTTTGAACGTCATACCAAGAAAAGGCCTACTATCAGCAAATGACATGTTCCCGCTACGGATTTGCCCGTTCATCCAATCGTGCATCTCTTGCCGTGTCATGTTAGTGAAGTCAACTTGATTGACATCTTTGGGGGGGCTCGAACTAGTAGGAGCGGCCTGTGTTGTCTGGGTGCTCAAGATCGCGGCGAATGACACTGAACCATCAGCTAGGCCCTTTGTCTGCCCAGTGGTTTGGGCGCGTTGGCTGATGAATTGGTGGTTGGTTACTGTATCAATCTTCATTTTGCTCTCCTCAGTTTTACAAGTATTCAAGCCAAGCACAACTCATGCTGGCTCAGATTCGGACGATTTTACGACTCACTTGGTAATGGTGCAGCCGAAAAGGCGGCAATCTTTTGCCGCCTTTTCCGGCAGTTGATAGTAGCTTGCGCCGTACTGTATAACATTGCATTTTATCGCCAAGGCATCGAGCGATATGCCACGCTCGGCACGCAAGTTGCTGACGCGGTCAGCGATGCGCTGATTGATGTCGAGTGGAGGGGTATTGCTTCTAAGTTCTCTCATAATGGAATAATTTTCCATTTTACTGGATTGACTGTCAAGCGCTTATTTTCCATTTGCTTGATATTATTTTTATCGAAGTTAAAAAACAGCGCAGGGGATATCTCAAAGCCAGAATATTCAAAAATATTGAAATGCAAAAAAGTATCACCGCGATCATGTCTGAGGTGGAGCCTCAGCCGGCAAAAACGCCCGCATAGGTTGAGGTAAAGAAATCCCTACGGTAATTTGCTAAATCCCTACGGATAAAGCAAGATTGCCTGATAGCCTGAACCACTTATTTAGGCCATTCTTCGCTCACTGTTCGCCGCATCAAAGTGGACGGATTTCTGCTAGCAGAGGAAAAGAATGACAATGACGATGGGACATCAAAAGAGCGTGCCTCGTGGCAGTGCAAGCGCGCTGCCGGGTGCCGTGGTTCTGCATGACCAGGAATTTGCGCAGTTCAGCGACCTGATCTACCGCATCGCGGGTATCAGCATGGCCCCGAGCAAGAAACCGCTGATTTCCAGCCGCCTGGCCAAACGGCTCAAGCATCACAGTCTGGACAGCTACGGCGACTATTTCCGTTTGATCACTTCGCCCCAAGGCAAAGACGAATTGCAGATGGCGGTGGATATGCTGACCACCAACGAGACGCATTTTTTTCGCGAACCGAAACATTTCGATTTCCTGCGTCAACGGATCATCCCCGAGCGCCGCAAAGGCATGGCGTTTCGTGTGTGGAGCGCGGCCTGCTCCAGTGGTGAGGAGCCCTACAGCATCGCGATGGTGCTCGATGAGTTGCTGGGTAATCAGCCATGGGAGGTGGTGGCCTCGGACATCAGCACGCGCATTCTGGATAAGGCGCGCAATGGACTGTTCCCTCTGGAGCGTTTGCCGGAAATCCCCAAGCCTTATTTGAGCCGCCATTGCCTCAAAGGCGTTGGCGAATTTGAGGGCACTTTGTTGATTGATAAACCCTTGCGTGAGCGGGTGCGTTTCATGTTGCACAACCTGCTGCAGGCACCTGCTAAATTAGGTGAATTTGATGTGATTTTTCTGCGCAATGTGATGATCTATTTCGACCAGGAAACCAAACAGAAAGTGGTGTCGCACCTGCTGCCGCTGCTGCGCCCCGGCGGGTACTTTCTGATCGGGCATTCTGAAAGTCTGAACGGCGTGACCGACGCAGTAAAACCCATTGCACCGGCCATCTACCGCAAGCCCGACTGATGGATAAGCCAGCGCATACCATTGATATCTTTCTGCAGCCGGGGGAAGTGTATTTTGGCGGCCGTGACACGCGCATACGCACCCTGCTGGGTTCTTGCGTAGCCATTACGATGTGGCATCCAGGCATGCTGGCGGGTGGTATGTGCCACTACATGCTGCCGGGTGCTCCAACGGGCAGGCGCGGCACGCTCGATGGGCGTTACGCCGACGAAGCCATGG
>NZ_JAUSFI010000177.1 GCF_030651495.1 Undibacterium sp.
CTGTCAGCGCGGGCTTCACTCGCCCTACAAGGCTGTTTCCTCTCGAAAATCTGTCGAAAAATTTTACAAACACCTATCTCAAGCACTAGCGATTGCGTAGTTTCGCTTAGTAAATGCCATTTAAAAACAACAATATATACGGCGAATGTTAAATTTGGCATCGTTTATGCTTTACGTATTAATGAAATAGCAGCAGCAATAAACACGCCATATTTTCCACTACCGCTTGGTTCCGAATGAAGTAAATGTCTGAACCATGTACGTCCGGCCACTCCTCCAATCCCGAGCACCATCAAAAAAACATTTTGCACCACCAGCAACTAGGCAGCATTAAGGAGAAAAATGATGAACCTTAAAGACTTTTTTTCAAAATTCGTTCGTGCTTTCCGCTCCCAAATTCGGAAGTCCATCCGATTTATTATCTTTTCCGTGACGATTATCGCCCTGCAGTTCGGTACGCTGAACGTCGCTAACGCCCAGACAACCAGGGCCGATGCCGAGGCGAACTTATTGAGTAAGATAGAGAAAGCCGTGGACACACTCAAATCAGTCCAAACACTAATAGAGGACATAGAGAACAGTGGGCTTCTCCCCAATCCGGAATTGGAAAAGAAGCTCAAGGATTTGAAAAAAAACCAGTCAGACCTGAAGAAGGCGCTGAAGGAGGCAATGAAAACCTTAGAAGCTTCCTTACTATCAGGAGGGCAACCATCTATTGACAATCGTTTCCTGGCAGACTTCGTAACGCCGGGCGCTTTGACTACACTGGAGTTTCAATTTCTCGATCCCATCACTCACCTTGTGGTAGTCGGTCCGAGTGTTGCATCTGTCCACTATGAGACGATCTTGGATCCAGGCCATCCGGACATCCGGATCGACCTGGGCATATCAACCGACGTCGTGAATCACTTTGCGCTCAACTTTGTAATCAGCGATATCGTCCAAGTCATCATTGCGACGCCCCTCGATGCGGCAGGTCTTCCTCTGTTTTTGCGCGGAGTGAACGATACCGACAATATTGCAGCAGGGATCATGGTTGCGATCGACAATACAAATGTTATTCCGGTTCCAGCAACTGCATTCCTAGTGATGAGTGGTCTTGCACTGATTGCAATTCGCAGGCGATTGCAAATCACCCATTGCTTGAGCTAAAGAATGGCAGAGCCAGCGCCTAGCTTGGGCTAAAGCTTTATCAGCCCAAGCTATTTCAAAGGACGCAGATAAATGTTGGGCTTTGTAGCCCAACCTACCTTGCTACATTCAAAAAAATATTTCCCATATTATCAATACGTCTTAATATCCAAGTAGAAACATTATCAAAAACCCTTGTTTCGAATCAAGCACCAAAAACAAAACCGCCGCAAATCAGAAGAAATGCATAGTCATGCGCCCACCGGTGCCGTCACCTGACTGGCGGCGTTGGTGCTAGCCGCTTTGCCTGCGCATTATTCAGCCTGGCTTATTTATATACTCCCACCTAGTATATTTTCAATACGCAATCAGCATATGCGCAGCGCGGCTGTTTTTACTCTATAAATGGGGGAGTATATTCAAATTCCTGTTGCTGCCTAAAACTTGGGCAGCGCTTTGGGGGGCTCCGTGTTAAGCTTCGTGCCGCTGTTATTTACCCACATTTCCTTCTTTCTTCACTGACAAACTATGGATATTCTTCTCGCCGCAAAAATCATCATCATGGGCATTGTTGAGGGGTTGACTGAGTTTTTACCGATCTCTTCGACTGGTCATCTGATCTTGGCTGGTAGCCTGCTCAATTTCACCGGCGAAAAAATGAAAGTGTTTGAAATCGTGATACAGGCCGGTGCGATTTTTGCGGTGTGCTGGGAGTATCGCAAAAAAATAGCCACGGTCTGTGGCGGCCTGGGCAGCGATCCTAAGGCGCGCAAGTTTATGCTGAACCTGATCATCGCGTTTTTGCCGGCGGCGGTGCTGGGTCTGCTGTTCAGCAAAAAGATTAAAGCCGTATTGTTCGCGCCGGTACCGGTGGCGCTGGCCTTTATCGTCGGTGGCCTGGTCATTTTGTGGGTAGAGCGCAAGCATAAGGGCGTGGATGAACACGATCCCAGCCATGCGCGCATCCATAGCGTGGATGACATGAGCGCGCTGGATGCCCTGAAGATCGGTGCGGCGCAAGCTTTTGCCCTGATCCCGGGCACCAGCCGTTCTGGCGCGACGATTATCGGCGGCATGCTGTTTGGCCTGTCGCGCAAGGCGGCCACCGAGTTTTCGTTTTTTCTGGCGATCCCGACCTTGCTGGGCGCTACCGTATATTCGCTGTACAAGGCGCGTGAAGACTTGTCGGCGGCCGATATCCCGATGTTTGGCCTGGGCACGGTTGCCGCGTTTGTCTCGGCATTTTTCTGCGTGCGCTGGTTGTTGCGTTATATCGCCAGCCATAATTTCAATGCCTTTGCCTGGTACCGGATTGCCTTTGGCATCATGATTTTAGCCACGGCTTACACCGGCACCATCGTCTGGGCCGACTAATTCTGATCGTATGACAACTATGCCGCAGACACTCGCAAACAGCGAACAAAATCAGGCCCTGCATTTATTGCAGACGGTGTTCGGCTATCCGGCGTTTCGTTCGCAGCAAGGGCAGATCGTTGACCATGTCATCAACGGTGGCGATGCGCTGGTGCTGATGCCGACCGGCGGCGGTAAGTCGCTGTGTTACCAGATTCCGGCCATGCTGCGCAACGGTGTCGGCATTGTGGTGTCGCCGCTGATTGCGCTGATGCAGGATCAGGTCGATGCGCTGGAAGAGGTCGGCGTGCGTGCGGCGTTTCTGAATTCAACCCAGACCTTTGATGAAGCGCTGCGCATAGAACGCATGATGCGGGCCGGCGAACTCGACCTGGTGTATATCGCGCCGGAGCGGCTGATGACGCAACGTTGCCTCGAATTATTATCGTCGATGCCGCTGGCCTTGTTTGCGATTGACGAGGCGCATTGCGTCTCGCAGTGGGGTCACGATTTCCGTCCGGAATACATCAAGCTGTCGGTCTTGCACGAGCGCTTTCCGTCCGTGCCGCGCATCGCGCTGACCGCCACAGCCGACCAGCAAACCCGCGACGAGATTATCCGCTGCCTGCAACTGGAAACTGCGCTGCAATTCGTCTCGTCGTTTGACCGCCCGAATATCCGTTACCAGATCGTCGAAAAGGCGAATGGCCGCAAGCAATTGCTCGATTTTATCAATGCCCAGCATAGCGGCGACGCCGGCATCGTGTATTGCCTGTCGCGCAAAAAGGTCGAGGAAACCGCCGAATTCCTCAATGAAAACGGCATCACGTCCCTGCCCTATCACGCCGGCATGGAGATGCCCACCCGCAGCCGCAACCAGGCCAGATTCTTGCGCGAAGAAGGCATTGTGATGTGCGCCACGATTGCGTTTGGCATGGGTATCGATAAGCCCGACGTGCGCTTTGTGGCCCATCTCGATCTGCCAAAAAGCATCGAAGGTTATTACCAGGAAACCGGCCGTGCCGGACGCGACGGTGCCAGCGCCAACGCCTGGATGGCGTATGGCTTGCAAGACGTGGTGCAACAGCGCCGCATGATCGATGAGTCGGAAGCGAATGAAACCTTTAAGCGGGTCCAGGGCGTCAAGCTCGATGCCATGCTGGGCCTGTGCGAAACCCTCAATTGCCGGCGCATGCAACTGCTGGATTATTTCGGCCAGAGCTCTAGCCCTTGCGGCAATTGCGATACCTGCCTGGTACCGCCGACCTCGTTTGACGGCAGCGTGGCGGCGCAAAAAATTCTCTCTACCGTGTACCGTGTCGACCAGCGTTTTGCCGCCGGCCATGTGATTGATGTGCTGCGTGGCATCGATACCGAACGGGTCCAGCAATGGCGCCACAATCAGCTCTCTACCTTTGGCGTCGGCTCGGACAAGAGCGAAGCCGAATGGCGCGCCCTATTGCGCCAGATGATTGCACTCGGCCTGGTGGCGGTCGATTATGAAAACTATAGTTCGCTCAAGCTGACCGAAGAATCGCGCGCGGTACTGCGCGGCGAAACCAAAATACAGCTGCGCCAATACAAGAAGGCCGAAAAAGCCACCAAGCACAAACGCCAGTCGGCCAAAGATTTTGCCGAAACCGATCTCTCGGCCAGCGAACAAGCGATTTTCGAAAAACTGCGCTGGTGGCGCATCACCACCGCCAAGGCGCACAACGTCGCCGCCTTCATCATCTTCGCCGATGCGACCCTGCGCGAAATCGCCAAGACCAAGCCAGGCTCGCTCGACGATCTGCGCGGTGTGACCGGTGTCGGTGCCAAGAAGCTGGAAAGCTATGGCGCCGAGATAGTGGCCTTGATTGCCGAACTCAGTTAAATTCGTCGCAATACTTCAGGCAACAGCAGATGCCACAATAAATACAACAATAGACGCAAAAACGATGCGCCGCGCAGCCCGATATTGGCTGGCGCGGCGCATCGCTGTTGCGTCTCAGCTAAGCAGACGGTGCGTCAATTTTCTTAATTGGAAGTCAAGCGTCCATCAACGATCCTGACGTGATCGCCGGCGCGCCACTCTGGTTGCTCTGAAGGTGTAAAGGTGCGAGTCTGGCCGTTTTCCATTCTGACGCGCACTTCATAGGTGTTGCTGGTGCGGTTACGTTTTTCTATCTCGTTACCGGCATAACCGCCACCGACAGCACCGGCTACGGTAGCGATTTGCTTACCATTACCGCCGCCGACCTGATGTCCCAACACGCCACCCAAAATTGCCCCGGCGGCAGCGCCTAGACCACTCCCCTGCTGTGCCTGATGCTCAACCGTGCGTACCGATTCGACCACGCCGCAGCTGTCGCAAATAGCTTGTGCATGCGTTACTGGCCGGCTATTGTCGGCATAATTTTGTTGATAATTGGCGCTGGCAGGTGCTTTGTGCGTCACTTTTGGGTGTTGTTGCGGTGCAGATTTTGGCTCTGGCGCGGATCTTGGCTCTGGCGCGTCATCCAGTCTAGCGTCGTATTTAGGGGAATTTACCCCGTCATTTGATAAGCCGGCCCCTGCTTTACCATCGTCATTTTGTGCACCAGATGCCATCAGCGCACTGGCTGGTTTAGGCGCGCTATTTGAATTGGGCAAGAGACCCGTAATTGCGGCCACACCTACCAGGCTGACCACAACCACCGACACGGCTGCTGCAGCCACAAGTGGATGTATTTTTTTTGCAGTTTGAAGTTCGGTCATTTGATGATTCCTATTAAAAATTTGAATGGCTTGCATGCTACTACTTAACGACAAGAGCAGGCAAAAAGTTGACCGGAAACGAGGATCAACTGTAAGCAAATGTTACGATTAAGTCTCGTAGTTTGTGTTTTTCACTCGTAACGCAGGACGGGATTACGCTTAACAATGTGGTTTGCGCCTGCTGGGTGCAACTTCTGTATCATGACGGTGTCTGAGTCTTTTCTTTCTGCCCAGTAATGCGTGCGCGACCCCAATACGCCGAATTGCACGCCGAATTGCACGCCGAATTACACGCAACATCACACGCCGCCCAAGTTACGTCTATCCATGTCAAACAAAGCCTTCAATCCTGTTTTTAATTCTTATCTAATTTATATCGGGGTGGCACTGGCGTCGGCGGGTGTGGCTTTATATACGCCCTTGATCGTCTCTGAAACCGGCAAGAATTTTTCCGGCACCTGGGCTGCGGCTATCTTGTTTGGTATAATTCTGGGGCGGGTTATGGGTTCGTATCTGGGCGGGCATTACCCTCGTCTGGCGAATCATCCTCTGGCAGTGTCGGGAAATATTCTGTTAGAAGGAATCGCGCTGTATTGCATGGCGTACTTACATCAAGCCTGGGCTTTGGCTTTATTTGCCGTGCTGGCTGGGCTGGGCAGCGGTTTGTCTTACCCCGGGCTTAAAAACTATTTGTTAAAACTAAAAGAATTGGATCAGGGATCGCTGTTTAGCCGTCTCGCATTTGCCATCCGTATCGGGCTGGTGGGCGGCTATCTGATTGCGGCATGGGTGCCGATACATAGCCTGAAAATGGTGTTTTTATTTGTCTTAGTCAGTTTTATCGCGTATGGCATTTTTATGCTGCATGCGATGCGCGCCATTCGCCGGCATGAGGCACTGCGCTTGCCGCCCGCCATTGCCAGCGATACCAAGGCCAAGCAAAACACTGACGCGCTGACACCGGATGAATCACCCCCGCCACACGCGACAAGCGCAACACCGGTCACACTGCCGCTGAAGTTCCATTTGTCGAACGCGCTGTTTTGGTGTTTTGCGGTGCAGCCGATGATCGGTTTCAGTTTGCACATCCCCAAATTTACACCGCAGATTCCGGTATCAACACCGTTCTGGCTGGCCGCACTGGTGATCATATTTTTCCAGATTCCGGTCTCGAAACGTGCGGTGCGCACACGTGATCATTTCCGTTTTTTACAGATAGGCTATGGCTGTCTGTTTGTCAGTTTTGCGCTGATGGTGGTGGCGGGCCATCACGCTAGCGCAGTGATCGCTTCGGCAATAGTGTTGTCGTTTGGCCAGGTGTTTTATGGCCCTTCATTTGATGTCTTGATTGCCCGCTTTGCCAGCAGCTCGATGGAAGACACCGGCCGGCTGATGTCTCAGCAGATTTTTTATCAAAGCGTCGGCACCATGATCGGTAGCCTGGCGGGCGGCGTCCTGTTTGATCTGGCCCAGCGCGTGCACTGGTCTGGCCTGAATTGGTTATTGCTGGCGCTAGGTAGCCTGTGGATGATGGGCTTGAGTAAAAATAAAATCCCCGACTTATATCGCCATGCACGGCAACACGCTTAAGCTCTGCGGCGGAGGCTGACTTTGCATGTAGCCGCTGCAGCCGGATCACCGGCAGCGCCCAAGCTGAGTACAATAGCCGATTCAATTTGAAAACTTTATTCTGATGAAAATACATGGTGAATGGGTAATTTCCCTGGTTCGTGACGTATTAGTGCGCTCCACGGCGGGCAGCTTTAATGAGGCTGGTACCATGGCCTGCTTCAAAGAAATACAGAAAAAAGCGCCGGCAGGAACGCCTTGGGCCGGTTTGACCAATGCCGCTCACTGGGAAATGTCTAGTGCCAACGCTCTGCAGGCATTTCCGCAGATGCGCGAATGGGCATTCAAGCATGGCTGCGTTTGCCTGGCGGTGGTCGTCCCCAGCAGAATACGCATGGAAATTCATCAGCGGCAAACCGGCAACTTGCCAGAAGATCTGGTGCATTATTTTGCGGCGATGGAAGAAGCCTGCGCATGGCTGACAGCGAAAGGCTTTCCGTTTTCACCTGACGATTACCCGCATAACGAGTTCATCGCCAGGACTCAGTTGACCGAATAATCTGGTCTGCATCTGGTCTTCACATCATCAAAATCAACATTCATGCGCCTCGCAGCCCGATATCTGTCTGCGAGGCGCATGAATACTGCACATCTGAAATTTTACTTACCAGCGAAACCCAACTTTAACGCTGACCGATTGGTTATCACCGGTGCGGTCAACTTCACCGGCCAGATTGACCAGGCCTAAATTGGCATTGATCCCGGCAAACAATTTGTTCGCCGTTGGCGTGACTTTTTGCAAGCTAGCCACATTCGGGTCGACATTGGCCCAGACATGACCAACACCGATGTACGGCGTGAGCATCAGAAAACCTTTGGATGCGGTGAGTTCAACGCTCTTGGTATCGAGATCAAGCTGGCTAACGCCGGACAAGCGCGTGATCGCCGCACGCAGCGACAGCGCCGGTAGCGTCATGCCGCCTTCCACAATAGCGTAACGCGCTTCCAAACCGAGTAGTCGGATATTCGAGTCAGGCACAGCGGCCAGAGAAGCGCCCAGATCGATATTAAATGGCAAACCTTTATGCAAATGGAGTTTGGGCACTGGCAAAGAAGAGATGTCGGCACCGGCTTTTTTCCAGATGCCGGCATTCTCGAGTTGCGTCACGCTTAATTCGGCACCGATATCAAATCCCGTAATGCCGAGCGGTGCGCCAGGGGCCACGGCCTTGTAACTGGCGGCGGCGGTGAAATCTTTGGCCAGCAAGCTAAACTCGCTCTGGCTGAGATTTTGCAAGTGATCCAGATTATTCGAGGCGAAAGCTGGCGCGCAGAGCGCGGATAACAAGGCGGCACAGAGGGCGCTCTGGGTAAGATTGTTTTTCAATGTGAGTCTCTTTGATGGTCGTGATGGAAAATTAGGCGGCAAAGGTCGGCAGGATACAGAGTGTTCTGGGCAGATTCAAATTATTTCGTTCTGCCCAGGCAGAGCGAAATAATTTGCCCTTGAATTTAACGGCTAAACCTGGCCAGCATATCGTCCAGATACGCGCCACACCCCGGTTCGCCCTCGTTCGGAGCCCAGGGGGCTTTTTCGCTCTCCAGCAGCGCTGCATAGGGGCCGGCTTTGCTTTCAAAAAACACCGTGCCGCTTGCCAGCGCTACCATGCTGTGAAATACGCCAGCAGGAATCGTTATCCCCAGATTGCCCTCACCTGCTGCCAATATCACTTGCTGGCTGACCGCACCGCTGTCATCAAACAAGAGTAGGCCAATGCGGCCGCTCAGCACGATCATGGTTTCGTCTTTTTCCTTGTCCTGATGCCGATGCGGCTGGATGTAAGTGCCCGGTTCCAGCGCGTTCAGCAGACGGTGGCTGAGCGACTCGTTGCTGCTATGAAAATTGAAATTTTTGCGCAGACGCGGGCTGAGCTTGGCGGCTTGCGATAATTCGGCCAGGCTTGCTTGATTGATGACATTGATCATGATTTATCTAAAATAGGTGACAAAATTGAATGGCGGCGCTGGGCATGGCGCAACAGCGATGCGGCTTGCAGGCCGATTTCATGCCAGCAGGCGCATGTGGGTTGCGTCTTCACTTACTTATTTACTTAATTATTTACTTAATCTTGATAGTCAGTGTATTTTCTGGCGTCGCCACGGACTTGCTCTACCGGGTATTTAATCGCATTGAGCGCCATTTTTTCTTGTGTCGCGGCAATTAAATCCACCTTCAGATTATCCGCCAGCAGCACCAGATACGTCAGCACATCGGCCATTTCGTGCCGGATGGCCGTGTATTTCTCGGCGCTGAGCTGATCCAGATGGCCCGTACTTAGCCACTGAAATGGCTCAAGCAATTCAGCGGCTTCGACCGATAAGGCCGATGCCAGATTTTTGGGGTTATGAAACTGTGCCCAGTCGCGTTCGGCGACAAAGACACGCAGCGCATCCCGAAGTAGATTCAGCGAATCTGTTTGCTCTGACATGCTAACCTCTCAAACCGTTTTTCAAGCCCGCATTTTACGGCAGAAAGCCAACACTCAGTTTGATACGCACAACCGTCTTTTCGCTAGCGGCGCGTCGTAGTCACGCTCAAATTAATACACTATGCTGCATTGCAAAACAAAATGGTTTTCAAGCTTACCATCAAGGTTTACAATGCGGATTGCTGCATTGCGCCATTTTTACCGCTTATTTTTTACCGTTGATGAAGCCTGTGCTGTCCCACTAACCTACCAAGGAGAGATTCATGCCTACGATTCCGGAACAAATTTCCGCCGCCGCTCAAACCCAATTGGCGAAGCAACTCACTGTCATCCATGCGCTCTCCCACACGGCGTTTGGCGGCATACAAAAACTCATCGCGCTCAATCTCAGCATGGTAAAACAATCGCTGGAAAGCTCAACGGCAGCAACACGCGAATTATTCTCGGCCAAAGGGCCACAAGAATTGCTCGCACAAAGCCAGCCATCAATCGAAAAAATAATGGCGTATGGTCGTGAAATCGCCAACATTGCCGGTCATGCGCGGACAGAATTTTTGCACGCAGTTGACGCCACTGGCTACACTCGCCCTGGTCCAACCGGTATGGCACCAGCCGTATTGGTGGCAGTAACAGCGGTAGCGCCTAAGGCAAAACTGATAGAAAAAACAATCGCTCCGGTGACGACAGTTGCGGTGAAAACCGTTGCAGTAAAAAAAGCCAAAGCGACAACAACATCCAGTGCCCAGCCTAGCTTAGCGAGCAACACGCAATTGCCTTTACTCGCTGAATCTGCGGCAAAAGTCGCCAAACCCACTGCGGCCGCAAAGCCTGTTGCCAAGACGGTAGCCAAACCTGTGGTTGCTAAGCCTGTCGTTGCGAAGCCTGTCGTTGCCAAACCAGCCGCACCAGCGTCAAAAGCCAAACCTGTCGCCAAAGTAGTCGCCGCCAGCAGCGCGCCTACTCCTGCCGCTACTCAACCAGCGATCAAGCCAGTTTCGGTTGCTCCGGTAATTGCAACACCTGTTGCAAAAGCAGCGGTTGCTAAACCTGTCGTGGCTAAGCCAGCAGTGACTACACCAGTCGTGGCAGCGCCTGCGCTGGCGACGGTTGTCGCTAAGCCAGCCGCCGTCGCAACTTCACCCGTTGTCGAAGTGCAACCAGTGGTAGCACAGACCGTGACGACTAGCGCAGTGGAAGAAAAACCAGCCATTGCGGCGACAGACGCCACCGAAGGCAAACCAGCAATCACTGGCTTGCCAAGCAAGGCAGCCGCCAAACCTGCATTTCCGGCAACCGGTGGACGCCCCGCTTACAAAGGCAAAGCAAGTGCCGCTACCGGCGCAAAAATGCGCGTACGCCAATAACACCCAGCCCGGCTATTGACACCAGCAAGGGTGTCAATAGCCGGCGGTGATCCCCAAGTAGCGAAACCTTGATCAGCGTTAAGGCAAGGGTCCATCGTACTAAATAGAATGGCATATTATTTCTTTTCTGGAATTTGCCATGTCGATTCAAACACTCCCCAATGTCTATCAATTTGATGTACGTGGCGTTTCCAAACGCTTGCGTCATGCCGCTATTTTTGGTGCACTAGAATCATTAGAGCAAGGCGATGTGATGCGCTTTATCAATGACCATGATCCCTTGCCTTTGTTGAGCCAGATTCAGCAGCGCTACGACGGACAAGTTCAGCATGCGTATATCCAAAACGGCCCGGATGCAGTGATCATTGATTTCAGTATTCACCCGAAACAACCCGCCGACGCTGAAACAGCAGCAGCGGCCAGCGCACCGCAAACAGGCGGCTGTGGCGGCGGCAATGGCGGCGGTTGCGGTTGCCAGGGTAGCTAATTGACCAAAAATGGCAAGTAATGAGTAGAGACAGGGCAATACGCCTGGTAATTGCACTATCTCTGCGGCGGGCGGCGGGCTGCATTCACTCAGCCGGCCTCCAGCTTGATTTGAACCCGTTGATTTGAATCCGTTGATTTGAATCCGTTAAGTTGGCGATTCTGATACGCCCCTCTTGCTAAGCATGGCTTAGCGTCTCGACTCGGCACCTTCTGGCCCGCATCCATTTTCGTCCTCGGACTTGGATAAAGTGCATCGATTGTTCATAATCACATGCATAATGATTTCACTGTCGCATGTGAAAATACCTTGCATCATGTCTGACAAGGCATCCTGATGAAAAAAATGAAAATTATTCCTTTTATATGGACCTCTGTGTTCATGCTGTTGAGCGGTCCAACGTTTGCAGAAGAACTGATTACCGTTGCATGGCGTATTAAACCGCCGCATCAATATCTGGAGAATGGAATAGAAAAAGGCATACTGCTGGAGCGCGCCAGGCAAGTCTTCGAGCAAGCCCAGATGCCCACGCATTTTGTCGAACAGCCTGCCAAGAGAATCTGGAGTAGTTTTTCAGCCGGCGCCACGAATTATTGTTCTTTTGGCTGGTACAAAATCCCGGAACGCGAGTCGCTGGTGCAATTTAGCCATGTTTTTCATACTGACTTGCCGCACACCTTACTGGTCAGCCCAGTCGCCGTGAAGCAAGTTTCGGCTCATCGAAGCCTGAGCTCGCTGCTTACCGACACCAGCTTGACATTGGGCGTGCTCGACGCAGTTTCTTATGGCCCCGACCTTGATGCCATGATCAAGAGCAGCAAAAACAAAATCGAGCGCAGCACAACCTTGCCGATGATCATGGCACGTATGGTGGGCGCCAATCGCGCCTCTTACATGTTCATCGATAAAGAAGACTGGGCATATCTGAAGGACAAAGAAGAGAGCTTGCGCCACACCAGGCAGATGGATCTCAATGGCATGCCGCCAGGATTAAACCGTTACATCGTCTGCAGCAAGGATATGACGGCGGAGCAAATGGCACGGATCAATGCCGCGATCCAGAAAATCAATGCAACAAAGAAGACGGCAAGCGGGCATTAAATACGAACAGACAAGAGATCGCCGGATGCCGGGGTTCTGCTCAAAAGTGAGCAATAGCAGGTTCAAAATAGTAGCCCTGCCAACACGCACATGATATGCGCCTGCTGGCGGCATCCGGCCTGTAAGGCGCTTGTGGCATGCGTCTTGCAGGCAATGACATGGTTACTCTACAAGTAATTTTAATAACGCCAAAATAAAATCGTGAGAAGAATAGGGGAATTTCTCTTATACTCCCGCATCTTTCGCAAAATCGCGAAAAAAATACCCGCAGCAGTAGGCAGTCCGGCCCATCCCACCACGATGCCGGTTGCAGCACTACAATGGCATTACTTTTAAAGGAATCATCATGACGGATAAGCTCAAACAAAACTGGTCAGATAAATCAACGCTCCCCTTCTCTGAAGAAGCGATTCGCGCCTTGCATGTACCGGCGGAAAATTTCAAGGTATATCTGAATGCCTATGAAGCAGGCCAGCAATTTGCAATTAAAGCAGGACACGATTTTGTCTTGTATGTATTGACGGGCGCTTGCAAGACGAGCATCGATGGCAAAGAACTGCGCCTGAGTGCGACTGAATCGGTTTCCATGGATGCGGGTTCCTACGCTTTCGAAGCACTCGGAACAGAAGCTCTGCAATTGGTGAAAGTGTTTGCCCGCATGTAGTATGCTGCCGGAGTGCAAACATCTTACAAAAACACCAGCTAAATGCTGGTGTTTTGTTATTCGCGTAGCGAAACTGCTGCTTTAAAAAACACCACACAATAAGCGTGCACCGCCCCCACCGAGTTTGGCCGGATGGTCATCATGATTATCGCCACCGGCATGGATCATCAAGGCATGACCATGCACATCAGCGGCTTTCAGACGCGGTGCCAGCACCGGGTAAACCGCTGCACCGTCGGCATTGACAAATAAGGCCGGCAAATCGCCTTGATGGCCTTTATCGGTATAGGGCCCCAAATGCTTGCCGGTTTTTTCAGGATCCCAATGACCGCCAGCGGCGGCACCGGCCACGACTTTTCCGTCAACTTCTGCCGCTGCACAACTGGGCTTTTCATGGATATGAAAGCCGTGCAAGCCTGGCGGAATACCGCTCAATTGCGGACTGAACAATAAACCGTAGGGCGTATCTTGATACTGAACCACACCTGCCGCTCTGACGCTGCCTTTCTCATCAATCAGATTAATGCTAACGCTTTCAGCATGAGCGGCACTTGCCAGTACATACAGTGCCAGGGATAGTGCATATTTCATTTGTATCTCCTCGTCGACAGTGGTGGGATTTCATCTTGCAGTGATCACAAAACAATGAAACCGGAGTAAACAGCTTAGCTTATTTTCAACACTGTTGCTGCGGTCATTACTGTATTGACAATGCCCCTGGCGTACCATCACAGCCTGCTGTTTTTAGCTCGCTTTCTCTATCGCGCCGCTGCTGATTCAGACTATCCATCGCTGCGCCAGCGCCACCATTGCGTTGCTGATTGCGGTTATTTGCCAATTGGCTCTTCAATAGCTCGCACTGGGCGCGTTTGCGCGCCACTGTATTTTCGTTACGCGCTTGATTTTCTGCCCGTTTATCCGTATCGGCGGCACTCGCCAATTTTCGTTCTGCAGTGCGCGAGGGGACAGGCGCATCGTCGTCGAACGGGTAGCCAACCTGGCCTGCCCTGGCTTTTTCCGCCATGCAGTCACGCTCAATCGCGGCGCGGACTTCGCTGGAATTGGCGCGGATCGCATAGACATCGGCAATCAGTTTTCTGCTTTCAGCGCTCGTTGCCTGCGCCATTAACTTATCCTGCTGGGCACCGCCTTCACGCGACCAGATAATTTTTTTCGCTTCTTCGCCTCGTCGCGTGCAACTCAGGTCGATTAAAGGTTTTTCGGCCGCGCCTGCCGGCCGGCTTGTGCTGACTGTGCCGATGATCTTGCCTTGCTGGGCGTTGTCGCAAGGTCTATCCTGATAGCTGCTGCCGCAGCGATACATGGTCTGGGCTGCCACCGGCAAGCTCAATATACTCATTGCGATGCCTGCAACAATGGGGATAACTAGGGTGCTTGTATAGCGCTGAATATTCAGTTGATATTGCATGGGCATTAACTTCATTATTCTCTGATCTCTTCGATACTAAAATAAAGTGTGATCTCGTCACTGACAAAGGGGACGTAACGCCCCCTTTGTCATTGCTGCGGAGTATTTTGGTGTTGCCGTTGGCGCCACAAGCCTGCGCCACGTCAGATCCTGCACTGGCAAGCCTTATGGCTTTACAAATTGTAAAGTCATCCGATCACTTTCACCGATGGCCTGGTATCTGGCTTTATCCTTGTCTTTATTTATCAAGACCGGGGGCAAAGCCCAGACGCCATTTTCATGGTCAGCGTTGTCATTCGGGTTGGCGTTAATTTCTGACCTGGCAGCGAGTTTGAAACCGGCGCGTTCAGCCAGTTTGATCACATACGCTTCATGCACATAGCCGGTACTAGTCTCGGCATCTTGCGGTTTGGCCGCGGGCAAACGATGCTCAACGATACCAAAGATACCACCAGGTTTCAGCGTCTCGTAGACATGCTGAAATAAGGCCTGCATGCTGGCATCACCGTCGGCGACCCAATTATGGATATTGCGAAAAGTGAGTACCATATCGACGCTATTTTTTGCTGCATAATCGAGCTTAACCGGCGGCTCAAAAATACCCAGGACAACTTTGTCATAGACCGCCGGATTGGCATCGAGTTTTTGTTTGAAGCGGGCAATATTTTTGCGCGCATAGTCGCTGCCAGAAGCCGGGTCATTCGCCGCCGCGATCAGCTTGCCGTCCTTACGCAGATAAGGAGCGAGAATTTCTGTGTACCAGCCGCCGCCGGGAGAGAGTTCCACCACGGTCATGCCAGGTTGAATACCGAAAAAACTCAGGGTTTCATACGGATGGCGCGCGCCATCGCGCATCACATTGGCAGGGCTACGTTGGGCACCCGCAATCACTGCCTTCAGTGCATCGTCAGCCATGGCTACCTGAGTGATGCCACTTACGCTTGCCGCAATAGCGATCGCCAGTACAAATTGTTTCATGTTTGCTTCTCCGAGTGAGTGAGAATTGATTTTTCCGGGCGCAAAAAATGCTCTGCATAGGATGCACAGGCGGAATAAAGTTCCACCATGCGCGGGAATTTTATTGCATTAAATGCACGCCACGAAGCCTAGCACGAATCACTCTGTAGTGAATTCCCGAGTTTGAGCTGAAGGATCAAGTAAAATCCAGAGCTACACCGTTTCCGCCGCTGAACAACTCAGCCAGCCTGATCTACTTTATTTCCTCATGCAAAAAATACGTGCCAGCCTGTCCCGCCTTTTTTTAAACAAGCCGTCCAAAAGCGAGCTGGCACGCCTGCACCAGCTCGAACTGTTGCAACGAGAGCATCAGGGCAAACCCTTTGTATTTGATGAAGGTAATTTACGCTTTATGTACTTTAATCAAAAATCGGTGCAAAGCGCGATGAAGATCAATGCGCCGGATGAATTACTCTGTGGCTATACCAGTGCCATGATGGCATTTTTGCTGGTGAATCCAGCACCACAGCAGATTCTGATGATCGGTTTGGGCGGCGGCTCTTTAGTTAAATTTTGTTATCATCACTTGCCCGATTGCCACATTACCGTGCTGGAGATTGATCCCGATGTCATCGCTTTGCGTGGGCAATTCATGATTCCGGCGAATGACGACAGGCTAACGATTATCCATTGCGACGCGATTGACTACTTAGCGCAAAATACGCTGCAGGTCGACATCCTGTTATTAGATGGTTTTGATGCAGAAGGACTGGTGCAAGAACTCAACACAGCGAGCTTCTATGCCGCCTGTCACGCCGCCCTCAAACCGACTGGCATCCTGGTAGCCAATATGTGGGGCAAGCGCGCTCTACTGGTGCCTTTACTGAGCGCTTTGCGTGGCCAGTTTGGGCAAAATGTCTGGTGGTGCCGCTCGCTCGATAGTTATAACCTGATCGTCTTTTCATTGAAAAGCAAACTCAGCAAATTTACCCCGTCAAACGCCAGCCAGCTGCAGACAGGGGATCAGAGCCTGACTTTGCAGCTGACAAAGCTAAACCAGCAAATGCGTACCCTGCATGTGCCTGAAGACGCTGATTATGACGCACGAGAACGGGTGGCGCTGACAGCCGATCTGGCAACCTTATTAGTGACCGATGACAGCTTACCGCGCAGCGAAGTCGAATGGAGCGCAACACATCAATAAAGAATTAAACGCCTTTACAATGGCACGCCCGCATCCTTTTTAACGAATTCAATCACGATGACACTCAACGAAATCGCCGCAGCTTATGTCAAATTAGTGCTCGCCGTTGGCCGGCATGATGATTCGTATGTCGACGCTTACTATGGCCCGCCAGAATGGCAAGCAGAGACGCGCACACTGCCACTGGCTGATTTGCGGCTCAGCGCGGATCAATTGGAACAGCAGTTCAAGCAACTGCCAGCGCCAGCACCCGACCAGCAATTACGCCAGGATTTCTTATTGCTGCACGTCGCTGCGGTACGTTCGTATATCGACCAATTGGCGGGGGCACGGCTGTCTTTTGATGCAGAGTCGATGGCACTGTATGACGCCAAATCGCCGTCTTTGACGGAAGCTGATTTTGATCTGATCCTGGCAGAGCTTGACCAGTTATTGCCGGGCCAGGGAGATTTAAATCCTCGCCTGAGCGACTACCATCGCACTTTCGAAATTCCGCGCGACCGGCTCGATGCGGTATTTACCGCCGCCATCAATGAAGCGCGTGCGCGCACCAAAAAACACATCGCACTGCCCGCACAGGAAAACTTTAGCATCGAGTATGTGCAGGACCAGGTCTGGAGCGCCTACAACTGGTACAAGGGCAATAGCTATAGCCTGATCCAGGTGAACACGGATTTCCCGATGTTTATCAGCCGGGCGATTGATCTGGCCAGCCACGAAGGCTACCCCGGCCATCACGTGTTTAACTTACTGATAGAAAAACACCTGGTCAATGAACAGGGCTGGATGGAATATTGTGTTTATCCGCTGTACTCACCGATGTCATTTCTGGCCGAAGGCAGCGCCAATTATGGCATCGACGTTGCATTCCCGGAGGCAGAACGACTGGCCTTTGAAAAAGACACGCTGTTTCCTCTCGCGGGAATCGATCCGGCTCTGGCGGAATTATATTATCAGGTGCAAGCGGTGCTGCAAAAACTCTCGTATGCAGGCAACATGGTGGCGCAACGCTATCTCGACGGCATCATCGAGCGCCCCGCCGCGATTGCACTCTTGATGAAATACGCTTTATCGGATGAGAAAAGATCGACCCAGCGCATCGGCTTCATCGAAAAACATCGCTCGTATGTGATCAACTACAATCTTGGCCAGGATGTAGTGCAAGCGTATGTAGAAAAACGTGCCGGCAAGGACAATGAACAACAACGCTGGCAAGTCTTTGCCGAACTGTTATCCCATCCTAAATCGGCATCCATGATGGAAAAATAAAATTTTATCCAGGTAGCCAGGCGGATAAAAGAAAAATCATCTTCGGAACAAGTCTAGAAATTCGATTATCGGGAGGCGGACCAAGGCGCAAAGCACGGCAATACCTTGGTATGCGCCCGATAATTCGATGTATAGAGGCGCCTAAGCCAGAACCTGCAAGACTGCGGCCAGTTCTTGCTTGGTTTCATGCATTAATTTTTCAGTATTTTCTGCATCCAAGTGCAGATTACGCAGCGGTGCCGGACAGTTTTCCCAATCCAGTAAGGCGATCGACTGGGCGACAAAATGGGCATCGAGATAATTAGCTGCTGCCACGACATCGGTCAGACTGGCCTTGCCCGTGACAGGGAGATCGAGTGACTTATGATCCATCACCGCGGCACGGATGTCATCAGACATTTCCCAACTATCGAGAATGGCGGCACCGATATCGACATGCCACTGATCAACCAACTCCCATAAGGCTGGCTCAGAAACAAACAGGTCTTGATATAGACAAGCACGATTCAAAATATAAAACTTGCCGACGTCGTGCAACAGGCCGGCGATCATCGCCTTATCCGGACTCAGTTTGGTGAGATTGCGCGCCAAAACAAAGGACAGCGCCGCCACCCGCATGCTTCGGCTCCACAACCCTTCCATGCGCTCAGAACTCTGGCCACTGGCCTGATGGTCTTTGAGTTGCTTCATACCGACAGAAATCGCGACATTGCGCACCACACCAAAGCCAAGCATGATCGTGGCTGCGCGGATTTCTTCAATTTTTTTGCCGGTACGGTTAAACATCACCGAATTGGCCAGCTTGAGTATTTGCGCCGACAACACCGGTTCGGCACTAATAACGCGCGCAACTTGATCTGTCGAAATATCTGGCGCATCCAGCGCACGCCGGATTTTCATCGTCGTTTTTAAAGAGGTGGGGAAAACCAGGTTCTTGGACGATAAATCCGCCGTCAAACCCTTGATAAATTCAAATTCCGAAGTTTTGGTATTCATTATTTTGTGGCCTAAGTAAGCTAAATCTGCAACAAAAATCAGATTCTTAACGCATTATCCCATGCTTGCAAAGCAAGAGGAAAACGAAATTTCCTCTATCGTATCCGACCATAATTCTGCTAATCTCTAGTCCAGAAGCTCAGTTTGCGCGGCGACTACGCCCAGCAACGAATCGTCATCAAATTTCAAGTGCAAAATAAACAATACACAGAGGCCCGCCATGTATGATGAGGAAGATTTTTTTGCGCTGAGTAAATTTTTAAAGCTCGGCGTAAAAATCACATTTAAAAATCCCATGGGTCAAAATCCCTCCTTCTCGACCAGTTTTCCTACGCCAAAAGGAGATACCGTCACGATAGCCGAGAACAGTTTGTACGATGTGGAACGAAAAATGCGCACCTTACTCTCCAGCGACGTACCAGTCAAAACCAAGCTGATCCCATTCGCGTACCTGGGAACGAACTTTCAAGGTCTACTCTTTTGCACCAAAGGGATGAATGAATTCACGGTGCAAGAAACCCGTGATTTGTTTGGCATGGAATCAAAAAAAGTCATCCGTAAAGCAGATCACTTAATTCAGCTATTGAGCTAGTAGCCCATCAGCGATCAAAACAAATAATTTATGCCCTTCTCTCTCGATAATTTGCTCGTCATCGGTATCTCGTCCCGCGCCTTGTTTGATCTGGAGGCGGAACAAAGCATTTTTGAAAACCAGGGGCTAGTGGCGTATCGCCAGCATCAGTTAAGCAATGAAAATGACTTTCTCAAGCCTGGCGCCGGCTTTTCGCTGGTCAGGGCTTTGCTCAAGCTGAATAGTTTGACGCCCGGTCACCGGCTGGTCGAAGTCGTCATCATGTCGCGCAATTCATCCGAGACTTCTCTGCGTATTTTTAACTCTATCGAACACTACGGGCTCGATATCAGCCGCGCGGCACTCTCCGGTGGCGCGCCACTGGCGCCCTATTTACAAGCCTTCAATGTCAGCCTGTTTTTATCCCTGCATGAAGACGATGTCCAGGCGGCGATTAATTCTGGCGTGGCCTCGGCCTTGCTGTATCAAATTCCAGAGAACGCTGCCGACCTGGAGCAAATCCGTATTGCCTTTGATGGTGATGCGGTGATTTTTTCCGATGAATCTGAACGCATCTATCAAGAACAAGGCATAGAAGCGTTTGAGAAGCATGAGCGCGAGAATGCCAAAAAGCCGCTGCCACAAGGCCCATTTGCGCGCCTGTTAGTCGCGCTGTCATATTTGCAAAATAATTTCAAAACGCCAGACGGTCGCGCCTTCCCTCTGCGCACCGCACTGGTGACCGCTCGCTCCTCACCTGCGCACGAACGCGTGATACGCACACTGCGCGCCTGGAACATCGCCATTGATGAAACCTTCTTTATGGGCGGCGTGAATAAATCAGCCGTGCTGGCCGCTTTTAAACCGCATATGTTCTTCGATGATCAGCACGGCCACTGCCTGAACGCTTCCAGCGTGGTACCGACTGGCAGGGTGCCGATCAAGCAGTAATTGGCCATTTCACCAATCGCTAAAAACAATATACTCCCCATTTATTTTAAATAATATGTGATGTTGCGCACGTATCTATTGCGCGTTTAAAATTTACTCCCCCGGAGTATATTCATTTCAATGAAATCAGCGCGATAAAAAAAGCCAGGGTCCTGTTACGGAAACTGGCTTTTTTATACCGACAGAAAAACTTACATCAGTTGCATCAGTTGCATCATCGTTGTGCTAACGCATCGACCACACACAAGGCCGTCATATTCACGATACGGCGTACCGTCGCCGATGGCGTCAAAATATGTACCGGCTTGGCGCAGCCGAGCAAAATAGGGCCAATCGCGATATTGTTACCGGCAGTGGTTTTCAGCAAGTTGTAGGCAATATTGGCAGCATCAATATTTGGCATGACCAGCAAATTGGCATCGCCTTTCAGGGTCGAACCTGGCATCAATTTTTTGCGATAAGCGGAGTCGAGCGCGGTATCGCCGTGCATTTCGCCGTCGACTTCCAGGTCTGGGGCATTGCGCTGGATGATGGCCAAGGCGGCACGCATCTTCTGTGCCGATTCGCTATTACTGGAACCAAAATTCGAATGCGACAGCAAGGCCGCTTTCGGCTGCAAACCAAAGCGGCGCATTTCTTCTGCTGCCAAGATAGTGATCTCGGCGATTTGTTCGGCCGTCGGGTTTTCGTTGACATGCGTGTCAACCAGGACCAGCTGGCGGTCTGGCAGAATCAGGCCATTCATCGCGGCATACACATTCACGCCATCACGCTTGCCCAGCACTTGATTGATGTAATTCAGATGCAAACCAGTGCTGCCGAAAGTACCACAAATCATGCCATCAGCATCACCCTTGTGGATCATCATTGAGCCGATCAGGGTATGACGTCGGCGCATTACCAGCTTGGCATATTGCTCGGTAATGCCTTTGCGGCATGTCATCTGGTAATACGTTTGCCAGTATTCGCGGTAGCGCGGATCAAACTCTGGATTGATGACCTGGAAATCAACCCCAGCCTTCAGGCGCAGGCCGAATTTTTCTATGCGTTGTTCCAAAATATGCGGACGTCCGACCAAGATCGGCGTCGCCAATTTTTCATCAACGATGACTTGTACCGCACGCAATACACGTTCCTCTTCGCCTTCGGCATAGACGATGCGCTTACGTTCTGCCGGTGCTTTTTTAGCGATCTGGAACAGCGGCTTCATGAAAGTACCGCTGTGATACACAAAGGTTTGCAGTCTTTCAATATACGCTTGCATGTCTTTGATCGGACGCGCCGCCACGCCACAGTCTTGCGCCGCCTTGGCCACCGCCGGTGCGATCTTAATCATCAAACGCGGATCAAAAGGCTTAGGGATCAGGTATTCAGGACCGAAAGACAAATTGTCGATGCCATAGGTAGAGGCGACGATGTCAGATTGCTCGACTTGTGCCAGCTCAGCAATCGCATGCACCACCGCGATCTCCATCTCACGCGTAATCGTGGTAGCGCCGCAATCGAGGGCACCACGGAAGATGTACGGGAAGCATAAGACGTTATTGACTTGATTCGGGTAATCCGAACGGCCGGTTGCCATGATGGCGTCGTCGCGTACGGCCTTGACTTCTTCCGGCAAAATTTCAGGCGTCGGGTTAGCCAGCGCCAGGATCAACGGCTTGGCCGCCATGCGTTTCACCATGTCTTGCTTGAGTACGCCACCGGCAGACAGACCGAGGAAAATATCGGCACCGTCAATCACTTCGCCAAGACTGCGCGCCGTCGTCTCTTGTGCGAAACGCTCTTTATCCGGGTCCATCAACTCAACCCGGCCCTTATAGACCACACCGGCCAGATCGGTGACAAAAATATTTTTCAGCGGGAAACCCAGATCGACGATCAGATCCAGACAGGCCAGCGCCGCAGCACCGGCACCCGACACCACCAATTTGCAATTGGCGATGTCTTTTTCGACCACTTTTAAGCCATTCAAAATCGCCGTACCGACGATGATGGCAGTACCGTGCTGATCATCATGAAAGACCGGTATCTTCATGCGGTCGCGCAGTTTTCGCTCGATGTAAAAGCATTCCGGCGCCTTGATATCTTCCAGATTGATACCGCCAAAAGTCGGCTCCAGCGAGGCGATGATGTCGACTAATTTATCCGGGTCAGACTCATTGATCTCGATATCGAAAACATCGATACCGGCGAATTTTTTGAACAGGACACCCTTGCCTTCCATGACTGGCTTGGATGCCAGCGGGCCGATATTACCCAAGCCCAGGACGGCAGTACCGTTGGTGATCACGCCCACCAAATTGCCGCGCGCGGTGTACTTAAATGCCGCCGCCGGATCAGCCACGATTTCTTCGCAAGGCGATGCCACACCAGGAGAATACGCCAGCGCCAGATCATGTTGATTGGTTAATTGCTTAGTGGGAGTCACGCTGATTTTTCCCGGAGTGGGAAACTCGTGGTACTCCAGCGCGGCTTGGCGCAACTGTTGACGCAATAACTCTTTTTGATCTGCTGACGAATCCATGCTGGTCGGTGCCTTCTAATTTGCTTACTAAGAACTTACGGTGGATTGCAATTCTAGCAGAGGGGAGCTTCTAACTTTATACGTATTTGTACGACTCTAATGATTTTTACGCATAACCAAGCTCACTATTTAAGTGTAACGAGATTATATAAAAAATCCAATATAGCTATTAACTATCAAATCAATGAGTACAATCAATTTACATAATAGGTCAATACTGATTATGATTGATACCAAGTTAGCAGCCAGTAGCGGCAGGCTGAAAAAGACCGGTTTAAATAATAGTAGCCGCACTATACGCAACAATGTCAATCACCCAGGAGAGCAAAATGAGTAACGTAGCCAATCCCTCAGTCACCATCCAAAACCTTGAATCCGCTTTTGCCGGCGAATCCATGGCGCACATCAAATATCGTTATTTCGCCAAACTGGCACGCGCTGCCGGTGCCGAAGATATCGCACTGGCATTTGAAGCGACGGCAGAACAAGAAGTCATGCACGCCTTTGGCCACCTCGATTTGCTGTACCCAAAAGCGCAAATGACACCGCAGCGCGCACTGGAAATCGCGATTGAAGGCGAAACCTATGAATACACCGAGATGTATCCAAAATTTCGTCACATGGCGGTAGAAGAAGGCCAGCACGCTGCCGTTGCTGAATACGACGAGCAAATAGCTGAATCAAAAGAACACGCGGAAAATTTCAAGCGCACGCTGGAAATCGCGGCAAAACGTTTTGCCGCACTCGCCAAGGTAGAAGAGCGCCACGCCAAGCACTACCGCGATGTACTCGCCGCGAACCCCGCCTAATTCAGCGCCAACCTATAAAGAGAAATACCCATGAAAACATATCAATGCATCGTTTGCGGTTTCATCTATGACGAATCAAAGGGCTTGCCGGAAGAAGGCATCGCCGCTGGCACGCGCTGGGCAGATATTCCAGAAGACTGGGAATGCCCGGATTGCGGCGTCGCCAAAGCTGATTTCGAGATGGTGGAACTGTAATCATGAAACCCATCACCATCATCGGTAGCGGCATGGCCGGTTACACCGTTGCCCGCGAGTTCCGCAAACTCGACAAAACTACGCCCTTGCTGATCATTACTGGCGATGATGGTGGTTTTTATGCCAAACCCATGCTGTCGAACGCGTTTGCGCAAAATAAACAAGCCGCGCAGTTAGTGAGCCAGAATGCGACGCAAATGGCCGAGCAAATCAATGCCACGATTTTGCAGCATACCAGCGTCAGCCAGATTGACAGCGTCAACAAAACCCTCAGCACCAGTGCCGGCGAATTTGGCTATGAGAAGCTGGTGATCGCGGTCGGTGCGCAGCCGATTCGGCTACCCATCGCTGGCAATGCGGCGAGCAAAGTCTTCTCCGTCAACAACGTGACTGACTATGCCCAATTGCGCGACGGCATTAACAGCATTAGCAGCCATGGCGAAAAAACCCGCATCACGATACTGGGTGCCGGTTTAATTGGCTGCGAATTTGCCGATGATCTGGCAGGTGCCGGACACCTCATCACGCTGGTAGACCCCAACTCCTTGCCGCTGGCAGCACTGGCACCCAAACCGATTTCACTCGCGTTACAAAACGCGCTGGAACAACGCGGCATACAGATGAAACTGGGCACGACCGCCAGCAGCATCGATGTGGATCAGGAAAATAGTCAGGGCTTCCAGGTCACGCTCGCCAATGGTGAGGTACACCCTGCCGACCTGGTTTTGTCTGCCGTCGGCCTGCGTGCAGACCTGCGCCTGGCACAGGCCGCCAAACTGGACACCGAGCGCGGGATTTTGGTCGATACCACAGGCATGACCAGCGCCAAAGACATTTACGCGCTAGGCGACTGTGCCCAATACACCAATCCCGAAGACGGCTCGCGCCCGGTATTGCCCTACATCGCCCCGATCATGACCGCCGCACGCGCCATCGCTCGCAGCCTGACTGGCGAGATCACGCAGATCGAGCTTAAGCCAGCACCCGTCATTGTCAAAACACCGAGCTGTCCGATCGCGCTGATCGCCCCCGCTCCCCACATTGCGCAACAAGGACACTGGGAACATGAGCAAAACGCTGGCGTAAATATCTGTCGATTTTATGATACCGACAATGCCATGAAAGGCTTTGCCATCACCCCGCAAGACGCCAAACTGCGCTCGGCCTTGCTGGCGGAAATGGCAGCAGCACCCGGCATAGTGGCTGAAATCTCATCCAAGGCGGCGTAACAGTAAAGCCAAGGCCGCAATCGCACTGCGGCCTTCAGCCTGTTTTGCCGCCAACAGGCGCATGAAATATGCGCCTGTTGGCGCGATGTCGATTAGGGGGTTACCCAGGCATTATCTATCAATAAGGCGCGCTAAATTCTTACCAATCCGGGTAATGACTGCTGCGCCTATGTTCCGGCTCAGTTAAGACACGGACCATGACATTGAAACTCACGTTGTTTTCGTCCAGGTAAGCGGCTGCGTAAGAATCGCCATGTGTGGCTAAGTAAGCGATACCAGCTTCGACGATCTCGGCAGTGGCCAAATCGGGCCTTGATGGTGCAATCAACTGTTTAGTGAACATAGCGAACTCTCAGTAGGTAAAGTGCAGAATACAGGACATAAAAACTTACTTTTGGTGTTAAAGAAAATTTTTGATGGGTCTACTGCAGTGGCTGTCTCATGTTTCATGGAAAGCTGGACAGCCACGCCTAATTTTACTTACAGTGCACCACCTATGTTTTTTTGCAGCATCTATTACTTGATGCTTGTTGCTTGTTGCTTGTTGCTTGTTGCTTGTTGCTTGTTGCTTGTTGCTTGTTGCTTGTTGCTTGATTTTTGTCCATCGCGAGCCTTGGTGATGAATGAACAAAAATAGGCTTGCACCAGGCAAATTACCATCTTTAGCGTCAAATACATGAATGATTTGCCCTGTACGTATATAGACGATAGGGCAAATGATTTTATGACTCCGTTCGGTAACGTACATAATTACGGGCAAATACACGTAGTTTTTAAAAATTACTTTCATGAACTTCTAGGGAACTTCTAAAAACCTAAGAAATTGAAGAAATAATGAACAGCAAAAAAATATCTTTGCGATTTCGGCTGAATTTTTTTAAAAGGCGAGATTTTTTGACGATATCAGACGAAAGTCCCCCTCTTTTTAGGGGATTTCTC
>NZ_JAUSFI010000002.1 GCF_030651495.1 Undibacterium sp.
TTCTAATCTAAAAAAAGGACAACACATGTGGTACTTCAACTGGATTTTAGGCATAGGCCTGGCGCTGGCGTTCGGCATCATCAACGTGATGTGGCTGGAGGCGAATTACGCCTTTGGCGAGCGCGACGAGGCGGCCACGCAGGAACGCTTTGAACAAGCGCGGCAGGATTATATTGATAGCAAAATGAAAGAGTGAATCTGAATTTTAAAACAGAGACGCACTATTCATGCGCCTTCTGGCATGAAATGCTGCCAGAAGGCGCGCAAACAGTGTGTATTGAAGTTGTTTTCAAAATTTTTATGATTCCTCGTCAATTGATTTTTAATAAAAAGTTATCTACTGGATGTTGCATCTGTAGTACTTGGGGCGCTTGATTTCAATCCATTCTCAAGCACTTTAGTCCAAGTTTCTGTTTCTTTTTTAACTATTTCGTGCCTTGCCGCTGAGACCCGCATTAGTTCGTCAAGTGTGTTTCTCGAATCGGACTGCGTTGGTTGAATGACTGAGAGACGTAACCATGACAACAAAAAATCTTCCCTTAGTCGCTCTAGTTCTTGCTTCGCAAATATAAAGCGCATCCATGCTTCTGAATGACCATAAAATTTTTCAAAAGCGAATATGGTCGCAGTCAGCGTGATAAAGACCGATGCCCACAAAGGTGAGATTTCAGGCCATCCAATTGTCTTGATTTGCGAAATGGTAGGAATAATCGCTGATACACCACCGAAAATAATCATTGATACGCGCAGCCATCTTGTCCACCATCCTCGCTGCCGACCGTTTTCCGAATACCAATTGATCGACGCATCTAACTTGGCAAGTAAATCCTGTTTTGCATCGTCTATCAATTTGTTTGACGCAGTTGTTAAATTTTCTGTTGTCATCTCATGTTTCTTATTATTATTTATTAACCCATACAGACTGGTGTTTTTGGTGGAACTCCCGTAAGCCGATCTGGCGTATGCGTTCTAACCAGGCTTCGGCATCGGTGCGGGTAGCTTTGTGTTCGATGGCCGCATCGCGCAGCAAGGCAAACTCGGTGCGCAGGGTAGTTGGCATGATGCCAGGATCATCGGTATTGATGCATACCTTAATCGGGCCACGCCGCAAGCCAAATTGATTATGCTCCCCGCCTTTTTCTAAACTGGTTTGCGAAACCGGATACCAGCGAAAAATCGGATGTTCCGCATGTTTTTTGAGTTTGGCGATATACACGTTAGAGGTAGGATTAACTTCGATCAGCAAACCCTTTTGATCGTAATTGTCGAGTAACCAATCCTGCAAAGCGTGCATAAACTCCAGTTCTTGCGGCGAGTGAGTATCTTCTAGTAAGCCCATGGCATCGGGGTTCTTTTTTTGCCAACCGGCGTCAGCGCGTTCATGCGCTTCGAGTCTTACTCTTACTTTGGGTAGGGCGCCATGTGTTTGATCGCACTGCAAATCAGGCATAGGCTTACCGCCCTTTTGCAATTTCAGCCAACGCGCACGGGTACGGAATAACTTCACTTCCGGTAAATACTCCAAAGCATGTCGGTCGGGATGCCCAGTTTCGCTTTCGCATTTCTGCATTAGCTTTTCTACGTCAGGCAATGCCGCTAGTATCAGTTCATCCTTTACACCAGTTTTGTCCCATTCTTTGAGGTAATGACTGCAGTTGCGGCGTAACTGCCAGGCTTTAAATAGAACGTCCGGATGTAAGGCCGCGATGCTCTGTGCCGAGGAGCAGGCTTTTTTTGTGGGGTGGGACACGAGATGGTGGGCGTAAATACCTATGCAGCCAGGGTGGGTCCAAGGTACAAACGGCAACATCAGACGTATGCGCCGCTCCAGCATCGGCATGACCTGTGCCGCCAAAGGAAGATACTCACTCATCACGCCAGCGTAATGCCAGGCCCACACTAAATTATCGACATGTTCATCGACAGGGATCACCATATCGCCGTGGCGTTCTAGCCAGTCGCTAGGTTTAATCCCTATCGCCAGCGCATGGCCTAAACGATCGCCGGCACGCATCTCGCAAAACTGCACAGTCTCATCCAGATGACGCATGCCAGATAGCGGGTGGCCGTAATCTTCCCCGGCATGTACGCTTAAATGTAGCCCGCTGCTGGCGGGTTCTCCGTATGATTTTTTTTGCATTCCTAGTCTTAGCCAGCGCATAGCAGGCGCATAAGTCTCAACTTTGACCAGGTTTTCATCGCCAGCCACATCTAGACCGCGCACCCAGCGCGAGGGGACTAATTGCGGATGCTCATCGTCGTCAGTACGGCTGCTAATACCTAATAATTCTGGCCTATCCCATCCGGCTTGCTGGTGTAACTTGATATGCAAAGTTTTGGCTTCTTGCCATACTAAGCCTGGATTATTTTGAAAAGTAGGTATTCGCAAAAAATGTACGCAATAATGCCAGCGCTCCATCATGGCGCGGTAATCCGCTGCCGGTTTTTTTTTCATGGGCATTAGGCCGCTTGGAGCAGAGGTGCCGCTAGATGCAGCCAGTTGGGCTAACCATTTTCCTATCGCTTTGGGTTCAAATTTACCCTGGGTCACTTTGAGTTCGGCGACATCGTCGGCATGTTGAAACAATGTATTCGCCGCACTAATGCCGTTTGAATATTCGCTGCCATTGCGTAAGGGACGGTCATAAAAGCTGACAAAGCGCGTCAAACCTTGGCCATCCATGATTAGCTTTCTGCGTAAAGCCATCAGGGAATTGAGCAGGTAAAAAATTGCCATGCGCAGATTGCGCGGACAGTCGCTAGCTTGGTAATGCGCCCACAACCAGATCAAGAACCAATGCCAGGCTGTCGCTATATTTGCACCGAGCATATTACGGGCAATTTGTTGGCGTATCCAAAGCGGGTCTCTGGGGTTAGCAAGTACGGTCTGATCGAGTAAGGTTTGCCAGTGCAGATAAGTGGGCGCGCTGGTTTTCCATTGCTCACTAAAAACATTTCTCAAAAGAAGGTTGAGTGACTCTTCTGTTTTTTTTGCTTTGTCTTGTCCCGCATGGCAAGGAGAATCTAGCCAATCCCCTTTGGCCAATAAACCCATCGCTAGTCGCCGCATGTCTTGCAAATTTTTTTGATCTTGATCGAATTCATCTTGCGCTTGCGTGGGCGGGCATTCCAAAACACCCAGCATTAAGACCAGTCCATCGTAATGCACACCACCTAGATGCACATGGTTATCTGCCACACCAGTACCTGTTGACGGCAGCGGGCTAAAAAAAGGCTGCTGGCTTTCTACTATACGCAGCACATCATGTGCATCCAGGCATGCTGTATCCTGAATTTTCTGGCTTATCTCCCACATCACCATCAGAGCAGGATCTAATCGCGCACTCATGCGCGCGTAGGCTTGTTCCTGCCCATCGAGATACTGGTAATAATCGCCATGGGTCTGCATCAAAGACGTAAATAAATGATCGAGACTAGGCAAGCCTGCATCATCTGAAAAGACATTTTTCGGCCAAACTACAGCCAAAGCTGAAGTTATCTCATTGATCCGAAAATGCCGCGCATAATCGTTGTCGAGATCATTGCGCAAGGCTTAGGCATAAAGATAGTCTCGGTCTTGGATGAGTATGTGGTTAGCCTTAGACTATAATTGATTTATAGTAAATATTGCTGTAATAACAAAAATTTATTTACATTTACTTACATCTTGCCGAGCAGGAGGGATTTAGTGCAGTGTGTTTAATTTGAGTTTATGCTCGTGATCAAAGTTGTGGAGGCGGGTGTTAATGGGGGGGGCATGTGAGGCACTTCGATTAAATTTTTATAATCGGGTTATTGCTGGCTTTTGGCATCATTAATCTGGTGATCGATAAAAAAGGGACGCTTGTTAAGCGCCCCTTTTTTATCGCACGATTGCCGTATCTATTCTGGTAAGGCGATCTGATTGTCGACGCTGAATTGGTAATCACGGAACACGTGCTCGGCAGTCAGCAACTGATAAGTGCCGTCCGGGTTTTGTCGTGTGGTGTCCTTCAGTCGATAAGTATAGTGCCCGCAAGTCCAGCAGTTG
>NZ_JAUSFI010000012.1 GCF_030651495.1 Undibacterium sp.
TTAATGTGCGATCCGTCCCAAAAGGGATATGATTCACTCAAAAAGTGAATCAAATTGGCAGCGATACCCTCGCCTCACAAAAAAGCACGGAGACACCATGAATGCACCCAACAAAGCCGAACAGCAGGCGCTGGTCGACAACAATATATCCCTAGACGACAAGTTCACCTTAGAGCGCGGCCGCGCCTTCATGACCGGCACCCAGGCGCTGATACGCCTGACCATGCTACAGCGTCAAGCGGACGAAAAAGCCGGCCTGAATACCGCCGGCTACATCAGCGGCTATCGCGGTTCGCCATTGGGCAACGTCGATCTGACCGCCGCCAAAGCCAAGAAACATCTGGCCAAATATCACGTTAAATTTCACCCGGGTGTGAACGAAGATCTGGCAGCCACTACGGTCTGGGGCACACAGCAAGTGAATATGTTCCCCGGTGCCAAATACGATGGCGTGTTTGCCATGTGGTACGGCAAGGGACCGGGCGTGGATCGTTGCGGCGACGTCTTTAAGCATGCGAATCTGGCGGGCACTTCCAAGTTCGGCGGTGTACTGGTGGTGGCGGGCGATGATCACGCCGCCAAATCCTCAACCGCTGCGCATCAGAGTGAGCATATCCTGAAAGCTTGCGGCATTCCGGTTTTGTATCCATCCTCGGTACAAGAATATCTTGATTACGGCCTGCACGGCATCGCCATGTCGCGCTATACGGGCTTGTGGGTATCGATGAAATGCGTGACCGATATTGTTGAATCCGCTGCCGTGGTGGAGATTGATCCTGAGCGTGTGCGCCCAATTATTCCTGCTGATTTTGTCTTGCCGGTTGATGGCGTGAATATCCGCACACCAGACCCGGTGCTGGCGCAAGAAACCCGCATGAACAACTACAAATGGTATGCCGCGCTGGCTTACGTGCGGGCCAACAAATTGAATAAAATTATCTGGGACAGCCCGGTCGCCAAGGTCGGTATCATCACCGCCGGCAAATCCTATCTCGACACGCGCCAGGCGCTGGCGGATCTGGGTATCGATGAACAAGTCGCCAAAGACATCGGCATACGCCTGTATAAAATCGGCATGACCTGGCCACTGGAACCAGAAGGCGTGCGCGAATTCGCTACCGGTCTGGAAGAGATACTGGTCGTGGAAGAAAAACGTCAAATCCTTGAATACGCATTGAAAGAATCGCTGTACAACTGGGCAGATGATGTGCGCCCGCGCGTGGTCGGCAAGTTTGACGATACCGGCGAATGGGATAACAAAGACGGTGCAGGTCATGGCGACTGGCTCTTGCCAGCAACGTATGAACTGAGCCCAGCGCAGATCGCCCGTGCGATAGCCTCGCGCATCAGCCGCTACTTCGCCGGCCACCCGGTAGAGCAACGCGTGAAGGAACGCGTCGCCTATCTGGAAGCCAAAGAAGCGATGTTAAATGCTGCCGCCAAGCCAGATGCCAACAAAGACCGCGTGCCGCATTTCTGCTCCGGCTGCCCGCACAATACCTCGACCAAAGTACCGGAAGGCAGCCGTGCGCTGGCCGGTATCGGCTGCCACTACATGGTGACATGGATGGACCGCGAAACTTCCACCTTCACGCACATGGGCGCAGAAGGCGTGACCTGGGTAGGCCAGGCGCCGTTCACCACCGAGAATCACGTGTTCTGTAATCTGGGCGACGGCACTTACTACCATTCCGGCTTGCTGGCGATCCGTGCCGCGGTCTCCGGCGAAGTGAATATCACCTACAAAATTTTATTCAACGATGCAGTCGCCATGACCGGCGGCCAGCCTTTCGACGGCCCGCTAGACCCGGGCATGATCTCGCGCCAGATCGCCGCTGAAGGCGTAGGCCCGATTATCGTCGTCACCGACGAGCCAGAAAAATACCCAGCCGATTACCCTTGGGCAGCCGGCGTCACCGTGCGCCATCGCAGCGAACTCGATGCAGTCCAGCGTGAACTGCGTGTCGCCAAAGGCGTTTCGGCAATGATTTACGACCAGACCTGCGCCTCAGAAAAACGTCGCCGCCGGAAGCAAATCGACAAAAATGGCAAGCCAGGTTTCCCTGATCCAGCCAAGCGCGCCGTCATCAATGAAGCGGTCTGCGAAGGCTGCGGCGATTGCAGCGTGCAATCGAATTGTTTATCCGTCGAACCGCTGGAAACCGAATTCGGCCGTAAGCGCCAGATCAACCAATCGTCATGCAACAAAGATTTTTCTTGCGTCACCGGTTTCTGCCCGAGCTTCGTCACGGTAGAAGGCGGCAAACTCAAGAAGCCAGCCAAAGTGAAAGTGGAAGCAGGCCAGGCGCTGGATGTGGCCAGCTTGCCACAACCGATATTGCCTGGAACTGCAGAACCGTTCGGCGTGTTAGTTACCGGTGTGGGTGGGACTGGTGTCGTCACCATCGGCCAGATCATGGCGATGGCGGCGCATTTGCAAGGCAAGGCATGTTCAGTACTCGACATGACAGGTCTGGCACAAAAGGGCGGCGCAGTCATGTCGCACGTGCGTCTGGCAGATAACGTCAACGACATCCAATCGACCCGCGTAGGCACAGGCATGGCCGATCTGGTCATCGGTTGTGATCTCATCGTGACGGCAAGCAAAGATGCGCTGTCACGCATGGGCGAAGGCCGCACCCACGCCGCTATTAACCTGAACGGCACGCCAACTTCCACCTTCATCAAAAACCCGAACTGGCAGTTCCCTGCTGAATCGGCAGAAGACGATATCCGCAAAGCTTGCGGCAGCGGTCACGTTGATCTGGTCGATGCCGGCGCCATCGCCACCGCGTTGATGGGCGACACCATCGCCACCAATATGTTCTTGCTCGGTTACACCTGGCAAAAAGGGTGGGTGCCTTTGACCGAAGCCGCCTTGATGCGCGCAATAGAACTCAATGGCGTCGCCATCGATTTCAACAAGCAAGCCTTCAACTGGGGCCGCATTGCCGCCAACGATCTGCCCGCAGTACAACGCCTGATCACGCCAGCCCAAGTCATTGAGCTAAAGCGTACGCCAAGTCTGGACGACACCATCAACAAACGCGTCGCGTTTTTGACCGAGTATCAAGACGCCAGCTACGCCAAAACCTACAGTAATTTCATCGCTCAGGTGAAAGCGGCAGAAGACAAAATAGCCAACGGCAAACCGCTGCGTTTAACCGAAGCTGCCGCCAAGTATTTGTTCAAGCTGATGGCCTACAAAGACGAATACGAAGTCGCCCGCCTGTACACCGATGGCAAGTTCAAGAAAAAAATCGCCGACATGTTTGAAGGCGACTACGCCATCAACTTCCATCTGGCGCCACCGCTATTTGCCAAACGCGATAGTAAAGGCCAACTCATCAAGCAGCAATTCGGCCCTTGGATGATGTAAGCATTCGGCGTATTGGCAAAACTCAAAGCCCTGCGCGGCGGCACGTTTGATATCTTCGGCTACACAGCAGAGCGCAAGATGGAACGAGCTTTGATCAGTGAATACCAGCAAACCCTGAGCAAGCTATTAGCGCAACTGACGGCA
>NZ_JAUSFI010000029.1 GCF_030651495.1 Undibacterium sp.
ACGAAGCGCATCTTGGTTTGGCCAAAATTTATTACGATTGGAATGAGCTGGATGAAGCGGAGTCTCATGCTCTAGTATGTAGTGAGCTTGCTGCGAGAGCGAAAAGTGAATCCGAGGTAGGTGCTGAAGTACTGCTTGCTCGTCTGATGTTGGCCCGAGATAGACACACTGAGTCTGAGGCCTTGTTGGCCAGAACCAATGTGATGGCAAAAACGGGACAATTGGCGGGGCGTATGGAAGAAGCCGCGGAATTGCATGTATTGCATTTGTTGCGTCGTGGCGAGATCAAGGAGGCGGCCTATTATTCCAACCAGTTTCAGCTACCCATAGGCCTCGCCAGAACATTATTGGCGCAGTACAAGGGCTTCGAGGCACTGCGTGTCGTCGAACGTCATAGGAGTGGAATGGAAGCACAGGGCCTCGCGCAAGAAGCACTCAAGGCAAGGGTGGTGCAGGCTATGGTTCACCAAGCCGTCGGAGAAGTAGATGTAGCCGTGCAGGTGTTGAGCGAGGCCGTGACTCAAGCGGAGCCACAAGGATCTATTCGACTCTTTCTGGATGAGGGAGTGCCCATGAAAACACTGCTGACCAAATTGCAGCATAAAACAGGCATGGCGACTTACGCCTCACAATTGCTAGCCGCATTTGGTACGCAAACGTCTGACGAAAAACGAGTCACCGTTGCCACATTGTCTCATTTGCCACCAGAAGTCTTTAGTCAGCGGGAGTTGGAGATATTGCGACTAATTCAGGATGGAAATTCCAACCAAAAAATCAGTGAACGCCTATTCCTGTCTCTGAGCACCGTGAAGTGGCACAACCAGAATATCTTTGCCAAACTGGATGTACAGCGCAGGACCGAAGCCGTTGCACGCGCACTGGAATTGAAGTTACTGTAGCCCGCGCGTTGCGAATGGAGCAAAAACCGTGACTTTTCAGTATAAGTAGCGGAAGAAAACAGTGTGAACTGTTTAACGTCAATTCATGCTGCGGGCCATGGCGTAAAAGGAACCTATTCCCGACCTTTCTACACCCGAACATTGCGAGATGGATGCCCTGATTTTTTCGCTGTTTGCACATCTAGAGGCGCTTGAGTCGTTGGTGCGCGAAGACTTCATGATTCGAGTAAGCCTCAACGCATGGGTGACTTTTTAATCGCAGTCAATACCGCCTGCGAGGCAGCACGATAATAGAAAAAGCACTTTTCAATGTCACTATTTCTTGCTTCAAGGGGGCCTGTAAACCCCTATTGAGTGACGGCGAAGGACGCAGTCCTGAAGTAACGAAGCGTATTAGAAAACGTTTACGCAGCAAGTAATCCATTACATTCAATTTGCTGCGTCACTTACGAAAATATTCCGATGTTTCTCTTTATTCATGTTCCCACCGGTCCATTTGCCAAAAGTAAAACAAGAATTATCTGACTGCTTTCGCACACTCGCCGGCGCCGAAAATTTCTGCGTTATTCAGTCTTGCCTGGAAATACTGGGCAAACAAGGCCATGGAATGCTAGATGTATTACAACGGGCCTTTTCTGGCAACCAAATACGACCAGCTCATAGCTGCTGAATTGTCACCAAAATCCATACTTTAGTATGGTTACAAAAAATGACGCTTTGCATAAACTCCCCCATCATGAAAAATAAAAAATGTTAGCGGTAAGATTGCTGATATTCGAACTGGGAGTTCAAAAATGGCTGTAGGCATTGGGGGCTGGAAAGTTGGGGAGGGGCTGCAGGGCTGTACTTCTTGAGGCTGGGAGCAAGGCTAGCTCGCATGAGATGATATGTAGGCCGTTTGCCGAAGTTAAATCCATACAGTGCTGTACAACGATAGTTCCTGACGTTAACGCCCACTATTCTAGATATTTAACTGGCAGCGGTGTCGTGCACACTGCTCTGTATTTGCAATCCATTTTGATCGGAGTGATTTCTCGCTTTGAAACTACCATTTTCAGTTGTCGGTCCTGGCAGGCGCTTATTTGCGGGTTCGGGTAGGTGATCTGCAAGATATGTGTGTAGATACGCAAGGAGTTTTCGTTTTCCGTTTTGAGTTGTCTGATGCGCTTAACTTATTAAATAAAAATGCAGCGATGACGCCAGACGGGAAGATATCAGTCATTTTTCGTTTGAATTTTAATTCTCCTGCTACTTTATTTTTGACATGTAAAGCTTGCCCTGTTCAGCGCAAAGATGTGTTGTATGTATTTAATGCGTCTGGAGCATAACTACAAATATTCCTTAATATAGTGGTGACGGTGGTGCGCCAAATTGTGAATATTGGTAGTGCGATTAAATCGTATTTTTACAACTGATCGAATTCTATATGCGTGAAAATTTAATCGACGTAACAAGGTTGCTTGATTGCAGAATGCAGGGGCGGTTACCTAAAGGGGTTGATCGAGTCAGCTTGGAGTATGTTAGGCACTTTGGTGATCGTTCGACTGTTTTGGTGCGCTTTGCCGGTCAGTGGATAGAGATGTCTATAGCGGATTCAGAAAAAATCTTTGCTGCACTATTTGCGGGTGCTGATAATGTTAATACAATGATACGGCGGGTGGTTGCTGGTAGTTTGATGAGAAGTATTGGTCGGTCATTTTCTACCCGAAGGTTTTTGTTTAATATCGGACACGACGGGGTAGAGGAAACGCATTACGTTCGCCGCTTACAACGTTCAGCTTTGAAACCGCTGTTTTTTTTGCACGATCTTATCCCTATTACGCATCCTGAATATTGCCGGCCTAGTGAGTCTCGACGGCAGCAGCACAGGGTTAAGACGATGTTGACACTGGGGCATGGGGTTATTGCCAACTCTGCTGCGACGCATGCCGAGTTGGTTGCGTATGCCAGCAAAATTAATCTGCCAATGCCACCGTCTACGGTGGCATTGTTGGCCGCAGCAGAGCTATCTGTGGCTAACGCTGCTGCAGCTGCACCTATAGATGTACCGTATTTTTTAGTGTTGGGTACGATAGAACCCCGCAAAAACCATTCTTTATTGTTGCAGCTTTGGCGGCAATTAATAGAACGCTTTGGCGCATATGCACCACGTCTGGTGGTGATTGGGCAACGCGGGTGGAAATGTGAAAACATAGTAGATATGCTTGAGCGCTGCGAGACTTTAAAGGGCTTTGTATTTGAATATTCAGCTTGTAGCGATATCGAATTGGCGACCTGGTTGCAACACGCTAGAGCCCTGTTGTTCCCGTCATTCGAAGAAGACTATGGTTTGCCTCTGGTTGAAGCATTAAGTTTAGGCGTACCTGTCATTGCGAGTGATCTTCTAGCCTTCAGAGAGATTGCTGGCGACGTTCCGGAATATGTTGATCCTTTGGATGGAAAACGCTGGTCAGAATTAGTGCTTGCTTATTCTCAGTCGGATAGTCCGGAACGGGCCGCCCAATGCCAAAAAATGCTCAACTTTGTCGCACCTACTTGGGCTGCACATTTTGATCAGGTAGAAGTATTAATGGAGCGGCTGCGGGCCGCAAAACAATAACGTTTTTCATGTGACTGTAATCTATTTATTAGATTTCTCAACATGGGAAAGCCAGTAGTATGGCAATGTTTTCCCATCACACAAGTGGTGTTTTTTCGTAACGCTGACGATATGCCAAAGGGAGGGCGGGAACCGTTTTGGGCATAATACCCATTCTGGACGATATGGCGTCTGATGTAAAAATTTTACGGTTAGAAGATGGCTACATGCGATCGGTGGGCTTGGTTGCGGATTTGATCAACCCGCTGTCTGAGTCATTGAAAGGGGGGGGGCTATTAAGACGTGACACGGCCCTCTTATATTGAAGTGTGATTGCAGACGAATTAGTTTTCAGAAGGAATTTTGTTGCGCGCTAAGCATTTGAGGGAGCGAGTTACTAAAGTACGGTTCGGAGGAAGGTTGTGGTAGCTATTGCCGCATCATGAGAAGGTGTATTTTGCCAACAAATTTTATGTGTTGGCAGGATCAATTCGTTCAGTTTGAAAACGAATGAAATCCAGATATAAAAATCCGACTTGTTTTCGCTGACGCGAAAAACTTAAAAAGTCCGATTCATAAATTCTGCGGAACTATAGCGACGTTTATGCAAACACACCTTTTTTTGAAAATATTACATAGCGCCAGTTGAAAGAATATTTGACGTTAGCTTTCGATAGCAATTCTCATCGTCACAAACTCTTCCGCCGCTGTAGGATGAATGCCGATCGTGCTATCAAACACGGCTTTGGTAGCTCCTGCTTTCATGGCAACTGCAAATCCTTGGATGACTTCGCCAGCATCAGCACCCACCATGTGCATTCCGACCACGCGATCAGTCACATCATCGACGATGAGTTTCATCATTGAACGTTCTGTGCTGCCGCTTAAGGTGTGTTTAAGCGCTTTAAATTCGCTGCGATAAACGCGTATTTTGCCGAATGTTTTTCGTGCATCAGATTCGCTATAACCGACCGTGGCAACGTTTGGATGAGTGAAGACAGCTGTCGGGATAAAATCGTAATCCATATGCATTTGTTTTTTACCGAACAGATGATCCACTAGCGTCATTGCTTCACCTAATGCGACAGGAGTTAGCTGAATTCGAGCAGTGACATCTCCCAGCGCATAAATGCCGGGGACTGATGTTTGATATTGATCATTTACTTTAATTGCACCATCGGCACTTTGTGCAATATCGTTCTCTTTGAGCCCCAAACCTTGAACATTAGGTATGCGCCCAGTGGCATACAACACGGTATCGGCTTGTATTGTCTGGCCGTCTTTTAAACTGACGGTCAGGCCAGTTTCCGATTTGGCAATCGCAGCGACACCGGCATTATTGCGTAAATCTACTCCTGACTTACGCATTTCTGACGCAAGAAATTGCCGTACATCATCGTCAAAGCCGCGCAATATCTGTTCGCCGCGATATAGTTGAGTGACTTGCGCACCAAGTCCGTTAAATATGGACGCAAATTCGCAAGCGATATATCCACCGCCCACTACCAACAATCGTTTAGGAAATGCCGCAAGATCAAACATTTCGTTGGACGTGATCACATGTTCTGCTCCAGCAATTTCCGGTACCATCGGGGCACCACCAGTGGCGATCAATAATGTCTTGGCATGATATTCAACGCCGTCGACTTGCACTGTATTACTATTAACTATCTTGCCCCAACCGGCAATCATCAATACCCCGGCATTGCGCAGTAGATTTGCATATACTGCATTGAGGCGAAAAATTTCTTTGCTTCGGTTGGCTTTCAACAATTCCCAGTCTAACTTTGGTTTTTCAGAAATCGACCAGCCAAAGCCAGGCGCCTCGTCGAAAGACTCTGCATAATGCGCTGCATAGCTATAGAGTTTTTTGGGAATACAGCCTACATTGACGCAAGTGCCGCCTAAATCGCCACCTTCAATTAACGCCACGCGTGCACCTTTCTGTGCTGCTATACGCGCAGCGCGTACTCCACCGCTGCCACCACCGATTACTAATAAATCAAACATTTCCGTATTCATAACATTCCTTAATTGCCGTTCAATTTCATTAAATTGCGATGAAGATAGGTTCGATATTCCATCGACACAATGACATGGAGAGCTTTCTTTTTTATCAAAGGTCAGCCGCGCTTGGGAATTTCAACACCTCTTTTAACTGCTGGTCGAGCTGTAAAGGTATCTAATACTCGAATAACGTGCGGGAAGTCCTCAATGCCCACCAAATCGGCAGCTCCGTAGGAGCCGACTAAATTACGTACCCACGGGAAGATGGCAATATCTGCAATTGTGTAAGTATTTCCCATCATCCAATTGCGGTTCTCCAGACGGTTGTTTAAGACTCTCAAGAGCCGTTTCGACTCCGTCACGTAACGATCCCTTGGCCGTTTGTCTTCGTAATCCTTGCCAGCGAATTTATGGAAAAACCCGAGCTGACCAAACATCGGACCTATTCCGCCCATCTGGAACATCAACCATTGAATTGTCTCGTACCGTTCGGTTGGATCCGTCAGTAAAAAACGACCGGTCTTCTCCGCCAAATAGAGCAAGATTGCTCCTGATTCGAAAAGGGAAAAGGGCTTTCCGTTTGGACCATTGGGGTCGAGGAGAGCGGGAATTTTGTTATTCGGGTTAAGCGACAGAAACTCAGTTGAAGTTTGATCGCTCGTCGAAAAATCTACCAGATGAGATTCATATGCCAACCCAGTTTCTTCTAACATAATGGAAATTTTGACGCCATTAGGCGTCGGCAGCGAGTAAAGTTGAATGTCGGTAGGCCGAGTAGGGGGCCATTTTTTTGTAATAGGAAAAGCAGAAAAATCAATCATCATGTTCTTACTTTTATCGTCTTGTATTCGTGTGAATTTTGCAAATTAAAACATTACAAACCAATGTTCCAGTTTTGAACTGTTCGTCTCTAAAATTAGCTCGTTTGAATAAGTGTAGTTTTGCCGAACTAACGTCTGTTCACTCCATTTACGCAAGAAGTGAATAATCATTCGCCAATGGCTATGAACGAAAATGTGCAACTCCCTTTTTCCAGTAGCCCTTCGTGCGAATCGACTCTTTGTCCAACTTCCATTTTTCTTGCAGAAACGTACTTATCGCCTTGACGCTATTTGACTCACCCGCAACCCATACTTGGCCGCGACCTTGCGGTCTAGTAATATTGTCCAATGATTTTAGAATTGGCCCATCTGCGCCAAGCGGGCTGTGAGTACGCTTGATCCATTGTAGTTTCATATTTTGGTCTACAAAGAATGGCTTATGTTCATCAGGATCATCGACTTCAATCAAGACAATACCAGGTAAGGCGGATGGCAGATTAGACAAGATAACCTGTATCGCGGATAAACAGGTCTCGTCTCCGATGAGGGCAAGCCATTCTGATATTGGATCGAGAGAAAATCCACCATCACGAGGACCGGCAAACGTCAAGGTATCGCCCACTTGTGCCGAATTCGCCCAAGACGACGCAGGCCCGTTTTTATGGGTGAAAAAATCTACGTCGAAAGTTCCCTTGCCGAGATCAAACTTACGCAGCGTGTAGGCACGGCCAACAATCTCTCCATTCGAGGATGGCACGAACAGCTTGACCCAAGAGCCGGGAGATTGCGCTGCCTCATTCCGAATAAATGTCGCCACATCATTACCACTGAAGGTGAGCCGAATCCTCGCCGTACTGAGCTGTTCACGTGCAGCCACGACTGCTGGCAATTGTGGTCGAACCTGTATCGGCTGTTGAATGTTATTTTGCGTTTCAACATCGAGAATAGGAAGGAGATTCATTTTTTGTTTTTCGGTGGTTGTACACATTTTTGAATTTAAAATTTTTGGTGCCATCAAACAGTAATTTCTCGTCTATTTACTAACGGCATTGCCGACATCAAAGCCGCCAGCAAGCGCAAAATAGGAGCGTGCTGTGCTTATAGCTAAGTCGCGTTTTGCGCTAATGAATTGCTCATCGGTTGCTAGCGCGATTCGTTCCGCTTCTAGGGTATTGAGCAAACTTTCCATCCCCTCGTCGTAACGCAGACGCGATAAACGAACGCTCTCCTGCGCTAGACCTAGGGCGATATTTAACTCATCATTGCGCTTGCGAAGTTGTACCCAGGTTGAGAGGGCAGTATCGGTCTCCTCGATAGCAACGGCGACAACTTTGTCGAAGTTGGCGAATGCGGCCTGAACATCCGCTCCAGCGGCACGGAATTGAGCACGGCGTGCGCCGACGTCAAACAAAGACCATGAAGACGTTGCACCCACGCGCCAGCGACTCGCGTCGCCACCCAGCCAATTTCCAGCCACGCCAGAGCTACCGAAAAGAGCCGACAGACTAATTCTCGGAAACAGCTCGGCGTAAGCAATGCCTTCTCTTGCCGTGGCCACTGCCACTGCTCGCTCAGCTACCTTCACGTCCGGGCGGCGGAGCAAAAGCTGAGCCGGTTCGTCCGTCATGAGAGTCTGGGGTAGATTGACAGGAACGGGCTGATCCAGCAAAGCTAGTTGTGGCGCGTCTAGCCTTTGTCCGGTCAGTGTCGCCAGGCGGTTTCGGGCTGAACGTTCTTGCGCGATCAAGCTAGGCAACCGAGAACTAAGCAGTCGAAGCTGCGCCTCAAAGCGTAGACGTTCCGATGACGACGCACTACCAAAAATTTCGCGGTCACGGATAAGCTTCAATGAACTGGTCTGATTGTCTACTTGTGCCTGGAGGGATGCACGTAGCATCTGAGTACCACGCAAGTCAAGATAGGCTTCAACTACGTGCGCCAGAATCACGCGCCGAACATCGTCACGAAGGGCAGAACGTTCCTCAACCGAGGCTTGTGCAGCCTCGATGCTGTGGCGAACACGCCCAAACAGATCCAACTCCCAAGCCAGCGACATTTGCCATTGAAGGGGGCTGACAATGGTGGAGGCGCCGCTGCGGCTTTCGATTGCTGCGAGCTTTGTATGGCTTGAACCAGCATCGAGACTAGCGTGGGGTATGAGTGCACTCTGGGAGACCTGCAACTGTTCACGACTACCTGAAAGTCTTGCTACCGCTGTACGTAAATCATAATTATTTCGCCATGCCAGTTCAACCAGTGTTTCTAACTGGACATCGCCAAACTGCTTCCACCATAAAGCAGGCGGTGTGCCGCGTTGAAGTGATTCGCTCGTGATCGCTGATGGCAAGGTCGATACATGATTGCTATCTAGAAGCGGTGCCTTGTAGGACGCTACGCTGGAACACGCGCCAAGAAAGAGCGTTGACAACAACACAGATAAACTCGTTTTCAATGGAAACTTCATCGTGTTTTTCATACTTTAGCTCCGATTGCGTGCGCTACTTTTTCTACGCTTTTGGTTTTTCTGCGTGCCAACAAAGCGAAGAACAAGGGCGTAAATAACAGTCCGAAAACGGTTACACCGATCATTCCCGTAAAGACTGCAGTGCCAACGGATTGACGCATCTCAGCACCCGGTCCAGTCGAGTAAGCGAGAGGTAATACACCCATCAGGAAAGCGAGTGACGTCATCAGTATGGGCCGCAATCTGGCATGCGCTGCTGCGATAGCTGCTTCGCGAGCGGTGGCTCCATCGTTAAACGCTTGGCGTGCAAACTCTACAATCAAAATTGCGTTCTTAGCGGCAAGTCCAATTAATACGACAAAGCCGATTTGCGTCAGGACGTTGTTGTCCATTCCACGCAACCACACACCGGTAAGCGCAGCCAAAATGCACATCGGCACGATCATTACCACTGAAAAGGGCAATAACCAGCTTTCGAACAGAGCCGCAAGCAACAGGTAGACGAACACCACGGCAAGCGTTAAGGCAATCAAAGTGCTACTGCCGGCCTGCTTCTCTTGTAGTGCAAGCTCTGTCCATTCATAGTCGAATCCTGCAGGCAGATGTGCCGCCAGCATGGATTCCATGGCAGCGATCGTTTCACCCGTTGAGAAGCCCGGCTTGCTACTACCTTGAAGTTCTGCTGTTGGAAATAAATTGTAGCGTGGCACGCGGTAGGGTGCGGTCGTTTGTTGGAAGCTAGCCAGACTACCCAATGGAACCATGGCGCCGTTGCCGCTGCGCGTCTTCAGTGCCGCTAAATCGTCAACGTTGCGTCGATAACTTGAATCAGCTTGCGCGGTGACACGCCAGACTCGCCCCATTAAATTCATGTCGTTAACGAACACCGATCCCATATAGGTTTGTAGCATGTCGTTGACACGATCAGGGGTAACGCCCAACAACTCTGACTTGGCACGGTCGATGTCGACCTTGAGCTGTGGCGTCATGGCGTTGAAGGGAGTGAAGGCGCTTGCAACCGAGGGAAGCTTAGACGCGTGTTCAACCAATTCGCGGGCAACCGCCTGTAATGCCTGCGGACCCTGACCATTGATGTCTCGGATCTGTAACTTGAAGCCACCTCCGGTTCCGATTCCACGTACCGCCGGTGGTGGAATCACCATCACACGTGCATTGCTGATTGGAGCCAGCGTCTTGCGCATGGCGGCCAACATCGCGGGGCCATCGAGCTGATATGCTGCACGCTCGTTAAAATCCCTGAAGATGGTAAAAATAACGGCAGCATTCGGCGCAGCTGTAAATGTTGCGCCATCGGTGCCGGCAAAGGCGGCTGTGTGCGCCACACCTTGTTGCTTCAATAATCGTTGGGTAGCCTCATGGGTCACTTGCGTAGTGCGTTCCAACGTCGAGCCGGGCGGGAGCTGAATCGATACAATTGCGTAGCCACGATCAAGCTGCGGCACAAAGCCGGTGGGCGTGGCCACGAAGCGCCAGACTGTGAGCCCAACCAGGCCAACATACAACGGCAGCATTAGCCAGCGCCGCGACAAGGTGTATCCGGTCAGTTGTGTATAACGATCAGACAACCGCCCAAAGCCCCGGTTGAAAATCGACATCCATCGACCACCGACATTGTGGCCGTTTTGGCTGTGCTTGGGTTTAAGCAGTAATGCTGCCAGAGCTGGCGAGAGCGTCAGTGATACCAACGCCGAAATTACTGTGGATGCGGCAATCGTGACCGCGAACTGTCGATAGAACATACCGGAGATACCGTCGATAAACGCAGTAGGAATGAATACAGCAACAAGGACCAGTGCAATGGCGATCAGTGCAGAGCCGACCTCACTCATGCTACGACGCGCGGCGTCCGAGGGGCTCAGGCCAGCCTCGATATGGCGCTCGACGTTCTCAACCACGACGATCGCATCGTCCACTACGATACCTATTGCTAGCACCAAGCCAAACAACGACAATGTGTTGATTGAAAAACCTAGTCCGGTCATTACTGCGAAGGTGCCGATGAGCGAGACAGGAATCGCTAAAATAGGTATCACTGCGGCACGCCATGATCCAAGGAACAGAAGTACCGTCAGGCAAACCAGCAGGGCAGCTTCGAAAATGGTATCCCTGACTTTGTCGATCGATGCGCGAATGAATTCGGTCGGGTTGTAGTGCGCATTAAAGGTCAAGTCATCGGGGAAATCAATTTTAAGCTTTTCCAATTGAGCGAGTATCCGATCTGCGGTAGCCAAGGCGTTCGACCCCGGTTTTTGGCTGATGCTTAAGGCAACTGCATTCTGGTCATCGACAAAGCCGCTTTCCGTGTAATCTTGCGCCCCCATCTCGACACGCGCGACATCACGCAAGCGTACGATGGCGCCGTCAGTTTGCGTTGCGACTATGATGGATTTGAACTCTTCCACATCGCGTAGCCGACCTTGTGCCTGTACTTGAATCTGAAAAGCGCCATCACTTCCGCCCGGCGGTTGGTTTAGTACACCTGCGGCCACCTGCACGTTAGAGCGTCGTATAGCGGCAACCACTTCTGATGGTGTGAGACCCATAGTCGCTACACGCGCTGGATCGAGCCAGATACGCATCGAAAAATCGCGTGCGCCACGGGTGTAAATATCGTCAACGCCGTCGAGACGGCTCAACGCGTCCTTCACTTTCGCACTAACGAAATTGGAGATGTATTGTTGATCGTGGGTACCTTTGGGCGAAGCGAACATCACCACCATCAATTGATCTGGCGACGCTTTCTTTACGGCGATACCCTGACGTCGAACTTCCTCAGGAAGCCGAGAATCCGCAATCGCGACCCGGTTCTGCACTAAAGATTGTGCTTCGTCGATATTGGTGCCAGGTTTAAAGACGACGCTGATGACGAGCTTGCCGTCGCCAACTGACTGGGACGAAAGATAAAGCATTCCATCGACGCCATTGAGTTCTTGCTCGATCGGCGCGGCAACCGTTTCAGCAATTTCCTGCGCAGAGGCGCCTGGGTAACTCGCCTTGACGGTGACGGTCGGTGGTACGATTTCGGGAAATTCTGAAATAGGGAGTTTAAAGGCAGCGACGGCACCGATTAACGTTAGAAGGATTGAGAGGACAATCGCGAAAATCGGGCGTTTGATGAAGTAGTGTGAAAAGTGCATGAGTCCGACTCCTTATTATGCGCCAGCTGCGGGCGTGGAGAGCTTGACACTATCACCCGGCCGTACGCGTTGGGCGCCAGACACAATGACTTTGTCATTCGCAGACAATCCCGATAACACGACACGCTTACCGTTAAACAATCCGCCCAAATCAACTCGCTTGGGCGCGACCTTTCCATTAGCATCAACGACGAGCACGAGTTTTTTGGTTTGATCACTTTGTATGGCTGAATCTGGCACGAGGAATTTTTCTTCTGGTGCACCAACAGGTACGCGAACGTGTGCAAAACTGCCGGGCTTGATGGTCTTGTCGACATTGGCAATGCTGGCGCGAAGCCGCACCGTACCGGAGCGTGCACTGATTTCGTTGTCGATAAAATCGATTGTGCTTATTTGGGTGTCGGCAGTTCCATCCAACCGTAACTGCGCACGATCAGGGAACTTTTTTTGCCGGCGTAAACGTTGGAAGTCAGCCTCAGACAGATCTACCATGGCGCGCACTGGACTTTGCGCTACGATCGTTGTGAGCAAACCACCTTGAGCAGTGCCGCCAACAACGTAATTGCCAATGTCGACACGATGATCAGATACGGTGCCAGTGATGGGTGATCTAATAGTCGCAAATGACAGTTCAAGTTCAACGCTGCGCAATTCCGCTTGGCTCAATAGCACAGCTGCCTGGGCACCTTCAAACTCACCGCGAGTGCGATCAAGTTCATCTGCGCTTGATGCGCCCGATTGATGTAGACGTGTGACGCGAGTGAGCTGGGTTGTCGCAAGCTTCTGGCGCGCGATAGCCTGAGCCATGATCGCCTGTGCACGATCTCGTGCGACCGCAAAGGGCCGCTGATCAATCACAAAGAGCGGGTCACCTGCCTTGACCTGTTGTCCATCGCGAAATTTGATCGCTTGCAGGTAGCCAGATAAGCGTGAACGCACTTCCACTCGTTGCGACGCCTCTATTCGACCGGTGTAATCTAGAGTTTCCTGAACCATCGATCTCTCGGGCGCTGCTATTGTGACGGTTGCTATTGGCTGCGAACTTCCCGGCGAAACAGTTTTTGACGGGCCGCAGCCCGATAGGACGGCGACTGTAGTGATTGCAACGAAGAGCATTGCAGGAGCGTTTGAATGGATTTGTTTCATGACATACCTTCAGCTACTTCTTTAAATTGTTTTGAAATGATTGACTGCAAAATGACCTCTGCTTATTGAGTTGCTCTCAAAATAGAGCTGCTAGAAAGGTACCATCTTGATTTGTGCGGCGGAAGCCGCACGATTTGCACGTTATTAATGCGTTCAGCGCTATGAGTGGGTTTCAGCAGGAACACCAGAAAATTCTGTCTGAGGTATGGGTTCTGAGCCAAAATCCACGAAGTTTTCAGACTCACTCGACTCTGTCGCTCTAAAGTTGAGATTAAATTACATGACCGAATTCGGCCAGAAAACACCAGATACACAACGCAGACTACGTTCTTTACATAAAGGATCGATTTGAATGAACTCTCTCACAAACAAAGTTGCAATTGTCACCGGCGCAAGCTCAGGTATTGGTCGGGCAACGGCTCTGCTTTTTGCGCAAATGGGCGCATCGGTTGTTGTTGGCGCGCGCCGTAGCGATGAACTGAGTCTACTTGTTGACGAAATCGAGAGGGCGAATGGACGCGCGGTGGCGGTGGTAGGTGATGCTAGAGATGAGTCTTTTGCGGTGGAGATGGTTCGAAGTGCCACTAATATTTTTGGCGGACTGGACATTGCTTTCAACAACGTGGGTACGTTGGGTGAAATGGGATCAACGCCCGAAGTATCTGCAGCGGGTTGGCGTGACACGATTGACGTCAACTTGTCTAGCGCGTTCTACGGCGCGAAACATCAGATACCTGCCATGCTCACCCGCGGGTCTGGGTCTGTAATTTTTACTTCGACATTTGTCGGTTATACGGTAGGTTTCCCAGGCGTAGCCGCCTATGCAGCGAGTAAAGCGGGGTTGATTGGTTTGACGCAATCGCTCGCTGCGGAGTTCGGCCCTAGCGGTGTGCGGGTGAACGCAATTCTTCCAGGCGGTACTGACACGCCAATGGGTAGGCAAATGACTAGCTCGCCGGAGGAGCTCGCGCATGTCAAAAACCTCCATGCACTTAAACGCTTGGCTAAACCTGAAGAGATTGCGCAATCAGTTCTGTATCTCGCTTCTGATGCGTCGTCGTTCATGACTGGTGCGGCAATGCTGGTGGATGGAGGTATTTCGATCAATCGCAGCTAAATCGGGTGCTCCGCTGGGGTATGAGGTACCTCGGACCTATAAACGCAGTTAAGTGGCCAAGTGAGGTATAGCCAACTTTGCCATCAACTTCGTACAAATCGTCCGTAACGAATGCGAGATTCACTGCGAACATCAATGCCATTGCAATCAATCACGTGCTGACGTCCAGATCATTACTCCTTGGAGCACCACAATTCGTGTCGTGATGTAATAACTTTATTTATGCATCGTTACAGCGACCAACTTCATCACTATTGGACGCACGGATAGAATACAAAAAAATGCCGCAGGCATTGCCAATTGATAGACATGGAAAACGCGACTAAGGAAACCAGCACCTATCCCTGTATTGGCCGCCACGATCACAGCCGACATCAACAATGCCATGATAACTGCCATATAAAAGGCAAATACTTGCGCGGTATAACGAGCTGGTAGTTTCCAGCGATTCACTTTCGTTTTTTTTTACATCAAGGTTACTCATTTCATTTTTCTTTCATCAAGGCTATTCAACATATACCTACCAATTTGTATGTCGCATCGGAGAATTGGGGCTTAAATAGAAATCAATTTCTGTGACGACGGTCAACATGAGCCACCTGCACAAATTACCACTATTATTCTTGGGATTGAAGTCGCGCCATGTGCACTATATGCATGCGTTTGACGCTATATCGTCTGAAGTTAGCTGTGCTAAACTCAATGAATGTCAACTCCAGATTTCAACTTACTTCTTACTCTTGATGCCGTTCTAGCGGAGGGAAGCGTTGCGCGTGCAGCCAAGCGACTTGGACTGAGTCCGTCGGCGATGAGCCGCGCGCTCGCGCGATTGCGAGAGACGACCGGTGACCCACTATTGGTTAGAGCTGGCCGCGGTTTGGTTCCGACACCTCGGGCATTAGAGCTGCGTGAAAAAGTAAGTCAGATCGTTCAAGATGCCGAAGCGGTTCTACGACCTACTGAAAATCTCAATCTCAAACAGCTGGAGAGAACGTTTACGATAAGGACGCGCGAAGGTTTTGTGGAGAACTTTGGGCCAGGCTTGCTTGTTCGTGTCGCAGAGGAGGCTCCCGGTGTGCGTCTATGTTTTGTGCAAAAGTTAGACAAGGACAGTGTTCTATTGCGCAACGGGACTGTCGATCTGGAGACGGGAATTGTGGGGAACACGATGGGGCCAGAAGTACGCGCGCAGGCATTGCTGCGTGATCGGTTGATTGGTGTTGTACGAATAGGGCATCCACTCAGCAAGGGGGGAATCACTCCCGCCAGTTATGCCAGTGGTAAGCATATCGGCGTTTCATTGCATGGTAATGAAAAGGGTCTGATCGACGAAGCACTCAGTTTGCTTAAGCTGGAACGAGATGTGGCCGCAATCGTCGGTGGTTTTTCGACCGCACTTGCCTTGGCGCGAGCCACTGACATGATCGCCAGTGTTCCTGAACGTCATACCGGAAATCTGCGTGCCGGAATGTTTAGTTTTCCACTTCCGATCACGATGCCAGAGTTTACCGTTTCATTGCTCTGGCATCCAAGATTTCATGCCGATCCTGCTCACCGCTGGTTGCGCGGTCTTGTTCTTGATACCTGCACGGCATTTCGCTGAAAAACTACGTTTACGAAGTTCGCTGATCATTGTGATGCCATCGGCGAATCGTCTTTGAATCCATTTGTAAAAAAACTTTGTGTTGGTCGATGTTGAATGCCTCCCTTATCAGTTTCACTCACATGAGTTGACAACAAAAAACATCAGTCGAACGATAAACCATACTTAGTACGGTTGCGAGCAGGATGTGTTTGCATATACTTTGAACATCTCAATTTGCGGCGCCCGCTGGAGCGGCCCTAAAGCACCGGAAACGATGCATCAGCCCTTCACGGCACGCAGTCGTGCGGATATTGACAGTGAATTATTCAAGTTATCGTGGGTAGTCGCGGTTTAAAAAGGTCATGCTTTTTTAGGGTAGTTCCGATGGGTCGCCAAATAGGGGGTGTAAGCCCTAATCCACGAAAATTTCAGAGTCTCCGGTTTTCTCAGCGTCCCAGCATCTTTTGACCGTCTTGGCGCAGCGCGCCGTCAGGGCCAATATGCCGTTAAATGGTCTGGCGCGCGCGGTGTGTGTTATCTGCAATGACTCCGGCCACAAACCCAAACAGCGAGGGTGGAAAATCGTGGCCCATTCCCTCGACTATCAGTAGTTCGGATCCTTTAATATTGGCCGCCGTGTCCTTCCCAGCTTCCGGGGGAACTAGTGTGTCGTCTGACCCATGCAACACAAGCGTCGGAGCACTTATGTTGGCTAGTCGTGATCTTAAGTCGCCGGTTGCTGCGATGGCGGCGATGTGCCGCCAAAACCCGCTTGGGTTGTACGCTCGTTTAACTTCGGCTAAGGCTTGATCTCGTTGGGCGGATTCGTCAAACGGATAGCCTCGCCCGGCAATCACTTGAGAAAAAGCAACGCAATGCGCGAGATAGCCCTGCTCGTCTTTCAAAGGATGTGGCGCGGGCGATGTCATCGCCGCCATCACTGCAGGGCTGGCCTGCGGCAAATCACGATTGCCAGTACTCGACATAATGGAAACCAGAGACAGAACGCGTTCAGCATGCTCGCTGGCCACCAGCTGTGCGATCATGCCGCCCATTGATCTCCCAACCAAGTGCGCTCGTTTGATCATCAACGAATCGAGAAGTCCTACAGCGTCGTTCGCCATATCGAAGAGTGTATAAGACACATTGGGCGTTTCGCCGCGAGAGACTGCGTCGGCAATTGCAGCGAGATCTGGCATCGACGTGCTATCGAAGTGAGTCGAAAGGCCAGCGTCGCGATTATCAAAGCGAATCACGCGGTAGCCTTGTTCTGCCAATATCTGGCAAAACGTTTCGCTCCAACGAATCATCTGCGTACCCAGACCGGAAATCAGCAGAACAGCTTCCGCGTCGGTATCGCCAAAACAATCGTATTCAATTTCAATTCCGTTCGCTTTAGTCTTGGGCATGGCGTGTTGTCCTTAAATGTTTTTGTGTTGCGCGCTTTTTGGGAGCGCTCCGATATTTTGTTTGGCCGGCTTCACTACAGCACCACGGATGCACCGTCAGGCTGTGCAAGTGGCCGCGTACCCAGCAAATCGTCGCGATAGCGTTGCTCATGAGAGTGCTAAGTTTGTCGTGCGTGCAAGCGTTACCAGTGCTGCGGAAACCATCTCAACCGCTGCGGGGGCGATTGATTCGACGGCTTCGGTGCAAATGCTATCGGCTGTCTCGCGTGCGGCGTTCACCAGCGCACGCCCGGCTGGGCGAAGCACGGCCTGACGAAATCCATTCGCACCTTCGCGCACCACGAGGCCAATCTTTTCGAGCACGATCAACTGACGCAGCACCGACGATTGGGGCTGGCCAAGCGGACGCACGAGTTCCTGAATGCTTACCCGACCACCGTCCGCTTCCGCGAGCAAATTCAGTAGCGCAAAGTCATTGAAACTGATGCCATGGTGTATGCCCAACTCGTCGTCAAGCTTGAGTTGCAGGCTGGCGTGGGCACGGTGTAGCGCCAAACAGAAGCCGAGATTCGTGTTCATCGCGCATCCCTCCTGGTTTCGTCGTAACCGAGTTCGTCTTGACAAGGAATTTCCTGACGCCACAGGCTAACTAGCATTTCCAATTCTTGTGCAACATTGAACGCTGAATCTTCGCTGGGTTTGACCAAGTCGAGTATTTCGAATTGAATGTTTCTCTCGCCGTGCTCGCGCCAGTCCTGCGCCAGTCTCGCATTGCGATGGTGGCCACACCGCAGTTCAAATTGATGTCGGTTGAGTGCACCCTGGACGTTCGTACTTCCCGCCACCAAGGCGCGGCCCGTGATCTTGTTACGGATCGCATAGACACCGGCTCGGTTTTTTGTTTCCAGATATTCTCGTTTTAGTGTTTTGTTGTTTGTCATCATCCATCCTTTTTTCAAATGAGTCATGGTGCCTGCGATGGCACTTCTGTCAGCGGTAATTCATAAGCCAGGCACATGGCGTAATCGCGGACGTCGGCCGGCCAAGCTTCCGTCAGTTTGCGGAACTTTGCCGCGTGGTTGGCGAACTAAGCGCGGGAGGCCTCTTCAAAGCCAGCCATATCACCAGTTATGGCGGACATAAAATGGTAAGCAGATCCATTCGCCCGACGTTGCCGGGCTCGGTCCATGTTAGTGCGACGTGCCTCATCAACCAGTTTGCGCAAAGTCACCGATGCACCGCCTGGCTGTGCTGCCAGCCAATCCCAGTGACGCGGCAGTAGCGTGACTTCTCGCGCGA
>NZ_JAUSFI010000039.1 GCF_030651495.1 Undibacterium sp.
CTACGCCTTGATCCACCACCATCCGGGCGACTTCAAGTTTAAAAGCAGCTTCGTATTTTTTATTTCCAGTCATCTTCATTTTCCTCATTTAGGTGATTGTTCCCCCTATTGAGGTGTCCGTAAACATTAGACCATTACACACCGTCGCCGCCCCTTCGGGGTGCCCGCTTGTGCAAGTCAAAAAATGGGAAGGTCCGAAACTCGCCTGCGGCTCAAACATCGGCCCTTCTATTTCCATTTTCTGCCCTGCACAATCGGCAGCGCCAGAAGCGGAAGGCAGGTCAAGGACAACGGCGAGATTGCGATCGGCCGGAATCGGTGCGTATGACGCACCCTACGCTTGCTACGTACTTGCTGGCGTCAAATTTAAATAATTTTACAAGACAAAAATGGTTAAACCGCACCAACTATATCTTAGTCAAATGATTGAAATAAAACGTCGATTTCGTGCAATTGATCGAATTATTGACACGAAAAAATCATTCACAAAAAATGAAGACATTGACAATGAAAGCGCTTTTTTACAAGTTCGAAAAATCGTCGAGCTAATCACATTTTCTGCAATCATCTCTGATGAACAACGCTACAAAAAATCTCGCGAACTTGACGCACTAGAAAATCCAAAGGTTAAAGGCGATTTCACTCTAGACTGGAATGCCGCAGACATACTTATCCGCCTTTCCAAAATAAGTACACACTTTTTACCAAAACCACTCAACGAGATGATTACTCAGGAAAATGAAGTAAAACATTTCAATGAGGCGACGGCAAAAGCTACGCACGACCGTCTTATCTCTATCTATAAAACTGCAAGTGGTTTTGCTCACATATCCAATCCATACAAATCCAATTTTTTAGAATCAGAAAAAAAGAAGAAGGAAACGGCTCGATTCACGCTGGAAAAAGAAGTTCGATATCTTAAGTCGATTATTTGGGAACATGTAAAGATCGGTCTCGTATGGCAGTCCAGTTCTCACCCAAACCAACCAGAGCAAGCCGAAACTGCTTGGCTTGTTTGGTTCGGAGAAAAAGGGAATGACAAAATCGAAATGGAGCTAGCCTCAGCTGCATGAGAATAATCCTAGAGTGTCCTGCGCATGCAATCTCGCCGCTGCCCTTGACCTGCCTTCCGCTTCTGGCGCTGCCGATTGTGCGGGGCAGAAAATGGAAATAGAAACGTCCATGTCTGAGCGCAGCGAGTTGTGGACGCTTCCCATTTTTTGACCTGCACAAGCGGGAACCCGCAGGGCAGCGACGGTGCGGTCGCCTTTTTTGGCTTACCCTTTTTTGGCGAAGCAAAAAAGGTAAGTAGCCGCCGGTCTACCACCGGCCTGCAACCTCAAAACAACTACGGCCGACAATTCACAGAAAAGCACAATAAAGAAAGCCAAGCGCATATTCCAATCTCAAAAAACTAGCGACCGCGCGCCAACCTGAAATCCACAGCCTCTGGCCGCCCAGCCACCGACAAGCGCGCCTGCGCCGCCGGGCTTTCACTGATCACCGTCCCGCGCCGTATCACCTTCAAGCGTGCCGCCCGCAAGCGTATCGCCTCGACAGGATCGGCTGCATCCAATAGCACCAGATCGGCATGACAGCCCACCTCCAGACCATAGCCGTCCAAACCAAGGATGCGCGCCGGGGTCTCGGTCACCGCTTTAAAGCACGCCTGCATCGCCTCTTGCCCGGTCATCTGCGCCACATGCAGGCCCATGTGGGCGACTTCCAGCATGTCGCCCGAACCCAGGCTGTACCACGGGTCCATCGCGCAATCCTGGCCGAAGGCGACGTCTATGCCTGCCGCCATTAGCTCGGGCACGCGGGTCATGCCGCGCCGTTTTGGGTAAGTGTCGTGGCGGCCTTGCAGCGTGATGTTAATCAGCGGATTGGCGATCGCTGCCACACCGGCTTCGCGCATCAGCGGCATGAGTTTGCTGACGTAATAGTTATCCATCGAGTGCATGGAAGTCAGGTGCGAGCCGGTGACCCTGCCCTGCATGCCTAGCCGGTGGCTGTGATAGGCCAGCGTCTCGATATGGCGTGACAGCGGATCGTCGGATTCGTCGCAATGCATGTCGACGCGCAAGCCTTGTTCTGCGGCGTATTCACACAGTAGCCGCACCGACTCGGCACCGTCAGCCATGGTGCGCTCAAAATGCGGGATGCCGCCGACCACGTCGACGCCCATGGCGATGGCGCGCTTCAGGTTGGTGAAGGCGCTGGCACTGCGCAGCAAACCGTCTTGCGGAAAGGCGACGAGTTGCAGGTCGAGATACGGTGCGACCTGTTGTTTGACCTGGAGTAATGCCTCGGTCGCCAGCAAGCGGTCATCACAGATATCGACATGCGAGCGTATCGCCAGTAAGCCGCGCGCCACCGCCCAATCGCAATACTGCAGAGCGCGTTCAATAATCGCGTCTTGCGTCAGGGTCGGTTTCAGCTCGCCCCAGAGTGCGATCCCTTCCAGTAGCGTGCCGGATTGATTCACGCGTGGCAAACCGTAGCTGAGCGTGGCATCCATATGGAAGTGGGCATCGACAAACGGCGGGCTGACCAGATTGCCGCCGGCGTCGATTTCAGCCTGCCCTTGTACCGGCAAGCATGGGCCGACGGCGGCAATACGGCCGGCAACTATGGCGATGTCGATTTTTTGCCTGCCATCTGGCAAATTGGCATTGCGTATGACTAAGTCCATGGATGCACAACTCCTTATCGGAAAAATTTTGGCTTCGTGGATGGTATGCCTCATAATCTCAGCGAAGAAAGGCAGGAACCTATGGCAACAATGAAGCAGGTCGCAGAGAAGGCGCGGGTGTCCACCACCACGGTGTCGCATGTCATCAATAATACCCGAGTCGTCAGTGAAGAGGCGCGCGAACGCGTGCTGTCGGTGATCCGGGAGTTGCGCTATATTCCCAGCGCCGTGGCGCGCAGCCTGAAGAACGACAAGACCCATACTTTGGGCATGATTATTCCGAATAATTCGAATCCTTATTTCGCTGAAATCATTCAGGGTATCGAGGCCGAGTCGTTCAAGCTGGGCTACAACATCATTCTGTGCAACTCGTACGACGATCCAAAAAAACAGGCCGCTTATACCCGCGTCTTGATGGAAAAACGGATAGACGGGCTGATCATCGTGTCGTCCGGTTCTGATGAAGAACTCAATCAGCTACTGTCTGACGAGGGTATTCCCAAAGTATTGGTCGATAGAGAAGTGCCGGGTTTGGCGGCGGATTTTATTGAAGCCAACCACGAACAAGGCGGCTATCTGGCGACCAGGTATTTACTCGACTTAGGTCACCGTGATATCGCCTGTGTCTCTGGCCCTAAAACTTTACTGCCCAGCAGCGATCGGGTGCAGGGCTATTGGCGCGCCTTGAAAGAAGCGGGAATTAGCTTGCGCGATGAGTTTTTGGCGCATAGCGACTTTACCAGTCAGGGCGGCTTTACTGCTTTTCAGCAATTACTGGCACTCAAACAGCGCCCTACCGCCATCTTTGCCAGCAATGATCTGATGGCGATAGGCGGCCTGTGCGCGGCGCATCAGGCTGGCCTGAAGATACCGGAAGAGTTATCGGTGATCGGATACGACGATATCGCGCTGGCGTCTTTCAGCACGCCGCCGCTGACCACGATTGCGCAACCGAAATATGAGATCGGCGTATTGACGGCGCAAGTCATGGTCAAGCGGATTGAGCATGCCGAACTTCCTTTGCGCCGTGAAATGCTGGAAACCAAACTGATGATCAGGCAATCTACTGCCCCCGTCAAAAGTTAACATCCCCCATTAGAATCCGATCAAGGCGGGCAACAACTCGCTCAGCAAGCGGTTCAGCACCTGCAAGATGATCAGCGCAATCATGGGTGAGAAATCGATTCCGCCCAAAGCGGGGATCAATCGGCGTAACGGCGTCAGCACAGGATTATTCAAGGTACGGATAAAAGGGGCAAACGGCGCATGCGGATTCACCCAGCTAAACACCGCCTCCAGCACCAGTAATGCCATAAAGCCATACAGTATCCACTGCAGCATCTTAAATACTGCCAGTAACATGATCAGCGGAAATGAGACTGCCGATAGCAGCCAGAAATTAATCAGCATGGACAGCAGGGCTACCAGGAATGTCGCGATTAAACTGGCCCAATCATAGCCGCCAAACCCCGGAATCAGGCGGCGTATCGGATGAACTAGCCAGTCAGTGATTTGAAAAATGGATTGTGCCAGCCCCGCTGGAGGCCTGACTCGCTGCGCTTGCATCCAGAAACGCAAGAGTAAAAAACCTGCAAATAAACCGGCGACAGTATCAACGACAAAGGTAAAAATTCCATGCAACACGAAGCTATCCCCTAAAAAAAACCCACTGAGTGAACATCACACAGTGGGTATTGTGCCTCAATACTGCTAAGCATCCAAGCATGCAAATTTATGCTGGACGAGTACCGGTAGGGAAAGGCCACGCTGCGGTAGGACTGACTACCGTTTTTGCATCTGGTGTAGCTGGCTTTGCTGCTGGCTTAGCGACGGCTTTTGCTACTGGCTTAGCTGCTGGCTTTGCTGCTGCTTTCGCTGCTGGCTTAGCTGCGGCTTTCGCTACTGGCTTGGCTACTGCTTTTGCTGCTGGCTTAGCGACTGCTTTCGCTGCTGGCTTGGCGGCTGCTTTCGCTACTGGCTTAGCTGCGGCTTTCGCTACTGGCTTGGCTGCGGTTTTCGCCGCTGGCTTAGCGGCTGCTTTCGCTGCTGGCTTAGCTGCGGCTTTTGCTGCTGGCTTGGCTGCTACTTTTGCTGCTGGCTTAGCTGCGGCTTTCGCTGCTGGCTTAGCTGCGGCTTTTGCTGCTGGCTTGGCTGCGGCTTTTGCTGCTGGCTTGGCTGCGGCTTTTGCTGCTGGCTTGGCTGCGGCTTTTGCTACTGGCTTGGCTGCGGCTTTTACTGCTGGCTTAGCTGCTGCTTTCGCTACTGGCTTGGCTGCTGCTTTTGCTGCTGGCTTGGCTGCGGCTTTCGCTACTGGCTTGGCGGCCGCTTTCGCTACTGGCTTGGCTGCTGCTTTTGCTACTGGCTTGGCTGCGGCTTTTGCTACTGGCTTAGCTGCTGCTTTCGCTGCTGGCTTGGCGGCGGCTTTTGCTGCTGGCTTAGCTGCGGCTTTTGCTACTGGCTTAGCGGCGGCTTTTGCTGCTGGCTTGGCTACGGCTTTCGCTGCTGGCTTGGCTGCTGCTTTTGCTACTGGCTTGGCTGCTGCTTTTGCTGCTGGCTTGGCGGCTGCTTTTGCTGCAGGTTTAGCGACTACTGCGGCCTTAGCAGCAGGCTTCGTGGCCGCTACCTTCTTGGCCACTGGTGATTTTGATGCTGTTGCCATTTTGTTTCTCCTTCGTGTTAGACGGAAAAAATCAAGTCGATAAAGTTAAAATCCGCTCCAGATCCGATAAGCGGATTATTCATCGGCACAAACATGACCTCTGTTTATGCCAGTGAATTTGGCACCAGCTGAACTGCTGCATCCCCTTTATTGATGCAGCGCTTCAGCCATATGGCTGTGTCGCTCGTTAAATGCAAATGAAATGCATCAAGGGATAAGCTTTAACGAACGATATCAACAGCCAAAAAAAACGCCCGCATATAAAGCCGGCGTCGGTATTCTGTATTCAATAGCCTGTTCCAAAACAAAAATGCGCAATACCCAGCCACGCCGGATATTGCGACAAAAACGAATCGGGTCTGATTGGTCTATCAAGTTCATTCACTTTGGTGAAGCCTCTCGCATTTTACGAAGTGAGTCAAACCTTGAATCAGCAACCGGATAATTTATTCCCAGTTGAGTGCACCGCCAGTTTGATACTCAATCACACGTGTCTCAAAAAAGTTGCGCTCTTTTTTCAGATCGATCATTTCACTCATCCACGGAAAAGGATTTTCTTCATGTGGAAACAAAGCTTCGAGACCAATTTGTTGTGCGCGGCGATTTGCGATGAATCGCAAATAACCTTTAAACATGGGTGCATTCAAACCTAGCACACCTCGCGGCATTGTATCCTCTGCGTAACGATATTCCAACTCTACTGCACGTAAAAACAACGATTTAATTTCATCACGAAACGCCGGGGTCCACAAATGCGGATTTTCCATCTTAATCGTATTGATCAAATCAATTCCAAAATTGCAGTGCATCGATTCATCGCGCAAAATATATTGATATTGTTCAGCCGCGCCCATCATTTTATTTTGCCGCCCGAGCGCCAGAATTTGCGCGAAGCCGACATAAAAAAACAGGCCTTCCATCAGGCAGGCAAAGACGATCAGTGAACGCAGCAAAGTCTGATCGGCTTCGGTAGTGCCGGTCTTAAATTCAGGATCCGTCAGCACGTCGATGAAAGGAATCAGAAACTGGTCTTTATCACGGATCGACTCGACTTCATTGTAGGCATTAAAAATTTCCGCTTCGTCCAAACCTAAGGACTCAACGATATATTGATAGGCGTGGGTGTGTATTGCCTCTTCAAATGCCTGACGCAATAAATACTGACGGCATTCAGGTGCCGTGATGTGGCGATAAGTACCGAGCACGATATTGTTAGCCGCCAATGAATCAGCGGTCACAAAAAAACCCAGATTACGCGTCACCAGCCGGCGTTCATCGTCCGTCAAACCGTTAGGGGTTTTCCAGAGTTCGATATCACGCTGCATATTGATCTCTTGCGGCATCCAGTGATTGGCACAACCGGCCAGATATTTATCCCAAGCCCATTTATATTTAAATGGCACCAACTGATTTACATCGGTTTTACCATTGATAATCCGTTTATCGCTGGCATTGACACGGCGCGCCAAATCTTCTGGCGTTGGCACGTTTGGCTTACTGCTGACAAGCGGCGGATTCAGCGCAGCCTCCTGCGTTGGCAGTGGCGCTTGAGCGGGCCGCAGTGGCGCGGCAGATTCAGCTTCATCATCCCAAGAAAGCATTTTTTTCCTTACTTATTTTTATGTTTGTTTAACATGGCAAGGTACGCATGGCGCACCCGCCATTTTCTCTATTGGCAAGCTTCACACTCTTCAAAACCTTGGTCGCCCGGACGCAACATGCAAGCGGGGCCATCGGTTTCAGCTGCGGCATCGACATTATTTGCACCTGCATGCATGCCGCCATGACCGCCATCGACCGCTACCGCATTCAGAGCCCCGGTCTTGCTGGTGGATTTTTCAGTATGGGTGGCGCCCATGGTGCGCAGGTAGTAGGTGGTTTTCAGGCCGCGCAACCACGCCAGCTTGTAAGTCTCGTCGAGTTTTTTACCGGAAGCGCCTGCCATGTAGATGTTCAGCGACTGTGCCTGATCGATCCATTTTTGCCGGCGCGAGGCGGCTTCTACCAGCCATGATGGGCTCACTTCAAAGGCGGTCGCATACAGTTCACGCAAGTCTTCAGGAATGCGATCGATTTTCGCCAGGCTGCCATCAAAATATTTCAGGTCAGAAATCATGACTTCATCCCACAAACCACGGTCTTTCAGGTCACGTACCAGGTGCTCGTTAATCTCGGTAAATTCACCTGACAGATTCGACTTCACATACAGGTTCTGGTAAGTCGGCTCGATACAGGCGGAGACACCAATAATGTTGGAGATCGTCGCTGTCGGCGCAATCGCCACGCAATTCGAGTTACGCATGCCATGCTGCTTGATACGGGCGCGCACCGGTGTCCAATCCATCTGCGATGAACTGTCCACCTCCAAATAACCGCCGCGCTCTTCTGCCAGCAACTGGACGGAATCTTGCGGCAGGATACCTCTATCCCACAGCGAACCTTGATAAGAACTGTAACGGCCACGCTCTTCGGCCAACTCACTTGATGCCAGGTAGGCGTAATAACAGACCGCTTCCATCGAGCTATCGGCAAACTGTACCGCATCCATGCTGGCGTAAGGGATGCGCATCATGTGCAGGCAATCCTGAAAACCCATGATACCCAGGCCGACCGGACGATGGCGCATGTTCGAATCGCGTGCCTTGTTCACTGCATAGTAGTTGATGTCGATCACGTTATCCAGCATGCGCATGGCTGTACTGATGGTTTTTTTCAATTTAACGTGATCCAGCTTGCCGTCTTTCATGTGCGCCGGCATGTTGACCGAGCCGAGGTTGCAGACCGCGATCTCGCTCTCGTTGGTGTTCAGGGTGATTTCTGTACACAAATTGGAGCTGTGGACTACGCCGACGTGCTGCTGCGGCGAGCGGATATTGCACGGGTCTTTGAACGTGATCCAAGGATGGCCGGTTTCAAACAGCATCGACAGCATCTTGCGCCACAGGTCGAGCGCCGGGATTTTTTTCGACAGGCCCAATTCGCCGCTGGCCACTTTGGCTTCATAGCCAGTGTAGGCAAGTTCAAAGGCTTTGCCAAACTTGTCGTGCAAGTCAGGCACGTCGGACGGCGAGAACAGCGTCCAGTCGCCTTTTTCCATGACGCGTTTCATGAACAGGTCGGGAATCCAGTTGGCGGTATTCATGTCATGCGTGCGGCGGCGGTCATCGCCGGTGTTTTTGCGCAAATCGAGGAACTCTTCGATATCCATGTGCCAGGTTTCGAGGTAGGCGCAGACTGCCCCCTTGCGCTTGCCGCCTTGATTGACTGCCACGGCGGTGTCATTCACGACTTTCAGGAAAGGCACCACGCCTTGTGACTTGCCGTTGGTGCCCTTGATATGCGCGCCAAGCGAACGTACCGGGGTCCAGTCGTTACCCAGGCCGCCGGCGTATTTGGCCAGCAAGGCGTTTTCCTTGATGGCATCGTAAATGCCGCCCAGGTCATCGGCGACCGTGGTCAGGTAGCAGGATGACAGCTGTGAGCGCTGGGTGCCGCTATTAAACAGGGTCGGGGTCGAGCTCATGAAGTCAAACGAGGATAACAAGTGATAGAACTCGATCGCCCGCGCTTCGCGATCCGACTCATTCAAGGCCAGGCCCATCGCCACGCGCATGTAGAACGCCTGTGGCATCTCGATACGGCTGCCGCGCACGTGCAGGAAGTAACGGTCATACAGGGTTTGCAAGCCGATATACGAAAATTGCAAATCCCTGTCCGCCACCAGGGCTTTTGCCAGTCGGGCCAGATCAAACTCAGCCATCTTGCTATCGAGCAGTTCTGCGTTGATACCGGTCTGGATAAATTGCGGGAAATAAGTCAGGTATTCGGCCGCGGCATCCTTTTGCGCCACTTCTTTGCCAAACACCTCTTTACGGATCGTATGCAGCAGCAAACGCGCCGTGACCTGGCTGTAGGCCGGCTCTTTTTCCATCAAGGCGCGGGCCGCCAGAATCGCCGACTTATGCAATTCATCGACCGGCACGCCGTCATACAGGTTTTTTAAGGTTTCGACCAGGATGGCTTCGGGATCGGCCAATTTATCCAGGCCGACGCAGGCGGCAGTGATCAGGGCGCGCACTTGCGCCACGTCCAATACCTGACGCTGGCCATCAACGATGACATGCAATTGCACGGTGGCGCTCTCCGCCCTGGAGGCTTGTTGCGCTTCCAGCTGCAAACGACGCTCTTCCATATGCTTGGCGCGATACAGCACGTAGGCACGCGCCACATCGTGCTCCCCCGAGCGCATCAGCGCCAGCTCAACCTGATCCTGGATATCTTCAATATGAAAAGTGCCGCCCGCAGGCTGGCGGCGCAGCAAGGCCGCCACGGCAGTCGCGGTCAACTGCTCGACCAGTTCGCGGATGCGCGCCGACGCCGCGCCCTGCCCGCCGTTCACGGCCAGAAAAGCCTTGGTGACGGCGATCGCGATTTTAGAAGGTTCAAACGCGACGACAGCGCCATTGCGGCGAATGATGCGGTAGTCGCTGTAACTGATGGCCGCCGGGGAAAAAGCATGCGATGGCGCGCCTGCATGCGTGGAAGCCAGATCAGATAAGGCGGAAGATGAGGGTGCAATGGAAGAGTGCATGTGGACTCCAGGTTCAACGTTAATCGAGATTACGAGGGCAAGATCGCCACTGTTTTTTTATTTCCGGTACGGCATATTTCACAGACAATACACTGGCCACTACGGCTTGTTCAGCAGCATTTTTAATAGCAAGGAGGAATAAAACGCGAAACAGATGAAATAAAGAAAACCACTAAATGTAGTGCGTAATTTTTTATTTGCACTAATTCTAGTGGCACTAAGGAATCCATGCAACCGGTTTTTGATCAAAAAGAGATTTTTTTGATAAGCTGAAAATTGTTTATTTTGTTTGACTTTCTCAGAGCATCAAAGTGAGCTTGCTGCAAGGTGAGTAAGTACTAACAATGGCAGTCTGCTGAAAATGCGGGACGGCGTAAATAAGCGGCGCGCGCTAGCCGCGTGACGCTGAACGGCCAGCCTGTTTTTTGTCTAAGCCGGCGCTATTCTGTCCGGCTTAGCAACACGGCATGATTACTTTAGGCCAGGCGCAGCAGATCAAGCCACTCCAGCAAAGGAATCGTCGCGGGCAGCAACGGCGTAACGCCCACCGCGCCCTGCCAGGCAAAAGCCTGTCCCTCCAGGCTTTGCGGCTCGCCTTGCCACTCATGAGAAATATAAAAATGCAAACGGACATGGGCATGCGGGTAAACGTATTCGACACCGCACCAGGGTTCGGCCGAGACAATCTGGATGCCGAGTTCTTCGACGAATTCGCGCTTGAGTGCATCGAGTATGCTTTCGCCCGGCTCGACTTTACCGCCGGGGAATTCCCAATAACCCTCGTATGGCTTGCCCGCAGGGCGTTGCCCGAGCAAGACGTCACCATTGGGTTTCATCAGGATACCGACCGCGACGTTGATGGGAGCTGCTGCCATAGTTTACGATAAATAGGGGGAGTATAGGGATAGAATGCTTTAATGCGCATAGAGAATATGCGCTATCGGGTGGAGCAATGCCATACTCCACCCCAGTATATCAATTTGAATAGCGCTTAAGACGACGTTTCGGCGAGCCGGCCGGCGGTATCGCGGGCAAACTGCCAGGCCACGCGGCCGGAGCGTGAACCGCGCTGTAAAGCCCAGCGCAAGGCGTCAGCGCGCGCCGCTTCGATCTGGCCGGCATCGCAGCCCATGCTGGCCAGCCAGTGCGCCACGATGTCGAGATAGTCGTCTTGCTTGAAAGGGTAAAACGACACCCACAGGCCGAAACGTTCGGACAAGGAAATTTTCTCTTCTACCGTTTCGCCCGGATGCAGATCGCCATCGTCACTGAGATGATAGCCGGCGTTATCCGACATTTTTTCAGGTAACAGGTGACGGCGATTCGAGGTCGCATAGATCAGCACGTTATCGGATTGGGCCGAAATACTGCCGTCCAGCGCGACTTTTAAAGCCTTGTAACCGGCCTCGCCCTCTTCAAACGAGAGATCGTCGCAAAACAGGATGAAGCGTTCGGGGCGCTCGGCCACCAGATCGACGATATCCGGCAGATCGACCATATCGGCCTTATCGACCTCGATCAGGCGCAAGCCCTGGTCGGCAAACTGATTCAGGCAAGCCTTGATCAGCGACGATTTGCCGGTGCCGCGGGCGCCGGTCAGCAAGACGTTGTTGGCCGGTTTGCCATGCACGAACTGGCGCGTGTTCTGTTCGATCTGGGCTTTTTGGATTGCAATATTATGCAAATCATCCAGGCCGATCACCGAGACGTGCTTCACGACTTGCAAAAAACCCTGGCCGCCGCGTTTGCGCCAGCGAAACGCGCTGCCCATGCGCCAGTCTGGTGCCGGAGAAACCGCTGGCAGCATGGTTTCGAGCCGGCTTAACAAATGCTCGGCGCGCATCAAAAATTGATCAAGTTGGGTCATTCTCGCTCTCCTGTTTAAGAACGGTAATCCGCATTGATCGAGACATACTCATGTGACAGATCGCAGGTCCAGACCGTGGTCGATGCCTCGCCGCGCGCCAGTATGACGCGTATCGTAATTTCGCTTTGTTGCATCACGCGCTGACCGTCTTCTTCGCGGTAATCCGGATTGCGGCCACCGTTTTTGGCAACCCAGACATCGTCGAGGTACATATTGAGCTTGCTGACATCGAGATCATTCACGCCGGCGTAGCCAATCGCGGCAAGGATGCGGCCCAGATTAGGATCCGAGGCAAAGAACGCGGTTTTGACCAGCGGCGAATGGGCGATCGAATAGGCAATCTTGCGGCACTCTTCGACATCACGCCCCTGCTCTACCACGATGCTGATGAACTTGGTGGCGCCTTCGCCGTCGCGGATAATCATGTGCGCCAGTTTCTGCGCCAAAGCGATCACGGTTTCAGACAAGGCCTGATATTCCGGCGTATCGATGTCGTTAATCTCCAGCGCCGAAGCGCCGGTAGCGATCAGCATAAAAGAATCATTGGTTGAGGTATCGCCATCAATCGTGATGCAGTTAAAGGATTTGTCCGCCGCCTGCTTCACCAGATGATCGAGTACCGCTTGCGACACTTTGGCGTCCAGCGCCAGATAGCCCAGCATGGTCGCCATATTCGGCTTAATCATGCCAGCGCCCTTGCTGATGCCGGTCATATTCACGCGGATGCCGTTAATGGTGACGCTGCTTGACGCTGCCTTAGGCTGGGTATCGGTCGTCATGATGGCTTCTGCCGCCGCGAACCAGTTATCTTCCTTGAGATTGCTGATCGCTGCCGGCAAACCGGCTACCAACCGCTCTATTGGCAAAGGCTCCAGGATCACGCCGGTAGAGAATGGCAAAATCTGCGCCGGTTCACACTGCAACAATTCTGCCAGTGCAGCGCAAGTGGCATTGGCCGCTGCCAAACCGGCATCGCCGGTACCGGCATTGGCGTTACCGGTATTGACGACCAGCGCGCGTATCGGGCCCGCCGCCATGTGCAGCGATTCCAGATGGGCCTTGCAGACCTGGACCGGTGCGGCACAAAAGCGATTCGTGGTGAATACGCCCGCCACCGTTGCTGTCGGCGCCAGCGCCATCACCAGCAAATCTTTGCGATTGGGCTTCTTGATACCCGCTTCGGCAAACCCAAGCGCAATGCCAGCAACGGGTTTTATATCAGCAGCGAGGGGAATAGGGGAATTAACGGCCATAATAAATATCCTAGCAATGGAATCAATCCGATATTGTAGGGTATTTTTAAGCTGGCTTTGCGCACTTTAAAGCGGGATGCCTGCAGACGAGACGCTCCATCTGCAAATGACGGAAAAACTTAAGATAGTTTAGATTAAATTACAAAATACGACCTAATTTAGGGTGCTTCTAGAAATTCAATTATCGGGATGCAGACCAAGGCAGAGCTTGCCTAACTCGCCACAGCAATACGTCGGTATGGCGAGGATCGCATTGATCATACCGACGCAGGTATGCGCCCGGAAATTGGATTTATAGAAGTGCCCTTAGATCGCATCGCCTACTATCGGCCCCTTGCCGCTAAACCTGTCGAGCGCCAGATAGATCACCGGCGTAATAAACAAGGTAATCGCCTGCGAGAAAATCAAGCCGCCGACCACAGCCAAACCCAAGGGCTGGCGCAATTCGGCGCCGGCACCCAGACCGAAAGCGATCGGCAATGCGCCGACCAAGGCGGCCAGAGTGGTCATCATGATAGGGCGAAAGCGTTGTATGCACGCTTCACGGATGGCCTCGGCAGGCGTCATGCCGTGATGGCGCTGTGCATCGAGCGCAAAATCGATCATCATGATGGCGTTTTTCTTGACGATACCAATCAATAGCAAGATACCGATGGTCGCGATCAAGGTCAGGTCTTCGCCAAATAACTGCAGCGTCAGCAAGGCACCGACCGCCGCTGACGGCAAGCCGGCAAGTATCGTAATCGGGTGGATATAGCTTTCGTATAAGACACCGAGCAATACGTAGATGACCAGCAAGGCAGCGACAATCAAAATCACTTGGCCGGACTGTGAATCCTTAAATACTGCGGCGTCGCCGCCATACGAGGCGATAATCGACGCCGGCAATTTAATCTGTTCGCGAAATTGCTCGATCTTGTTGGTGGCAACGCCCAATGCCGTACCCGGTGACAGGTTGAACGACACCGTCACCGCCTGTAATTGCCCGGCGTGGTTAATCGAGGTTGGCCCGACCGTACGCTTTATCGTCGCAACACTAGACAGCGGCACCAGCGTCCCCGTATTGGCACGCACATAAATGCCATTGAACGCATCCTCATCCTTCTTGGCATTCGGCGCGACTTCCATGATCACCTGATAACTATCCACATTGGTGTACATGGTAGAAACCTGGCGCTCACCAAACGCACTATACAAAGCAGAACGTATGCTATCCATGCTGACGCCGAGCGCATTGGCGCGATCGCGGTCGATATCCAGTGAGGCTTGTAAGCCCTTCAGTTGCGAATCGCTGGTCACGTCCTTGAAAGCCGCATCATTTCTCAGTTTTTCCTGTAACTTGTTAGCCCAGTCATTGAGTTCGCCGGCCTCGACACTTTGCAAAATATACTGATACTGGCTCTTGCTCGGGCGACCGCCGAGTTGCAGGTTTTGGGTTGGACGTAAAAATACATTAATCCCCGGCACCTCCCGCACCTTGCGGCGCAATTCCTCAACGACGACTTTCATCGGCTTACGCTCTGATCGCGGCTTCAGATTAACGAACATACGACCCGTATTTTGCGCGCCGCCACCACCGCTAAAGGAAGCCACGGTCAACACGTTCGGATCTTCGCGAATGATCTTGGCCGCTTTTTCCTGTAGAGCAACCATGGCAGGGAACGAGGTATCTTCCGCCGATTCAGTGGAAACATTGATCTGGCCAATATCTTCCTCAGGAAAAAAACCCTTGGGAATAATATTAAACAAATAAGCAGTCGCGACAAAAGTGAGCAAGGCCACCAGCAATACCATGCCGCGATGGCGCAATGCCAGATCCAGGCCGCGGGTATAAGAACGCAAGGAAGCGTTAAAGCCAGTTTCAAAGACATGCAACATCGCCGCGATGAATTTTGGCGGCGCGGTAAGTTCGTGTTCATTTTTCAAAAAACGGCTTGCCAGCATAGGCACCAGGGTCAGCGATACAAAAGCCGAAGCGACGATGGCCAAACTGACAATCACCGCAAACTCATGGAACAACTGGCCGATCACCCCCGGCATAAAAAAGATAGGGATGAAGACCGCGATCAGGGAAGTCGAAATCGAAATAATCGTAAAACCGACTTCACGTGACCCCTGTAACGCCGCCTGGAATGGCGGCATGCCTTTCTCGACATGGCGCATGATGTTTTCCAGCATGACAATCGCATCGTCCACCACCAGCCCCACTGCCAGCGTTAAGCCCAGCAGTGAAATATTATCCAGCGTATAGCCGAAACCCCAAAGTAAGGCGATGGCACCGATCAGCGATACCGGCAACGATAAAGTCGGGATAATGGTGGCGACCAGGCGGCGCAGAAAAAGGAAGATGACGATCACGACCAGGAAGATCGTCAATATCAATGTCAGGTTCACATCATGCAAGGCATCGCGCACCGACACTGAACGGTCATTGACTAAACCGATCTTGACCGAACTTGGCAATTGCGCCTGAAATCTCGGCAAGGCCGCTTTGATCGAATCGACGACCTTGACGGTATTGGCATCGGTCTGGCGCTGTATCCCGAGCGTAATGGAACTCTCGCCATTGTAATTGGCGAAGGTTTTTACCTGCTCGTAGCTATCTTCTACATTGGCGACGTCGCGCAGGCGCACGACTTGCCCCCCCTTGTTGCTGACGATCAGATTGGCAAATTCACCCGCATTTTGCAGTTGCTTATTGGCCAAGATGGTCAACGTCTGCTTATCACCATCCAAGGTGCCGACCGGCGTATTGGCATTCGAGCTACGGATGCTGGCCGACAACTCATCGAGGGTCAGATTGCGTGCCGACAATTCATCCGGCATCACCCTTACCCGCACGGCATAGCGCTTGATACCGTAAATATTGACTTGCGCCACACCATCCAGCGTCGACAGACTTGGAGAAATCAAATGTTCGGCGTAGCTGGTCAGCTCAGACAAATTCAATGAGGGGGAAGTTAATGCCATGACCAACACGGGTGCATCTGCCGGATTCACTTTGCGATACGAAGGCGGCGAGGTCATATCGACCGGCAGCGAACGCTGCGCACGCAGCAAAGCCGCCTGCACATCGACGGCAGCCACATCGATATTACGGTTTTGATCGAACTCTAAGGTCAGAGAAGTAGACCCCAGGGTATTGGTCGAGCTGATCACGGCCAGGCCGGGTATCGTCGCAAATTGCTTTTCCAGCGGCAAGGCCACCGAGGTCGCCATGGTCTCAGGGCTGGCCCCGGGCAAATTAGCACTCACGCTAATCACCGGCGTGTTATAGCTGGGCAAGGCCGCAATCGGGATAAAGCGATATGCCAGTATCCCTGCCACCACGATGGACAGGTTCAGCAACACCGTCATCACCGGACGGCGGATAAACAGCTCAGACAAATTCATGATGCACTCGCCGCAGCAGCGCCCTTGGTGCCGCCTTGACCTGATGTAGCGCCAGCTTTATCGCCCGCGCCATCAGCACCCTGCTCTGTGACGGGTGTGCCAGGACGCAGATTTTGTTTGCCATCAAGCACCACTTTAGCGCCAGCCTCAATACCTGTGACGACAGCATCAGGACCAAAACTGTTTGTCACCGTCACAGGGCGCATGGCCGCCTTGCCGTCGGCATCAACGATATACAAAGACTTGCCTTTGGCGCCAATAATGATGGCATCTTGTGGCACCACAATCACGTCTTTCAAGGTTTGCACGCCCAGCTCTACGTTCACGTAAGCACCCGGCCACAACTTCATTTCCTTATTCTCAAAGACGGCCTTCACCTTTACGGTACCGGAAGCGGCATCGACGGCATTGTCGACAAATTGCAACTTGCCTTTAAACTGGATTTTATTGTCTGGCAAGGTCGCCATGACGGAGCTGCTATTGCTGTCTTGACTGTTATTCATGCTCTCCAATGCATCAGGCAAATTGCGCTGCGGCAATGGAAAAGTAATGGTGATCGGGTCCATCTGGGTAATCGTTACCAACGGCGCGGTGGCCGCATTCGCCTGTACCAATGAGCCGGGATAGACACTAATCAGTCCGGTGCGACCCGCAGACGGTGCCACGATACGGTTAAAGCTCAGCGCTACACGTGCCGCATTAACTGCCGCCCTATCCGATGCCAGCACCGCTTGTTGCGCCTGTACCAACGTCAGACTCGCGTCGAGCGCGCTTTGAGAGATAAATTTTTTATCCAGCAGATCCTTGCTGCGAGCCAATTGACGCTGATTATCCGCCAGCGTTGCCATATCTTTATCAAGCTGCGCCTGAGCCTTGGCCAGATTCAGTTCATCGGTACGGCTGTCTAGCGTGAACAGCAAATCACCGGCGCGGACAAACTGCCCTTCTTTAATGTGTATCTTCGTAATCGTACTGGTGATCTGCGGGCGGATATCCACCGTACTCATTGCCGACACCACCCCGTTAGCGCTTAGCCGGACCGTATAGTCGCGCTTTTTTGCCAGCACGGTAGCCACGGTCACCGGACGGTTTTGTGAGCTGGCAGCAGCGGCTTTAGCGGAAGCGGTCCGGCCATCGGCACTGCCGGCTTCATTTTTATGCCAGCCATAATACGCCGCACCGGCAATTGCAACGATCGCTGTGCCGATGATAAAAATCTTGAATTTACGCATCTTATTTATTTGTCCTGTGCAGAACGGCTCGAAGCCAGATCCGACCTGAAAGTGCAATGGGAATTTCTTGTAAAGGCAGAATCCTAACAAAGAAAAAGCCAGCGCGCGGGCTGGCTTTGTTCTTTTATACTCTCTGTTACCAAACTGAATCAGAAACCGGTTCTGGCAAACTACACTACCGCACCGTCAGTATCGTCTTTCTCTTTGATTGGCTTGATCAAATCTTCGCGTTTCACGCCCAGCCACATCGCAATCGCCGCCGCCACAAACACCGACGAGTAAATACCGAACAAGATACCGATGGTCAAGGCCACCGCAAAATAATGCAGTGTCGGGCCCCCGATGAGCAGCATCGACAACACCATCAGTTGCGTACAGCCATGCGTAATCACGGTGCGCGAGATGGTGCTGGTGATCGCATTATCAATCACTTCGGTGACCGATGTCTTGCGCTGCTTGCGGAAGTTTTCACGAATCCGGTCAAAAATAACCACCGATTCATTCACCGAATAGCCCAATACCGCCAGCACCGCCGCCAATACCGAGAGATTAAACTCCCACTGGAAGAACGCGAAGAAGCCAAGAATGATGACCACGTCATGCAAGTTGGCGATGATCGCGGCAACCGCGTATTTCCACTCGAAGCGCAGTGCCAGGTAAGCCATCACGCCGACGATCACCATCAACAGCGCCCTTAGGCCATCATGCGCCAGCTCATCCCCCACTTGCGGGCCGACAAAGGCGACACTGCGTTTTTCCACATCGGCATCGTGCACCTGCAATGCGGCAAACACTTTGTCACCTTGTTGCGCCGTGGTCAGGCCTTTTGCCACTGGCAAGCGGATCAATACTTTGGAGGCTTCGCCGAAACTCTGGACGTTGGAATCCTGAATACCCAGGGTCTCGATGGTCTTGCGTATGCCTTCCAGATTCGCCGGTTTGCTGTAACTCACTTCCATCAGCGTACCGCCGGTAAATTCTACCGACAGATGCAAGCCGTTTTGCCACAGAAAAAATACCGCGGCGACAAAGGTCAAGGCAGAAATAACGTTAAATATCAGCGCATGGCGCATGAAAGGAATGTCTTTTTTAATACGGAATAATTCCATGATGAACTCCTCTCTTATTCAGATTTAATGGCGACGGCAGATTGTTCGGTCGGCTTCCAGATCTGGCCTATCGATACCGAGCTCAATTTCTTTTTCCGTCCGTACCACAGATTGACCACGCCACGCGAGACAAATACCGCAGAGAAAATCGAAGTCAGGATACCCAGACAATGCACCACAGCAAAACCTTTGATCGGTCCGGAACCGAAAATCAGCAAAGCTAAACCGACAATCAGGGTCGTCACGTTGGAATCGAGAATAGTCGCCCAGGCCCGGTCAAAACCAGCCGAAATCGCTGCCTGTGGCGTAGCACCGCCACGCAGTTCTTCACGGATACGCTCATTGATGAGAACGTTGGCATCAATCGCCATCCCCAAGGCTAACGCAATCGCCGCCATCCCTGGCAAAGTCAGGGTCGCTTGCATGCCGGACAGCAGCGCCACCAGCAGCAGCAAGTTAAACGACAAGGCCAGCACGCTAAAGAAACCAAATAACATGTAGTACAGCACCATGAAAATAGCGATCGCGGTAAAGCCGTACAGTGTCGACTTGAAACCTTGCTTGATGTTTTCAGCGCCGAGCTGCGGGCCGATGGTGCGTTCTTCGATGATTTCCATCGGTGCCGCCAGCGAACCTGCGCGCAATAACAGCGCCAGATCGGCCGAAGCAGAAGTGGAACCCATGCCGGTGATATTGAAACGCGCACCTAATTCATCTTGTATCGTGGCGACCGTCAGCAATTCGCCCTTGCCTTTTTCAAACAGCACGATGGCCATTTTTTTACCGATTTTGCCACGCGTACCTTCACGCATCTTGCGGCCGCCGTCGCCATTGAGATCAATGCTGACCGATGGTTGCTGATGCTGGTCAAAACTGGCGGATGCACCGGAAATATAATCGCCGGTAATGACCGGGTCTTTATACAGGATCGCCGGACCGCCACGGCCTACCTTGAACATTTCTGAGCCAAAAGGAACTGCGGTAGTTTCATCTACCGGGCCGATCACAGATTCATCCACCAAGCGCACTTCCAGCGTAGCGGTTTTACCGATCAATTCCTTGGCGCGTGCCACGTCTTGCACACCCGCTAATTCGACTACGATACGATCCAGACCTTGTTGTTGAATCAGCGGTTCTGCTACACCAAGTTCATTCACACGCTTCGATAAGGCGGTAATATTTTGTCGCACGCCTTCCGACATGATTTGTTTCAGCGCTTCCGGCTTGATACGCACTTGCAACAGCAAATCGCCACTTTCGGCACCGACAGCGTCAACAAAACTCGCATCTTTCATCTGATCTTGCAACACATCCCTGGCCTTCAGGCGAGTCGCCTCATCGCGGAATTTTATGCTGACCAACTCACCTTCGCGGCTGATGCCGGCATGACGTACATCCTTGTCGCGCAACAGGGCGCGCGCGCTCGATTGTAAATTCTGTACCTGCTTAGCCATCATCGCCTTGGTATCGACTTGCATCAAAAAGTGCACGCCGCCTTGCAAATCAAGCCCCAAGACCATAGGCAAAGCATGCAAGCTTTGCAACCACTTCGGCGTGTTCGACAAAAGATTGAACGCCAGGGTGTAAGTAGGGTCGGCCGGGTCGGTATTCAGCGCTTTTTCTAACGCGTCCTTAGCCTTGAACTGGCTGTCGGCGTCAGCAAAACGTGCGCGTACCGTGCCTTGTTGGCCATTGTTTTCATAAAACAAGCCATCCGTTTTAACTCCGGCTTGCAGCAAAGCTTGCTCGACCGTGGTCACCATACCGCTGTCGATTTTGACGGTGGACTTGGCGCTACTGATTTGGACTGCGGGGGCTTTGCCAAAAAAATTCGGCGCAGTGTATAAGCAGCCAAACAGCAGCGCAATCAGGATAATGATGTATTTCCAGAGGGGATAGCGATTCATATCGGTTCAGAATAAGTGGAGGCTGAAGGCAAATCAAGCACGCATAATCGACAACGCAGCCGACTTAGTAGTCTAGGCTGCGTTGTGAAAATATTGCTTAGATCGCTTTGATACTACCTTTTGGCAGCAACATGGTGATCGCACTTTTTTGCACGACGACCTCGGTACCGTTGGAAATTTCCAGTGTGACATAAGCATCTGCGACTTTGATCACTTTACCCAGGATACCGCCGGCAGTGACCACTTCGTCATTCTTGGCCAGCGCATCCATCATCGATTTTTGCTCTTTTTGACGTTTCATTTGTGGACGTATCATCAAAAAGTACAACACTACGAACATCAAGACGATGGGTAAAAAACTCATAAGATTGCCATCTGCGCCCAACAGGGACGATTGTGCATAAGCATTAGAAATAAACACGTTAAAGCTCCAGTAATTTGATTAAAACTTCTTGTTAGACATGAATAATTAAGCACTAAGGCGGCATATTGTACCTAAGCTGACAATTTAAAGGTCAATGCCCATCCTTACAGCAAAGCGCCACATTCTAGCATTGCGATTACACGCCGCGTGCTCTGTCTGCATGAAACTCTGCAACAAAGGCGGGGAAACGTTCATCATCGAGTGATTTGCGGATCTGGCGCATCAAATCGAGGTAGTAATGCAGGTTATGAATGGTATTCAAACGCGCACCGAGAATTTCGCCAGTGCGATGCAGATGATGCAGATAAGCACGTGAGAAGTTCTTGCAGGCATAGCACTCACAGGTTGCATCGAGTGGCTCTTTCTCTTCCTTATAGCGGGCATTCTTGATCTTGATGTCGCCAAAACGGGTAAAAATCCAGCCGTTGCGCGCATTGCGGGTTGGCATCACGCAATCGAACATATCGATGCCATTCGCCACAGCGGCCACCAGATCTTCCGGCGTACCGACGCCCATCAGGTAATGCGGCTTATTTTCTGGCAATTTCGGGCCGACGTGCGCCAGGATGCGCAACATATCCTCTTTCGGCTCGCCAACGGACAAACCACCGATAGCGATGCCGTGAAAATCGAGTTCATTTAAGCCTGCCAGCGATTCATCGCGCAGATGCTCAAACATGCCGCCCTGAACGATACCAAACAGCGCATTCGGGTTTTCACCCTGATTAAACTCATTGATCGAGCGTTGCGCCCAGCGCAAGGACATGCGCATGGATTTACCCGCCTCTTCGGTCGTAGCAGGACGGCCATCGATTTCATACGGCGTGCATTCATCAAACTGCATGGCAATATCCGAATTCAACGAGCGCTGGATTTGCATCGAGATTTCTGGCGACAGGAACAGGCGCTCGCCGTTGATCGGCGAGGAAAACTTCACGCCCTCTTCGGTAATCTTGCGCATGGCACCGAGCGAAAACACCTGAAAACCGCCGGAATCGGTCAGGATAGGTTTATTCCAGCCCATAAAATCATGCAGGCCGCCAAACTTGTTGATGACATTCATACCCGGGCGCAGCCACAGGTGGAAGGTATTGCCTAAAATGATATGGGCATCGATCTCTTTCAGCTCCAGCGGCGACATCGCCTTGACCGAACCGTAAGTGCCGACCGGCATGAAGATAGGCGTTTCGATCACGCCATGATTGACCGTCACGCGGCCGCGGCGCGCGGCAGTGGTCTTGTCTTTTTTGATGAGGGTAAAGTCTAGCATTTTAGGTTTTGTTTTCTGGTAAAGAAGAGGAACTTGTATTCGTCAAGAACATCGCATCCCCGTAGCTGAAAAATCGGTATTGCTTATTAATGGCATGCGCATAGGCGCGGCGGATGCGATCATAACCCGCAAAGGCCGAGACCAGCATCAATAGTGTCGATTTAGGCAAATGGAAATTGGTAATCAGCCGGTCCACCGTCTTGAACACATAGCCGGGAGTAATGAAGAGCCGGGTATCGGCGCTGCCAGCCTGCAAGCTGCCGCTTTGCGACGCCGATTCCAGCGCGCGCATGCTGGTAGTGCCGACCGCCACCACGTGCTTGCCAGCGGCCTGAGTCGCACGCACGGCGTCAACCGTTTCTTGCGCAATCGTGTACCACTCGCTGTGCATGTGATGCTCCGCCAGATTTTCGGTGCGCACCGGCTGAAACGTGCCGGCACCGACGTGTAAGGTCACGTAGGCAAAGCGCACGCCCTTGGCGCGGCAGCGCTCTAGCAAGGCTTCGTCAAAATGCAGCCCGGCGGTAGGCGCCGCCACGGCACCGGGCACGCGCGAATACACGGTCTGGTAACGCTGCTCGTCGAAGCCATCGGCGTCATGCGTGATATACGGCGGCAAAGGCAGGCGGCCATGCGCCTCGATCAGCTCAAACACATCGCCCGGGAATTGCAGGGTATAAAACTCGCCAACCCGTTCGCCGACGATGACATCAAAAGACTCGGCCAGGCGGATCTTGCTGCCGGCCGGTGGCGACTTGGAAGCGCGCACTTGCGCCAGCACCGCATGTTGATCCGAGGTATTGGCCAGCACGCGCTCGACCAACACTTCAACCTTGCCGCCAGTTTCCTTGACGCCGAAGAAGCGCGCCTTTAACACGCGGGTATCGTTAAACACCAGCAAATCGCCGTCAGAGAGTTGCTCGACGACATCCGCGAAAGTGCGGTCGTGCAAGCCATCACCGTCCGCATCCACTTTCAGGAGGCGCGAAGCGGAGCGTTGCGGCAGCGGCGTTTGCGCGATCAAGGCTTCGGGCAAATCAAAATCAAAATCGGACAAGGAATACATGAAAGAAAATAAAAGAGTCAACACACAGGAAAAAAAATACGGCAATGCGCAATATCCATGCGCCTTTCAAGGCATTATTGGCTGGAAAGGCGCATGGATACTGCGTATCGCGTACAAAATTTGAGAGGTAAATTAGATAAACTAGAAAAAACGACAGAAATACCGTCCGCCGGGATCATGCACTGTATAAAAAACCAGTAGAATGTTATCCTAACAATGTCGCGCTCGGCACCACACGATTGCTTTCTTTAAGTAAAACCTAAAAACGTCCGCTATTTTACACGCCATGACTATAGCCATCACTACCGCCGTGCCAGACGCCACACCAGCCGCTGCGCCAAAGCCCGCCAAGGCCAAGCCTGCCGCCACGCTGGAAGACAAGTTTGCCCGTCTGGGATTGCGCAAGAACATGGATTTTGTCTTGCATCTGCCGATGCGCTATGAAGATGAAACCGAGATCGTCGCCATGCGCGATGCCGGTTTTCGCGGTGGCAGCATGCTACAGGTCGAAGGCGTCGTCACCGAATGCGATATCCAGTACCGCCCCAGACGCCAGCTGGTCGTCACCATCGCCGACGATACGGCCCAGGTGGTCTTACGCTTCTTGAATTTTTACGGCAGCCAGATCAAGCAGATGGCGGTCGGTGCGCGTATCCGTGCACGCGGCGAATTGCGCCACGGTTTCTTTGGCGCAGAAATGGTCCATCCCAGCTATAAAATGGTGAATCAAGGCGCCGCCTTGCCGACCGCGCTCACGCCGGTGTATCCGGCCGGAGAAGGCATCTCGCAAATCATGCTGCGCAAAGCGATACGCATGGCCATCGACAAGGTCGATTGGCGCGACACACTGCGCCCCGAACTGCTGACCGAACTGCAACTCGATGGCTTTGAAGCGTCGGTCAAGTTGCTGCATAACCCGCCGCCGGATGCCGATCAATACAGCTTGATGGAGCATAGCCATCCGGCCTGGGAGCGCATGAAGTTTGATGAACTGCTGGCACAGCAACTCTCGCTGAAACGTGCGCAAGCCGCACGCCGCAGCAAAGGTGCGACGGCTTTACCGCTGGTGGGCGAATTCTCGGCCGCGTTTTTAATGAACCTGCCGTTCGCACTGACCGGCGCGCAAGAACGCGTGCTGGCAGAAATCCGCGCCGACTTAAAGCAGGATTTCCCTATGCAACGGTTATTGCAAGGCGATGTCGGCAGCGGCAAAACCATCGTCGCCGCGCTCGCCGCGGTACAGGCGATTGACAATGGATATCAGGCCGTCCTGATGGCGCCGACCGAAATTTTGGCCGAGCAGCATTTCCGTAAATTGGCCGCATGGCTGACGCCGCTGGGCATCAGCAGCGCCTGGCTGACCGGCGGCTTGAAAAAGAAAGAAAAAGACCTGGCGCTGGCTAGGATTGCCTCCGGCGAAGCGCAACTCATCATCGGTACCCATGCGCTGATACAAGACACGGTACAATTTGCCAAACTCGGTTTAGTCATCGTCGACGAGCAGCATCGCTTTGGCGTGGGCCAGCGCCTGAGCTTGCGCAACAAGGGGCTGAGCGGACAGGTGCCGCATCAACTGATGATGTCGGCCACCCCGATACCGCGCACGCTGGCGATGACGTATTACGCCGATCTGGAAGTTTCGGTGATCGATGAACTGCCGCCCGGCCGCACCCCGATCGTGACGCGCATGGTCGATCAGCAGAGACGCGAAGAAGTCATCGCACGCGTGCATGCCGCCGCCCAAGATGGCAAGCAAGTGTATTGGGTCTGCCCGCTGATCGAAGAATCCGAAGCGCTGCAATTGCAAACCGCGACCGACACCCACGCCATGCTGGCCGCCGCGCTGCCCGACCTGCAGATCGGACTGGTACACGGACGCATGAAAGCGGCCGACAAGCAAGCCGTGATGGACGCCTTTATCCGCAATGAAGTGCAGGTCTTGGTCGCCACCACCGTGATTGAAGTCGGGGTCGACGTACCAAATGCCAGCCTGATGGTGATCGAACATGCCGAGCGTTTTGGCCTGTCGCAATTGCACCAGTTACGCGGACGGGTCGGCCGCGGCGCCAATGCCAGCGTCTGCCTGCTGCTATACCAGGGGCCGCTGGGCGGCACCGCCAAACAGCGACTGATGACGATGCGCGAAAGCACCGACGGTTTTGAGATTGCCCGCAAAGACCTGGAGCTGCGCGGCCCCGGCGAATTTCTCGGCGCGCGCCAGTCGGGCGAAGCCATGCTGCGCTTTGCCAACCTCGAAACCGATCAGTGGCTGGTCGACAAGGCACGCCAGTTAGCCATTGAGTTGCTGCAACACGACCTGCCCACGGTCGAGGCGCATTTACAGCGCTGGCTTGGGCAAAAAGAAGAATTTTTGCGCGTCTAAAAATTAACAACTCCCACTGACAAAGTTAGGAAAGAACCGCATGTTAACCATCATCGATGCCGACTTGAACAACCCGCAACATGCTGCCGCACTCGTGCAGCTGCTGAATGACTATGCCTGCGACCCGATGGGCGGCGCCGAACCCATATCCGATTTTTGCAAAACCAACCTGATCGCCGAGCTTAAAAAACGCCCAGGCATCTGTGCGGTGCTGGCCCTGGTCGACGGCAAACCGGCGGGGTTCAGTATCTGCATGGAAGGTTTCTCTACCTTTGCCTGCCAACCCTTGCTGAATATCCACGACTTTGCCGTCGCCAGCGCGTTTCGCGGCCTTGGCATCGGCAGAAAAATGCTGGCGCATATACAACAGCTCGCCAGGCAACGCGGCTGTTGCAAAATCACACTAGAGGTATTGCAAGGCAATACACCGGCCCGCGCACTGTATACCGATGTCGGCTTTGCCGGTTACGAACTGGACCCGGCCATGGGCGGCGCACTCATGATGCAGAAAAAATTATTGCCTTCGATCAAATAGAACACTCATGCTATTACGGGATCAGGATAGAATAAGCGCCGAATCGGCATCAAATACCCTCCCTACTGATCACCCTTTTTTACAGGAAAACACCATGAGTATCGATTTTACAGGCCGCGTTGCGATTGTTACCGGTGCCGGCGGCGGACTCGGGCGCGAACACGCCTTGGCACTGGCCAAACGCGGCGCCAAAGTCGTCGTCAATGATCTGGGCGGTGCCAGAGATGGCTCGGGCGCTTCATCGGCAGCAGCGCTGGCGGTAGTCGAAGAGATCAAGGCAGCCGGAGGCGAAGCGATTGCCAACGGCGCTTCGGTGACCGATTTTGCCGCGGTACAAGAGATGGTGCAACAGGCGATGGATACCTGGGGCCGGGTCGACATTCTGATCAACAATGCCGGCATCTTGCGCGACAAGAGCTTTGCCAAGATGGAACTGGACGATTTTAAACTGGTGCTCGACGTGCACCTGATGGGCGCAGTCAATTGCTGCAAGGCAGTCTGGCCGATCATGACGGAACAAAAATACGGCCGCATCATGATGACCACATCCTCTTCCGGCCTGTACGGTAATTTCGGCCAATCCAATTATGGCGCGGCCAAAATGGCACTGGTCGGCCTGATGCAAACCTTGTCACTGGAAGGCGCCAAGTTTGATATCCGCGTCAATAGCCTGGCGCCCACCGCGGCCACCCGCATGACGGAGAGCCTGTTCCCCGAAACCATGCTGCAAGCGCTGCAACCCTCGGACGTGGTACCGGCGATGCTGGTATTGGTCGCCGCAGATGCACCGACGCGCACCATCCTCTGCGCCGGCGCTGGCAGTATCGAAGCGGCACATATCACCATGACGCAAGGCGCCTGGATAGGCCGCGGCGCAGATGCGCCAGAACAATTGGCAGCACAATTGGCGGACATCAAAAACCGTGAAGGCGAGATCGTGCCAGAAAGCGGCATGGCGCAAGGCCACCATGAATTGACCAGGGCGATGAGCAAGCACTAAACCAAGTCGGCATTGATGTCGCACGCGAAAGAGATAAGGCATCAGCAAACTTATCTCTTTCGCAATTGATAAAAATAAATACTGGGTAGGGGTATCACTAAAATACCAGCCATAACGCCCTATATTCGTGCGCTAGACGTGCGCTACCTTTACATACTCCCCCTGTTTTATTAAAATAACCAACCGATACCAAAACCGTTTGCTGACGCTGTTGCGAGTCTGTGCCACACTATCGGCATGACTCTCACAGAATTAAAATACATCGTTGCAGTAGCCCGCCATAAACACTTTGGTCACGCGGCCGAGGCTTGCTTTGTGGCGCAACCCACCCTCTCTGTTGCGATTAAAAAACTCGAAGACGAGTTAGGCGTCACCATCTTTGAACGCGGCGGGACTGAAGTTTCGACCACGCCACTAGGTGCGCAAATCGTCGCCCAGGCTGAGCGGGTACTGGAACAAACGGCCGCCATCAAAGAAATCGCCAAACAAAATAAAGATCCGCTGGCGGGCCCTTTCCGTCTTGGCGTGATTTATACCATTGCGCCTTATTTGCTCCCGGCCCTGGTCAAAACCATGATCAAGACCGTACCGCAAATGCCGCTGGTCTTGCAGGAAAACTTTACCGTCAAGCTGATGGAATTACTGCGCCAGGGCGAACTCGATGCCGCCATCATGGCGCTGCCGCTGCCGGATCAAGGCATGATGGTGCAGGCGCTCTACGATGAACCGTTTGTGGTCGCCATGCCGAAAGACCATGCCTGGGCCGAACGCAGCAGCGTCTCGGCGCAAGAACTCAAGTCCGAAACCATGCTTTTGCTGGGCAACGGTCATTGCTTCCGCGATCAGGTGCTAGAAGTATGCCCGGAAATGGCGCGCTTCTCGACTGCCGGCGACGGCATCACCCGCACCTTTGAAGGCTCGTCACTGGAAACCATACGCCACATGGTTGCTTCCGGCATCGGCATCACGGTATTGCCGATGGCGTCGATTAGCAATCTCGATGCCAAAGATGGCATGCTGCGTTGTATTCCCTTTAGTGCGCCCGTCCCCGACAGGCGGGTCGTGATTGCCTGGCGCAAGAGTTTTACCCGCCAGGCCGCAATCGAAGCGATACGTCAAGCTGTACTCAATTGCAATTTAGCTGGCGTCACCATGCTCGATGAAGCCGCTATGGCGCAATAAGCCACCGACTTCAACTGACAAACCTGCGGCCCATTAAGCGTCCGCAGCAGAAAACTGGCACCCAGCGACTCGCGACTCTGCCGGCTTGCGTCGCCACCAAAAGCAGAGAGGTTGCCACGGGCAATCTGCATCTGACTCACGCCCCCTACTCTGAACGTTAGCCCTTATAATTCTTTTTCATTTATTTTTTCAGCGCCGCCTATTCTTTCCAGGTGCCCCTCCCATTTATGACAGCGTTTTTGACACGAGCCTCTCTTTATTTCCAACTGCTACGATTGAATAAGCCGATCGGCATCTTGTTATTGCTATGGCCGACGCTGGCAGCAATATGGCTAGCCTCAGATGGCAAGCCCGACTGGCGCTTAATCACCATTTTCACACTGGGAACCGTGTTGATGCGCTCTGCTGGTTGCGCCATCAACGATTACGCCGACAGGGATTTTGACAAATACGTCAAACGCACGGCAGAACGCCCTTTGACCAGCGGCAAGATCAAAGCGTGGGAGGCGATGATGCTTGCGCTGGTTCTGGCACTGATGTCGTTTGCATTGATCCTGCCATTGAATGCCCTTACCAAGCAGCTATCTGTTGCAGCGGTATTGATTGCCGCCAGCTACCCTTATTTCAAACGGTTTTTTGCCATCCCGCAAGCCTATCTGGGCATCGCTTTTGGCTTTGGCATCCCGATGGCTTTTGCAGCAATACAAAATACGGTACCCGTAACCGCCTGGATTTTGCTGCTCGCCAATGTATTTTGGGCGATCGCCTACGATACTGAATATGCCATGGTAGATAAGGACGACGATCTTAAAATTGGCATCCACACCTCAGCGATCACCTTTGGCCAGTATGACGTCCTGGCTATCATGCTTTGCTATACCCTGAGTTTTGCATTGATAGGGCTTAGCGGCTGGCAATTCGGCTTGAGAGGCTGGTTTCTGGCAGGACTGGGGCTTGCGTCCGGCTGTGCGATCTATCATTACACCTTGATCCGCGAGCGCGACAGGATGCGTTGTTTTGCGGCATTTCGCCACAATAACTGGTTGGGCGCAGCCATTTTTGGCGGTATCGCACTCGACTATGCGTTCCGATAAATTAGGCAGAAAAGTCCGATAAGAAAGATATTTTTAATTTGTTGCGATCATGCTTTTTTTTGACCTGACGCAAACATTGATAATCCGTTATGCTTATAATCAATTTACTAATTTCTTTATCATCAATCTAAAAGGAACCATCATGAATTCAGCAGAACAACACAAAGAAAAGCTGATGCACGACCTGAACCTAGTGATCAGGGATGCAGAAGATTTACTCAGACATTCAGAGCAAGCTGCAGGCGATGGATTTAAATCGGCTAAAACAAAATTCGAATCGACCCTCCGAAATGCCAAGGCAGAAGTGGCGCGCATTGAGGATGTGGTAGTAACTAAAGGCAAGGATGCCGCGCGTGCGACCGATGTCTACGTCAAAGAAAATCCTTGGCAGTCAGCTGGTATTGCTGCCGGCGTCGGTCTCCTCGTTGGCCTGCTCATCGGACGCAAATAAGAGATGGCAATCGTCGACTCGGTAGGGCGTCTGGCAGCAACTATAGTTGGCATCCTGCATACCAGATTGGCATTGGTGGCGGTAGAGGTAGAAGAAGAGCTGACACGCTTTTCTTCTTATCTATTGTGGTCGCTAGTGGCGCTATTTTGTGCGGGGATTGCCGTCTTGCTTGGCGTTTTGCTGGTCGTCGCCTTTTTTTGGGATACCCATAGACTAGAGGTATTACTCTCTCTGATTGGTGTATTTACCGGCATTGCGCTGATACTTGGATGGCGTCTGCGAGCAGCTTTGCACAGCAAGCCAAGATTGCTCGCGTATACGCTCGAAGAATTGAGACAGGACGCATCAAGTCTGCGAGGCGAGGCTGGCGAACAGCGCTAATTTATGTCAAATTTCTCAGAACATCTTAGCCTTCGGCGCCAGACCTTGCTGGCAAAAAGTCAGGCAGAGCGCATGCTGCTAACACAGCACAGCAAACAGCTTAGACAATCCTTATTGCTTGCCGATATAGGATTTAACGTCGGCTGTCAGATCGCCGGCAAAATAAAACAGCGTCCCGCCATAGGGATAGGATTGCTCGTCGCCCTACTCGTTATCAAGCCAGCACGCGTGCTTTCATTCTTGAAAAATGGGGTAGCTGCCTGGCAAATTTGGCAAAATATCGCACCTGCCCTCAAACGATTCCAGGACGGCAATTCAGCGAGTAACCGTCACTGAATTGCCGTCACTGAATTAGTCCTCATTGAATCAATCGTCACTGACTTGTCTGCCACGACATTAAGACTGCGCGCCAAACTCATCGCCCAACTCTTTTCCACGGTGCGCTGCTGCTTTAATGGCTTCAACAATGGCAGATTTAATCCCGCTCTGTTCCATGCTAGATATCGCCGCATAGGTAGTGCCTCCTTTAGAAGTCACACGCTCACGCAATACCGACACTGGCTCCGCTGAATTGGCGGCCAGTTGTGCCGCACCGTTAAAGGTGGCAATAGCAAGTTGCGTACCCTGCTCGAGGCTTAAGCCAAGTTCTAACGCCGCTTCTTGCATCGCCTCAATAAAGTAAAACACATACGCCGGACCGCTACCCGAAACCGCCGTAACGGCGTCGATCAAGCTTTCATCCTCTAGCCAAACCGTTTCCCCGACAGCATTCATGATGTCTTCCGCCGCTTGTTTTTGGGCTTGATCCACGCCTGCCATCGCAACCAATCCCGTGATCCCTTTACCTATCAGTGCCGGAGTATTGGGCATAGTCCGGACAATTTTGTCGTAGCCATTTAACCAGCGCGAGATATCGGTAGCACGGATACCCGCAGCAATCGACAACAACAATTGTCCAGAAAGATACGGGGCCAACGCGGCGACCACTTCATGCAATTGCTGTGGCTTGACCGACAAGATAATGACATCCATCGGTTCTAGCGCCGCATCAATCTGCAAGGCAGTATTGACGCCAAATGCGGTCGCCATTTTGGTGAGCGAGATTTGATTCGGGTCAACCACATGAATATTTTCAGGAATGGTTAAGCTCTCAAGCAAACCGCCAATCAGCGCGTTGGCCATATTCCCGCCGCCGATAAAACCTATTTTCAATTTATTTTGCATAATCTCTTTTTCCAAAAATCGCACTGCCTATACGCACCATGGTGCTGCCCTCGGCAATGGCCGCACCCATGTCACTGCTCATCCCCATCGAAAGCGTGTCGAGCGCTATTCCACCAGCCTGAATTTGCTCTTTAAGTTGGCGTAACTGGCTAAAGGCATGTCTTTGTAGCAGCACATCATCACTAGACTCCGGCACCGCCATCAGCCCGCGCAGGCGTAAGCCTGGCAATGTGGCAATCATTTTAGCCAATGACAAAGCCTGTTCCGGCAGCACGCCGCTCTTCGTTGATTCACCACTAATATTAACTTGAAGGCAAATATTTAAGGGGGTAAGCGACGCTGGCCGCTGTTCGGACAATCGGGTGGCGATCTTGGCGCGGTCAACCGAATGCACCCAGCTAAAATTCTCTGCAATCTGACGAGTTTTATTACTTTGGATAGGGCCAATAAAATGCCACTCCAGTGCCAACTCAGGCAGCAAAGTCTGTACTTGCTGCATTTTATCTAGCGCTTCTTGCAAGTAATTTTCACCAAAACACCGCTGCCCGGCACGTGCGGCCTCAACGACTGCCTCAGCGCCAAAGGTCTTCGATACCGCCAGCAAGTTGATCTGTTGTGGATCGCGGTCGGCAGCAAGTGCCGCGGCGATTAAATCAGCACGCACGGCTTGCAAGTTGTCAGAAATTAAGGACATAATCGGGATACTCTACGCCTACACAAATATTTTCATCGGAATTATAAATGGACATCTCAGAATTATTGGCATTTTCGGTCAAAAATAACGCTTCCGATCTTCACTTATCCTCAGGCTTACCCCCCATGATACGGGTACATGGCGATGTCAGGCGCATCAATTTGCCCGCATTAGAGCATAAAGACGTGCATGGTTTAATTTACGACATCATGAACGATTCTCAACGCAAGGCCTATGAAGAGACGCTGGAATGCGATTTTTCCTTTTCTATTCCAGGGCTGGCTCGCTTTCGCGTGAATGCCTTTAACCAGGAACGCGGCGCGGCAGCGGTCATGCGTACCATTCCATCAAAAATTCTGTCACTAGAACAATTAAATGCGCCTAAAATTTTCGCCGATTTTGCGCTGAAACCACGCGGTTTAGTCTTGGTCACGGGACCGACCGGTTCAGGAAAATCAACGACTTTGGCAGCGATGGTCAATCACATCAATGAAAATGAATATGGCCATATTCTGACGGTCGAAGATCCTATCGAATTTGTCCATGAATCAAAAAAATGCTTAATCAATCAGCGTGAAGTCGGACCCCATACGATGTCGTTCAATAACGCATTGCGCTCAGCGTTGCGCGAAGATCCAGACGTTATTCTGGTAGGGGAATTACGCGATCTGGAAACCATCCGCCTGGCCTTAACCGCCGCCGAAACCGGTCACATGGTGTTTGGCACCTTGCATACATCTTCCGCCGCGAAGACCATCGACAGGATAGTGGACGTCTTTCCCGCAGAAGAAAAAGAAATGGTGCGGTCCATGTTATCTGAATCATTGCAGGCGGTGATCTCACAATCGCTACTCAAAACCAAGGATGGATCCGGTCGCGTTGCAGTGCATGAAATTATGGTAGGTACACCGGCGATTCGCAACCTGATTCGCGAAGCAAAAATTGCTCAAATGTATTCTGCGATCCAGACCGGCAGTAACGTTGGCATGCAAACCCTGGATCAAAATTTGACCGATCTGGTGCGCCGTAATGTCATCTCGGCCAGCGCCGCACGCTCTGCCGCCAAAATCCCGGAAAACTTTCCAGGGTAGACTAAATTAAACATTCACCAGGTATCAATTCAGCTTTAATTTAGCATTAATTCTGCATTAACAAGGAACGGAAAAATGGAACGCGATCAGGCTACCAAATTCATGCATGACCTGCTGCGTCTGATGCTCAGCAAGAATGGTTCAGATTTATTTATTACCTCAGATTTTCCACCCGCTTTCAAAATCGACGGAAAAGTCACACCGGTATCGAATCAGGCTTTATCGGCAGCGCATACTGTCGATCTGGCACGCGCTGTCATGAATGACAAGCAGTCTGCCGAATTTGAATCGACCAAGGAATGTAATTTTGCCATTAACCCCGCTGGCATGGGTCGCTTCCGCGTCTCTGCCTTTATGCAGCAAGGGCGCGTTGGCATGGTAATGCGCACGATTACCACCGCCATTCCACAATTTGAAGAGTTGGGGTTACCGGAGCAATTGAAAGAAGTGGCGATGACCAAGCGCGGTTTAGTCATCATGGTAGGGGCAACCGGTTCAGGAAAATCTACCTCGTTGGCCGCGATGGTCGGCTATCGTAACGCGAACAGTTACGGCCATATCATCACCATCGAAGATCCGATTGAATATGTGCACCCGCACGGCAATTGCATTATTACCCAGCGCGAAATCGGGATCGATACTGCCGATTGGGGTGTTGCGCTCAAAAATACCTTAAGGCAAGCACCGGACGTGATCCAGATTGGCGAGATACGTGAACGAGAAACCATGGACTTCGCGATCGCCTTTGCCGAAACCGGCCATCTTTGCATCGCCACACTGCATGCCAATAGCGCCAATCAGGCACTCGACCGCATCATCAATTTCTTCCCTGAAGACCGGCGCCAACAACTGTTAATGGATTTGTCGCTGAATCTGAAAGCTATCGTATCTCAACGCTTGCTGCCACTCAAAGCAAAAAAAGGGCGCGTTGCCGCGATCGAAATTTTGCTGAATTCACCTTTGATTGCCGATCTCATCTTCAAGGGTGACGTCCATGAAATCAAGGAGATTATGAAAAAATCCGGTGAATTGGGCATGCAGACATTTGACCAGGCATTGTTCGATTTGCATGAAGCAGATTTAATCAGCTATGAAGATGCCTTGCGCAACGCCGACTCGGTCAACGAATTACGTCTGTCGATTAAATTACGCGGCAAAGAAGCTAAAGGTCGCGATTTAAGTGCCGGAACCCATCACCTGGGAATACTATGAGTGCACTCGATTTTAGCGCCGACAATTTGCAGGGACAAGCTGTCGATCTAAAACAATATCTAGGCAAGGTCGTCCTCGTCGTGAATACCGCGAGTCATTGCGGCTTTACTCCGCAATACAAAGAACTGGAACAGGTCTACCAGCAATTTCGTGACAAGGGCGTAGCAGTGCTGGGTTTCCCGTGCAATCAGTTCGGTCATCAAGAACCGGGAAGCGCCGATGAAATCGGCTCATTTTGTGAAAAAAATTACGGCCTGACGTTTCCCTTATTCGCCAAGATTGATGTAAATGGTAGCAACACCCACCCCTTGTATCAGTACCTGAAAGCCAAAGCACCCGGCATTCTTGGCAGCGAAGCCATCAAGTGGAATTTCACTAAATTTTTGATAAAAAAAGATGGCACGGTCTATCGGCGTTACGCACCGCAAACCACACCTACGGAGTTGGTTGCGGATATTGAAGCGCTGTTGTCCGAGTAAAATAACATAGCACCCGGCGCAACGCGCATCGCACTGCCCAATGGCGATGCGCATTTCCAGCCTATTTACCTCTGCAGGCCGCATGGGATATGCGTGTTGGGCCTGCCGGCATTTGAATTTCGTTTCATGTCGATTAGAAATTTTAAGGATTGCGTCTGTTCTTAAGCCAATCATCAGCATAAATCGGCTACACGATTTGCACAAAACCGTAGTCTATGTTCTAATTTGCAACCTAGTTGCAAATGCACGACGATTCGAGGCTTAAAATTCATTCCACCCTGTCATCCATACTCTTTGCCACCGCCATTGCTGGTGTGTTGAGCATTACCGCTGCGGCAATTTTTTCGTTTTCATTGCTGTCCAAAATGGTCGAGCGCATGGTGAGCCTGTCGGTCGGCATCATGCTCTCGACCTCGCTATTGCACGCGCTGCCGGAAGCATTTGAATCGGGAGCCGACCCGCGCTCGCTGTTCGCCTGTTTGCTGGCCGGATTGCTCGCCTTCTTTCTACTGGAAAAATTTGCCATCTTGCGCCACTCGCATCACCACGAAGGCGATGGACATCACCATGTGCATGGTCACGATGCGCATGAAGCAGGCAAGGCCGGCTGGATGATACTGGTAGGAGATGGCCTGCACAATTTTACCGATGGCATACTGATTGCCGCCGCGTTTCTGGCGAATCCAAAACTGGGATTAGTGACCGGCCTGGCTATCATCGCCCATGAAATTCCGCAAGAGATCGGTGATTTTATCGTCTTGCTGAATGCCGGATTTTCACGCACGCGTGCCTATGTCTACAATCTCATTTGTAGTTTGATGGCAGTGGTAGGCGGTGTACTTGGATATTACACATTAGAAAATGCCAGCAACCTGCTACCGTATGTGCTGGTATTTGCCTCTTCAGGTTTTATTTATATTGCGGTAAGCGATTTAATGCCGCAAATGCAGCGTCGCGCCACATGGAGGGAAACCATCCCGCAAGTCATTTTAATTGCCTGCGGGGTGATTTTGGTGTTGCTGGTGACGGGTCAGCATTAAATTTTATTAGCGATTTCATTATCTCAAATGAAATTTAATTTTAAAATCAGGCGTCCTGACCACGCATCACAGGACGAACCGATTCAGCACACCATTCGCTCCAGGAACCCGGATATAGAGCGGCACCGGACAATCCAGCAACTTCGAGCGCGAGTAAATTATGGCAGGCCGTGACGCCAGAGCCACACTGCATGATGGATCGACTCACATCCGGCACCATATCCAGCCATTCAGTACGCAGCTGCTGTGCCCCCTTAAAGCGACCATCGGCTTGCAGATTATCTTTAAAAAACCGATTCCTGGCACCAGGGATATGTCCGCCGACCGGATCAATACTTTCATTTTCACCGCGATAACGATCAGGCGCACGGGCATCGACTAAGCTGCGGGTAGCGGTTGCCAAATTTGCCAGCACCTCTGCCACATTCACCTGCGCCACCAAACTGGGCTTGGCAGTGATATCACCACGCACCACCTCGGGCAGCTTATCGGTCACCGACAAACCGAGTGCGATCCAAGCCGGCAAACCACCGTCCAACACCGCCACAGACGAATGCCCGACCCAGCGTAACAGCCACCATAAACGCGCCGCAAACATGCCACCGTGTGCATCATAGGCAATGACCTGAGTGGCGTTATCGATGCCCCATGCGCGCAAGTTTTGTATAAACTCATTCTCATCCGGCAATGGATGACGACCACGAAACTTGCCATCAGGAGACATCTTGCTGCCAGATAGCTGCTGATCCAGATGCGCAAATCGCGCACCGGGCAGATGTGCGCAGTCATACGCGGCTTGACCGGCAGAAAGATCCATCAGGTCATGCCGACAATCCAGAATGACCGTATGTGGCTGATCAATTTGTTTGGCCAGGTCTTGTGCCGATATCAGGGTGGTGTACATTACTGCTCCTGTTTTCAAATTCAAATTCAGATAAAAAATTCAGATAAAATCAATAAAAATTCTTATGCAGACCCGCATTAAAATACACCAGGCGACGCATGCAGGCAATTGATTCAAACACCAATTCAAGCATGCCAGCTCATTCAGAACTTATCGGATCGGCAGCCACCTTCGGTATGTTATTTTTGCTGTTGTAGTAAGTGGCGATCAAACCACTACTGAGTATGACGACGATCCCCAGCCAGCTCATCCAGTTCAAGGCATCATGCCATATCAGTACATCCCAGATACTGGAGAAAACAATGCCAACGTATTGCAAGTTGGCAGTCACCAGCGTATTCCCGAGCCGATAGGCACGCGTCATGGCAACTTGAGCGCTGGCGGCAGTTAAACCGACAACCAGTAACAATAGAAAGCTTTTGGTCTGATGCGGATGCCAGACTGGCAGATCAAGCGTAGTGGTCATTGCGCCAGCGGCCAAGGTACCGACGATACCCGCGACCGCACAGGTTGCCGAAAAATAAAACACGACCCTCGATTCCGGCTCCCCAAGCAAACCCATCTGACGCACCTGCATATACGCCAACGCCGCCAACATGCCAGAAATCAGCGCAATAATTCCGCCAAAAATCTGATCAGCGTGTATCGCCGGACGCAACAATAAGACAACACCGACAAAACCGAAACCTATCGCGATCAATAAACCGGGTTCTAGCTGTTTCTTTTTTTTCAGCCATGCCCCGCCAAAAAGAATCACCGCGATCCATATCGGCGACATGTAATTTAAGGTAACCGCCATCGCCAAGGGTAAGCGGCCTATCGCGTAAAACCACAACCATAACGCAGCGACACCGATCAACCCGCGCCATAGATGATGCCCAGCCATCCGAGTTCGCAAGGTCTGCCCCTGCCAGCGCATCAAGACTAAAATGACCAGCATGCCGATCATGCCACGGTAAGCTACGATCTCGGCGGTACTGTAATAAGAGGATGCCAGCTTGACGCAGACCCCCATGATAGAAAACAAAAAGCTGGCAACCAGCATCCACAACGACTGCATATTCTGTACCAAAAAATAAGGGGAAGCATCGCTTCCCCTGGAAATTAAAATGTTATCTTGCTTCGATACCATTCGTGAAAATGCTGCATACCGTCTTCCATCGGCGATTGATATGGACCGACTTCGCTGACACCGCGCTCCAGCAAAATTTTTCTGCCGGCATCCATACGAAAGCCAATTTCATCATCCTCAATACAGGTTTCCATATACGCGGCGCGCTCTGCTTCGATAAACTCACGCTCGAACAGCACTATCTCTTCAGGATAATAAAATTCCACCACATTTTTAGTTTTACCAGTCGACGTCGGCCACAAAGTCGACACGACCAGCACATGCGGATACCACTCCACCATGATGTTAGGATACAAAGTCAGCCAGATCGCACCATACTTAGGTACTGCGCCGTTACGATACTTTAATACCTGCTCTTGCCAGAGCCGGTATTTATCTGAACCCGATTTCAGCAAGCCGTTATTCACACCTACGGTCTGTACGCTGTAATCCTCGCCAAACTCCCAGCGCAAATCATCACAAGTCACAAAGCTGCCAAGGCCAGGATGAAATGGCTCGACATGATAATCTTCCAGATAGACTTCAATGAAGGTTTTCCAGTTGTAATCGCACTCGTGTACTTCTACGTGATCCAGCATATAGCCGCTGAAATCAATATCTGCGCTGACGCTGAGTTGCGTCATTTTTTCCATGACGTTATAGCCGTTTTGCTCGAACAGTAATCCATTCCAGTTTTGCAGCGGCGTTTTGGATAACTTGAGGCATGGCGTATCGGCAAAATGCGGTGCACCGATCAATTCGCCTTTTAGATCGTAAGTCCAGCGATGCAACGGACAAACAATATTGTTTGCATTACCGCGTCCGTTCGTGCCTGGCCCGCCGAGCATGAGAGCCTGGCGATGTCTGCAAACATTTGACATTAATTCAATGGCATGTTGGCTGCGCACCAACATGCGCCCCTCGTTCTCGGAAGCGAGCGTGGCAAAGTCACCGACATTGGGCACCATCAATTCATGACCGACATAACGTGGGCCAGACTGGAAGAGTTGTTTGATTTCGCGCCGCAATAACGCTTGATCAAAATACACGTGAACCGGAAGTTGCGCGTCTGAACGCGCGAGTTTGGAAAAAGAAGCCAGATCGGACATCCCCGTCCCCCAAATTAATTTACACCAACCTAAAGGAGAAAGAATCCACAAATACCTGTTTCCGACTAGACCAGCGCGCGTCAGGGCGAAAAATTCAAACAAAAACGAATGAAGAGGGAATTTTGGACAGAACCCAAGATTATACCTGAATCAACAATCGAAAGGCTAGCGAGCGTATAGCACCGACTTAAATAAATGCTCGATTATCTGGTAGTAACTTGTTGCGACAAACAGACAGCTACACTCTTGCAACCAAGAAATGCAACAACTTTAGTGAACTTCGTCTAATTTCAATTCAAACACCTTGAAAACATATTTTTTCCTAGCGTCAGTCACGTCGGAAGGTAAGCGGAAATTCAAACCACGGTAGCAAATCATCATTTTTCCTTGTTATTTATGCTGCATCGCAACTTGCTTATTAAATAGGCAGGAATTACCGTCTATTGCATCATCAATCGCAGAAAGGAGTATGAGCAAAGGGCTCGGACAAAAGCCCGGTTTCATTTTGAATAATCGAAAATATAAATTAAAGAGACAAAAATGAACAAACACTTTTTTAAAAAAATCGCAGCACTACTGATTGCCATGACAGTGCTACCAGCACCGTCATGGGCAACGGGTTATACAGAAACAAAATATCCGATTGTCCTGGCGCATGGCTTGTTTGGATTCGATAATATCGGTCCGGTCGAGTACTGGTATGGCATTCCTTCAGCGCTGCGTGCCGACGGCGCCAAAGTTTACGCCACTCAAGTTGCGGCAGCCAATAGCACCGAAATACGCGGTGAACAGTTGTTAACACAGGTCAAGCAGATACTCGCCGTCACTGGCGCGGCCAAGGTTAATCTGGTCGGCCATAGCCATGGCGGCCCGACTGCACGCTATGTGGCATCGGTACGGCCAGATCTGGTGGCGTCGGTGACTTCAATAGGCGGGGTTAATCGCGGCTCTGTAGTGGCGGATCTGATACTTGGCATTGCGCCTGAAGGTTCGCTCTCCAATACGGTTATCGTCTCTATCACGAATGGTTTGGGCCAAATCATTAACTTCTTGTCTGGTGGAAAAGGTCTGACTCAGGATTCGCTAGCAGCAGCAAAATCACTCAGTACTGCAGGATCGTTGAAATTCAACATCACGCATCCTGAAGGCATCCCCACCAGTGCTTGCGGTGAAGGCGCGTATCAAGTCAATGGCGTATCCTATTTTTCATGGAGCGGCGCCAAGGCTTACACCAACGTATTCGATATCCTGGATCCGGCTCTCACACTGACATCATTGGCATTTGGCTCTGCAAAAAATGATGGCTTGGTGGCCAGTTGCTCATCGCATTTGGGTCGGGTTATTCGCGATGACTATGCAATGAATCATCTGGATGAAGTCAATCAGACGATAGGACTGGTCAATATTTTTGAAACCAATCCGGTCACGCTGTATCGCCAGCATGCCAATCGCCTGAAAAATCTGGGTTTATAAAAAACATATAAAACTAAAAAAGAAAACGTCGCTTTCATGAAAACAAAAAAGACAGTTTTTATCTTTGCAGCGGCACTGACCATTCTGGTCGCCGCTGTTTTTTATTATGCCGTTTTATTACCACCAAATACTGGCTCTGTTGCCAGTTCGATGCCGCAGAATGACGCGTTTTCTTTTGTTAAATCGATGGAAGGGACGACAACGGATGGACAAGCGACCCAGACCAATGATGCCCTGATCGTCGACGCCTCATTGCGCCGGCTATTTGAGTACTATCTGGCTGCGACAGGTGAAAAGTCTCTGGCAGAAATACGCGCAGAAATCGAAAAGGAACTCGATAAGACATTGTCGCCAAGCGCCGCTCGTCAGGCAAAAGAGGTGCTGACGCGCTACCTCGCCTACAAGCAGGAACTGGCAGAAATAGAAAAAAATCCAGCCGTCAGCGGCAACGATACTAATGCAATCAAGCACCGCTTCAGTAGCATGCAGCAACTGCGCCGCCGTTACTTTAATGAAAAAGAGGATCTAGCCATGTTTGGCTTTGATGATGCTTATGATATGGATGCCATAGCAAGGCTGGAAATTAGTCAAGACAGCACACTGACCAATGAGCAGAAGCAAAAAAAACTACTGGCCCTAGATGCAGCTATGCCGGCCGCCTTGCGAGAAGAAAAACAAGCGCCTTACCGGGTCCTGCTGCTGGAAGAAAATGTGGCGAAAATGCGCGCCCAGGGAGCAAGTGATGATGATATTTATCGCCTGCGCGCAAGCAGCACTACACCCGAAGCTGCCGCCAGGCTGGCAGACCTGGATCGAGAAGAAATCGAATGGAAAACGCGCATCACCACCTATTTGGCAGAGCGCTCCCGTCTACTAAGCAATCTGGCGGAGAAACCGGAACAGGAACGACAGGCGGCAATGCAAAAAATACGTGATCAGCAATTTAATCAGGGTGAACAAAAACGCTTATCCGCGTATGAATAATCGCGAGATAAATAAGGTAGGTAATTAAGCGGGAGTAATGAATTTAAGCACAAAATGACCAGATGAATTAAAACAGTCATCTGAAATGAACAGCATCAATCCGAAGTCAACTCTGCCGGCAAAGGCAGCTCTTCCAACGCCGCCATCAGGGCACGATCTACCACTTTATCGAGCACGAGAATTTGCGCACGATGCTCCCGGAAACTTTGCTCTAACTCCACTGTCGAGACCGAAAAGGATTTTTCTTTTTGGCTGGAGGTGAAAATGTAAAGGCTGCGCATAGGGCTGACCCAAGCCAGCCTGACATTATGCGTCGTATTGTCTTTTTTGGTAAATTGCAGCCAAATTCCTCGCTCAAGATTGGCCACTACATCAACAAAGTCATCCGACTCTGCCACTGCCGGCAAGCCAGTTGCTTCCAGCGCACGCTTTGCCAAGCGGCGCTCAGTCGCTTGCTGTGCAACTTCGACCGCCATCTCGAGTTGACGCTCAGGGGATAAATCGATCGGAGCCCGCACTATTGAAGCATGACACTCAGCCAACTCGGCAAAAAATTGCAACTGATCGGCATCTTCCCATTTAATCAGACTCAGCCATTTATTCAGACGGGTAAGAATTGCGGGTAAGCGGCTCACCATCTCTTGACGCTGCTCTAAGGTGATTTTTGGTTTGACACTCCAGATTAAATCATCCATTGTTTTGATCGCATCTGCTACCGCCTGAGGCTTCTCTTCTTTTACGCTGTAGGCAAGCGTCAGCACTTTGATCCAGCGGTTTTCCAGAAAAGTTTCAACAAAAGCCAGCACTTCCCCCGTCCCGATACGAAGTGCCACTTCATTTTTTGCGGCAAATTTTGCTTGGGTGAATTTCTCTTTTTGCAGTGCTTGTTTAATAGGTTGCTGCAGCGCCTCTTCTTTAGCCGCTTCTTCTTTGGCCACGAAGTTTTCCAGATCAGAAACCACCGCATCAAATAAATCAACGCGCTGATCAAATTCCCACTGAACCCGGCTGACATTCTCTTTCATCGCTTGAAACAAAGGGTCGTTTACCCCTTGCGCCTGATCCACAGAGACGCTGTATTTGGATAAAAGATCAATCAAACGACGCGCAGGATGCGCTTCCTGAAAGAAAAATTCTTTGTCCATCAAGGCGGCCTTTAATACCGGCACCTGCAATAGAGAGATTAAGTCCTTGATTTGTCTCGGAATATCCTGATTAAGCAATACGCTATCGAATATTTTCGAGAGCAAATCCAGGGTGTTTTTTTCTACTCCGGTACTTACTAACTCTGGCATCTGCTCACGAATCTGCGACAAACGCATCACATCTTGCGTACCGGCGACCATCTGGCGAATCGCCATGCTCTTTTGTAAATCGGCCAGATAATGAAATAATTTAGTATCGACCGCACTGGCAGGCACATCTCGATGCGACTGGTCTGAGCCCTCGGTGCCGTTTTGCGCGCCAGCACGATGGCTAGCGCTAGTGAACTGACCGGCCTTTTCCGAAAAATATTTTTTGAGTTTTTGTGCAACATCGTTTTTTTGAGCTTCAGCTTTAAGCTCAATTTCAGCTTCTTTTTCTGCAGCAGAAGTGCTCAGACTTTTTTTGATACGGTATGATTCTTGCAAATCAGGCAAAATGCCTCGGGCAACTAAAGTTTCATTTAAGGCCTGAAAAATTGGCGCAAAATCAAACAAAATATCGGTGCGAAAAAGTGGCAGTATCAAGTGATGTGCCGCGGCGTCTGGATTAAATTCACACCACACCATCTGCATGGTTTTCAAAAACACTTCAGGACGAAATGGATTTTGCGCAATACTTAAACTCTCGCACTCGATCAGGTTTGCCAAACGCATGTTCAGGGCCGCTAACTTCTCGGCATTGGCAAGTTCAAGAGTGCGGCTGGCGCGTCCCAGTGCCAGTTTTGTATCCATTTCTTCATAAGTGACCAAGCTCAGGGCGATATCCTGCTGCGCGGCTTGAGGATTTCCTTTTGATTCCAAGAGTTCAATTTCTTGACGAAAATTAACAGCAATAGCCGCTGCAGCTAGGTAATAAAATGAATAAGCATTATTCTTTAATAACTGCCCTGCGTTGTAGCTCAAGTTGGCTTCTTTCGCATCACTGACATGTTCTGATGCGGCCAGTAAGGCATTTGCCAGTCGCGCTACAAAGGCATCTATTTGCGCCACAGTTAAATGGCTTGCCTGTTGAATCAAGGCATGCCAAACATCACCGCGGGCCACAGGCGGTTGCGGATGGCTACTACTTGGGTTTTTGGTCGATATTGGCAACATATGACACTTATTTATCCTTACTTACCGCAAAAATATCATTCAAGCTTAGGCGTAAAATTGTCTTTAGAATCAAACAGTTTAATCCTAAATCGACTTAGAGAAAACGAATAGAAGTATGCTGAACTAACTATAGATGATTTATTTCCACATGGAAATGTTTGAAACGCAATTTTAGTCTTTTTTTTAGCATTATTTTTCACATTATCGCTGTATTGCGCACACGCAATACGCTAGAAGTGTAACGAGATGTAAAGTGGCACGCGCCCGAAAATGATTGAGTACGGACAAAATGATCGCCAAGACAAAATACTCAATTTTGTCATATTACTACCATCATTATTGAATTCATCCGGGAAAAATCTAAATTCCTTATTTTTGTAAAAAATACAAAGATTTCACAACACGACTATGCCTGACAATAGGCACATTTCGTTGAGATCTCCACACACCTGAATTGGTTTGCACTAAAATGGCAGGTTGAATTTATTTTTATCTTGCAAGCTATTTATGTCAAAAAAATTACCTTCGAGCACCCAAGCGGTTTCATTTGAAGCTGCCATGGCGGAGCTATCGGAGTTGGTCACGCAAATGGAGACGGGTGAATTGCCTTTAGAAGCATCTGTCAGCGCCTATCAACGTGGTTCTGAATTAATTAAATACTGCGCAGAACAGCTAAACAAAGTTGAGCAGCAAGTCAAAGTACTGGAAGCCGGATTACTCAAACCATACGCCAGCACTGACACCGATGAGGCAAATGCATGAGCAGTCAGTTCCATGATTGGATGAAATCGACCCAAACTCAATTTGAACTCGCGTTTGCACATCTGCTTCCTGAAAGCGACGTCGTTCCCGCCCGTCTGCATGAGGCGATGCGTTACGCAGCACTGGATGGCGGCAAACGCGTGCGTCCTTTACTGGTATTTGCCGCCGGCCGCCTGTTTGATGCACCATCCGAGTTACTGACCAGAGCCGCCGCCGCGCTCGAAATGATTCATGCCTACTCTTTGGTGCACGACGATATGCCCTGCATGGATGACGATGCTTTACGGCGCGGCAAGCCTACGGTACACGTCCAATACGATGAAGCGACGGCTTTATTGGTCGGTGATGCCTTGCAGGCGCAGGCGTTTCTGGTATTGACAGAAGCCAGCGCCAGCGCCGAGCGCAAGTTACCTATGTTGCAATTACTGGCCAAGGCCGCCGGCTCAACCGGTATGTGCGGCGGGCAAGCGATCGATCTGGCCAGCGTCGGACTCGCCTTAAGCCTGAATCAACTAGAGCAGATGCACCAATTAAAAACCGGTGCGTTGTTACGCGCATCGGTACTGCTGGGTGCGATGAGCGGGAAAACATTATCCACCCCGGAAGTGACTGCACTTGACACGTATTCCAGTGCGATCGGCCTGGCATTTCAGGTTGTCGATGATGTACTCGATGCCACCACTGACTCGGTTACTTTGGGCAAGACTGCAGGCAAGGATGCCGCAGACAATAAACCAACCTATGTGTCTTTGCTAGGCTTAGATGCCTCTAGCAAACTGGCAGAAAAACTCTGCAATGATGCGCACGAAGCATTGTTGCCATTTGGCCAAAAAGCACAACATCTGCATGATTTAGCAGATTTGATTGTGCAGCGGAAAGCGTAATCTATGACTTCATTCAGCAATTTACTTAAAAACATTCATTCTCCCGCCGATCTGCGCAAACTCTCACGCGCGCAACTGCCGCCACTGGCCGATGAATTGCGTCATTATGTGATTGATTCGGTCTCCAAAACTGGCGGCCATCTGTCGTCTAATTTAGGGACGGTAGAGCTGACCATCGCGCTGCATTATGTCTTCAACACGCCGGAAGATCGCCTGGTCTGGGATGTAGGCCATCAGACTTACCCACATAAGATTCTCACTGGCAGACGCGACCAGATGCATACCCTGCGCCAGTTAGAGGGCATTTCTGGTTTTCCGCGCCGCGCCGAAAGCGAATACGACACCTTCGGCGTCGGGCACTCCTCAACCTCGATTTCTGCTGCGCTAGGGATGGCACTGGCGGCCAAGACCAAAGGCGAGAGCCGCCATTCTGTCGCCATCATCGGCGATGGCTCCATGACGGCGGGGATGGTGTTTGAAGCCATGAATAATGCCGGCGTGATCGAAGACATCAACATGCTGGTGGTACTCAACGACAATGACATGTCGATCTCACCACCGGTCGGCGCGCTCAACCGCCATCTGGCACGTTTGATGTCCGGCAAATTCTATGCGGCAGCGCGTAATGTCGGCAAATCCGTCTTACCTTCACCAGTGCTAGAACTGGCAAAGCGTTTTGAAGAACATGCCAAGGGTATGATCGTACCGGCCACGATGTTTGAAGAATTCGGTTTCAATTACATCGGCCCGATTGATGGCCATGATTTAGATTCGCTGATACCGACGCTGCAAAACATCAAAAATCTTAAAGGCCCACAGTTTTTGCATGTGGTGACCAAAAAAGGTCAGGGTTACAAACTGGCTGAAGCGGACCCGATTCTTTACCACGGCCCGGGAAAATTCAATCCAGCAGAAGGGATCAAACCTGCCAGCACACCCGCAAAAAAAACCTATACCCAGGTTTTTGGCCGGTGGTTATGCGATATGGCAGCGCAAGATAGCAAGCTGATCGGCATCACACCGGCCATGCGCGAAGGCTCGGGCATGGTCGAGTTTGAACAGAAATTTCCTGAACGTTATTATGATGTCGGCATTGCCGAGCAACACTCCGTCACCTTCGCTGCCGGCATGGCTTGCGAAGGCTTGAAGCCGGTCGTGGCGATTTACTCGACCTTTTTGCAACGTGCTTACGATCAGTTAATTCATGATGTGGCGCTGCAAAATCTGGATGTCACTTTTGCGCTGGACAGAGCCGGGTTGGTCGGTGCCGATGGCGCGACCCATGCGGGCAATTACGACATGGCTTTTCTGCGCTGCATTCCGAACATGGTGGTGATGGCGGCATCGGATGAAAACGAATGTCGTCAAATGCTCACTACTGGTTACCATTACCCTGGCCCCGCAGCGATACGTTATCCGCGCGGTGCGGGCACCGGTGCCGTGATCGAAAAAGAACTCACCAGCCTGCCTATCGGCAAAGGTGAAGTCAAGCGTAACGGCACAACGATCGCGATACTGGCGTTTGGCTCGATGGTACAACCCGGATTGAAAGTAGCAGAAAAACTCGATGCCACGCTGGCAAATATGCGTTTCATCAAACCGTTAGATGTGGAGTTAGTCAAATCGCTAGCCGCTTCGCATGACTTTTTGGTAACGATAGAAGAAGGCTGTAGCATGGGCGGCGCTGGTTCCGCTGTCGCTGAAGCACTGGCAGAAGCGGGCATCAGCAAACCACTCTTGATATTAGGCTTACCGGATAAGTTTATCGATCATGGTGACCCGACTGTATTACTGGCGCAATGTGGTTTGGATGCAACAGGGATAGAAGCCTCGATCCGTGCGCGCTTTATTCTTCCTGAGCCTAAACTAGCGGCCAATAGCTAATCGCCAAATCCGCGCTTAAGCGTACTAAAAAAAATGCCATCAGAACTTGTTCCTGATGGCATTTTTATATACTCCCTACCAGTATATTTTCGAATCGCTTATGGGATATGCGCTAGAAATGCATTTTAAATATAAATAAGGGGGAGTATCTACTATTCCCGCTCACAAAATCAGCGTTCGCGATCTTTTTCCCACAATACATCGCTACCACCGGCATAGCGATTCAACACCCGCGACAAGACAAACAGCAAATCCGACAGGCGATTCATGTACTGGCGTGGCGCATCGTTAATTTGCTCGCTCTTGCCCACGCTGACGATCACCCGTTCGGCGCGACGGCAGACGGTACGGCAGACATTCGCAATCGCCGCGGCGCGCGAACCGCCTGGCAAAATAAAATCCTTGAGCGGTGGCAGATCGGCATTGTAAAACGCCAGCAAGGCATCCAGCCTGGCCACTTGCGCTTCAGTAATCATCGTGTAACCAGGGATACATAACTCCCCGCCCATATCAAACAGATCATGTTGAATCGAGATCAGCTCATGCTTCATAGGTGCAGGAATGTCTTCGCATAACAACACACCAAGCTGCGAATTGAGCTCATCCACATCGCCCATGGCATGCACCCGCAGTGCATCTTTGTCGATGCGACTACCGTCACCCAGTCCCGTGGTACCTGCGTCACCGGTACGTGTTGCTATTTTTGAGAGTCGATTGCCCATAAGTGTCTATTTTTTAAAAAGGAAGGTGGAAAGCATACGTGAAATGCGCAAGTAACGCATCATAATAGAGCACTAGAATAAATCCTCGGAAATCATCATGCCTGATTTTGCCAAACTGACTGCCATCAAGAAACCCTTGCCGGAGGAATTGTTGCAGGCATTACAAAATCTTTTGGAAGACCGTTGCAGCATTGCGCTGGCGCTACGCGAACAGCATGGCAGCGATGAATCTTCCTATGCGCCGATGTTGCCAGATGCCGTAGTATTTGCCCAAAGCACCGAAGAAGTGGCGACCATCGTCAAACTCTGTCATTACTATGACGTACCCGTCATCCCGTACGGCGCAGGCTCATCGCTGGAGGGGCATATCCTGGCCTTGCGCGGCGGCATCAGCATAGATTTATCGCAGATGAACAAGATGGTCGCTGTACACAACGAAGATCTCACCGCGACGGTGCAGGCTGGCGTCACGCGCAAGCAACTCAATCTGGAGATCAAGGATACCGGCCTGTTCTTCCCGATTGATCCGGGAGCCGATGCATCGATAGGTGGCATGGCAGCCACCCGCGCCTCGGGCACGAATGCCGTTCGCTATGGCACCATGCGCGAAAATGTCCTGGCACTGACGGTCGTCACGGCCGATGGCAGCATCATCAAGACCGGCACCCGTGCCAAAAAATCTTCCGCCGGTTACGATCTGACCCGCGTGTTTGTCGGCAGTGAAGGCACGCTAGGCGTAATCACCGAAATCACCGTCAAACTTTATCCGCTGCCGGAAGCGATCTCGGCGGCAGTGTGCAGTTTCCCCACGGCGTTTGATGCCGTCAATAGCGTCATCCAGACCATACAAATGGGTGTACCGGTCGCGCGGGTCGAGTTTCTCGATGAAAACGGCGTCAGAGCGATTAACGCCTACGACAAACTCAGCTTGCCAGAAAAACCTCTGTTGCTGTTTGAATTCCACGGCAGTGAACATGGCGTGAAAGAGCAAGCCGAACTGGTACAAGAGATTGCTGCCGCCAACGGTGCCGGCAATTTTGAATGGGCAACCCGCCCCGAAGACCGCTCACGCTTATGGACCGCCAGGCACAATGCCTACTTCGCCTTGCTGCAACTGCGCCCCGGCGCCCGCTCGATTTCTACCGACTGCTGCGTGCCGATTTCACGGCTGGCAGAATGCATACAAGAAACCCAACTCGATTGCGAACGCCACCAGATCCTGTACTCGATTATCGGCCACGTCGGTGACGGTAATTTTCATGTGCTGATGCTGATCGATCCGCATGATCCCGCCGAGGTAGAGAAAGCCGAAGGCGTGAACAGTCGCATGGTCACGCGGGCGATTGCGATGGATGGCACCTGCACTGGCGAGCATGGGGTAGGCATGCACAAGATGGATTTTTTAATCCAGGAACATGGCAGCGGCGCGATCAAGATGATGCGCGCGCTCAAGCACGCTTTTGACCCAACCAATATCATGAACCCAGGGAAAATCATCGACTGGGAACCACCAAAAGAATAAATTCGTCTTCGCAAAAAAACATTTTATCCGGAACCACCATGGCAACACGACTCCCCCCAGTACACGCGCTCTCCGCTTTTGAAGCGGCCGCCAGGCATAGTTCTTTTGCGGTCGCCGCCGAAGAACTATGCATTACCCCCTCCGCCTTATCACATCGGATCCGGTTATTAGAAGAGCATTTATGCGAACGCGTTTTTGTGCGCGAAGGCCGTAGCGTCACCCTGACCGAATTTGGTCGCCGCTATCTCGATGTAGTGCGTATCGCCTTGCGCACGCTAGCCGATTTTCCTTTACCGAACAAGGGTGCGCAAAATCAATTACGCGTCAAAGTCACGGTCCCACCGACCTTTGCACGCTATATGTTTATGCCGCGCCTGGCAGAATTTACCCGAAGGTATCCGGAAATTGAAATTGAGATATTTTTATTCGTGCCGCTCTATGATCTGAGTCTGTCTGAGAGCGATGTAGAAGTGCGCTTTGGCGCGGGCGAGTACCCCAATCTGGTGACGAAAAAACTCTTCATCGAACCGGCCTTCGTAGTCGCCAGTCCAGCCTATCTGAAGACCATCCCCGCGATTCACACACCGGCTGACTTACGTCACGCCAAGCTACTGCGCTCAGCGCTAGAACCTTGGCAACCCTGGTTTGAAGTGGCCGGTTTAGATTGGCCAGAGCCGACCAGTGGCTTACGCATGGACGATCTGGGCTTATTGCTGGAAGCAATTAAACATGGACATGGAGTAGGACTCACGCGCCAGCATTTTGCCGAAGAATCGATCAATACAGGTGAGGTAGTCCGCCTGTTTGACACCCAGCTGGCATCACCGCCGCATGCGTATTACCTGGTGCATGAAGCACAAGCAGTAATGCGCGCTGAAGTGCAATTATTTATTGACTGGATACAAGCGACTTATCAAGTCTGATAGCGAAAGCATACAGCGGCACAGTTGGATTTAAGAAGCGAATGACTGCTGACGCTGTAAATACTCACGCAAAACCAGCACCAGTTGCCTGCATTGTTCATCCGTGCCTATCGTCACGCGCAAATGCTGATTGATACGCGCCTGATTAAAGTGACGAACGATAATGGCCTGGCTGCGCAAGTAGGCCTGCAATGTGCGCGCATCATGTTGCGGATGGCGCATGAAGACAAAGTTGGCACTCGATGGCACCACGTCAAAACCCAGTTCTTCAAGACTAGCCACCAGCTCCGTGCGCGTGGCGATGACTGCCGCACAGGTTTGCTTAAAATAAGCCACATCAGCAAACGCCGCGCTGGCACCGGCAATCGCAAGCCGGTCGAGCGGATAAGAATTAAAACTGTTTTTGACGCGCTCCAAGGCCATGATCAGATCAGGATGGCCGATGGCAAAACCGACCCGCAAGCCCGCCAGCGAACGCGCTTTTGACAAGGTCTGGATCACCAGTAAATTCGGATAGGTATGGACCAGGGCAATGGCCGAGGTACCGCCAAAATCGATATAAGCCTCATCCACCACGACCATAGAATCCGGCGTGGCCATCAGCAAACGTTCGATCTCTTCCAGCGCCAGCAATCGTCCAGTCGGCGCATTCGGATTTGGAAATATGACGCCGCCATTCGGGCGCAGGTAATCCGCGATGTGCAAACTGAAATCGTCACGCAAAGGAACCGTTTGAAATGCTATTTCATACAGGCCGCAATACACAGGGTAAAAACTGTAAGTAATATCGGGAAACAATATCGGCAGATCATGCTTGAGCAAAGCTAAAAAAGTATGTGCCAGTACCTCATCCGAACTATTACCGACAAAAATTTGTTGCGGCGTCACATGATGATAATCAGCAATCGCCTGCTTCAATTGGTCGGCATTGGGTGCCGGATACAAACGTAAATCTTCCGACGCCGCCTGCTGTATCGCTGCCAGGGCTTTAGGCGATGGAGGATAGGGATTTTCATTGGTGTTCAGCTTAATCATGTCGTTCATCTTTGGCTGCTCACCCGGCACATAAGGGGTGAGACCATGAACGACTTTGCTCCAATATTGGCTCATTTTAGTATTCAAAAAAATAAAACAGGACGAAAAAACGCATAGGGCACGCCATGCGCACCCTACGCGCTCCGCAAATTACATATTTAATACACCGGCCTCATTACACCGGCTTAACAACGAGCTCTTCACGAAACATCGCCTTCAAACCCCGTAAAGCCTGACGGCTACGCGCTTCATTTTCTATCAGGGCAAAGCGGACGTACTCATCGCCATAGTCACCAAAACCGATGCCCGGCGAGATGCACAACTTAGCTTTTTCCAGCACCAGCTTGGCAAATTCCAGCGAACCTAGATGGCGATATGGCTCCGGAATCCGCGCCCAGATATACATCGAAGCTTTCGGTGACTCCACCATCCAGCCCAGCTCGTGCAAGCCCTTGACCATCACATCGCGACGCCGCTGATATTTATCGCGGATCTCTTGCACGCAAGTCTGGTCGCCTTCCAGCGCCGCAATCGCCGCCACCTGAACCGGTGTGAAGCTGCCATAATCGTGATAGCTTTTAATCCGTGCCAGCGCCGCGACCAGCTCTTTGTTTCCGACCATAAAGCCGATACGCCAGCCTGCCATGTTATAGCTTTTGGACAGCGTAAAAAACTCCACCGCGACATCACGTGCGCCCTCTACCTGCATGATGGACGGTGCTTTCCAGCCATCAAAGGTAATGTCGGCATAAGCCAGATCATGCACGACTAAAATATGGTGTTCTTTGGCCAGCTTAATCACGCGCTCGAAAAATTCCAGCTCCACACATTGCGCAGTCGGATTCGACGGAAAACCAAAAATCATCATCTTCGGTTTAGGATAACTTTCGCGTATTGCACGCTCAAGCTCATCAAAGAAATCCACCCCGGGACTCATCCGTATCGAACGGATATCCGCACCAGCAATCACCGCGCCATAAATATGAATAGGGTAACTCGGGTTAGGTACCAGCACCGTATCGCCCTTATCCAAGGTCGCCAGCATCAGATGCGCCAACCCTTCTTTAGAACCGATAGTGACAATGGCTTCCGAATCGGGATCAAGATTGACGTCGTAGCGCGATTTGTACCAATGCGTAATGGCACGGCGCAAACGCGGGATGCCCTTGGAGGCAGAATAGCCGTGCGTATCTGGCCGCCTAACCGCCTCAACCAATTTATCCACGATATGCGCCGGTGTGGCGCCATCGGGATTACCCATGGACATATCGATAATATCTTCGCCACGCCGCCGCGCCGCCATTTTTAGTTCAGCGGTGATATTGAAGACGTAAGGAGGAAGACGGTTGATGCGGGAAAACGTATAACGGGCTGTAGTTTGGGCTGTAGTTTGGGCTGTAGTTTGTGATGCTGTCGACGATGCAGCAGCGTGAACGCTTGCACCCCGACCCAGCGGAGTAAGTGATTTTGTCATGATAAATTGTACGTAAGCGCCCGGAACCGTCCGAGCGACGTTGAAGCGCATGCTTCGCTGACAATACTAAAGCCTAAATTCCATTCTGGCTAGGGTTTACGCAAAAACAAAATAGAGCAGGCACACAGCCAGCGCGCAATGTCCATGCGGGTTGGCGGGCACATAGGCTGAAGAACCGCATGGGATATGCGTGAGCGGCCAGGTAGCCGTGAAACCCGCACAGGATATGCACACCAGGCCGACTCATTGTTGAATAGTCATCGCTGCACGCTTCCCGTCAAGCGCGCAACACCGCGTTGATAGCACTTACAAGCTGAGCGGTTTTAGTATAGCCAGAAGCGACCATATGCAAGGCATCCTGATGCGCCAGCAGCAATGCAGGAAAGCCGCTGATGCCCCAGCGCTGGGTTTGCGCGAAATCTTGCTGCGTCTCTGCTATGGTCATCGGCGCGGTCAGGGTTTCATAAAAACTCCCGGCATCAAAACTGCCGGTATCACCCGCCTTATTCAGTGCCTCAGTCGCTATCTGCGCGAGTAAATGCAGGTCGGTGATATCTTTGCCTTCGGCATAAAAGGCATGTTGTACCGCGTGGAATACATCCAGAATCGCGCGCGACGGCAAGTCGTCGGCCAGCGTGCGGGCCGCTACCACGGTGCGGCAGGCGGGTTCGGTATCGTAAATAAAACCCGGCTGCGCCATGCCGTGGCGGGTAAACGGCAAGCCGCTGGCTTCTTCCACGTGTTTCCAATGGTCTAAAATCGTGGCTTTTTTCGCCTCATCCATGACTTCGGTGTTATACGCACGCAAGCCGCCGAGCACGATGTCGAGACGCGCATCCGGCAGGGTGTCGAGCAAGCCGGTCAGTTCGGGGCCGAAGCCGTAACACCATGAGCACATGGGGTCGGCGATGTAAATGAGATGAGTCATGGTATCCCTGCGGGGCGGTTAAAGAAGGTAATAATGGTAGCGCATTTTGCCAGATCAAGCCGGATACAGCGCCCCCAATATGCGCAAACCCTCGGCACCGGTCACCTCGGGTAAATTACCTGGCAGACGCAAGGTGAAGCGCTGGGCTAGCCAGGCGAAGGCCAGTGCCTCGACATGGCTGGGCGAGACGTCTAGGCGGGCGGTGCTATCGACGCTGGCAGCGCAGTCGCGCGCTTGTAATGCGATGCTTAGCGCCCGCATCAGCGTGGCGTTGTAAGCACCGCCACCGCAGATAGACACCGCGCTGACATCCGGCGCGTACCGGCTGATGGCATCGGCCAGAGTCACCGCGGTAAACGCGCATAAAGTCGCCTGCACATCGACGGCCGAGACGGCGGCAAAGGCGCTGAGTTTTGCCGCCAGCCAGTCTGGGCGAAACAAGTCGCGGCCGGTACTTTTGGGCGGCGTCAACTGCAAAAATGCTTCGTCACAAAAAGCTGCCAGCAAGTCTGGCTGAACTCGCCCCTGGCTCGCCCACGTACCATTCTCATCATAACTGCTACCCTGATGCCGGGCGATCCAGGCATCCATCAAAACATTGCCGGGGCCGGTATCAAAACCGGTGGTACGGCCATCGGCGTGCAAGATACTGATATTGCTGATGCCGCCGATATTCACCACGACCCGGCATGCCTCAGGCGCACCAAAAACGGCTCTATGGAATGCCGGCACCAGTGGCGCGCCCTGCCCGCCTGCAGCCACATCGCGGCTACGGAAATCGGCGATGACATCGATACCGCACAGCTCTGCCAGCAAGGCGGGATTATTGGTTTGACGGGTATAACCAAGCTCGGGCCGATGCCGTATGGTTTGCCCGTGTACGCCGATGGCGCGCACTTGCGCCTGTGGATGTGCTTGCAGCAGGGCAGCAACGCAGGCCGCATAGTTTTCTGCCAGATGATTTGCCAGTTGCGCTTCGCGCTCGATTTCATTTTCACCCGGCTGTTGCAAGGCCATCGCCTCACTACGCAGCGCAGCAGAAAATGGCTGGTAGGCACTGGCCAGCAGGCGCATTGCTGCGCCATCTTGCGGCAAGTCGACTAATACGCCATCGACACCATCGAGGCTGGTGCCTGACATGAGACCTATATATAAATGATTGTTTGAGCTATTCATGGCGTTAAACCGAGATTTCCATTAGACGCACCAAAGGTGCTATTTGAGCGCTGACGGCGCATTTTCGGTCATTTTTGACGCTCTTCGTTGCTCATGGCTCACCATGAGCGCCTCATTCACGCCAAAACTGCCTCGAAAAGTGCATCCGTCATCATCTCAAATTCTAATGGAAAATCTCGGTTAAATAAAAAAAAGGCCGAACACTAGGTTCGGCCTGAATGATTTTACAGCTTTATTTTGCTGCCAGCTTCATCACTTCTGCCTGACGTTCTGGACGCAGCAAGGTAAAGCGATGTGTCATATCAGATGCCACATTTTTGAAACGCGACAACTCATTGGCGGCCAGCGGCGCGGCATTCGGAATACTGACGGACAAAGGATCACGCGGCTCGTTATTGACACGGAACTCGTAATGCAAATGCGGTCCGGTAGACCAGCCTGTGGTGCCGACATAACCGATCACTTCACCCTGGCTGACTTTGCTGCCTTTGTGGATACCAGCGGCAAAGCGGCTCATGTGGGCGTAAGCGGTGCTGTAATTCGACCAGTGCTTGACCACCACCAGATTGCCGTAACCGCCATGTGGCCCGACCGATTCAATCACGCCATCACTGGTCGCGCGTATCGGTGTACCGGTCACTGCGGCAAAGTCGACGCCGGTATGGCGCTTCCATAAGCCAGAAATCGGATGCAGGCGCATCGAAAAACCAGACGACACCCGGGTGAACTCCAGCGGTGATTTCAAGAAGGCTTTTTTCAGCGAAGTGCCGTCAAAATTGTAGTACCCGCCATTACCACCAGTCTCATCAAACCAGACCGACTGAAACAGCTTACCTACGTTGCTGAATTCACCGGCAAGGACGCGGCCGGTTTTGACGAATTCGCCATTTTGCCAAAAAGTTTCATAGACCACGTTGAAATGATCGCCGCGTTGCAAATAACGGAAATCGACATTGGTCTCAAACATGCTGACAATCTGATTGGCGATATTATCGGGAATCTGCGCTTCATCGGTTGCGGCAAACAGCGATGAACGGATGTCGGCGGCGCGCATTTCTACGCGTCTTTCAAGTTTTGCGGATGTCTCGGCCGCGCTCAGCTTGCCGGAAGAGTCGCGGGATACGGTAATGGTTCTGGTGGGTTTGTCGCTACCCTCCTGCAAGCTCGCTTGTAACCACTCTAACTCGCCTTCATCATTGGTCTGGGCACGGACGGATTTACCCGCCTTGACCTGCAACAGGTTATGCGCAGTCGCATCAGATTTGATGAAATTATTTGCCTCATTGTCATCAATACCCAGGCGCAACATCAGCGAGCCTAGTGTATCGCCACGCAAGACTTTTTCTTCCCGGATGAAATGTTGCTCACTGGCTTCCAGCGCTGCAATTTGTTCATCTATTTTAGGTAAGTTCAATTCTTGGGTGATTTTTTTGACAGGTAAATCTGCTGCGTCTGGTGCCAATGGTGCGACACCTACTGCGCCAAAAGCGCATACAGCAAAAAACAAAGCGGAAAATGAGACGATGCGCGAGGTGCGCGTGGTTCCGAACAACTTGCTGCCAGAAGCTAAATGAGTGAATTTATCTGTTGGACGCATGCAATAAGTTAAAATTGACGATGTTGATTGAAAATCCTTGATTGTCTATCGTGATATTTACCAGGTACTTCGGTAAAAATTGATTACTTCGTAGGCAAATCAAAAGGCTGGTGATACAAAAATTCGCCTGTTTGTAGCAAAAAACAACAAACGAATAAAAAAACTGAACGCTGATTATGAATTCAGAACACGAAAACTACCAGCGGTGTTACAAAATAAGTTGATTCTGATTAATTTAATAATGACTTCCAAACAAAATTCCGCCAATACCGCCCCTCACTCTAAAGCGCTGCCGCTGTCGGATGCTGTGCAACATGCACTAGCTGTTACAAAACGTGGCGTTGACGAACTACTTATTGAATCCGAATTTGCGCAAAAGCTGGCGCGCAGTGAACAAACTGGCAAGCCCTTACGCATCAAATTAGGTCTGGACCCTACCGCGCCGGATCTCCATCTTGGCCATACGGTGGTGCTGAATAAAATGCGCCAATTGCAGGACCTGGGTCACAACGTGATTTTCCTGATCGGCGATTTCACTTCGATGATCGGCGACCCGTCCGGCCGCAATATCACACGCCCGCCACTGACGCGCGAACAGATCGAAGCCAACGCGCAAACCTATTTCAAGCAAGCGTCGCTAGTATTAGATGCCAGCAAAACCGAAATCCGCTATAACTCGGAATGGTCCGATCCGCTGGGTGCGCGCGGCATGATACAACTGGCCTCCAAGTACACGGTGGCGCGCATGATGGAGCGCGATGATTTCACCAAGCGCTTTAAGGAAGGTACGCCGATTTCTGTCCATGAATTTCTCTATCCATTGATGCAGGGTTACGATTCCGTCGCGCTGCATGCGGATCTGGAGCTGGGCGGCACTGACCAGAAATTCAATCTGCTGGTCGGACGTGAACTGCAAAAAGGTCACGGCCAGGAGCCGCAATGTATCTTGACCATGCCGCTGCTGGAGGGTTTGGATGGCATAGAGAAAATGTCCAAATCCAAAAACAATTACATCGCCATCACCGAACCGGCCAATACCATGTTCGCCAAGATCATGAGTATCTCGGACCAGATGATGTGGCGCTACTATGAGCTGCTGTCGTTCTGTTCACTGGAACAAATCGCGCAGTACAAGCAAGCCGTCAGCGAGGGGCAAAACCCGCGCGACATCAAAGTCGCGATTGCGCAGGAAATCGTCACCCGTTTCCACAGCAGGCAAGCGGCGGAAGATGCGCTGGCGGATTTTGTCAATCGCTCCAAAGGCGGGATACCGGATGACATTAGCGAACTGAGCCTGTCCGGCGCACCGCTGGCGATCGCCCAATTGCTCAAACAAGCCAATCTCTGTGCCTCGACCTCCGAGGCGATGCGCATGGTGGATCAGGGCGGCGTGCGGATCGACGGCGCGGTCATCAGCGACAAGCATTTGCAAGTGGGCGCAGGAACAGTCGTGGTGCAGGTAGGTAAGCGAAAATTTGCCAAAGTGACTTTGAGCGCATGATAGCGCTGCTACAAAGAGTGAGCCAGGCCAGCGTCGTCGTCGACGGTGCCCGCATCGGCGCCATCGACGCCGGCCTGATGGTGTTGCTGTGCGCCGAACGCGGCGACACTGAAAAACAAGCCGATGCCTTATTGAAGAAACTGCTGGCGTATCGGGTGTTTTCAGATCAGGCTGGCAAGATGAATCTCAGCCTTACCGATGTCGCCGGCGGACTCTTGCTGGTGCCGCAATTTACCCTGGCGGCGGATACCAACTCCGGCACCCGGCCGTCCTTCACTCCTGCAGCGACACCCGAAATCGGGCGAGAACTCTTTAACTATTTTGTCCGGCACGCCCAAACCCAGCATGCACCGGTAGCAACCGGCCAATTTGGCGCGGACATGAAAGTGTCGCTAACTAATGATGGCCCGGTGACTTTCTGGCTGCAAATCAAACCACCTGTATAAGCGAAGCGCATGACCGACATTTTATTGATACGCCATGGCGAAACCGCCTGGAACGCACTGCGCAAACTGCAAGGCCATCTGGATATTCCCTTGAATGCGGAGGGTACGCGCCAGGCCAAGGCGCTGGCAGCGGCACTGCAAAATGAAAAGCTCGATGCGATCATTTCCAGCGACCTGCAAAGAGCGGTGCAAACCGCCGGCGAAATCGCGCGCCTGCAGGGATTGAGCACGCGAATAGATGCCTCTTTGCGCGAGCGTTGTTTTGGTGGTTTTGAGGGCCTACTGTATAGCGAACTGCCGCAGCGCTTTCCGGAAGCGTATGCGAACTGGCGCTCACATGACCCTGATGCCAGTTTTCCGGCCGCCGAGCTTGACGCCAGCTATACCGGCGAAAGCATACGTCAATTTCACCACCGGATTATGGCAGCGATCACCCATTATGCGCGTCAGTTTCAAGGCAAAAAAATCGCTTTAGTCGCTCACGGCGGCGTATTGGAATGTGCTTACCGCGCTGCCAAAAATTTACCATTAAATACGCCGCGCGATATCACCATCTATAACGCCAGCATCAATCGGTTTACGATGGAAGGCGACACGATTCACCTCGTGCAGTGGGGCGACATTGCCCATCTAGAGACGGATGTGATGGATGAAATCAATCACAATTGTGCGCAATAAATGTGCGCAGATCGCGCACCCTCAGCTAAGCGCGTGCGCTAGGCAAAAAACGCGCAATGGTAGCGAGTAAATCATCTTCGGCCACAGGCTTACCAAGGTAAGCATCGCAGCCAGCCCAGTTACCCCTGAATTTATCAAACATCGACGATTTACTACTCAACATCACGACGGCTGTTTGTTTGGTATCCGCATTGGCTTTGATGCGCTTGCAGACTTCATAGCCGTCTATGCCCGGCATCATAATGTCGAGAAAGATGCAGGTATAGGATTTAGCTTGCGCCATATCGATCGCCTGCTCACCATTTTCGGCATAATCGACATCAAAGTGAAACGGTGCCAGCTTGATGCGCATAAAGGCGCGAACCGTCGCACTGTCATCCACCACCAAAACAGATTCAGTACTGCGCGGAGGGAGAAACACCGCATCAGCCAGCGATTTTTTGTCGATAGAGCGACGGTAAGTCTGCCCGTCCCATTGACTATCCGCTTGTTGCTCACGCAGGCTACGCTCCAGCAAAGCGGCTTGCATCAATTCATCTAGATGCTCAAACAAGCGCATCCAATGGATGGGCTTTTGCACAAAAGGCCAGCCCGCAGAGACGGCATTGCGTCCAATAATCACCGCTGGTGAATGCACATTCGGTGCGCGTTCTTGCATCGCCGCCATGGCTTCTGGTTGATCCGCATTGATGAGGTAAATATCGGCCCGCTGATCTTCATCTGTCGGCTCGACATAGGCATAGGCGCGTCGTCCGGTAAGACGAAAAGTCGATGCCAGCATGCTTTTTTCAGCATCAGAAAAACCGATCATATCAACCACAAAACGACGACTACCGCTCTGCGACTGCACTACGGGATTTGATTGATTCATCTTTAATAACCTCTATGAACGACCGCTTATCGTACGGCAAATAGCACAAGTGTACGGCCAATACAATTGCTTAAATAACAATCCAAAAATTCACTAAAAATCATACTCTTTTAAATTACCCACTTGAAAGGATATAGTTGACAATCGTCAAAAAACAACAAAACCCTCCCTGCGCAATATCCATGCGCCTTGCAGCCGATTTTTGCTCTGCAGACCGCATGGATAGGGCATCTCGCCTTTCGATTTTAATGTAACTTGATACGCGGATTGCGCACCCTATCGATGGTTTCCGCCCAGGTTGACAGCCAGGTATGAAACAGTCCGTTGACGGCTACCTGATGGTGCTTATGCAGCGACCAGTACATCCACTTGGCAAGTGTGCCTTCAATAAAAATCGAGCCACTGGCAATCGCCCCCATCAGACTGCCGACCGTGCTGTAATTACCCAATGAGACCAGCGAGCCGTGGTCTTTATAGGTAAACTCCAGCAAAGATTTACCCTGCAACAGCCGGGTCAGTGATTTGGCCAGCATACTGGCTTGCTGATGTGCCGATTGCGCCCGCGGCGGCACCGCCGGCTGCCCCTCTCCTTGCGGACAGGCACAGCAATCGCCTAAAGCAAAAATCGCCGGGTCCCGGCTGGTTTGCAGCTGGCGGTTGACCACCAGCTGGTTGATGCGATTGCTTTCCAGGCCGTCTATGTCCTTCAAAAATTCGGCTGCCTTGATGCCGGCCGCCCACACCACGATGCCGCTGGGGATAAATTTTCCGCTGGCCATCTTGACGCCGTCTTTCGATACCTCAACCACTTTTTCATTGGTATGTATTTCGATCGCGATGCTGCGCAACTCTTTTGCCACCGAGGCGGACAAACGCTCGGGCAGCATTTGCAACAGGCGTGGCGCGGCATCGACAATGACGATCTTCAACTCTTTTTCGGGATGAAAATTCACCAGGCCATAGCTCGATAATATTTTGGTGGTCATGTGCAATTCTGCCGCCAGCTCGACACCGGTCGCTCCCCCGCCGATAATGGTGACGGTGAATCGCCCTTCGCCAGCGCCCTGTGCCTGGGATTGCGCACGCAGGCAGCAATTGATCAATTTTTTGTGAAAGCGCTCCGCCGCCGACAAAGAATCGAGCATGATGCAGTTGTCGCGCGCGCCCAGCGTGCCAAAATCATTGGTCTGGCTGCCCAATGCGACGACCAGGCTGTCATAGCCTATCGCCTGGATCGGCAACAATTCTTCGCCATTTTCGTCGATGGTGGGAGCGAGATAAATTTCTTTCTTGGCCCGATTCAGGCCATCCATGCGACCCAGCCGAAAATCAAAATGATTGGAACGTGCCAGAGCAAAATATTCACGTTCGTCAGCATGGCTATCGAGCGTGCCAGCCGCAACTTGATGTAACAAAGGTTTCCACAAATGGGTACGGCTAGCGTCCACCAAAGTGATTACTGCTTTTTTCTGCTTGCCCAGTTTTTTACCTAAACGCACCGCCAGCTCCAGACCGCCAGCACCACCACCAACAATCGTAATGCGATGCAACGCCTCCGCAGAAATATGACTCACTATATGACTCCATTAATTTAAAAAAACGTATTTCATTCGCGTCAGGATCTGGTCGGACACGAATGAAATGCATTTTTACAGGGAGAAAATAGTGAGGTGGCTGCGAGTATAACTAAGAATTGTGCAAGATTGGTTTCCGTGCAACACACAATGACGTTTTTGAATTTTTGCTCTAATTCAGCTATCGAAAATAGTCGCTGGATAGAAAAAAATATTCTATGAATCGCATCCCCTTTTTGCTAATTATTTAGGCAGTAATTCAGGTAGAATACGCATCTCCAAGATTTTCATCCTCAATACCATCGTGCACATCGGCCCTTATCAGCTGCGGAATAATATTTTTGTTGCGCCGATGGCTGGCGTGACGGACCGGCCATTTCGCCAATTATGCAAAGCCCTGGGTGCTGGCTATGCGGTTTCCGAAATGGCAGCGTCCAATCCCAAGTTATGGGATACCGAAAAATCTTCCCGGCGCACCAATCACGAAGGGGAGATGGAGCCTAAAGCGGTACAAATCGCCGGCGCAGATCCGCGGATGCTGGCCGAATGTGCCAAGCACAATGTCGACAAAGGTGCGCAGATCATCGATATCAACATGGGTTGCCCGGTCAAGAAAGTCTGTAACGCCTGGTGCGGCTCGGCCTTGTTGCAAGATGAAAAACTGGTGGCGCAGATTTTAGATGCCGTCGTCAGGGCAGTCGATGTCCCTGTCACGCTGAAGTTCCGCACCGGCTGGGATAGGGCCAACAAGAACGCGCTCAATATCGCACGCATCGCCGAATCGGCGGGTATTGCCATGCTAACCCTGCATGGCCGCACGCGCGCCGACGGTTACAAAGGCGAGGCTGAATACCAGACGATCGCGGCGGTTAAATCATCCGTGAAGATCCCGGTAGTGGCGAATGGCGACATCACTACGCCCGAGAAAGCCAAGTACGTATTACAAATAACTGGCGCTGACGCCATCATGATAGGCCGCGCGGCCCAAGGCCGGCCGTGGATTTTCAGGGAAATTGAGCATTACCTGAAAACCGGTACGTATTTACCTCCCCCCATGGTGTCAGAAGTGAGCCAATTAATGGATCAGCACTTGCGCGAACATTATGCCTTTTATGGCGAATTCATGGGGGTACGCACCGCACGCAAGCATATCGGCTGGTATGTACAAGATCTCATCGGAGGCGAAGAATTTAGACAAGAGATGAATGTATTAAGCTCTTGTGAAGACCAATTAAACGCAGTAAAAATGTTTTTTGATAGTCGAGTCGGAGAGCGGTTACAATACCGCCCCTCTGAAGAAAAGCTGGCAGCCTGATTTTTTTATCAACAAGTCACAAGCTTGCGCATAAAAAAATCAACGTCGTCAGTCAATAAAAACAAAAAATTGGCACGTCTGGAAATTGATTTATCGGGATGCAGACCAAGGCGCAAACCGGAACAATACGTCGGTATTGTGAGGATTTGCAACGCAGGTATGCGCCCGGGAAATCAATTTATAGATGTGCCAACAGCACTAATAGAAAAATACAGCATGAGCAAAGACAGCATTCAAGAAGCCGTTCACAAAAATCTAGATAAGTATTTCCGTGATTTGGGTGAACAACCTGCTTCGAATATTTACGATATGGTGGTTCTTGCCGTCGAGAAACCGATGCTGGAAATGGTCATGACGCGCGCTGACAGCAATCAGTCACAGGCAGCGGATATGTTAGGCATCAATCGCAATACTTTGCGCAAAAAACTGCAACAGCACGGCTTACTTTAAATCCTCTTTTTTAATTGTCCATTATGATCAAACAAGCCCTCATCTCAGTTTCCGACAAAACCGGCATACTCGAATTTGCCCGTGAATTATCGGCACGCGGCATCAAACTGCTCTCCACCGGCGGTACCGCAAAACTGCTGGCCGATAACGGTTTAGCGGTGACCGAAGTCGCTGATTACACCGGTTTTCCGGAAATGCTGGATGGCCGTGTCAAGACTTTGCATCCGAAAGTCCATGGCGGCATTTTGGCGCGCCGCGATTTTCCTGAGCACATGGCGGCACTGGCACAGCACGGCATCCCGACCATCGACATGGTGGTTGTCAATCTGTACCCGTTTCAGCAAACGGTTGCCAAGGCAGAATGCTCGCTGGAAGATGCGATAGAAAACATCGATATCGGTGGCCCGACGATGTTGCGCTCCTCCGCCAAGAACCATAAAGATGTGGTGGTGATTGTTGATCCTAGCGACTATCAAGTCGTATTGGATGAAATGAAAGCGAACCAGAACGAAGTCAGCTACAACACCAAGTTCACGCTGGCCAAAAAAGTCTTTGCGCACACGGCACAATATGACGGCGCGATCACGAATTACCTGACCAGCCTGGGCGAAGACAAAGCGCACGCCACGCGCAGCCAATTCCCGCAAACGCTGAATCTGCATTTTGAAAAAGTGCAAGAAATGCGTTACGGCGAGAACCCGCATCAGGCAGCCTCGTTCTACCGTGACTTGAACGCCTTTGATGGCGCGCTGGCCAATTACAAGCAATTGCAAGGCAAGGAACTGTCGTACAACAATATCGCCGATGCCGATGCGGCATGGGAATGCGTTAAATCGTTTAACGAAATTGGCAACGCTGCCGCTTGCGTCATCGTCAAACACGCCAACCCTTGCGGCGTGGCGCTGGGCGCCAACCCATTTGAAGCCTACAGCAAAGCCTTGCAAACAGACCCGACTTCGGCTTTTGGCGGCATTATCGCGTTTAACCGCGAGCTCGACGGCAAAGCCGCTGAAGTGGTCGCGAAACAATTCGTCGAAGTCTTGATCGCGCCTTCGTTCAGCGCTGAAGCGCTACAGATTTTTTCAGCCAAACAGAATGTTCGCCTGCTGCAAATCTCACTCGGCAGTGCCGTCAACAACTACGACTTCAAACGCGTCGGCGGTGGCTTACTGGTGCAGGCGCCGGATGCCAAAAACGTCAAGCAAGAAGAGTTGCGCGTAGTCTCCAAACTGCAACCGACACCACAGCAAATGGCGGACATGATGTTTGCCTGGCGCGTGGCCAAATACGTAAAATCCAATGCCATCGTATTTTGCGCCAATGGCATGACCTTGGGCGTCGGTGCGGGCCAGATGAGCCGTATCGATTCGGCACGGATTGCCTCGATTAAAGCGCAAAATGCCGGTTTGACTTTAGCCGGTTCAGCCGTTGCGTCGGATGCTTTCTTCCCGTTCCGCGATGGATTGGATGTCGTCGTCGATGCCGGCGCAACCTGCGTCATCCATCCGGGTGGCTCGATGCGCGATCAGGAAGTGATCGATGCCGCGGACGAGCGTGGCGTGGTCATGGTGTATACCGGCACACGCCATTTCCGCCATTAAGCTCTTCTCCCCCTCGCCCGCATGCGGGAGAGGGGAAGCATGCCCATGAAAATTCTCGGCATCGACCCCGGCCTGCGCACCACAGGCTTCGGCGTGATAGACAAACAAGGCAGCAAACTCAGTTATATTGCTTCCGGCACCATTAAGACGGTGGAAGGCTCGCTGCCCGAGCGCCTGAAAACCATTTTCGCCGGCGTCGCGGAAATTATCCGCACGTATCAACCCGATTGCGCGGCGATCGAAAAAGTCTTCGTCAACGTCAATCCGCAATCCACCCTATTGCTGGGACAGGCGCGCGGTGCGGCGATCTGCGCGCTAGTCAGTGCTGACCTCGCGGTAGCCGAATACACCGCACTGCAAGTCAAGCAAGGCGTGGTCGGCCATGGCAAGGCAAAAAAAGAGCAAGTGCAAGAGATGGTGAAACGCCTGCTGATGCTGTCCGGCACCCCCAGCACCGATGCCGCCGATGCGCTCGGCGTGGCGATTTGCCACGCACATAGCGGCGACACGCTGGCCATATTGGGCGCAATGGCACCCGAACTGGCTAAAAAAGGCTTGCGCATACGCGCCGGCCGGCTGATCGGCTGATCGCCGGATTACGCCACCCTGCTCTATCGAGCCGCTTTCCTGCATTCCATCCTCGTCAACAGCGCCAGAATCGTTTACTATCACTGCTTATTCATACAGTATGAGAGCAGACTCATGATAGGTCGCATCGCAGGCACCCTGGTCGAAAAAAATCCCCCGCAATTACTGGTTGATTGCCAAGGCGTAGGCTATGACGTCGATGTGCCGATGAGCACGTTCTACAATCTGCCGGCACTCGGCGAAAGAGTCGTCTTACTCACTCATTTAGCGATACGCGAAGACGCGCACGTGCTGTTCGGCTTTGGCACGGCCGAAGAGCGCGCCACCTTCCGCCAGCTCATCAAGATTAGCGGCGTAGGTGCCCGCACCGCCTTATCGATATTATCCGGCATGTCTGTGGCGGATCTGGCGCAGGCAATTACTTTGCAAGAAGCCGGACGCCTGACACGCGTGCCAGGCATAGGCAAAAAAACCGCCGAACGTCTGCTGCTAGAGCTGAAGGGCAAACTCGGTGCAGATATCGCCGGCGTCAGTGCCGCCGTTGCTGCGGGTGACCATAGCGCGGATATTTTGAACGCCTTATTCGCGCTCGGCTATAACGACAAGGAAGCGCTGCTCGCGATGAAATCGGTACCGGCCGGTGCCGGCGTTTCGGATGGCATTAAACTCGCACTCAAAGCGCTGTCCAAGGGCTAAAACCCAGGCTCAGGCCAAGAGCAAATTAAAGACCAACTCATGAGCATACAAACCGATAACCTGTCGTCGAATTACAGCGAACCGCGCATTATTGCCGCCACGCCCTCATCGCCGCAAGAAGAGGCGATAGAACGCGCGCTGCGGCCGAAACAACTCGACGAATACGTAGGGCAAGAAAAAATTCGCGGCCAGCTGGAAATTTTTATCAGCGCCGCACGCCAGCGCAATGAAGCGCTTGATCATACCCTGCTATTTGGCCCGCCCGGCTTGGGCAAGACCACGCTGGCGCATATCATCGCGCGCGAAATGGGCGTGAACCTGCGCCAGACTTCCGGCCCGGTGCTCGAGCGCGCCGGCGATCTGGCCGCGCTGCTGACGAACCTGGAAGCGAATGACGTCTTATTCATCGATGAAATTCACCGCCTGTCACCGGTAGTGGAAGAGATTTTGTATCCTGCGCTGGAAGACTATCAGATCGACATCATGATAGGCGAAGGCCCGGCGGCGCGCTCCGTCAAGCTCGACCTGCAACCGTTTACCCTGGTTGGCGCCACCACCCGCGCCGGCATGCTGACCAATCCCTTGCGCGACCGTTTTGGCATCGTCGCCAGGCTGGAGTTTTATACCGCCGACGAATTGACCAAAATCGTCACGCGCTCTGCCGCCTTATTGAATGTGCCGATACAGCCGGATGGCGCCCACGAAATCGCCAAGCGGGCACGCGGTACGCCGCGTATCGCCAATCGCCTGCTCAGGCGGGTGCGTGACTATGCCCAGGTCAAGGGCAATGGCGAAATAAGCAAAGCCACCGCCGATGCGGCACTCGTCATGCTCGATGTCGATGCGGTCGGTTTCGATTTGATGGACAGGAAACTGCTGGAAGCCATCTTGTTTAAATTCGGCGGTGGCCCGGTCGGACTCGATAACGTTGCCGCCGCCATCGGCGAAGAGCGCGACACCATCGAAGACGTGCTGGAACCGTATCTGATCCAACAGGGCTACTTACAGCGCACACCACGCGGCCGCATCGCGACGCCAAGCGCGTATGCCCATTTTGGCATCACCGCACCGCAAACCGGCCCCAACGGTGAAGTATGGGGGATTGCTTAAGCCTAAGCCCGGAAGCGGATCGCTATCGAAATAGAAATAAAAATCGATGAAAACAGATACTCCCCCTAGTATATTTTACACACGCGCTAATAACGTGCGCTATGCGGCAGTTTTTATAGTAAATATTGGGGAGTATATTTATTATCCTCCATAAATTAAATAGGACTGACGCAAAATTGCTCCAGCTAGGCGTACCGCCGAAGACAGTACTTCAGTACGACAAGGCGAGTGCAACGACGCTGGGACGGTTTTGCGTAAGTCATATTAACTTTGAAATTCATTTGAAAGTACTGTCATGCAAATCTGGGTTGATGCCGATGCCTGCCCCAATGTCATCAAGAACATCTTGTTCCAGGCCGCAGAACGCTTGCAGATTCACACCACACTGGTCGCCAACCGACTGCTCAACACCCCGCCCTCGCGCGTAATCAAAGCCTTGCAAGTCCCCGCAGGCTTTGATGTCGCTGACAATGAAATCATCCGGTTAATGGTAGCCGGCGATCTGGTGATCACCGGCGACATTCCCTTAGCCTCCGACGTGCTGGATCAAGGTGGCTACGCACTCAACCCGCGCGGCTCTTTTTACACCAGCGAAAACATCCGCGAATTTCTCAGCATGCGCCAATTATTGGAAGAACTCCGTAGCGGCGGTGTCGATACCGGCGGTCCGGCAGCATTTACGCACGCCGACAGACAAGCGTTTGCCAATCAGCTCGATCGTTTTCTGGCAAAACGTACACTTCCGGCAAAATGACTATTTCCTTATTTTTTAAATAGCAAACATCGATATTATTTTTTAGCCATCATTTTTCACCAAGCGGCTTGCACATTCATCTACACTCACGGACAATGAACAATCCCACAAAAACAGCTTTACCCCATGCCAATGTCATCCCAAGCTGAGCACTACGCCCGCCAATTTCTGCAAGCCCGTGCTGCGGCGCAATCGCTAGCGCCGATCTCAAAAACATCAACTTTAAGCATCGACGATGCCTACGATATAGCCAAGAGTCTCGATACCATCCGAATGGCCGAAGGTGAAACCCCAATAGGGCGAAAACTAGGATTCACCAATCGGACCCTGTGGCCCAAATATGGCGAAAAAGAAGCCATCAACGCCCCAATTTGGAGTACGCTTTTCGACAGCACAATACGCTACCTGAATGATACGTATACAGTACAAAGCCTGACAGGTGCCATGCGCCCGAGAATCGAACCGGAACTGGTATTTAAACTAGGCCGCACACCAGCCAAAGAGGCCAGCATAGATGAATTGGCAGATTGCCTGGAATGGATGGCGCATGCGCTGGAAATTGTAGTTAGCCCTTATCCCGATTGGCAATTTGAAGCAGCTGATGCAATCGCAGCACTTGGCTTACATGGCACCTTATTAATTGGCGAGCCGCGCATACTCTCCAATGCAACGCGTCATCACCTTGGGCAAGTGCTGGCGAATGCCAGCGTATCACTATCCTGCGATGGAACTTTACTAGCGGCCGGTTTTGGTAGCAATGTGCTTGATAGCCCATTGCATGCCATCTGGCATTTACATCAGTTGCTCAAGACGCAAACACAATTCAATCCATTACAGGCGGGAGAAATCATTACTACCGGCACCTGGACTGATGCCTATCCCGTGTTGCCCGGGCAGACCTGGTCCACCGCATTTGCTGGTATCGGGCTGGCTGGATTGTCAGTTTCATTCTCCTGACATGTCGAGGCTTAGCTTCCCCTCAGGCTAATCTCTGAATAGTCATCAAAATGTATGCATAAAAAAAGCACCCGAAGGTGCTTTTTTTACATTCCAGCTAAGCAGGCAGTTGGCCTGCCCAAGCATTAGAACATGTGACGGATACCGACGTTAGCCATATTATCTGTCTTACCATTGCCAGAAGCTAAACCACCAGCATTAGAATTTGCATCATTGCGGGTGCGGGAGTACGAAGTGTACAAGTTAGTACGCTTAGATAAGGAATGTGTATAACCGATACCAAACTGAGTACCTTTATTCTCATTAGAAAAATAATTATTAGTTGCCTGAGTAACAGATGCGACCACTGAACCAACTGCACTGACTGGTACAGTCGCGCCTAACATCCACGCTTTACCACCAGTGTAACGGCCATAAGATGCAGCTGCCTTAAGCATACCGAAATCATAAGTGGCACCGGCAAAAGCGATACGCTGCGTTGTGTACGCACCAGGTACAGCACCGGCTGCATGGTAAGCAGCGATAGCAGTGATAGGACCTGCTGAGTAAGTGGTAGAAGCACCCATTTGACGTTGTGGCGTCAAAGAACCTGCTTGTTCACCAAAGGTGTAAGCACCCGTAGCGCTGAAACCGCTGTAATTATTAGAAGTGTAATTAACTGTATTGTTCGAACGCGGGTTAATTACGGGAACAAAAAAAGCTGCTGCACCGTAACCGCTAGTGCCTACGCCTGCAGTACCACTAATCATACCTGTGCTAAAAGGATCGATACTGTCTACAGCGTTGAACAATGGAATATTTTGACGGCCCAAATTAACCGCACCGAAATCACCAGACAAACCTACTGTAGCATTGCGACCGAATGTAGCACCTTGAGCAGAAGCGCCGGTATCAGCATTGATGCCCATTTCCAAATTGAAATTTGCTTTCAAACCACTACCCAGATCTTCAGTACCCTTGAAACCTAAACGGGAACCGGATTGAATGCCGCTATCCAATGCATATTTGTTACCAGTGCCTCCTCTATTTTCGCCTTGAATAGCCATATCCAACACGCCGTACATAGTTACGGAAGATTGAGCTTGTGCTACGCCTGCAACTGCTGACAATACTGCCAGAGCGATGAGTGATTTTTTCATTGATATTTCTCCAAAGGTTTTCATGTTGACATGAACTACGGTAAGTCCGGTATGCGTAACAAAATACAATTTTAAATTACGTAACACAGGCTAATACTTCAAAAAGTCGGAAACTGCTAGAAAGAAGTTAACGTATTTGAACAAAATATGAGTTAACCGCCAAGTTAAATCGACTTTTTAAAAGAGAAAAAAGGAAGTTCGTCTCAAAAACACAACAGAAAATTGCATTTAAACCAGTATCTATAGATCAAATTGCTGCGTCGCAATAAATAATCACTTAATTCACTAGCGCAAAAAATAACCGTCAAAAGTAAAGGCCACCAAGAAGGTGGCCTTTACTTGCCAGTCGCAATGACTAGCCAATTAGCTTAACTAATACCAAATAGTATTAGAAAGAGTGCATCACACCAACAGCAGTGCGAGTCGCCTTACTTTGACCCACGCCAGTAGGAATAATATTACTGGACATCAGAGTATCCGCAGCAGCTGTAGAACCAGCCTTAGCGTATGTCAAAGAAGCATAAGCAATAGTACGCTTGCTGAATGCATATTTTGCCATACCGATATATTGATCTGCTTTACCATTACCCCAGCCAGTAGCACTACCGGAAAGTTTAGTATTGTAGTAAGCGCCAGTCAATGTTGTTGCAGCAGTCAATGCATAATCAACACCAAGACCGATGACAGCGATCTTACGGTTATTAGACACACCACCGTCAACTTCATTTTGTACGTAAGTAGCTTTGAATGTCAGCGCATTCATTTTGTATTTGGCACCACCACCCATCAGGGTCAGTGTAGAACTGTCAGTAGCATCTTTCAATTTAGCATAAGCAAATGCTGCACCGGATGCGCCATCAGCATAATAAGCAGACAAACCGGCATATGAGCTAGCCGAAGTATTGCCAGCTTGTTCGCCAAAACCGTACATTGCCGCACCACCAAAACCAGACACCATAGGAGTCAAATATTTAATGGAGTTGTTTTGACGCAATGCAGTACCGCCGCCGTTAGTACCCCAGACACCAAACCAAGGAGCCGGTGCGTTCAATGCGCTGTAGAATACGTTCGGGTTGGACGGCGCGTGAGCCAGACCAAGAGGGTCAGCCAGACCGACGGAATCTATACCCAGCATGTTTTGACGGCCGAAGTTAACCGAACCAAAATTACCTGACAGGCCGACAGTTGAAACGCGATCAAATAAAGAAGTGCTAGATGCACCAAAACCAGCTCCTGCAGCACCAGTATCGTTTGCCAATGTGCCTTCGAGATTAAAGTTAGCCTTCAAACCGCCACCCAAATCTTCAGTGCCCTTAAAACCCCAACGAGAAGTTGCCAACTCACCAGCATTCATAAATGCCTTGGCGCCGCCAGCTGCATTTTGATTAGTGGTATAGATTGTCGCAGCATCAATAACGCCGTAGATAGTGACACTAGATTGAGCAGAGGCAGTAGCTGCAAATGCGCCCAGAATTGCGAAAGCGATAAGTGATTTTTTCATTTAAATCTTCTCCGATATTATTGTTTCAGTAGTTAATCAAATTAATCAAATTCAATTGTGATTAACTCAATTGATGCACCAACTCTTGCTAAGACTTCTAAAGCTGCTAGACAAGAAGCGATAGGTCATTGAAACAAATAAGCCTATCTTGAGCAATTAAAATTTACGCACGCTCGTATTTTAAGCAAATTTTGTGTGGCTTTAGCGCAACAACACCTCATTTTGTACTTGTCTTAATGCTAATTTTTAATTCATTATTAGCAAATTTAATACACGAATAAAAATGTCATACACGCTGCGGCAAAGCTACAATAATGGCTCTCAAGAAAAATCCTCTCCTATGCCATTTCCTAACTTAAATCACTTTCTTATCAGTTTTGACCGCGCATTACGGGTAGTTTCAGGCCAGGCTAAAGCTAGCCGGCTGAATCCAGCGCTGTCGGTGCAAGAAAATAACATGTCAGAACAACAGCAAAGTCATAGTGCAGGTTTAATGCGCGTGAATCATGTCGGTGAGATCTGCGCTCAGGCCTTATACGATGCACAAGGCTTATTCTCGCAAACGCCAGCGGTCAGCCAGCAATTCTTGCATTCAGGCAAAGAAGAAGAAGATCATCTGGCTTGGTCGGCACAAAGAATCCATGAGTTGAACTCGCGTACCAGTATCTTGAATCCCCTGTGGTATGCAGGCGCTTACACCTGCGGGATCATCGCCGCACGTTGTGGTGACGCTGCCAGTTTAGGATTTGTGGTGGAAACGGAGCGCCAGGTAGCCGCACATCTGGCTAGCCACCTGGAAAAGTTGCCGGCAGAGGATGAAAAATCGCGCGCCATTGTCGAGCAAATGCGTCAGGATGAAATAGCCCACGGTGCAGCAGCACAAGCGCTGGGGGCCAGCGAGTTGCCGATGCCAGTGAAAGCGGCGATGACATTGATGGCAAAAGTAATGACCAGCACCGCGTATTATATTTAAATTTATTATTTATTCAGCAAACCGCCGATGGCGGCTGGCATTTCAAGCCTTGAGCAATTGTTAAATTTTATCTAATTTGGCGATACTTAAATCGAGTAGTTTCATGCCAAACTTGCCAAAATTGATATGCGCCCTGGCATTCGTGCCGCTGCCTTCGATATTCACGATCACCCCTTCGCCAAATTTGCCGTGCACTACACCCTGGCCGCTGCGCCAGCCACTGCCGCTATTCGATTGGTTTTTGCTAAAGCCTTGCGCGATCGCATTCGCCGCGGCATCCGGGGCGTCATCCCAGGCGGATTTTTTATTTCCGAACCAGTTTGCCTGCACCTTCGGCGTCAGCCATTTCAAGGACGCTTCCGGCATTTCGTCAAAAAAGCGCGAGCGCATGTTGTAACGGGTCTGGCCATGTAGCATGCGCGTTTGTGAGAAGCTGATGTACAGACGCTTGCGCGCGCGGGTAATGGCGACGTACATCAGGCGCCGCTCTTCTTCCACGCCGCTCTCTTCCTTGGCGCTATTCTCATGCGGGAACAGGCCTTCTTCCAGGCCGGTGATAAACACGGCATCAAACTCCAGCCCCTTGGCTGCATGCACCGTCATCAGCTGCAAGGCATCCTGGCCGGCTTGCGCCTGATTGTCGCCAGCTTCGAGCGAGGCGTGCGATAAAAATGCGGAGAGGGGCGACATCACCGTCGGCAAAGCGGCATCGGCGTCGATGATTTCTATCCCGCCCGGCAAAGTCAGCATGCCGCTGGCGGCCTGCGATGCCGGCCCCGCCAAAGCGGGGGCGCTATGGCCAAAGCCCTCTTCCGAAACAAACAGGGTCGCGGCATTCACCAGCTGCTCCAAGTTTTCTATCCGGTCGGCGCCTTCCTTGTCGTTCTGGTAATGCGTCATCAAAGAGCTGATCTCCAGCACCACTTTGACCATCTCGGGCAAAGGCAGGTTGTGCGTTTCAAAACGTGCGCCTTCGATCAGCTTGACGAAGCCACCCAGCGAGGAGCCGGCCTTGCCCGACACATACGGCACCGCCGCATACAGCGAAATGCCGTATTGTCTGGCCGCATCCTGCAATTGCTCCAGCGAGCGCGCGCCGATGCCACGGGTAGGGAAATTCACCACGCGCAAGAATGCCGAATCGTTGTGCGGGTTATCCATCAGTTGCATATACGCAATCGCATGCTTGATTTCGGCCCGTTCAAAATAACGCTGGCCGCCGTACACGCGATACGGCAAGCCGGCCGTGAACAAGGCATGTTCCAGCACGCGTGATTGTGCATTCGAGCGGTACAGGATCGCGATCTCGTTACCCAAAGAGCCTTCGCGCATCAGGCTCTTGGCTTCTTCGGTGATCCATTGCGCTTCCTGAATGTCGCTGCTCGATTCAGAAATCCTGATCAGTTCGCCATGTCCGGCATCGGTGCGCAGATTTTTGCCGAGGCGCTTGCTGTTATGCGCGATCAGGGCATTCGCGGTGTCGAGAATATGGCCGTGCGAGCGGTAATTTTGCTCCAGCTTGATCAGGTTTTCGACTTTAAACTCACGCTCAAAGGCCGACATATTGCCGACATTGGCGCCGCGAAACGCATAAATGCTCTGGTCGTCATCGCCGACCGCAAACACCGCGCTGGGACGGCCGCTGCCGGCACCGGCCATCAGTTTTAGCCACTTGTATTGCAAGTCATTGGTATCTTGAAACTCATCGACCAGAATATGTTGAAAACGCGCCTGATAATGCTCGCGCAGCGGCTGATTGCGGCTCAGCAGCTCGTAGGTGCGCAGCAATAATTCGGCAAAATCGACCACGCCTTCGCGCTGGCATTGCGCATCGTATAAGTCATACAGCGCCACCAGCTTGCGATTGAAATCATCGTAGGCATCGACCGCGGCGGCGCGCAAGCCCTGGTCTTTGGCGCCATTGATGAAATACATCACCGTACGCGGCGGGAATTTTTCATCATCGATATTGTTCGCCTTGAGCAAACGCTTGATGAAAGAAAGCTGATCCGATGAATCGAGAATCTGGAACGTCTGTGGCAAGCCGGCATCCCGATGATGCGCGCGCAGCAAGCGGTTACAGATGCCATGAAACGTGCCTATCCACATGCTGCGCGTATTAATCGGCAACATCGCCGAGAGGCGCAGCTGCATTTCCTTGGCTGATTTATTCGTAAATGTGACCGCCAAAATGCCTTGCGGCGACACTTGACCGGTCTGTATCAGCCAGGCAATACGGGTAGTCAGTACCCGGGTTTTGCCGGAACCGGCACCGGCCAGTATCATGGCCGATTGGGCCGGAAGCGTGACGGCAGCGAGCTGCTCAGGATTCAGATTGTGGAGAAGTTTTTGCATCCCGTAATTATACGGGACAGTGCCGGCTCAGGCTGACAGGGTTTGCAGGAATCAGGTCCACTTGCTACCATTGACAACACCGCAGGCAACACCACGCCAGCCCAGCCAGATCGGACAAAATACCTATACTCCCCCATTTTTTACATAAAACACCCGCATTGCGCATATTTCTATTGCGTAATGAAAATATACTAGGGGGAGTATGTTATTTATCCAGTCATCGATCAGGCTATCTTGGCGCTCAGGCGCGCCGTTCCAGCAGTTGGGCAAACGCCCGTGCGGCCGCTTGCGGATGCTCGGCCAGATACACGCTGCTGATCGCCGCCACCATGTGCGCGCCGGCAGCCACCAGCGGCCGGCAATTCTCGGCGCTCATGCCGCCGATCACGACATTCGGCAAGGGCAGCGCCGCACAGGCCCGGCTGACGATATCAAACGGCGTCGTCACCGGATATTTCTTGACCCGCGACGGGTAAAAGCCGCCAAACGCCACATAGCTAGCACCGGCCAGATGGGCGGCCTGCGCCAGTTGCATATCGCCATAGCAAGAGGCGCCGACGATCTTGTCTGGCCCCACGGCGGCACGGATCGTCGCCACGCTCGCATCGGTACCGCCGACATGGATGCCGTCGGCATCCAGCGCCAGACATAAATCGAGATGATCGTTGATGATGAAGGGCTTATTAAAGCGGCGGCACAGTGCCAGCAAGGCGCTGGCTTGTTGCTGGCGCAGGGCGGCATCGGCAAACTTATGCCGGTACTGCACCAAAGCCGCACCGCCGAGCAAGGCTTGCTCGGTGACTTCAATTAATTGCGCTGTGTCGTCCCAATCGGGGGTGACGAGGTAAAGTCCGGCGAGTGTGTGCATACTATTTTTCAAATAAAGTTAAGGCGCGGCTAAAAAGTGTCGTTGCGGTATTAACTGCCCCGCCGCGATCCGGTAAGCCTGCTGCAGGCTGCGCTGGCTAAATTCTTGCGCCAGTTGCAGGCTGGTTGGCATATCCTGGCCCAGCGCCAGCTGCCCGGCAATCGCTGCGGCCAGTGTGCAGCCGCTGCCGTGAAACTCGCCCGGCAAGCGCGGCCAGTTCCAGTCACGCTGGCCATTGGCGCCAAACCACTGGTTGCAAACTTGCTCATCGCTGCCATGCCCGCCCTTGATCAAGACGTCCCGGCACTGATGGCGCAACAAAGTGTGCGCCTGCGCCCGGGTGTCTGGCGCTTCGGGACAGAGACGTTTGGCCTCGGGCAAATTCGGCGTCATCAGAGTGGCGACTTTCAGCAAGGGCTGGAGCGCGGCCACCGCATCATCCAGGCCTAAGGCATCGCCCTGCCCGCTGCCCAAGACGGTATCGAGCACCACCGGCAAGCCGGGTTGCTGGCGCTGGATTTTCTGGATGAAATTGGCAATCGCCGCCGCGTTCTTGCCGTGCGCCACGATACCGATCTTGATGGCCGCGACCGGTATCTTGGCGATCAGGGTCATCGCCTGTTGCAAGATGATTTGCGCATCGACCGCATGCACGGCATACACGTGGTCGTTATCCTGCACCGTCAGCGCGGTAATCACCGGCAGCGCATGCGCGCCCTGCGCCGCGATGGCCTCGATATCGGCCTGAATGCCGGCACCACCGCTGGGATCGTGCCCGGCAAACACCAGTACGCACGGACGCGTGACTGTCATCAAACGACCCGGCCGGCCATCGGCGACGACGGCGAGGCGGCGAATTTTTTGGCGATACGTCCGGCCAAAAATGCCTCGCGTCCAGCCTGCACCGCCAGGCCCATGGCGCGTGCCATGCGTACCGGATCGCGCGCGCCGGCAATCGCGCTATTCATCAGTACGCCGTCGCAACCGAGCTCCATCGCAATCGCCGCATCCGAGGCGGTGCCGACTCCGGCATCGACCAGCACCGGCACCTTGGACTGTCCGATGATCAAAGACAGATTCCAGGGATTGAGTATGCCCATGCCGGAACCGATCAAAGACGCCAGCGGCATGATGGCGACGCAACCGATGTCTTCCAGCATGCGCGCCTGGATAGGATCATCGCTGCAATACACCATCACGTCGAAACCGTCCTTGACCAAAATCTTGGCCGCTTTCAGGGTTTCCGGCATATTCGGGAACAAGGTTTTTTCATCGCCCAAGACTTCGAGCTTGCACAAGCGCTGGCCGCCGAGTAATTCACGGCCGAGTTGCAGCGTGTAAATCGCATCTTCGGCGTTATAGCAGCCGGCCGTATTCGGCAAAATCGTGTACTTACTCGGCGGCACCGCATCCAATAAACTGGGAGCGTTCGGGTCTTGGCCGATATTCACGCGGCGGATCGCCACCGTAATAATTTCCGCGCCGCTGGCTTCGGTAGCCAGGCGCGTCTGCTCCAGGTCCTTATATTTTCCGCTGCCGACCAGCAAGCGCGAGCCGTAGGTTTTACCGGCGATGGTCAAACCTTCGTTGATAGGTTCTGTTTGCATAAAAGTCCTCTTATGTAGGGTGCTCAATGTGTACCTTTCAGCCGCCGCCGATAGCGCGTACCACATCGACCTTATCTTGCGCTTGCAATAGCTGATCCTGCCATTGCGCGCGCGCGATGATCTGGCGATTCACGGCGACCGCAATGGCCTGGCCGGATAGATCTAAGGCATCCACCAGTCCGGCCAGGGTTTGCCCCTGGGCCAGCTGATATGCCTCACCGTTGAGAGTGATGCTGATCATTGTTCGCTTATTGTTTTCGGTAAATTTCGGCACCGGATTTAACGAACTCAATCGCCTTCACTTCCATCCCTTGCTTCAGGGCGGCGATCTCCGTGATGCCTTGCTTGGCGGCGTAGTCGCGCACTTCTTGCGTGATCTTCATCGAGCAAAAATGCGGTCCGCACATGGAGCAGAAATGCGCCACTTTGGATGAATCTTTCGGCAAGGTTTCGTCATGGAATTCACGCGCTTTATCTGGATCGAGACCGATGTTGAACTGGTCGTCCCAACGGAATTCAAAACGCGCCTTGGATAAGGCGTTATCGCGGATTTGCGCGCCCGGATGGCCTTTCGCCAGATCGGCCGCATGCGCTGCGATCTTGTAAGTGATGATGCCATCCTTGACGTCGGCCTTGTTCGGCAAACCCAGATGTTCTTTCGGCGTGACGTAACACAGCATGGCGGTGCCGTACCAGCCGATTTGCGCCGCGCCGATGCCGGAAGTGATGTGGTCGTAACCCGGTGCGATGTCAGTCGTCAACGGCCCCAAGGTGTAAAACGGCGCTTCGTGACATTGCTCGAGTTGCAGATCCATGTTCTCTTTGATCAGGTGCATAGGCACATGGCCCGGGCCTTCTATCATCACCTGGACGTCATGCTTCCAGGCGATCTGGGTCAACTCCCCCAGGGTTTTCAGTTCACCCAGTTGCGCTTCGTCATTCGCGTCGTAAATCGAGCCCGGGCGCAAGCCATCGCCGAGGCTGAACGAGACGTCATAGGCTTTCATGATTTCGCAGATGTCTTCGAAATGCTCGTACAGGAAACTTTCTTTATGATGCGCCAGGCACCATTTCGCCATAATCGAACCGCCGCGCGAGACGATACCGGTCATGCGTTTGGCCGTCATCGGCACATAGCGCAGCAAGACGCCGGCATGTATCGTAAAGTAATCGACGCCCTGCTCGGCTTGCTCGATCAGGGTATCGCGGAAAATTTCCCAGGTCAGGTCTTCAGCCTTGCCGTTGACTTTTTCCAGTGCCTGATAGATAGGCACGGTACCGATAGGCACCGGTGAATTGCGGATGATCCATTCGCGCGTTTCGTGGATGTGCTTGCCGGTCGAGAGATCCATCACATTGTCGCCACCCCAGCGTATCGCCCAGGTCATTTTTTCGACTTCTTCACCGATCGACGAAGTGACAGCCGAATTGCCGATATTCGCGTTGATCTTGACCAGGAAATTACGCCCGATAATCATCGGTTCGACTTCAGGGTGATTGATATTGGCCGGGATAATCGCGCGGCCGCGGGCGATTTCGCTGCGCACGAATTCCGGCGTGATTTCATCCGGAATCGAGGCGCCGAAAGACTGGCCCGGATGCTGGCGGCCCATGACTTCGGCCAGGCGCGTGCCCATGGGGCCGGAGGATTTCAGGTTCTCCAGGTATTGCTTGCGTTGCAGGTTTTCGCGGATCGAGATGTATTCCATTTCTGGCGTGATGATGCCCAGTCTTGCATAGTGCATCTGGCTGACATTTTTGCCCGGCAAGGCGCGGCGCGGCTTGCGCGTCAGGTTAAAACGCAAGTCTTCCAGGCTGGCATCATTCAATCGTTCTATGCCAAAATCGGACGAGGGCCCGGCCAGTTCTTCGGTGTCATTGCGTTCGGCTATCCAGGCCCCGCGTACCGATGCCAGGCCAGAGCGGATGTCGATCTTGGCGGCCGGATCGGTATACGGACCGGAAGTGTCGTACACATAAATGGCGGGGTTTTGCTCAGAGCCAAACATGGCCGGCGTATCGGCCTGGGTGATCTGGCGCATCGGCACGCGGATGTCCGGGCGGCTGCCCTGCACATAGATTTTGCGCGAGTTCGGCAATGGCTGGATGGCCGCCGCATCGACGGTGGCGGTGGCGGATAAAAATTGGGGATTGGCATTCATATTAGTTGGCTCCTTTGCGTATGACTTCATGGCATGGAGCCAGCAAAGGAGTTTCCGTAATCAGGCGGCAAATGTCTGGGGGCTCAATGGTGCTTAGCTTGACTTTGCGCCGGTATCGGCAGCTTCCCTTCGCTGGCATTATCCAGATCAGGTTCGAGGGTATTTCTCACCCGACAAGAAAACTTGTCAGGACCCCTAGCGTTGTTATTACTACTCTATTAATTCGACAACTGTTTTCAAAAAAACTCAAATCCAGGTCGGCGAGCGCCCATTATAGCCGCTACATTTCCTTTTTTGTGCGCGATTTTTTATCACTCACCATTACCCAGTGAGATGATCTTTGTTTTGTTCCGGCCCGATCACCTCGATCATTTCGACCATGCCGCCACTCATTGCGGCGGACAAATCGCGCTCTAGAATAGGCATGGCCTGTTCAGACGGCACCAGTAAGCGTGCCAGCCCGTAGGCGCGGTTACGGCCATGCGCCTTACCCAGATACAAAGCCATATCGGCAATTTGCAAGGTTTTTTCCCAATCGCAAAGAGTTTCAGAAACACCGGAAAAGGGCAAGGAAATAAATCCGGCCGTCATCGTCACCGGCACCCGCAGATCGCCGACTTCGACCGGCTGCTCACCAATCGTGCGCAACACCCGATCCACTAAACCAGTGATCTGCACCGGATTGGATTTAGGAGAATAAATCAAAAATTCCTCACCGCCCCAGCGCAAGACCATATCGCTATCCCGCACCGCTTTTTTCAGGCGATGAGCAACTTCGGACAGCACGCTATCGCCCACCGCATGGCCCCAGGTATCGTTGATATGCTTGAACAGGTCGATGTCCATGAGTATCAGGCAATCCGGGTTATCGGCGCTGCCTTCACGGCGTTCCGCTTCCGTTTGCGCCTGGCGCGCTTTCATTAATTCGACAAAAGAACGTCGGTTATACAAGCCGGTCAGGGGGTCACGTACTGCGTGAAACGCTAACTGGGTATTGGCCTGCTGCAGTTGTTCGTTGACTTTCCTGACGCGACGATACAGCAGGAAAATAAACACACCCGCCATGACCGTCACCACTGCGGCAAGCAAGGTGACGATTTGCTGCAGTCGGCGATTCTTGATATCGGCATCTTTCAGGTCATTTTCTTTCGCCAGCAATTCGATCTGTTTTTGCCTTTGATCGGCGTTAAATTGTTCCTGTAAACTGGCGACAGCGCGACTACGATCCGAACGAAATAATTCATCGTTCAGTTTTTGTTGCTGACGCAAGGTCGCCAACGCCTCCTTGTATAGGCCGGCCTTTTCATACATAGTGGCCAGTTCACCGGTAATCGATTCGACATTGACCTTGGAATCAGAATCTTGGTAAAATTTTGTGCCTTCTTTGACGTAGTCAACACCGTCTTTAATTTTCCCCATTCCCACCAGGGCAAAACCTATATTGATCTTCGCAGTGGCAATTCCTGTTTTATCGTCAATCGCTACCGACTTGGCCAGCGCCTGCCTGGCGAATTTTTCAGCATTCCGATAGTCCCTGGCAATCAGGTAATGATCGGAAATATTGCTCAGCGCCGTCGCTTCTGTTCCCGGCATATTGGCATCGATGCCAATTTTCAAGACTTTTTTATACGCATCGAGCGCCTCATCTTCTCTTCCCAGATTCGACAAAGCGATACCCTGGGTAGAGATTAAGGAGGACAGCGTTTTTGGCGCGTTTGCCAATGGTGAAAGCGCAATCGCTTCTTGGCTGGTTGCCAGCGCTTTTTCCGGGTCTTTCATATTCCAGTAGAGTGCCGCGATCGCATCGAGCTTGTATAGCCGCGCCTGAACCTTGCGCCGTGGCTGCAAATCAGATAGCCGTAAGGCTTCCAGATAGTGCCTGAGCGCTTGCTCGAATTTTCCACTCACTTTATACGTCGCCCCAAACGCCGCATTGAGACGCATGTTGACTTCAGGATCGCTGCTCGACTTGACTGCAGCCTGGACTTCTCTCAGTTTGGCGAGCGCTAGCTCTGGCTTTCCCTCATCCAGAATTTCCAAACTTTTGGATATGTGTGCCAGCGCAATGGCGTCTTTGTTGTGATGCGCCTCAGCAAATTGAAGCAACTCATTGATGGTGGCATCGGCTAATTTTATTTTTCCAGCGTCGGCATATAAAGTGACAAGAACTTTTAGCGTCTCCAAACGGACGGCATCACTGGTCCCGGCAGGTAGTGTGCGTTTAAATTCCTGTAACTGCCTGAGACCTTCGGTGTTATCGCGATCCGACAAAGTTTGAATCTCATCCAAACGTGCCATATCCGATTTTTCATCGGCCGTGGCGACCGGGCTGGCAACCGAATGAGCAACTGCACCGCCGAACACAAAACAAAGAAAAATAGATGCCACAGTGGCACCAATTTTTGAGAATTTATTTTTTTCGACATCGATGCTGTTCATCATTTTGAGTGCCGTTTTATTTATGACTATCGCTCAGTCAAGCATCCTATCATTTCTTGTATGAAATTACGTCTTTTAGAAACGGCATAAAATTCAATTACATGGTCCTATTTATGCGGATCTCATTGCACCCTATAAAAAATATTTTCTAATTTTTTAACTTTTAATCAACATCAGCTCAATTTTTATTTCGCGCTCCGGTCAATCAAGCATATTGGCCCACTCGTTGACACCCTGACGTAGTTGCGATGCCATGTAACCATGTTCCTGCAACAGTCGAACGGCATCTGCCGACATCAAACAATATGGCCCCCTGCAATACGCGACTACCGGCTTATCCTTGGGTAATTCGGCCAGTCTGGCACGTAATTCCGCCAGCGGAATAGAACGTGCAAATGGCAAGTGTTTTTGCTCGAATTCGGCTATAGGGCGCACGTCGATCACCACCACCGCCCCTTCGCTGGCCTTGCGCAGCAATTCGTCACTACTCGCTCCCTGCCATTCATTACTGGCGGCAGATAGCTGGCGCAAGGCATCTTGCAATTCGAATAGACGATCTTCGGCTAAAGTACGCAATAGCACCCAGAAACGCGGCACGTCCGGGCTGGCGATGCGATAGATAATCTGCTTGCCTTGCCGTTCGGTATCCACAAGACGCGCCAGACGCAGCTCTTTAAGATGGGCACTGGCGAGCTTGACGCTAATGTCCGCCTCACGAGCGAGCGTATCTACCGACTTGGGCGCCTGGCATAGCAGCTCGATAAGCTCCAGACGTTTGGGACTGGCCATCGCTTTAGCAATGCGGGCCACCTGCTCATATAAGGCTTGTTTAATTTCTCGATTCGGTTTCATAACGATAGCCTGGTGGATTTGATGCTGGAAAGTCAAATTTATTTAGCAGAAAATATATTTTTATGTGATACATTCTAATATTCGTTAGAATGTTAGTTAATGGAGATTGTAATATGAAAACCCTGTTTATTTTTAACGGCGCAGCTTACGGTGACGAACGCACATACAACGGCCTGCGCCTGGCGGGAGTATTAGCAAAAAGAAACAGCAATGAAGTCCGTGCGTTTCTGATGGGAGACGCAGTGACCAGCGCCAAAGCAGGTCAAAAAGTACCGGAAGGCTACTATAACCTGCAAATTATGTTAACCAGAGTGGCACGTGAGGTAAACGGCGCGGTCGGTGTCTGTGGCACCTGCATGGATGCCCGAGGAATACAAACGGACGAACTCATCGACGGTGCATTGCGCGGCACGTTGGAGCAACTGGCCGACTGGTCAGAATGGGCCGAACAAGTATTTGTATTTTAAGAGGCGAGGCATGAAACCGACCACGGCAGAGAAACACAATGTATTCTTGCTTGCCGGTACGCAAGCGCTATTTCAAACCGCATCAGTGATGGTGATGACACTTTCAGGCTTGGTGGGCTTGAAGCTTGCCGTTGATAAAAGTCTTGCCACTTTACCGATTGCTATGATGATGGTCGCCGCCGCTGCCACCATGATTCCGGCCGCTATGTTGATGCAACGCTTTGGCCGCAAGGCTGGGTTTTTACTGGGAACTTCGCTTGGAAGTGTGGCCGGACTGACGGCTGCAGCAGCGATCTGGCTGGATAATTTTTGGCTATTTGTGTTCGCTAACATGCTAGTGGGTGCCTATCAAGCCTTCGCACAATACTACCGTTTTGCCGCGGCAGATGTGGCGAGTGCAGACTTCAAGAGCCGCGCGATTTCATGGGTGATTGCAGGTGGAGTGGTAGCCGCACTGGCGGGACCCAATATTGCCAGATTCACGCAAGGGATAGGCCCCGCTCCGTTTATGATTTCGTATCTGGCATTATTCGGCGTGACAGTGCTTGCGCTGTTATTGGTCACACGTCTTACCCTGCCGCCGCAGGTATTGGCAACGACGCACGGACCCGCCCGCCCGCTACTGCAAATCATCAGACAACCGGTATTCTTGACCGCACTGGCAGGATCAGCCGTCGGTTACGCTGTGATGATCATGGTCATGACTGCCACCCCGCTGGCCATGCAGATTTGCGGTCAAGCCTTGGGGGGGGCTGCCACGGTAATTCAATGGCATGTCCTGGGCATGTTCGCGCCTTCATTCTTCACTGGCAATCTGATCCGCCGCTTTGGCGTGCTGACCATCATGGGATTTGGCATCGCTTTTTTGGCGGCACATGTCGCCATCGCATTGAGCGGCAACGACTTCCTATACTTCCTGTCTGGCCTGATCTTATTGGGCGTAGGCTGGAACTTTCTGTTCATCGGCGGCACCAGCTTATTAACCGAAGCCTACCGTCCCAGTGAACGCGCCAAGACTCAGGCCGCACATGATTTCCTGATGTTCGGAGCGGTAAGCCTGGGCTCTTTTTCAGCCGGCGGGCTACTCAACATCGGCGGCTGGCGCTCGGTCAATCTGACCGTGCTGCCCTTCCTCGCTCTAGCTTCGCTTGCTGTTTTTACGCTAAGTGCGCTGCGCCGTAAAAATTCACTTGCTATCACAAACGCTTCAATAAATCCTGACTAACGAGCAAGTTCAGACAAGCGCCTTTTTTCATTCTTGTACCGGCGAGAATGAGGAGTAGCCAATATCGGAAATTTGCATCTTATCTTGCATCTCCTTTATACCTAATCAGGAAATGATTTGAGCTGTTAGATACCAAGGGCAACGGGATCTAAACCGTCGTCCCGGCACAGCCTTATTCTTCAGCTAATTTTCCGCCCAATAACTGGTATTTCTTAAGCTTGTCGTACAAGGTTTTCTTCGGAATCCCCAGGCTATCGGCGGTCAGCGCCACATTTGCCTGATGTCTGCGCAGGGCGGTTGCAATCAGTGAAGCTTCGTAGGTATCGAGTTGTTTTGGCAAACTATCACTACTTTCACTGTCGACAATATTGTCAATATTGTCATTGCCTACATGTGGCTTGCCGGCGACGCTCATCGTGTTACGCTCATCCATCTCCGCCACGCCCAGCACCAGTTTGTCGGCAAAATTGCGCAATTCCCGGACATTGCCGCGCCAGTCACGCTGTTGCCATGCCTGCATTTGCGCCGCGCTCCAGTCCGGCAAGGTCTTTTGGAAGCGATGGGCGGCCGCCTGCACGAAAGCGGCCAGTAACAGCGGGATGTCTGAGCGGCGCTGGTTCAGGCTGGGCAACTCCAGGCTGATCACCGCCAGCCGATAATATAAGTCTTCCCTGAATTTGCCTTCGGCACTCAGCGCCAGCAAATCCATTTTACTGGCGGCGATGATGCGGCAATCGAGCGCGATCTGGGCGTTGCCGCCCAAGCGTTCCAGGCTACGTTCTTGCAGTACGCGCAAGAGCTTGACTTGTAATGCCAGCGGCATGCTTTCGATTTCATCGAGAAAAACGGTGCCGCCATTGGCGTATTCGAGCTTGCCGATGCGGCGCTTTTGGGCGCCGGTAAAAGCACCTGCTTCATGGCCAAAAATTTCACTCTCGAACACCGATTCCGGCAAGGCGCCGCAATTGATGGCGACAAACTCGCCCTTGCGGCCACTGGCCAGATGCAGCTGGCGCGCCACCACTTCTTTGCCGCTGCCGGTGGCGCCATGGATCAGCACATCGACCGGGCTAGGCCCGATGTTGCGGATAAATTGGCGGATTTTTTCGATGGCCGCGCTTTGCCCTATCAGCTCTGGCATGGCCGGATGGGTTGCCAGCACTTGCTTGAGCTGGCGGTTCTCCAATACCAGCCGGCGCTTTTCCTGCGCGCGCAAGCAGGTATCGAGCAGGCGCTCGGTGGCGTAAGGTTTTTCGATGAAATCGTAAGCGCCCTGACGCATGGCATCGACCGCCATACTGACGTCGCCATGACCGGTAATCACGATCACCGGCAAGTCGCGGTCCAGCGCCATCGCCTGCGCCAGCAGCTCCAGTCCGGATTGCCCCGGCAGCCGGACATCGGTCACGATGATGCCGGCAAAACCGGCCTGCAAATACGCCTGCGCCTGCTCGGCGCTGGCACAGGGGATGACCGTAAAGCCGCCCAGCTCCAGCGTCTGGCTGGTGGCCAGACGCACGGCCTGCTCATCTTCTATCAATACCGCCAGGCTAGCCGACATCTGCTTCTCCTTCGTTCATTCAGGACCGGATGATTCAATATAC
>NZ_JAUSFI010000042.1 GCF_030651495.1 Undibacterium sp.
CAGTCAGTGCGCCATTGACCGTCATCGTGAGTTGTCGGCCCGCTTGCAGCTGTCTGGCGAAATCAAGATCGCCCTTCGTCGTGGTCATGGCTAAGTCACGTCCGGCATGCACCTCGGCTAATGTCATGCCGGCGGCGTTCAACTGAGCGTCCTGGCTGACTGTGGCACTGGCTAGATTCAAGCTTCCTGTCTTCGCAACAACAGCCAGATTGGCGGCAGTATTGACGTCGCCAACTACTACGGTGCCAAGGCTGATATGGTCTTTCGCCGACATTGCCGCATCTTTGTTACTGATAAGCTTAGCCACATCCACGGACGCGTCAGAGCGTACATTGGTGGTGCCGCGGCTGTAAATATCCTTGATCGATATGTCGCCGGTTGCGTGTATGTCGACAAAGCCATTGCGTGTCGCAGTGGAATCAAGCGTATCACCTTGCGTTACATATCCCAGCGTGACGGCACCTGCCCTGGCATTGAGCCTGATCCATTCCTGCGCCTCTACGCCCAAGAGATTAATCGACTGTGCATTGACGGAAACGCGTTTCGCGCTCAATACGGTGCTGGCACCGTCGACTGCGCCAGAGACGCTCATGCTCAATCCTCCGCCAGCCTTGAGATAAGTGCGTAAGGCGGTTCCGTCTTTTTCTAGGGTCAGATCACCGCCTGCGCTGACGTTCAGGTCGGCGTTCGGATTAGTTTCATCGATGTTGACCGTTTTAAATACGCCGTCACGGCCGATGTCGATGTTGACCGTTTCTGCACTTTTCAGCAGCGTCGTGACCGTCATGTCGCGACCGACTTTGGCATTCAGTCCGGCTTTATCAATAATGACGGTATCGAACAGCGCATCGCGGCCGACAGCCACATCCACTTGCTGCACAGAATCCAAGGTATTTAATTGCAGATCGCGTGCGACGGTCAATTGCGTTGTAGTGGCTACTTGCACCTGGCCCAGGTTTGCATCTTCATACGCATTCAGGACCAGTTTACCCACTTGCAAATCGTGTACTCCTAGCAGCCCTGCATGATTGGTGCTCAGGTTTGCGGCACCGCTGACCGTCATCGCATCCAAATCCATGCTTGCAGCGACGGCGTTGACCGTCGGCGCTTTCATGCTACTGCCAGCGCTACCGGTGAGGGAGGCATGCACGTCCGCCTGTATCGACTGCCCGGCCTCTAGCACGCCGCTGAAGACGACATCGCCTTGCGTTGAGACCAGAGACAAATCGCGTCCGGCAAAGACCGAACCCAATTGCATCCGGGCGCCAGTCAGTTTCACATCTTGCGCAACCGCGGCATCGCCGATACTGAGCAGGCCATTCCCGGCAAGCACCGTCAAATCGGATGGATATAAGGTATCGCCTACCCTTACGTTAGAGAGTGTGACATTCTCTTTGCCGTCAATGACGGCATTGCCTTGGCTTAACAGGTGAGTCATTGCCGCATTGCGGGCTCTGGCATCAAGCAATCCTACTTCGAGTTGCTGAACGGCCAGATCCTCGCTTGTCGTCAATTTTGCCAACTGCGTTACCTTGACAGTCGCCAGATCCATCGAGATTGCGGATGCATCAAGTGTTTTGGCATTGAGCTCGCTTCCGGCCCCACTCAATAATGCACCATCGATGGAAGTAGAGATGCCTTCCGCATTCAACTGAGAAAACACAACATTGCCGACGGTAGAATTTAATACCAGATTCCCCGACGCTGTGATCTTTGCGAGCGTCATGTCGGCGTGATCTGCGCTCAGCGTAATGTTGTTTTTATTATTAGCGACGGAAGTCGCGTGAATGTCATTCACATTCAAATTCAACTGGGTTAACACGTCAAGGTTGGCGTCATTCAAAATGAAACTGGTCAACGTTGTACTCGTCACGCCATTACCTGCCATGAATGTCAGCCATGCATCCTTATTGCTGACATTCGCGTCGAATGTCGCAGCAGATACAAGCAAACGCTCGGTTGACATGCCTAAGCCGTTAGCGATCAAACTTACATTGCCGGTTGAGTGAATATCCGCTGACACCGCACCAGCATGGCCCAGAATCAGGCCGGAAGAAGTGAGTATTAGCGACCCGCCGTCCAATTGAGAAACAGTCATATCGCCGGCACTGTTCTGTATTCTGGCAGTCCCTGCGACAGTCAGCGCATCCAGATTCAAGGCTTGCGCATTGGCCAGCATAGCAGAGCTACCGACAGTTCCCGTCACGGTCCCGATATCACTTCCATGCCCCAACTCCATCGAGATAGCCTGACCGGCATTAGCGCCCCGTACATCGCCCTTCACATTCAACAACAAAGTATTGGCAGAAAGGGATGTATAGGCATTTGAGGTAAGCAAGCTACCATCCGCCACCGCTACTGAAAGTACATGACCAGCATACAAATTAAGATAGTTGATATCACCAGTTAGCGCTTGCAAATAGACATCGCCCGTAGTCGACGTACCGGCCTTGGCGCTGTTAAGCAGATCTACCTTGATCGTCATTGCCTTATCCGCGGCACCGATAGACCCGCTGCCGCCCTGCAGATCCAGATTTTTGGCAGTAATGGCCACTGTACCGTCCACGGCAACATTGCGTATGCCGGTCTGGCTGGTCAGGCGCACGTCGTCACCGGCAACAACCTGCTCTACCGGCAACGCATCTTTGGCGAGAATGAATACATCTTTATCGGCACTCACCAGCAAAGCTTGCTTCACCTCGACCTTAAGATCTTTCGTTTGTTTTAAGCCAAAATGAATCGGGTTATTGTTCGAATCTTCTTGATAGACGATCATATCGCCAGCAGAATTGGCACCCAGAATAGCCGCTTTCTGATCAGCGGTATAAGATATTTTTCCCTTGCTAAAGTCAAAGTCAACAGCAGGATTCACGTTCCCGACATTCGCGCCCTTGCTCACTAATTCAACCCGATTACCAGCGACATTGATATACGGCACGACCAGTGTAGAAGGTGTCAGGGCGGCAGAATTGATCTGATATTTCAAATCATCGGTAGACCAGCTCTGACCCCGGGTCAACTCTGCAATTTGACCGGCAGTAGCGGCAAAACTAAGTTTGTCTTCTGTTTTTTGCTGCCAGCCAGCGCCCAGGGACGGATTGAGTTGTTGCACTAATGCGTTCAGTTGGCCATTGGCCTTGTCTTGTATTTGCGCAGTACTCAGATTCTGACCATCCTGCAATCCATCCTGGTATCCCTTAACTTTTTCAGGCTTGAGTACATACACGCCATTGACCAAGTCTCCGATAGCCATTAAACCCTGGTACTGTTGGTAAGCCGCTCTGTTACCCACTTCAACTCCGGCAACCACTTCATTGAAATGGGGCACGAAGACCTTGGTCCATTGATCAACGATGGCATCACCCTTATCCACCGCGGTCGCATTTTTACCATCGAGTAAGCTGCCGCTGAGGGCTGTCAGTTTTACATTGCCATTGGCGCTGATGACCTCATCGACGTACAAATCCCCTTTTACCTGGGTAATGGCGACATCATTTCTTGCCTTAGCCTGTAACAAGCCCCCCGTGACGCCGCCACTTGACACGGCACTTGCCAGCGTATTGATTGTCAACGCATGAACGCTGTCACCGATGCTACCCTGCTCACTGGTGAGGGTGATATTTCGCCCTGTCACATTAACTGGGTCGGCACTATTGGCCAATACACTGCCTTGGCTATGAATAACGACATCACTTTTCGCATTGGTCGCCACCACACCGAGTGTGACGTTACGCACACCGCGCAAATCAAGCGCAATATCGCCGTTAGCAGTCTGCGCCGATACCATACTCGGTACCTCCAAGCGCACTGGATTGGTATCGAGCTTAACCTTGAATGAAGAATTCACTTGGCCAATACCATCGACCGCATGCAGGTCCAGGCTTAAGGTATTGACTTCACCAAGACTGGTTTGATCTATCCGCGCCCCGGCACCAGTAGCATTGAGTCGAGTAAGGCCATTTTCATTATTGAGACGCCCGCCGACATTAATTGACGCATTGGAATTGACATCAATTTTACCGGTAGGATTGTTTCCCTTGAACTCGATATCAATGCCGTAATCCGCTTTGACGCTGCTGACAGACTTAATATTGACGCCAGTAACAACGTAGTAATCCTGCTTGAAATGATTGTCGCCATCATGCGACTCTAGCGCAAGATACTGACTCCCATAGCTATTTATATTGCCAGAAATTATTTGCTTAAACGCAATATTCTTCAAGGATAAATCTTTAATCACCGAAGCACTAATGTCCCATACCCCGTCGAGGGCGTATTGACTAGCAGAATCAACCCAGTGCCAAGACGATAGCTTTTCGTTAAACACAGACTCACGTTCCAACTTAGCAGTATGCGTCCATTGATAGCGACTACCTTCTTCCGGCGTATAAATTGCCGCCGTTCCCGCAGCGCTCGTATTTTGCAATGTGGCCGTTTTATAGTCACGCGCTGTGGTACTGGTATACGTTGCCATGCTGCCGCCAGGGGTATTGACATACCAGGTGGTAGGCACTTGCCCATTACTTATTTTGTTGGTGTCAGTGATCTGTATCACGCCAACTTGATCATCAGAACTACCTGTACTGATACTGCCCAGGTTGATACCCTTGCCCGTCGTATTATTAACAGTCACATTGGCAAAGCCATTACTGACCGACAATTTACTGCGGCGAGCGTTGTCTCCGTTGGTATTGATGATCTGCCCGATCAGGGTAATTGATCCTGCGCCACCGGCCTTGACGGTACCTGTCACCAATTGATTGCTCAAGGGGTCAAAATACACAGCCACTTTACCGGCTTTTCTGGCCGCATCATCGGTATCCTGATATTGATACCACCCGGTTTTGCTATCATAGAGCGCAGCTGTTTCTGCATGAGAAGTGCGACAGGCGGCATCAGAAAGACAATCCAGCAAATTGATTGATTTGGTGACGAGCTTTGGAATTGAAAATGGCAATCCAGAATAAGCATCTTCCATCCGAACCGTAATATTTTTCACATCAATTTGCGCAGTCACCTCAACCGGACGTCCTGCAGAAATGGTGCCATTCACATCGATATACTTGGCATTCACGATGACAGAATTACCTGCCTTGATGGCCGGTTCAGCAGAAATTGCACTGGCGGCATTTTGCGGTGAATACGCCTCAATCTGATGGCTCAACACTCGCATTGGTATGTTAGGAACATAAAATCGATCCGATCCTACACCGTGATCACCACCGTATCTATTGGTATACGCTGAGCCTGACTTGTCCGTGCTATTAAAAAATCCCACTCCACTGGCAAAAAACATTGCACTAGCACGAGTGAAATCGCCAGTATGATCAATAGCGTTTCCAGCGGTGTCGGGGTTAAGGCCTGCGAGCCACATAGATCGATTCAGGTCTGTATCCGCTTTAGCTTGTGATACCAACCATTGCGGATACCCATTTGCATTCGCCCAAGCATTTGCGACATACATGACGGCCTCATCAGCCGAACCAGGAGTGCCTCCAGCACCGCCTTGATCAAACCATTTGGTACCAGTATACGTGCCCTGATTATCTGTAGGTTTCGATCCGCCGGGTAAAGACACTCCCCCGCCAAACGAAGTGACTACACCTTGCCCGCTGGTGGATAAGTCAAACAGCGCTCCGCCCGACTGAGTCCAGTATTTCTCTACCAAGCCATTCACGCTGACACCCGCAGCCGGGGTATCGATCAATACGGTGCCGTTGGGCGCGCTGATCGACTGACGATAGACTCTTACCGGCGCGTATTGCACCACATCACCAGACTCGTTGTAGACATTGAGCTCACCACCTTCATTATCAATGCGACCTTGCATAATGATTGCAGGAGCAGGGCGCCCTTTGGTCGCCGCCGGATTACCAGGGTTATCCGGGTTGAAGGTATTGTTAATTGAGATCGTGCCGGCAACGTTAGGCAGAGTCGTTATGGTCTGCACAGTTCCTGCAGTAGTAGACACGTTAGCGCCGTGAAAATCAATATTACCGCCCAGTTCATCTGGAATAAACAGGCTGTCTACCAACAAATAATTGGTGCTGGCGTTATTGATACGAATACTTGGTCCGCCATGCGCAGTTAAACTGCCATTGCCCTTGATCTCATCAGTAAAGACATTGATATTGCCGCCCGCCGCCATATTGGCGTCAAGCGCCAGTAATGTCACTTTACCGCCAACACCAACATTTGCTACCTGTAAGCCACGCAGGGTAGTTAAGGTTAAAATTTCATTGTTGATATCAATGAGTTCGGTCGCTGTGGCGTTCGTCAGTCGCGCCGTTAGCGCAGCAATTTTCACATCAATACTGGCGACAGGATCAAAATCACTTTTTCCCGTATACGTCATCTTCGTGACGCCGGGCGCATAACTTTGCGTTACATTTCCATTGATATCGACATCAAAACGGACATCGTGGCGCACGCCCGCTTCTGCAGATCCGTTCATGGTGAGCTGATGATCGTGCGTATTTGACGAATCAGAATCATGGTTGGTCAACGGTATGCCAAGAATGGTGTAATGGCCATCGCCGCTAGCGCTGACGGTGCTATAGCCGGCAAGATTGCCAAGCAAGATATTTCTGACGCTCTTCAGTGCTGCCCGTTCATTGATTGTCGTCTTTGCATTGCTAGTAATGGAAGCTTCGGCGCGTGGATCAGTACCATTAAATGCACCGTCAAAATACACCTGATCATCGGCCGAAGCACGCAAGCTGTCTTGCACCACGCCATTGACGCCGCGACCTGTAGCGATATGAATATCGTCCCAGGCAAACAAACTGGCATCAGACATGATAGTTATATTCTGATTTGACTCGATATTGCTGCGGGCTTTTCCACCTACGCCACCAGCCAAGCCGTAGCCGTGCGCGTAAGCCCCGGTCGTGATTTGAATATCGTCATAGCTACCGATGTCTATCGCATTTCCCGAAGTGAGTGTAGCAAATTGACCAACAGTGACATTATTGTGCGTAGTAGCATCGATGCTCGACTCGGACGTCGCTCCTGCCGCTAATCCCACTGCCGTAACCATAGAGCGATCCGCCGCGCGTATCTTGCTGGAGGCTTCCAGCTTGATTGCACCTGCGCTAATCAAACTATTAGCAAAAACCATGTCGGATGTTTCCAGCTCAGCCCGGTCACCGACACTGACATTACTTGTCATGTTAATTGTATTTTTACTTGACATGCCTGCACCGGAAACCAAGCCACCACTAATACCGTTGGCATTGCCGTTTTCATGACCATTTTCAGTAACGTCGTTATGCGCCGAGACATTAATGCTAGTGGCTTTGATGTGCGCGTCGTTGCCGATACTGGCGGTCACTGTCTTATTGACATTTCCTTCGGCCGCCGCGCCACCACCACCGACGAAGGACAGTTGCGAGGCGTCAGCAACACTCTGAAACTCGCTTTGATGCTGCGCCTTCAATGTGACATTAGTGGCGTTAATCACAACTGAGTTACCCACTTGCACGGTACTACTACCACTGTCGATACTGGTTGCCAACGCCGCAGCACCGGCTACAAAGCCGGCTGCGCCAGCGAGGGTGTAGGTTGACAGGCTGGAGTTGCTGTCGGTCTCCACACTCAGCTCACCCGTCGTCAGCTTCAGCTTGTCATCCAATTTTGCCAGCACTGACGAATCATCTTTAGCCTGGCTAAGCGAGACAGTTAAACCCAAACCGCCGACGGCACCACCTATCGCATTGGCCTCAACTTTGCCAGATTTTTTAGCCTTGACGGTCATCGACGCAACGTCAATTGACGGATCACTCGTCGCGTTCAGGTCAGGATTCAATTGCGCAATGACGGTACTATCTTTCTCCGCATAAGAAAATATCGTTGCCGCCGCAGCGGCAGCGCCAATCGCCGCCCCATATGAATGCAAGCTAATGCTACTTGAATCATCTGCTGTCACTACAGCGGCGCCCGTCGAATTTACCGTGCCGGCCAATTGCGCCGTCACGTGATTTTTTATTTCACCGTAGGAAACTGCACCACCAAGCGCAAAACCACCACCGGCCCCCGCCCAGGAATCCACTTCAATCGTGTGTTTACCATCCTTATCTTTTGCATTGGCGGTAACCGTAATCGCCCCTGACGTCAGTGACACACCCGGACCGACCATCGACTCGACCGTGGCATCACTCTTTACCACGGTCACAGAAGCGCCAACCCCGAGCAAACCGACACCCACGCCACCAGCCATACCATAAGTACGGGTACTATCTTCACTGAGCACATTGATAGCACCCGCCTTGACTGTACTGGCACCAGAAATGCCTGCCGCAGTCTTGCCGTCTAAGGAGGATGGTGCAATGGCCGGGGCAGCCGTTCCTGAAAAACCAAGATTTTCCGGGAGTTTGGCCAGATCGATACCATTGACATAGTCGCGTGCCGCTTGGCTCTTATCGCCCTCGCTGCCGCCCGCTTTACCGCCAATCAGAGTCACATTGACGCCGGCACCAAAACCGACATACAAACCACCGCCACCGGCAATCGAATAACTATCTACTTGATTCGTGCTATCGGCATTGGCAGCGACCGCGCCAGTGGCCACGACTGCACTATCAATGATGTTTGCGCTCGCGGTGTTATTGAGGTCACTGAACACAATTGCCGCACCCGCACCTGCGGTACCAACACCAATTGCCAAAGCGCCGGCATTGCTGTGCACTTCAGTACTGCTATGTGCAGCAACATTAAGTGACCCAACTTTGGCCGCTTCCGTACCAACAATCGCATTGTTAATTGTCGCCTGTGTGGTATTACTGAACTGATTGACCGCCACCGATCCGGCTAACGCAAGCTGACCGGCTAACGCGGCTCCCATCGCATAGCCATCAACCCGTATTGCGGCAGTGGCATCGACATTCACGGCGCCATCGACAGAAACTTCCACCTTATCGGCGACTGTCCCCGCGATATACGCCTTAGTCGCATTATCGCTAGTGACCACGGCAACCGCACCACCTCCGGCACCCTGGCCGCCAGCGGCCAGCATACCGGCAAAAGCAAACGCCTTGCTGACACTATCGGCTTCCACATCCAATTGGTGCGCGCTGACCTGGCCACCTTGAATATACGCCTCGGTCGTAGCATCAAATTGAATTAATGAGCCGGTCAATCCAACCCCGACTTTCCCGCCGACAGCACCTACCGCAGCCAAGGATGAGACCGCTTGTACCGCATTTGCATCAACCCGCACCGCATTATCTGCGGCAATGTGCGCGCCACTGATGTAGGCCAGTGTCTCGCGTTGCAGTAACGTGCCATTAAAACCGACCCCGACGCCAACGCCCTTTGAAGCGAGTGCCAGTGCCCCGGAAAATCCGCTCGCAACGGACAGATTGCCGGCACGCACATCAATGTCGCCAAGGCGGGTTGAATCACCCATCACGCCTGAATTGACCGTAGCGTCCGCAATATAGGCGCGCGTTCCTTTTGCCGCACCGAGCTTGCCCTCATTGATATGATTCATGTTGATGTTTGCTGCAACAGCCACATCATCACTAACACCGGCATTGACCGAGATACTTTCGATGTACTGGGTCGCGGTCGCATTGACCGCGACACCTTTCACCGAAGTCTTGGTTTTTTTAGCCTTCAGATCCAAATCATGATAGGCAGTAATTGACTCAGCTTTATCAATATTGCCAATATCATCAAACTCTCCACTGTTGATAGCAAGCACATTTCCCTTGGCTTTTGCAGTAACGATCGTGCCACTGCCTTCAATCGCTGCAGTGGTGGAACTGATAATTCCATTGGTAACGATCGATACTCCGATTCCGGTTCCAGCCGAACTGAACGCCACACTGCCTGCCACCAACTCAATACGATCATCGCCTTCGGCATTCACCAGTACATTTTTATTCGCAGTAACCTTGGCATTGCCATCAATTTTTGCCGAGCTATCGCCGCTGATTTCATTGGTTACTACCGAACCGGCACCCGCAAACCCTTTTGAAGAGCTACCGACACCTACGGCGATGACTTCAATATCACTCGTAGTTTCACTGTTGACCAAGATATTGCCACCACTCACATCACCGCCACTGATATGTGCGTGCGTCTGATTGTTAATCAAGTCGGTCGCGATTGCCGCGCCTACTGCGGTCGACCCGCCCGATACGGCGACCGCAAGCGCCAAGGTCTGAATGCTAGACCCGTCCTTGGCATTAATGCTTACTGTGCCCTCTTCACTCTGAGCTGTCACGTCTTTCAGAGTTGCAGTGGTAGTGTTGTGAATATCCGCAGTGGCAGCGACAACCCCAACTGCGACGCCATTCCCGCCTCCTGCCGCAACAGTCACCGTACGTATGCCGCTCTTGTTTTCGGCAGAGACGTCTATATCCGGTGAGCTATGTAAACCAAGTTCGGCGGTACTGATCCACGCCTCTGCTTTATTCGCAATACCGGCATAGGCGATTGATCCACCTACCGCATTCGACTTAGTGCTCACCGCCAGTGCACCGATAGCAGTATCAATATGCGAGCTATCACTGGCACTCACTTGCACCACGTTCGCATCAATTTTTGTTATTCCGGTGGACGAGCCCGAAACGGAAGCTTGTATCGTATTGGCAATTTCATTAACTGCAATCACACCTGCTGCGGCAAATTTACCGTCCCCCGTAGTGGTCGCCAAACCAGCGGCAACGTCCAAGATATACGCATTGGAAGCGGCCTTGACTTGCACACTACCTGCGTGCTCATCAACCACGGAATCAAGCACCGAAGCGGTAAATTTATTTTTTATATCGTTGTAGGCAATGACGATACCACCGGCGCTGGTAGCATCCGAACCCGTCGCAATCGACAGGGAACCGGCAACCGTGACGATACTGCTACCGGCACCCTTGATACTATCGCTCACTTTTGGTTTAGCCGCGTCCTCACCGTCAATACCCGAGCTTGCACCGGAGTAATCGATACCACTGGTCGAGGCTGGCGCGGCAATGAGGTCGGCAAATTTCAAGCTAGGATCAACGGTGTCTCCCGCTGATACATCAAGGACACCCTTGGTCGTGCCGGCGATCGTTCCGTTAGATGGCTTAGCGTTAATACTGCTATTAATCGTGCTGTTTTTTACGTCTGCGTTGACTGAATTTGTGATCGTATTCACCACCACCGAACCGGATAGAGCTACCCCGCTGCCGGCATTATTGTCTTTGCTCCAGGCTCCACCTAGCGCCCCTGCATAGATGTTGCTTGAGGTCAGCGCATTGACTGCAATACCCTGATAATTCTCTACGCTGGCATGATCCAGTAAGGCAGTCACCGTATCGCTGATTTCCGAATACGTGAAGGCACCACCGACCGACTTGGAGGAACCACCTGTGACGCCACCGGCACCGGTTCCCAACAAAATGTCGTCCAGAGCGCGAATATGCAAATTATTACTCAGGGCGGCGGCATCATCATTGTCAATAGTCGAATAACTGACAACGGCAGATACCGTGTTTTTCACAGTGCCCGCCGCTGCAGAGCCGGCAACACCCGATGAATTTTGCTGACCGGCGCCGGTTCCCCCGGAAGCATTGGCACCGACGCCCAAGGCAACGGCAAACTGCTCACCGCCAACCAGTGCCGTCACACCGATCTCATGGAAATTGTTTAGCACACTTCTTGTATCTGCCAGATCAGACGCCTGATGATTCGCACTATGAATCGAGGCATCCGTGACATTATTGATGTCATTGTAGGCAAAGGCGCCGGCAACTGCCGCACTGCCTTCTGCTCCCGCATTCGTCGTTTTGGTCTTGGATACGCCGCCAGATACCGCACCGATGCGCGCTGCATTGACTGATTGCACATTCAATGTCGACGTCGCCGCATCTGGTGCAACTACATGGGCGCCGTCAAGATAGGCATGCGTTCCCATTTGAACATCATTCACGCTGGAACTGCCCGAAATGGAGAGCCCGAAATCAGGTTTATATGTCTCAGGAACAGCTGCTGGCTTCGCTTTGGTAAAAAGCCCTGCAATTTTACTTGACACCTTACCTAACGCTGAGGTGTCTGGCGTCGTCGCAGGCTTTGGTGGCGCCCATGCTGGCGCTTTATCATTTTCGGAAACCGCCGCGGCCAAAGAACCAGTCCAAATTTCGCCATCGGTACGCGCTGCGACCTCAACCTGGCTAACCGCAATTTGACCTTGCAGGGAAGAATAGTCAGCTTGATCATTCGTATTGACTGTTGTGGTGACTGCCGCAACGGTATCTGTTTTCACGCTATTGACTGCAACGGATAACGCAACACCGGTCTCTTTGGCATTGCTGTATGTCCCCGCAACCGTGTAATTATGCAAGTTCTCTCTGGCATCGATAGTCACTTTATTGGCGACAATATGCGCGCTACGATCAATGATGGCATGACTGCTCTCATCAAGATCGCTCATGGCAAACATCAGGTTGGCACCAAAAGCGCCACCACTGCCACTCGCCCATGTCAACACGCCCAGGCTAACATCATTGTTCGATTTGACTTGTACCTCTTTGCCAGCAACCGGTGGCGTGACGGAACCATTTTGTTCAGTCATGGGCGGATTGATGCTGACACCATCGGCGATGATGGCACTGGAGTGATTGCCATGTGCAAGATAATTGACGTTACCACCGAGTGACTTGGCATCACCCTCACCACTACTGGACCCCATCACGACCGGAATCAATCCACTGGCAAACACCTGCTTGACTACGATATCGGAAGTGACCGCGACGCCATTGGTCAACACGATGTTATGTACGATATTATCTTTACCAATCTCGGTAAGCGCTACTGGCACCCCGTCTTTCAGGTGAATCTGGGCACCGCTGTCAATTTTTGCATTGCTGTTATCGTCGAAACTAATCCAGCTGACTGATCCGTTGACTGCGCTAGTATTGGCCGCCGCTTTGGAGGAGGAAGAGGTCTGCCCATTCGGATACGTTAATATTTTAGCGATATCAAGAACGGTATCTTTTGGGCTGGAGATGAAGTCTGAAAAGAAATCGGTGAAGCCATCTAGATTTGGGTTGACCATATCAATTTTGGCATGCACATCGACCGCACGCGCACTGATATCGGCATTCTTGCCAACTATCGCCTGTGCATCATGCTGATAATTATTCATCGCCACTGCTGCGGCAACTCCGACGCCAGTGCCATCTTTGGCAGGCATGGCTGCCACTTCCGCGCCTGCCGAAGTGGTAGGCTTTTTGTCGACGAGGGTCGCATTGATGTACACCGCATTTGCGGCATCAATTTTACTGCGCTTACTCTCGCCACTGACACTATCGGTAATCTGGACGGTGGCTGCATGTTGATTCTCGCCGTAAGCTAAAGCATCTGCGGCACTCGGTCTGGTCTCGCTCGATCCAGGTAACTTTAACGTGATTTTTTTAACCAAGTCGGAAAAGACGCTCCCACCGAGCGTCTCAACTAATGCCGCAGAATCTTTCACCGCTAATTTGGCGGCAGCCAAATTGGACAGTTCTTTGACGAGTTGACTTTTTGCCGTGAGGACATTTTGATCAATTTCATTTTTTGCAGTCACTGACACCGACTCATTGCGCGAAGTAATCTGAGCCCCACTATTGACCGTCGCAGCTGTATTCAGATCCGTATAAACGACAGCGGCACCGAGTAAACTGGCCGAGGTTGTACTGGTTGCCGCAATACCCAACGACAGAGCCTCGGTACTCAATTGACTGGATAAATTCACGGCCTTGATATTTACATTCTCGTCAGCCGAAATCGTCACACCTTTCTGCACATCGACTTTTGCCGCAATGTCAGCACTGGTGAGTGCACCCGCTAGCACGGCTACGCTCTCATTCGATATCGCGGTAACACTGACGTTGAGCAGCGTATTGGTTTGCGCAAGAATATCAACTTTCCCTTTCGAGTCGATTTTTGCCCCGTCTTCTATCGATACCGTGCTGCGCGCCTGATTATCTGCATATACGAAAGCCAAAGTAAATAATGGATTTGCAGAAGCCGGGGCCTGGGCTCGCTTTGTCAACGACAATTCCGCTGTTGTCTCCGCCTTGATCAATACGCCACCGGCAGCACCTGATGCATCCGCTTTCAGATCGGCATGGATACCGATGCTGATGCTGGCACTGCCATCGACTTTCGCCACACCAATATTTGTCCCGGTCAAAGCAGTGGCAACAGTGCCGACTGCGCCTTTCAACAGATGATCTTTAAAAGTACTGGCTAAGCCATCAGAGCCGGCCATTTCAGCAACGCCAACTTTTTCTTGCCAATCGTAAATGGCACGTGCCTTTGCCTGAGCATCAATTTTTCCCGCCTCGATCTTGCCATTGATGCTGATATTGGCGCTCGCATCAGCTTTAATATGACTGAGGGCTTCAGTCACACTGTTAAAGTTTTGTTCGCTCTCGGCAAGCAAGGTAACCGTACCGTGCGGTAAAGCGCCATCGTTTGATTGCGCCAAAATTTGGCTGCCGCCGCTCAAGGTAATTGAGGGAGCCGTTAACGTGACGTTAGCACCATGATTGACGATACTCCCATTGTCATATACGCCGGGGGTCACGGCACGCCCCAACTCACCAATGGCAATAGTGGAACCAAGAATTTCAATCACGCCATTTACTGACACTAACTCCGTTGCGATTAAGGTTCCGGTATTGACAGCGGCTACGGAATTTTGCAACGCAACAGAGTCAGATGCTACCAATTCTCCGCCTGCGCCAATCTTCACCATAGCGGCATCTAAAGTAATACCGCCAGGTGCAAATATCTTGCCGTTGATTTGAATTAATCCGGCGTCGGCACGACCATATGTGCCATTGCCGGCAATCAGATCGGCCATGGCGCCAGAACCTGCAAGGTCATTACCTGCAGCATCAAACGAAGTTTGATTCGGCGCCCGCACCACCAGAGAACCGACATTAAGCACGCCGCCAGAGCCAACAATCATCCCGTTGGGACTGGCAAAAATAAGCTTTCCTCCAACCTCATTTTTTATCAGGCTATTGACAGTACCGTTAATAACGATCTGATCGTTGACAAGATTCAGTAGCCGAGTTGCGCCATCAGGAATATGTAGGTTCACTAACTGACCGGAATCGACAACAAATTGGGAAAATGCATTAACGCCGGTCCCATTTCGAATCTGGGAGGGGGAGGTTGTAATGTCGGTGGTTGCACTGGCATTATTTTGCGTCACCAATGTCGTTGGGCCAATAGGCGTAATCGTATTGGCAGCTAACGCAACCCCACCACCAAAAATTCCGGCCAGTGCCATCGCAATTGGAGAGCGACGAATCACCAACTTGGTGCTGTCAGTCATCTCGTTTGCTTTGGAATTGATTGTGGTGCAAGATGCATTACGCATGATGTAATCCTAGTAGAGATTGGTGAGGGAAAAATAGCCGCAACACCGTTATTTCATCGAAAAAATACTCAAATTCCATGTCAATTATTTAATTTTATTGACTTTTAAATATAGCCAAAATGAAAACAAACCCACGACTATTAATTATTACAAATACAACTATAACGGCGATGCCACTCGCGTTTATTTTGTGTGCCCAGATTTCATTAACCCTATTCCGCTTTATTTCTAAATCACAGCCCAAGCTAGACTCTCTTTACTAAAGCGACTGCAAGCACATAAAAATATCTGCTCAAAAAAATAGCTTTTAGTAAATATTTTTTACCACGGATTTAAGGCCATTGTTTCAGAGTAACAAAAGACCGGATGTTTGTCTGTCACTAGAAATAGGGACATGTTGACAATCGTTCGGCACCAAAAACAGTGTCACGGTGCGACACTGTTTGTTACTATTCTGATCCTGCCCGAGACTTGCCCCACTCCCTACCACCATGCAAACAACGACACACTCCTCTCTTATTCGCGTAGTTCTCGTAGAGGACGATGTGGATTTTCAGCAAGCGCTACGGGAAACCATCGGAAATGCGCCCGACATGGAACTAGTGTCTGTGGCAAGCACTCGAGCGCTAGGGTTAAAGACACTCGACGATGATCCGGCGGACGTACTATTGGTAGACTTGGGCCTGCCAGACGGGTCCGGCATTGATGTCATTCGTGCCGCCCATGCCAAATGGCCGAGTTGCGGCATCATGGTCAGCACCGCATTTGGCGATGAAATGCACGTTATGCAGTCTCTGGAAGCAGGGGCTGCGGGCTACTTGCTCAAAGACAGCGCAGCAAAAAGCATGGTCGCAGAAATACGCAGCATACATCAAGGGGGCAGCCCTATCAGTCCCCTCATCGCGCGTCAGATACTGGTGCGTTTTCGTGAACGAGACAAACCACTTCCGGTCGCCCCTCAACTTATCCCTGAAAAGTCTGACGCAGCATTGTCTGCCCGAGAGCAAGAGGTGCTGGAATTTATCACTAAAGGCTTTACGTCAGATGAAATTGCGGAATTAATGTCAGTGTCACGCCACACAGTATTGACCTTTGTGCGACGTATTTACCGCAAACTTGAAGTTAACTCCAAAGCCGAGGCAATTTACGAGGCCAGGCATCAAGGCCTGTTAGATGTCTGACGCCTGGACCCGACTCATCTGTCTGGGACTACTCTGTGGTGCGCTGTGGCATCCGGAGGCTCAGGCAGAAACACCGTTACACATAATGACAGCGGAGACGCTGGTCATTCTGGGTTATGGCTATACACCACCACCCTATGAAGCCAACGAGACGGACTTGCAGGGGCCATGGCAAACCGTCGCATTGCCCCACGCGCTCACCCGGCAACTAGTACCTGATACGGAGCGGAGCAATGCGCTCGGCCCGCCTACCGTTGTCACTTGGTACCGCTTGCAAGTGCCGGCAATGCCAGCGCCAGCGAGTCCACGATACCTCTACATTCCGCGCTGGAAGACTGACGGGCAGATAGCGGTGTACGGTGACAGTCGCTTACTCTACCAATCTCACGCCAATATCTTCTGGAACGGTTGGAACATTCCCCTTTGGATTGCCATGGACGAAACTGCCAACGCAGTGACGCCCCGTGAAATTCTGATCCGCATTACGCGCCCACGCGATTCCGGCGGGGGTATTTCTACGGTATGGCTGGGAGAGGGAGTACGCTTGAGTTGGCGCTACCACTTGCGCTACCTATTACAGGCCCAACTGCCGTATATGAGTAGCGCTGCATTTTTAACGGCTGGATTTTTTTCATTGCTACTGTGGTTCCGGCAGCGCAATAACTCCTTATATTTATTATTTTTCTTGGTGTCATTAGCCTCATTTCTGCGCACTCTACATTACCACGTTGGAGAAAACCGGCTGCTACTGTCCGATGAGTGGTTCAGTTGGCTGACCGTCAATTCTTTATTTTGGCTGATTACTTCGGTGCATTTTTTCTTGAATCATCTGCACCGTTGCCCATCACCCCGCTTGGATCGGGGCATCATCTTCATTACGGTGAGTTTGAGCCTCATCACTTTGCCTATTTTTACGGCGCTGCCAGATATCTATCGTCTGTCACCGCTCGCTTATATAGTATTGATGGTCATGGGTACGGCCGTTGGCATTGTTGGATTTTACCGTTCGCAACGGGTTCAATCATCAGACGGCAAACTACTTAGCGGCTGGTGCTTGATGGGCATGGTGTTTTGGCTATATGACTGGCTACTGCAAAGCAACTACATTGACATCGAAGGCGTTTATTTAGGCCCCTACACCAATTTTGTAGCATTTCTACTTTTTTTAAAAATCATGTTCCGCCGCTATTTGGGCGCTATTGATCAAGTCAAAGAGCTTAACGCCAGCCTTGAGCAGCGTTTGCAGATCCGTGAAACAGAATTGCTGCAAATCCACCGCAACCAGCGCGAAACCGCGCACCGCCTGACGTTGACCAATGAACGTCAACGGATGATGCAAGACATGCACGACGGCATGGGTTCCTCGCTACGCACGGCACTGCTGGAGGTAGAAAAGGGTCGAATTAGCGCCACGATGGTGGCGGATGTACTGAAAGGTTGCATCGACGACCTGAAGTTGGCCATCGATGCCATGGAGCCAGTGCAGGCCGATTTGTTGTTGTTGCTGGCGACACTGCGCTTTCGTCTGGGACCGCGCCTGGAAAATGCTGGTCTGACCTTGCGCTGGGAGATTAAGGACGTGCCAGCGCTAGACTGGATCGACCCTAGAAACGCATTGCATATTCTGCGGATTTTGCAGGAGGCGTTTACCAATATCATCAAACATACGCAAGCGACGGAAATCCGCGTTGCCACTGGCGTCGATAAAGATTATGTATTCGTTACGGTGACGGACAATGGCCAGGGCTTTGATGTCACGCAAAAACAAGACGCCAAAGGCAGAGGGCTAAGCAACCAGCTGCGCCGGGCCGAATCGATAGAAGCCGAAATCGTTTGGGATTCAAGTGATGCGGGCACCCGTCTGACTTTACGTTTACCGATCAAGCGCGAATTAGGAATTTAATACGCGGGCGGGCGAGCTATAGATGCGACCGCCATCCAGCCCCCCCTCAGACATCGCCATACACGTTGAACCCTGGCCGACGCCAGAAACGCTGTACAGTTTGGCCCATCAGTAGCCATTTTTTCCGGAATTAGGTAGGACAATTTGATCTATTTATGCGTTGTTAAGGATCGGAATGGTGCTAATGGATAGATTTTCTTAATGTGCTTGAATTTTTTATTCGTCTTTGGAAGAGATGCTGTCTAGATACAAAAAAACTGCGACTCTGGTAATGAACGCAGTTTTATCGGTTAACGCTAAACAACTTCTATTTAATTTCAACTGACTGTTGGCGCAATTTTGGCTTTTTTACCTATTTCCGCTTTTTTGGATTACTTCGCTATTGTTTTCTATGCTTAGTTTGTCAACTGCGGTCCGCTGCGCCAGACGATTGATGTTATTTAATGAGAACAAATGTGCATGAATTGCGGCAAGATAGCCATTGCGATGCAATTCGACTATATAGGCATCACTCAATGTCGCCAATTTTTCTTCATCAACAACCCATAGGCCATCGAGCACTTGTTTGCCGTCTTTCTCTTCCAAGGCGATCGTTTTTGGCACCAGCAAACCTAACTCGGCCAACTTGTCACCCAAGAGTTTGGTACGCTGCATGTCAACATGAAATGATTGCAAGAAGCCCAGCACTTCTTTTAAAAAACTGCTCTCTTCCGCATTTTTTTCAAACAGCAATATGCCATCTTTTTCGCTCAAACCCTCATACGTTTCATCAATACAAACGGTAAGTTGATCGCCATCCTCGGCTAACACAAACGGATAACGGCGTACGAAAGCAGGTACATAGCTGTGCTGATCCCAATAACCGTCGGCAGTGACGAACAGATTTTCACTGTCACGTAATCCGACTAAAGCCGCAGCACTAAAAGGACCTTTTTCCGCCCCGACAAATACGATAGGAAAATCCCGGCTGGCTTCAGCAAATTCTGACGCGGACAGAAGGACCGAATTGGTTTTTGCAGCAAAACCAAATGGATTCTCTTTCTTATTCAACCGCAAATTACTATGCAGGTCACGGTTTAAGGCTTTTACCGACTGATAAAAAAGCATAGTAGCCAAAATTAAATTCCTTTGTCAGGTCGTTAAATTGAAATCAAGGGTGAGATCGCTAGCAACGAACGTCCATCTTAGATAAGTGCAGATTTCTACACCCTAATGAAAAATACACATCGCTTCGGTATTTGTTCATTTTATCACCGTTATTATTTTGCAATATGTGCCATATAGAAACCTTTGCATGATAAAAGACAGCCATGGTGTTATTGTTGAGGCCAGTGCCAAATTGACCCATGGTACCAATTTTGACAGACCCACTTTGAACTGAATCAAAGCCATATCCGGTATGCGTTTTCGATGAATGCGAGTGGTGCAGTGATTTCTGGCGGGGTGGGCAATTTAGCACTGGCATCAACACATCTGTCACCGGAGCATATTCAATTGACAGGAAAACTGAATCCGCTAACCGCATTAAATCTCGGTTGAACTCCCGTTGAACCTTTACAGAAAATGCAAATAAAAAGGGGTTACGAATAAACGTAACCCCTTGCTTTTACTACTAAATTTTTGGTGGGCCTCCCGTGAGTCGAACACGGTACCAACGGATTATGAGTCCGCTGCTCTAACCAACATGAGCTAGAGGCCCATTTTTTTCTAGCTATGTTTGTTACGACTTTTCACCTGAAAAATTGGTGAAGCCCCCGCAAAAAATCAAATAAATGCTATAAAAAATTCAGCGCTAATTGTATTACATTAACGAGCTTAAGCACAAGCCCTCAGCATGCAGTGCCCCTGATAAACGCTGCATTTTTGGACTTAATTACCTTCTAAGAAGCTCTTGAGCTTATCGGAACGAGATGGATGACGCAACTTGCGTAAAGCCTTCGCTTCAATCTGTCGGATACGTTCACGCGTCACATCAAACTGTTTTCCGACTTCTTCCAACGTATGGTCAGTGGACATCTCAACCCCAAAGCGCATGCGCAATACTTTTGCTTCGCGTGGCGTTAATGAGTCCAACACGTCCTTCACCACATTACGCATCGATGCGTGTAGAGCGGCATCGGCTGGTGCCAGCGTGTGATTGTCTTCGATAAAATCACCCAAATGAGAATCGTCATCGTCACCGATAGGCGTTTCCATTGAGATCGGCTCTTTAGCGATCTTCATGATTTTGCGGATTTTATCTTCCGGCATCTCCATCTTGATCGCCAAAGTTGCAGGATCAGGCTCAGCTCCTGTTTCTTGCAAAATCTGACGCGAGATACGATTCATCTTATTGATGGTCTCAATCATATGCACAGGAATACGAATAGTACGTGCCTGATCGGCAATAGAACGTGTGATCGCCTGGCGTATCCACCATGTTGCATAGGTAGAAAATTTATAGCCGCGACGGTATTCAAACTTATCCACCGCCTTCATCAAGCCGATATTACCTTCTTGAATCAAATCCAGGAATTGCAAACCGCGATTAGTGTACTTTTTAGCGATAGAGATCACCAGGCGCAAATTAGCCTCAGTCATTTCTCGCTTGGCTCGACGCGCCTTCATCTCACCGGCCGACATCTTTTTATTGATGCCACGCAGATCAGGTAAAGGCAAAACAACACGGGCTTGCAAATCGATTAATTTTTGCTGCAATTGCTGCACAGTCGGGACATTACGACCCAACACGGCGCTATATGAATGCCCCGCATTGACCTCGCCTTCAACCCAGGCGAGATTAGTTTCATTACCGGGGAAAACTTTGATAAAGTGAGCGCGTGGCATATTGCAGCGATTGACAGCAACATCGAGAATTTGCTTCTCAACATGACGGACTTCATCCACTTGACCGCGCAAAGTATCACACAATTTCTCAACAACCTTGGCGGTAAAGCGTATACCTAATAATTCATTGGAAATCGCTTCCTGCGCCTTGATATAAGATTTAGAGTTATAACCTTCTTTTTCGAAGGATTTACGCATCTTGTCGAAGTTGGTAGAAATAATCGCGAACTTGGCCAGGGCATCGCGCTTCATCTGCGCTAATTGCTCAGCAGAAACCCCAGCAGCATCCTCTACGCTTTCCTCTTCTTCCTCTTCTTCCTCTTCGCCCTCTTCTTCGTCCTCTTCTGCCACTTCGACGACGACTGGTACAGGTTTTACCACGACCTCTTCCACCGCATTCGGATCGACCAAGCCGTCAACGATATCATCGATTTTTATTTCATCGTTGGCGATACGTTCGGCGGCGGCCAGGATTTCAGAAATGGTCGTCGGGCAGGCGGAGATCGCCTGTATCATGTCCTTCAGACCCTCTTCGATTTTTTTCGCGATAACAATCTCACCTTCGCGCGTCAGCAACTCAACCGTTCCCATTTCACGCATATACATGCGTACCGGATCAGTGGTGCGACCAAAATCAGAATCTACGGTAGATAAAGCCGCCTCTGCAGCAGCTTCAACTTCATCATCATCACTAGTGACCGTAACGACGTTATCCGACAACAGCAGTGCTTCAGCATCAGGAGCGCGCTCATACACCGCAACGCCCATGTCATTGAAAGTACCGATAATTCCTTCAATTGCTTCAGGATCAAAGACGTTTTCAGGCAGATGATCATTGATTTCAGAAAATGTCAAATAACCACGGTCTTTACCCAACTTGATCAAGGTTTTGAGTTTTTGGCGGCGGCGCTCCAACTCTTCTTCGGTCGTCTCCGGATCGGCTGAGAATGCGTCTTTGAGTAATGCTTTTTCTTTTGCCTTACGATCTTTAGCCTTCGCTTTGTCAATCGCTTTCATCTCAGCGCGTTCTACCGCGTTAAGTGCAGCCATTTCTTCATTCTCTGGCTGATACTCCTTCGGCTTGCGGCCACGACGACCTGGCACTTTGACACCCGGCAAAACATAGCCAGACGTATCAATGGCAGCCAACACGGCAGCATCAGTCGTCTGGCTCACAGCAGGTGCTGAGCCAGTCTTGATCTCTTGAACTTCCGGCGTCTTATCAGCCTTGGCTGAACTCTTGGTTGGCTTAATCACTGTCTTTGAGTCGGTTTTGTTAATTGTCACAGAAGCTTTCAATGGTGCAGTTTGTGGCTTGTCCGCATTTTTGCCTGTTTGCTTGCCCGAACGATGATCCGTGAGCTCCTCAGCTTGCTTCGCCGTTGGCTTTGCATTCTTGCCTTTTGTTTCCTTGCCAGTGGCTTTGACTACCGGCGTTGGTTCCTGTTTGATTCTGTTTGCCACTTTTACTACATTGCTCACTACCCGCTTCTCTGGCGTCTTTATCACTTTAGGCGCTATAACGTCTTTCGCAAGTTCTTTTTTTGAAGATGCCCTTACGTCCGCCGACGTCACTTTGTCTGCGTTTTGCATCTCTTTTGCTGCCGACTCAGTGATTGGCGGAGCGCTCAACTTAGATGCAAATTTAGCCGCAGACTCTGTAGAAGCTGCTTTTGTCGTAATCGTCGCTATTGAGGATGTCAGTTTTTTCGCGGGTTTCTTCATTGCGTTAGCCATTGAATCAAACCAACAGGTGCCGAGAAATAGCCTCAACATACAAAAAACAATGCACTGCCTTCAGACCTGACGATCTGCAGTACAGCGCAATAAATTTTTCAATGTCAAGCTACTGAGTCTCAGCGCCAGTGTTTTGGGTTACTCGGAGGAGCATACGCTCACCTAAACAACACATCCCAGACAATGGCCGAATGACCTCGCCCAGAATGAAAACAACCTAAGACCTTGAATCGAAAGCTTTTAATTATAGCATGCGGTAAAACTTTTCTCTAGCCCCGCACGACATCTAACACAATTACCCGCCCACAAACCAAGAAATTTACACAGTACTCAAAACTTCCATCCTCACAATAAACATTGTGTTTATTAAAAAATAAGATCACCTAAACTGCGAACTTTAAGTAAAGCAAAAATCTAACGTGCCGCCTCCGCCTCCGCTTCACGGCGAATCACCTCTTGTAGGCGCATAATTTCTCGATAACGTTCAATCTGGGCAGGTTCGCGCAAACCGGCATCCGCCAACTGCGTCATTTCTATCTTTAACACTTGAGAACTAATTTGGCGCAAGGCACCCGCCAGCTCCAACTTAACCACATCAAATTCAGTTTCTGTTTGCTCGGCAATTTCGGCAATTAAAGCGTCAAAATCAGCACCAGTCGCGCGCAAATGCTCAGCCAGCGCCGCAAAATTAGCCTGCTCGCCCATTTGCTGGGCTACCATCACCAGTTGCGTCAGCATTTCGGCGCCATCAGGAGCCAACACTGCGGCATCTGACAAAATTGCCGCATCAAGCATCACCGCCAAAGAGGGATGCGCCACTAAAATACGCATTACCTGACGCTCCAAGCCAACGGGAGCACTACGCTTACTTTTTGGTGGCGCCAATTTGGCGCGCGCAACTGGCTGCGTCAAGTCAAATAAAGACTCCACTTCGGCTGGCGTGGTTTGCGTCATTTGCGCCAGACTACGTACCATCTGCAAACGCAGACTAGAAGGTGCCATCTGCTGCAACAAAGGCTTAGCATCAAATTGCGCCCGCGCCCGACCTTCTGCAGTTGCCATATCACTATCGCCAACGACCTCTTTCAGAAAAAACTGCGACAAAGGCATCGCATCCTGAACCTGAAGCGCAAACGCTTCTGCGCCAAATTCGCGAATATAACTATCCGGATCATGTTCGGTGGGCAAGAATAAAAATTTAATGATTTTATTATCATTGACGTGCGGCAAGCAAGCATCCAAAGCGCGCCGCGCAGCGCGACGACCAGCTTTGTCGCCATCAAAACTAAAAACAACATGATCTGTCTGACGCAGCAATTTCTGCACATGCGTAGGCGTACATGCCGTACCGAGCGTTGCCACCACTTGCGGAAACCCCATCTGCGCCAGTGCTACCACATCCATATAACCTTCAGTCACCAAGACATAGCCGGCATCCCGAATCGCCTGACGCGCCTCAAACAGACCATACAATTCATAGCCCTTTTGAAACAAGGGTGTTTCTGGCGAATTCAGGTATTTAGGCTCACCCTGGTCCAGAATGCGACCGCCAAAGCCAATTACCTGTCCCTTGGTATTTCTGATCGGGAACATAATGCGTTCACGGAAGCGGTCGTAACGCTTGCGACTAGTAGCGTCTTCATCACTCTTATCAATTACCAGACCGGCCTCAACCAAGGCAGGGGATGCATAATCAGAAAAAACACTACGCAAACTATCCCACCCCTCGGGGGCATAACCCAAACCAAAACGGGCAGCAATCTCTCCGGTCAAACCGCGTCGCTTTAAATAAGCCACCGCCAATTCCGCCCCACGCAACTGTTGCCGATAAAACTCACCAGCCTTGGTCATGACATCACTGAGCGCCAGGCTCTTGGCATTCACCTCAGCGCGTTGCGCCGGCAACAATCGATCATCTTCAGGCACTATCATGCCATTGCTTTGCGCTAAATCTTTAACGGCATCAACAAAATTCATGCCGGAATACTCCATCAAAAATCCGATAGAAGTTCCATGCGCGCCGCAGCCAAAACAATGGTAAAACTGCTTGGTCGGGCTAACCGTAAAGCTAGGAGATTTTTCATTATGAAAGGGGCACAAACCCATGAAGTTTGCGCCACCCTTCTTGAGCTGGACGTATTTACCCACCACATCGACAATGTCGACGCGTGCGAGCAGGTCTTGAATAAAGGTTTGAGGTATCAATTAAAAAAATCTCAACCAAAGCAAAGCAAATACGCTGTCACGCCGAGATCAACGAGGTGCGAGTGCGGCTTTGACCAATGCAGAAACGACCGTCATATCAGCGCGACCAGCCAACTTCGGCTTAAGCACAGCCATTAATTTACCCATATCTTGCGGCCCGGTTGCAGCAGTTTCTGCCACTGCAGCGGCAACCGCAGCCTGCATTTCGGCATCCGACAATCCCGCAGGCATATAGGCAGATAAAATCAGCAATTCCGCTTTTTCGATATCGGCCAAATCCTGGCGACCACCGGCTTCAAACTGACTAATAGAATCTTTGCGCTGCTTGATCATCTTTTCAATAATTGCCAGAACCATGGTGTCGGTTAACTCAACGCGCTCATCGACTTCTTTTTGCTTCATTGCCGCAGTTATTAAGCGAATGGTGCCCAGCTTTGCCGCTTCTTTGGCGCGCATGGCTGATTTCATGTCTTCGGTGATCTGATCTTTTAAGCTCATATTGTCCTCTAAAGATTTACCCGCCCCTCAAAACAATCTTTCATTACAAGGAAAGATGATGGAATGCGGAAAATAAAAATTAAAATAACAAAGCCCGCTGCGGTACACCGGAGCGGGCATGCAAGTCTAATGATGACTAAAGCATGAATGATACCAAGCCGAAGCTTGGCAGCAATTCAGAATTAATACATCTTTTTAGGCAATTGCTGACTACGAATACGTTTGTAGTGACGCTTGACTGCGGCAGCCAGCTTGCGCTTGCGCTCTGCAGTTGGCTTTTCGTAGAACTCGCGCGCACGCAATTCGGTCAACAGACCGGTCTTTTCGATGGTACGCTTGAAGCGACGCATTGCGACTTCGAACGGCTCGTTTTCTTTAAGGCGAATTGTGGTCATGTAAGTTCGAACCAATGAAAAATTATAGGAAGAACGAGATAATAGCAGCAAATTCTCAAATAGGGAAGCTGCATGATTAAATATTACTCAAAACAAGCAGTACAACAAGGCTAACAACACAGTCTTTTGCCATAAGAAAAGGTTGAAAAATTACTAAAAATCATCTCTTGCTAGACGGTCTGCCCTGCCGCGACCCCAGACGCCCACGCCCACTGAAAATTGTAACCGCCCAGCCAGCCCGTCACATCCACCGCCTCGCCGATAAAATACAGGCCAGGTATCTTACTGACCATCATGCTCTGCTGGGATAGCTCCCGGGTATCCACACCGCCACGCGTGACTTCGGCTTTGCGATATCCTTCTGAACCGTTTGGCAGTAACTCCCAGCGATTCAGTTTATCGCCCAATAATTTCAAGCGCTTGTCTGGCATATCGGCGACGCGCGCATCGCCGGCAAAACCGTGTGCCGTCAATAAGCCATCGACCAGGCGCGCAGGCAGGAAGGCCGAGAGGTAATTCGAGAGATTTTTCTTGCTCGTGGTTTTGGCTGCGATCAAGTCTTGCGCCACATCCATCTCCGGCAGCAGGTTGACGCGTATGACCTGTCCGGCCTGCCAAAAACTCGATATCTGCAACACTGCTGGCCCCGACAAGCCTCGATGCGTAAACAGCAGGTCTTCACGGAACACGGCCTTATTTTTTTTCTCGCCGGTTTCGATATCGACCTCCAGCGAAATGCCGGATAGCGGTACAAAGGCTTCCCAACTGGCGGCATCAAAAGTCAATGGCACCAGGGCAGGACGTGGCTCAACTATCTTCAGATGAAACTGTTGCGCCACTTGATAGGAAAAATCGGTCGCACCGATCTTAGGGATAGATAAACCGCCGGTAGCGATCACTACGCTGGCAGCGTGTATCTTGCCCTGCCCGGTCTCGATCACAAACCCGGCTTCGCCACCCTGCACATCGAGTACCTTACATGGCATACGCCAGCTGACTTGGCCGGCATCGCACTCGGCTTTTAGCATGCGGATAATATCTTCCGCGCTGTCGTCGCAAAACAATTGTCCTTTGTGCTTCTCATGAAAGGCGATCTTGTAGCGCTTGACCAAGGCCAAGAAATCTTGTGGCGTGTAGCGCGACAGCGCACTTTTACAAAAGTGGGGATTTTCAGAAAGAAAATTCGCCGGCCCAGCGGTGAGATTCGTGAAGTTGCATCGGCCGCCGCCCGAAATGCGGATTTTTTCTGCCAGCTTACTGGCGTGATCGATGATGACCACATTCTTGCCGCGCTGCCCGGCCACCGCCGCACACATCATCCCGGCAGCACCGGCACCAATCACCGCCACATCGTAGTGCTGCTTATTTTCTGCCTTATTTTCTGCCTTATGTTCCGGCTTATGTTCCAACTTATGGTCCAACTTATTCATCGCCTGCTTTTCTGAGAGAGTAAATTAGGCGTGATTGTATTCCATTCGACTAGCCAAATCTGGCCACACCGGACAAATCAAGCGACTGTCCGGCACAACGCACCACTTCACCGATCACAATCACGCTGGGGCTACCCAGACCCGAGGTTGCCAGATCTGCTGCCAATTGCCCTAAAGACGTGATCAAATGCGCCTGAGCGGCGCGGGTAGCGTATTGAATCACCGCTACCGGCGTGCCGGCAGACAGCCCGCCGGCGATCAGTTCCTCTTGAATCGAGCGGCAATGCGCGACGCCCATATAGATCACCAGCGTCAAGCCCGTTTTTGCCAGTGCCGCCCAATTCGGGTTGGTCTCGGCAGTCTTGCCATGTCCAGTCACAAAAATCGCCCCTTGCGCCCAATCTCTATGCGTCAGCGGGATACCGAGAGAGGCTGGCGCAGCCAGGCCGCTGCTGATGCCGTTCACCACTTCCACCTCCACGCCCTGCGCCATCAAATGCTGGCGCTCTTCGCCACCGCGCCCGAAGATGAAAGGATCGCCGCCCTTTAAACGGACCACACAATGTCCGGACTTGGCTTCCGCCAGCATCATTTTTTCGATGAAAACTTGCGGGGTGGATAGGCAACCGCCACGCTTGCCGACCTGAATCACGCGCGCAGACGGCGCGGCATGCTGCAGCACTTCCGGATTCACCAGATCATCGATCAAGATCACGTCAGCCTGCGCAATCGCCTTGACCGCTTTCAGCGTCAACAGATCAGGGTCGCCTGGCCCTGCACCGACCAAAAATACTTTACCTGCGCTACTCATGATGACTTCCCCTTCAACGTTGAATGTGTAATCAACAGGGTACGCAAATTTCATTCCAGCTACACGCACGATAATTTAATGGGGATGCTTGTAAATGAAATGCTATTTTTGCCTTAAAACAGTGCAAAAAGTTACTCGTTGATGCAATACCAGTGCGCTAGCGAAGGCGGCACTGAAGACTAAACGGCCTACGAATATTGTTTTCATGCATCTATTAATTGCTTTAATTGCAATAATCTAGGGCGCTTCTGAAAAAAATTTTGAAAGAAAAAATTCCTGACTTGGCCCGAGCGAGAAGAGAGAAGAAATTACCGATTAAGCAATTAATTATTGTCGCCTCTTAACCTGCAAAAATGGTGCGATTGCACTCATTTAGCATCCTTGCCATGCAAGCTACCGGAGAATAATTCCATGGACAACATAACAGGTGTCTTGAACCAACTACGCAGCTAAACGGCATACACTGAAAATAAAAAAGCGTCGGGCCCAGCGCGCATATCCCATGCGGGTCTCCAGCCACTCTGGCCTGCAAGCCGCATGGGATATGCGCGCTGGGCTAGGCATTCTTGAAAATCCAGAATTTCCAGACAGTAATGGCTAGCGGATGCCCGTCCGCTAGCACCGGACGGCAACCGTAATCTCCGCTATCATTCTATGCACCTCAACCGCTTTTTAAGGCAAGCATTATGGGCATTTTTTATACCCCGCTTTCTGACTCAGTGGTTTGGCTGACCTGGCTGTTCGCTACGGGAATGCTGATGCAGGCGGCGCGCCAGGCATCGTGGAAATTGTTTGAAGCCCCTACGGTTTTTTCTGCCTGGTGTGCCAGCATTATTCTGCTGACGATGCTATGGCGTATGCGGGTGCACATCACACATGACTTGAACCTGCATTTAATGGGCATTGCGCTATTCTCCCTGATGTTCGGACGCGCGTTTAGCGTGTTAGGGCTGGCACTGGCGGTGTTTGCTTATACCGCGAATTTTGACGGGTTATGGGCCAATTTCGGCTTGAACGTGATCTTGCTGGCGATCCTGCCAGCCTGGCTGAGTACGGCCTTATTGCGCCTGACCCAGCGCTATCTGCCGCATCATATGTTCGTGTACTTGTTTGCCAACGGTTTTTTTGGTTCGGTCGTGGTGCATGCATCGATCGGCCTGGCGGCATTTGCGGCGCATAGCCTGCTATTGCCGCAAGCCACTGCGATCACGTCCGATATGCTGGCGTATATGCTGCTGCTGGCATGGGGCGAGGCCTTCCTGACCGGTTTTTTGGTCACGATCTTTGCCGTATACCGTCCAGGGTGGATACTGACCTTCGATGACGCGCTGTATTTACGCCACTAAAATCAGGATTAACTGGCACGCAGGCAATCGACGATCTTCATTCTGGCAGCTTGCCAGGAGGGAATAAAACCCCCGACAAACCCCATCAGCAGCGAAAACAGCAAAGTCTTCACGACAATTTCGGCTGTCAGCTTAAACTGAAATGCCAGTTCGCTAAAGGTCTGGAAATTGGTGGTGGAAATATCGACGGTTTGCATCCACGAGGCGGCAAACAAGCCGATCAAGCCACCGACCAGCGATAGCAGCAAGGATTCCAGCAAAAACGCCAGCAGCACCGCACTGCGCCTGAAGCCCAGTGCACGCAAGGTACCAATCTCGCCGACCCGCTGCGCCACGGCGGCAAACATGGTGATCATGGCACCGACTACCGCTCCGATAGAAAAAATCACCGACAGGCTTAAACCGAGGATGCGGATGAAGGTGGCCAGCGCTTCGCTTTGTTCGGCGTAAAACTGGATCTCCGGCTTGGCTTCGATCTGCAGGCGCGGGTCGGCATCGATTGCGCTTTTTATCCGTTCAAAGGCGGACTGGTCGGCCAGACGGAACACCATGGTGGAATAGGCATTGCGCCGGAAAGCCGCCATCATCTGTTCGGCATCGCCCCAGATCTCGCTGTCAAAACCGGTCTTGCCGGAATCGAAGACACCGACCACCAGCCAGTCGCGCTGGGCAAAATGCAGGGTTTCGCCCAAACCCGCGCCACGAAAACCGCTGGCGACCGAACGCCCGGCGATGATTTCTGAAGTGCCGGGGCGGAACAAGCGGCCTTGCATCATCTGCACTTGCGGGCGCAGCGCCAGGCCAATAGACGAAGTGCCGCGCACCGTCACGTTACTGGGCTTGCCGTTGCTGCGCTTGGGCAGGTTATTCAGCACCACCGGCTCTTTGCTGACCAGCCGTGCACCGTTGCCGTCAGTGGCGATGCCCGGCAGGCTCTCGATGATGGATGCCTGATCACGCGCGATACCGCTATTGATTTCGGCACCGGCACCTTTGCGCAGCACCAGCACATTATCGGCTTGCCCGGTCGCCACCAGCGTGGCGCGTATGCCCTCGCTCATCATCAGCACCGTGGCAAAGACAAACACCACCAAGGCCATGCCGCCGGCGGTCAATAAGGTCGTGACGCGGCGCACCCACAGGTTGCGCGCGATGTAGGAAAGCGGAATCAGTTTCATGCGAATGTTCTCATACGAATGTTCTCATGCCACATGCCTTAAACCGTTGACGATATTAATCCGGCTCATCTTCCAGGCCGGCCAAGCGGCGGCCACCAGGCCGACTATCACGCTGGCAAGCAATTGCAGCGCCATGGTGGTGTCTGACACCACAAACTGGGGAAATAAGGTACCGACCGCTTTGGCAAAGGCGGCGGCAATCGGCAGGGTCAGCAGCATACCCAGCGCGCCGCCCATCAGCGCAATCAGCAGGCTTTCGCCAAACAGCAGTTTCACCACAAAGCCGGGGGAAAAGCCGAGCGCCTTGAGCGTCGCGTACTCGGCCAGCCGTTCGCGTGCGGTCATGCTCATGGTATTGGCCATGACCGCCATGATAATGACCACGATCACGAAACTGACCGCGTTAATCGCCACTAGGATGGCTTCGCTCATCGAGACAAAGCCGAGCTGAAAGGCTTTCTCGGTTTCGGTCAGCGTCTCGGCCAGCGAATTCTTAAATTGCGCATCAATGCGTTCTGAAATGGCAGAAGCATTGTTTGGCTCGTTGATGCGCACCACATACACGCCGACATAATCGGCACTTCTAGCGAGTCGCTTGCGCACCGATTCGGCGAGAAATTGCCAGTGAAATAAAAATTGCGATTCATCCGTTTTGGCGTCGACGCCGTCCCAGATGGCACGCAAGGTAAAAGTCCAGGTGCCGGGATAAATCGTGCCTCGAATGGGAATCTGGTCGCCGATTTTCCAGCCATACTGGTTCGCCAATTTACGCCCTACCATCGCCCCCTGGCGATCGAGGATGAAGGCTTTTTTCTCTTCATCCTTGAGCACGTATTCTGGGTACAGCGCCAGGTAGCTGGCTGGCTCGACGGCAAACTGCGGGAAAAAATTGCGCTCGGTGATATACACGCCGCCAAACCAATTCGACCAGCTGATCCCGGTCACGCCGTCTACCGTCTTGAGGCGCTCGGCATAATTGAGCGGCAGCGGAAAAGTCAGTGAAATCGCGTTGCGGGTAATTAGGCGCGTGCTGGAAGTGCCTTCGACACCGGCATACCAGGCGTCGATAATGGTGCGCAGCAGGCCAAAGGCGCAGATCGCCACGATCAAGCCGACCATGGTCAGCAAGGTACGCAGCTTGTGCCGGAACGCGTTTTTGAGCAAGAGGCGGAATAGGAACATGGCGCTTAATGTTTATTTTGTGTTTAGCGTTTAGTGCTTAATGTGCAGCAGCAAGCACATCGTCATCCGGTACCAACACACCTTTTTCCAGATGAATCAGGCGCTTGGCGCGCGCGGCCGCCTTGGGATCGTGCGTCACCATGACGATGGTCTTGCCCAGTTCGGCATGCAGCTGCTCCAGCAAATCGAGCACTTCACCGGCGGTGACCCGATCCAGATCGCCGGTCGGTTCATCCGCCACGATCAGGGTCGGGTCGGTGACCAGCGCGCGGGCGATGGCCACCCTTTGCTGCTGGCCGCCGGAGAGTTCGTTCGGGTAATGATCCATGCGGTCGGTCAGGCTGACCATGGCCAGCGCGGCTTCGACATGCTCTTTGCGCTGGGTCCGCGAGAGATGGGTCAGCAAGAGCGGCAGCTCGACATTTTCAAAGGCGGTCAGTACCGGCATCAAATTGTAGAACTGAAAAATGAAACCGACATTGGCGGCGCGCCAGTCGGCCAGCTCGCCTTCGCTGAGGCTGGCGATATTCACGCCGCCGATGTGTATGCTGCCGCTAGTGGGCTTGTCGATGCCGGCAATCAAGTTAAGCAAAGTGCTTTTGCCCGAGCCGCTGGGGCCCATCAGGGCGATGAACTCTCCGGCAAATACGTCCAGATTAACACCCTCCAATACCGGAATGACCTGCCCGCCGCGCACATAGGATTTATTCAGCTCGTGGACGCGGATCAGCGCTTCAGCGCGACTGGCGCTCATTTGTTCGCCACCACGATTTTTGCGCCCGCCTTGATTTTGTCGGACGGTGACAGCACCAGCTTGTCGCCGGATTTGAGCGCGCCGCTGACTTCGGTGTTGTCACCGATTTTGCGTCCGAGGGTGACCGCCAGCGCCTCGACACTATCCTCCTTGATGCGGAACACCAGCTTTTTACCATCGCGCTCAACTACCGCTTTCGGGTTCAGCGCCAGCAAGGGCTGCTGATCGGCATCGGTCACCGCTTGTGACAAGATGGTGACCTTGGCACTCATCTCCGGCAGGATGCGGGCGTCGAGTTTTTCAAAGCGGATCTTGGTCATCACGGTAGCCTTGGCGCGGTCTACCGTCGGCACGATACCGACGATGCTGCCGCGAAAACGCGTATCGGGCAAGGCATCCAACGTAATCTCTACCGGCTGGCCGATCTTGGCTTTGGCCAGATTGCTTTCGGAGACATCGGCCTCGACTTCCAGCGTGCTCATGTCGGCCATCGTCACCACGGCGCCCTGGGTCCCGGCGGCGCTCGAAAACGGCGTGATGATGTCGCCGACGTTGGCATTTTTGACCAACACCACGCCATCGAAAGGGGCGCGGATTTCAGTAAAATCCTGGTTCACCTGTTGCACCTTGAGTTGCGCTTGCGCCACCGCTACCGCCGCCTGGCTCAAGTGCACCGCGGCCTTGGCGCCATTCACCCGATTCGTCGCAGTGTCCAGCGCCTGCGGCGAGACAAAACCTTGCGCCTTCAAGCCTTGGGCGCGGCGCAGTTCAGATTCTGCATTCACCAGCTCTACATTGGCTTGCGCGACACCCGCCTGGGCCTGGCGGATACCGGCCTGCGCCTGTGCCATGGCCGCCTGCACATCACTGGCGTCCAGGCGCGCCAGCACGTCGCCCTGCTTGACCTGGCTGCCCTCGCGCACGTTCAGCAACACCAGGCGGCCAGTAGCTTTACTGGCGACCGCGGCGCGACGCTGTGCCACCACATAGCCAGAGGCAGTGAGCTGGGCATATTGCTGCGAAGGATAAGTGGTCACGACCGAAGTAGCCTGCACTTCAACTTTGCCCGGCCGCAGGACGAAACCCGTCACCGCCAGCAACACAATTGCCAGCACTATCCAGCGGCCCCAGGCACGCTTTTTGACTGGCGCGTTGCTGCCTCTTTCTATTTTCAGTTGTTGTAATGCTGAAGTTGAATTTGTGGCGGATACGGCAGGCACGGAGGGAGTAGCAGTCATGAGATGTCAGCTTCAATAGTGAGGATGTGGATTCGCGAAAGAATTTTACACTATTAGTTTTTTACCACTCTATTTTCAAATTTTTTGAGAGAACGCTAAATTACGGGATAATTGCGCTTTGTCCCGACACGCTCGTGTCTCCACTGATCGCTCTCATGCTCCGCAAACCACGCTCCAACGACCTGCCAGAACCGGCTCATCCTGAAGTCTCCATCTCTGAATTCAGGGGCGTGCGCTCGCTGCATCTGAATGATGATTTTAGCGGCGATACCGCCTATGCCGCGATCCAGGGCTCGATGCGGATGGCGGTGCCGGAACAGATCGAGCTGGAATACGTGCAGCAAATGATGATGTGGATGCTATTCGAGGAAAATCCGGCCCATATCATGCAACTGGGCCTCGGTGCCGCAGCCCTGACCAAGTTTTGCTACCGCTATTTTCCTGAAGCCAAGGTCAGCGCGATCGAGTTGAATCCGCACGTCATCGCCATGTGTCACCAGCAATTCCATTTACCTGAAAACGACGCGCGCCTGAAGGTCATCGAAGCCAATGCGCTGGATGTGGTGCTGAACCCGGCCAGACATGCCAGCATCGATATCTTGCAGGTGGATCTGTATGATGCCGACGCCCAGGGCCCGGTACTCGATACGCCAGAGTTTTATCAGGCGTGCGCCGATTGCCTGAGCGAGAACGGCATGATGACGGTGAACCTGTTTTCCAGCGCAGAAAACCGCAGCAAGAATCTGGCGGCGATGGAGCTTGCCTTTGATGCCGTGGTCTGGTTGCCAGAGGTGCATGACGCAAACGTGGTGGTGCTGGCCTTTAAGCGCGCACCGGCGATCGATTTTGCCGTGCTGTACCAGCGCGCCGCGATTATCCGCGTCAATTACAAACTGCCTGCGCCGTATTGGGTTAACGGCTTAAAAGAGTGGATGACGCTAGACGATGAAGCATAAAACAGGACTTACGCAAAATTGTTCCAGCTAGGCATACCGCCGAAGACAGTACTTTATTTAGCACGGCAAGGCGAGTGTAACGACGCTGGGGCGGTTTTGCGTAAGTCCTAATAAGCTAGCGCCAGAACATGCGCTGTGGCCTTTGGCATCATCAAACTTATGCAGTGGTATTAATCCTCGTGCCGGTCACCTGGCCGCTAGTGTTGACTGAAGGTGTGGGCGGTTTTTCTGCCGGCGGATTGACTGGTGCAACATTGGCCGGCGGGGTGGCTTTTTTTTCTGCTACCGGGGCTGGCTGAGCTGGCTTAACCTGCGCGCTGGCTTTTGCTGCTGCGGCTTTTTGTATCTCGCTGGTAGCAGATGTCGTAACGGGTTTTGCTGCCGGAGGGGTTGAAGCCGAAATTCCTGAAATTGCCATGATGCTCACCTATACAGATAAAAATGTGTACTGACAGGATAGAAGACATATTCCCATTGTGCAAGTTACTTGCGCATTCTTGCGCTTTAGCAACAGATATAAATCAGGGAACAAATCAGATGCTAAATAACAATATCGATATACTCCCCCCCTGTATATTTACAATACGCATTAAGAATATGCGCTAGCGACACGTTTTTATACCATAACTAGGGGAGTATATATTTAACGCCGATCTCGGATCGTCATCACGACGGCACGCTTCGGATAACTAGCCCTATCTCATCCGGGTGATTATCCTGACAAAACAGACAGGCGAAAAAAAACGCTGCCGGTCTTACAAATAAGACCGGCAGCGTTTTTATGTTTCAGCCGAACTCAGCCGAAATTAGTTACGGATGATGCGCTTGTATTCGTTGGTACGAGTATCAATTTCAATCATATCGTCCTGGCTGACAAACAATGGCACTTGCACACTGTGGCAATGCGCTTCAACGGCATTTTCAATCTTGGCTTCTTTCAAGACGTTGCCCGAAGTATTGCCTTTAATTGCAGGCTCAGAGTAAATGACCTGGCGCACGATGGTGGTCGGCAATTCGACTGAAATGGCTTTGCCGTCATAAAAAATGGCTTCGCATTCCATGCCATCTTTCAGGTAATGCAACGCATCGCCCAGATTTTCTTCTTCAATTTCAAACTGTTCAAAGTCCGCGTCCATAAACACAAACAAAGGATCAGCAAAATAAGAATAAGTTACAGGTTTTTTGTCCAGTACGACGACGTCAAACTTGTCGTCGCCACGGAAGACGTTTTCCTGAGGGCTATTGGTCAAAAGATTCTTCATCTTCCACTTATAAGTGAAGCCGGTACGGCTCGAACCATTGACATCAGAACGCAGCACGATCATAGGCTTGCTATCGACCATAATAATATTGCCAACACGAATTTCTTTTGCGGGTTTCATAGAAAATATACGTAAAAAGGTGGTTGCATAAAAATCATCTGTCGCCTACTGGTAAAAAAACACCGCAAGCCCACGGTTGATTGAATTTTAAAATACGATAAAATTTAACCGCATATTTTACCCCATTTTTGGCCGCAGCCTACCGAACTGTGTTGACAAACGTCAATAAATTCGATGCCAAGTCGCCATGCAATGTCAATTGCTCTTGCCATTTGAGTGACATGATGGCAATTTTTGGCATGTCAGCTTGAAATTCTGACCATGCCGCATGCCAGTCGACGGGCTCTTTTTCCGCCCCATTCCAGCCCAAAGAAAACCCCATCAAGCTGTCAGTTGTGGCGCCATAGCATTGTAAAAATGCGTTCAATTTAACATGATGCAAGTTTTTATCTTGCGGGTAGATATGCCAGATAAAAGCTTTGCCTGCCCACTGGGCGCGGACAAAGGAATCTTCTCCCCGCACAAAATTCAGATCGCATGCCCATAACAGCTTGTCATAATCCGGCTGCGGAATAAACGGCAGCACGCGCACCGTGAGCGCCCCCCGGGTTGCGCTCGCCCCCGCCTTCGCCGGCCCCGAAGCGCCGATAAAGGCCTGAACCGCATCGGCAGCGACGCCTTCGGGCACCAGGCAAGTCATCGCCGTAGCATTGCCTTGCCACACTTCAAATAAGGCCGCCACCGGAGCTTGCGGATAGCAAAATAAGGAAACCTTCAGCGACGCCATCTCGGTTGGCGTCACGCCAAATTGCGCAAGAAAAGCCGCCATCGCGGCTGGATCTGATTGAAATTGTTGACGCTGTTGCGCCAAGCCGGATTCGAGCGGCAAGCCGCCCGTTTTATTGTTAAAACCGGGAAAGAAAAAATATTTGGTCAAAGGCAGCGAGCGATGCGGTGACGGCAAGGTATGGCAGCCTTCTACCCACTCTTCCGCACTCAGTCCTTCCAGATTCAGCCACACTGGGCGGGGATTGCACTCTGCCATCGCGGTAATATAGCCGGGCGGTATGTCGCAGGCAAAAAACTCAATCACGATATCGGCTACGTCATCGGGGGTAAATCCCCCATCCTGATCGCGCCAATGCCGCACCGTCACAGCGGCAATCTGTTGCTCGTTGCAGTCGATAAGGACTTCTGGACAAATCCTCTGAAAACTCGACAAATCGTCGACCCACAAGGTAACGGCGATACCATGTTCCCGCTCCAGCTGTCTTGCCAGCCGCCAGCAAATCCCGATGTCGCCATAGTTGTCGATGACTTTGCAAAATAAGGCCAGTGATGTTGCTTGATGTTTGTTCAAATGCATAGCGGATGAGGTAAATTCAGTGATTCACATTGGATAGTTCAAGAAAGCCATCCGCTCTAGGCGTAATGATTCTTCCATACACGCAATGCCGCAAAATGACTGGCGTCATCCTGTAGCGCCGGGATTTTTTCGCATGCCAGCAAGCGCGCGACCACGGCGGCTTCCCTGCTCCTTAAAAAAGGATTCGTTTGCTTCTCCAACTTCAACAAACTGGGCACGGTAGGCAAGCCATCTTGCCGCTTGGCCTGCTCCGCAATCATGCGTTGCTGTAGCAAGGCATTTTCTGGCTCGACTTCCAGTGCAAAACGCAGATTGGATAAGGTGTATTCATGCGCGCAATACACCAAACTGTCATCCGGTAGCGCCGCGAGCTTATCGAGTGAATCAAGCATCTGACTCGCCGTTCCTTCAAACAGGCGACCACAGCCGCCGGCAAACAAGGTGTCGCCGCAAAATAGCCAGTGCTGCACGGGTGCAAAGTAAGCGATATGGCCTAGCGTATGGCCAGGCACAGCAATCACATCTAAAGTAAGATTCAGCTCTGGCAAGTGCACGCTATCACCTTGATGTAAGGCATGCGTCACGGCGGCAATATTGTCATTGGCGGGACCGTAAACCGGTACCGCGGCATGCCTGAGCAAGGCAGGTACGCCGCCAATGTGGTCAGCATGATGATGCGTCAGTAAGATAGCGGACAACACCAGATGATGCTGTGCCAGCGCAGCGAGTATGGCGTCAGCGTCACCGGGATCGACCGCGACGGCATACTTGCCATCGTGGATAATCCACAGATAGTTGTCGTCAAATGCGGGGACGTTTAATATACTCAGGGTATTCTTCATAGCAATGCAGAAAAGGTAGTCGACGTTGAATCATTCCATTATAGACTTAGGCAGTTGGTTAGCGCAGCCTGCGGGCAGCTATATCCGTGCCTGGGAGCAGGCGATGCTGGAACAAGTGACGGCGGATATTTTTGGTTTTAATGCATTGCAAATAGGACAGCCGCAAATAAATGCATTGGTCGCCAACCGCATGCCGCATAAATGGCTGACGAATACGTCCATTACCGACGCCACCAATACCGCCATGGGTGAAAGAAATGCGCCGACAGTATTGCTGCACGACTTTGCCGAATTGCCGTTTGCCTCGCAAAGCATCGATCTGGTGGTCTTGCCGCACGTACTTGAATTTACCGCTGAACCGCATCAGGTCTTGCGTGAAGTGGAACGCATCCTCATCCCCGAAGGCCGGATAATTATCTGCGGCTTCAATCGCACCAGTTTGTGGGGCGCAAGGCAAATGACTGGGCGCATGACAGGACATTATTTCCTGCCCAAAGAAGGTGAATTTATCAGTGCCACGCGCATGAAGGATTGGTTAAAATTACTTAATATGGAAGTCAAGCAAGCCGACTTCGGATGTTATGTTCCGCCGTATGAAACTGACAAATGGCTGCAACGTTTTACTTTTATGGAACAGATAGGCAAACGGTGGTGGCCCCATTTGGGCGCGGTGTATATGATGCAGGCAATTAAACGCGTTAAAGGAATGCATTTGATTGGCCCGGTATGGAAACACAAGCGCCTGCCGAACGGGCACGCAGTACCGGTCGCCAACAAAGTGAGTAAGCGTAATGAATAAGCGCAATAAGTAAGTAAAATAAATTAGCAAAGCAAATGAACAAAAATGGATAAAATCAAGATTTATACCGATGGCGCATGCAAGGGTAACCCTGGCATAGGCGGTTGGGGGGCCTTACTAGTTGCAGGAACAAAAGAAAAGGAATTGTTTGGCGGCGAAAAAGACAGCACCAATAACCGTATGGAATTGATGGCGGTAATACAGGCGCTGGGCGTACTAAAACGCCCTTGCGAAATCGCTTTGCATACCGATAGCCAATACGTCTTGAAGGGCATTACCGAATGGATACAGGGCTGGAAGGCCAAGGGTTGGAAAACCGCTTCCAGGACTCCGGTGAAAAACGTCGATTTATGGCAGGCTCTGGATGCAGCGCGCACGACCCACAAGATAGAATGGATATGGGTCAGGGGACATTCAGGACACCCTGAAAATGAACGCGCCGATCAACTCGCCAATCGTGGCGTAGAGTCGGTACGCTGATGAAGCATGCTGTCAATTTGGTTTAAAACGCACACTGCGGCAAGGATAATGGCATGCACATAAAATTCTCCGGCCCCACCTCTTTGAACGCCAGCGCTAACTCTTTATCTGCGCGCTAAATGTTGTGCGTCAGCCAATATCGCGGCAACTCAGCCGCATTGGCTGCCACCTCGCCTCCGCCACACTCGAACGCCTCTTGCGGAATAAGTTTTACTTATCCGATAGCGTATCCATCCGGCGAAATAGAGAACCCTGGGAAGACGTCTTTCCTCTCTCATCGCCGGGCTTGCAATAGATAACACGGTCGTAAACTGCTGCCCCTGAAATGTGGCTAAGCCAACAAAGGCAGACATCACACTGTCATCGGCACATCAATAACTTCGCTGCTCTTCAAATACAAATCATCTTCCCTATCAAGATACGCCACCGCGAACTTGAGAATAATCAAATTAGCCGCAATCCGGCCTGTTCGCCAATCCGATAACAACAAATAATATGTTTTTTATACCAATTAACATATTTATATTTTTATGGATTAAACTTTTTGGCATCATCATTGGGGGGGAGTGAAATGCTCGCGAATAAAAAGGTTGCAGTAGTATTGCCTGCATACAATGCAGCAAAAACTTTACGTCAAACCTATGAGGAGATTCCTCACGACATCGTTGATTATGTCATTTTGGTCGACGACCATAGCAATGATGATACGGCTGAAATGGCTCGCTCATTAGGCATAGAAACCATTCGGCACAACAAAAATCTGGGATATGGCGGCAATCAGAAAACCTGTTATTCCGCAGCGTTGATGCGGGGGGCCGATATTGTGGTGATGTTGCATCCTGATTATCAATATACGCCCAAATTGGTCACGGCGATGGTCTCCATGATCGCTTCGGAACAGTTTGACGTAGTTCTCGCCTCCCGCATCCTTGGGCGTGGCGCCCTGGTTGGTGGCATGCCTAGGTATAAATATATCGCCAACCGTGCGCTCACTTTTTTCCAGAATATATTAATCGGTCAAAAGCTCTCCGAATATCATACCGGTTATCGGGCATGGAGCCGAAAAGTGTTGGAAACATTGCCATTGAAAAATTGTTCGAATGACTTTGTGTTTGATAACCAGATGTTGGCACAATGCGCTTTTTTTGGTTTTCAGATTGGCGAGATTAGTTGTCCAACCAAATATTTCAAAGACGCCTCATCAATCAGTTTCCGTCGCAGCGTCATATATGGTTTAGGTGTCGTAAAAACATCCCTTGAATACCGGCTGCAACGCATGGGGCTAGTCAATAAAGCCATATTTTCAGATAGCAATGAGGCTAGGCTACCGTTTTTCCACGAGTCAGACATCCATCCTTTACTGGTTAAATCTGAGATGCAGCCATGATTTCTACGCCCTATTCGACTAAGTCAAAGTCATCAGGGCGCTGGATAGTGGCTGCATGCTTGTTCAGCTTGATGCTGACTGGCCTCATCCTTGCGCGCATATCGCCAGATATAATCATAAGAGAAGGCGAACGCCTGATCAACGAGATTCGCAGCCTTGGCGTCCAAGGCCTTATCTTGTTTGCCTCTTTGCAAATCATCGCGGCCGTCAGCGGGATCTTTCCGGCATCACTCTTAGTCGTCGCGGCGGGTGCCATCTATGGGATATCAGCGGGTTTTCTGCTGTCGGCCATTACAGTCATGACGGGTGCTGATCTCGCATTTCAACTCAGCCGCTCACTATTTCGACAAAGCATTTTTAGATGGATGTCCCGCCACTCTAAATTCCGCATTCTCGAGCAACTGATCGCCCAAGATGGATGGAAGCTAGTTTGCTTATTGAGGATTTCTCCAGTTATGCCGTTTTCCGCCACGAGTTACCTTCTCGGTTTATCTCAAATCAGTCATCGCGACTATGTCCTGGGCACCCTGGCTTCGTTGCCTGCGCTGTTCGGCTACGTGCTTATGGGGGCACTCACTGATGCCGGGCTATCCGTCTGGATGCAAGGAAAATCTCCGATACGTATGACACTGCTTGTTGTCGGCGGGATAGCAACCATCGCGTTAACGATTCGGCTGATACAGGGATTCATCAAGCTAAGTTTGGCTGCGCCAATGAAGGATAACGATAGAGTAATTGCTGACAAGGAATAATCCTATGATTCTGCACGCCGAATGAAAAGGTTGAATATGAATAATCAAGCAAGTTCTGTTACCCATACTAGGGTGAATGTCAGAATGCTTAGTTTCGATTACCGCCCCACAAAAGTTGCCGATTATTTTGTCGTGGTTTTTCCTGCGTTTTTAGTCCTTGTCTTGTCCCTATGGTTCTATACAGGGTCGCATGGATCAGATGATTTGGGCTATGCGGATCTGGCATATTCGATGCTGGACCCTACCCAAGCAAATGGCCCAGCAGGGCATCATGCGGGACGAGTAGGGATGACGATACCGTTAGCGGGAGTATTCGCCCTTTTTGGCGTCAACGATTACTCACTGTCTTTATTATCCATGCTCAGTACCGTGGTAACAGCGGGACTATTGGCGAAGCTCACACAAAGATCGTTTGGGAACATGGCGGCGATAATCGCGGGATGTTTATATGCTTTTTTCCCACCGACTATTAATCTTGCATCAGATTTCATTCCAGAACCCCTTCTCAACCTTGAGCTTACGCTGGCCAGTGTTCTGTTTCTTGGTACGTTAGGTCAAGAGACTGGGGCAGGAATAAAAAACTATCTGGCTGGATTGTTGATTGGCGCCGCCTACCTGACCACCGAGGTTGGGGCGTTGATGGTCGGTGTTTTTGCCATTTATTTATTGGTAAGCCGCCAGTTTCGTCCAGTTCATCTGTGGGTATTGGCTGGATTCCTGACGGTGTTTTGCGCTGAGTTACTGGGACACGCGATCATCCACGGAAATGCATTTTACCGCTATTCGCTGGGGGCAAAATACATGGAAGATCCGATGCTGGTGTCTGCCAATGCGGATCTGGCCTACCGGCTATTTAAAAGTTACCCCTCATACTTTGTGTATCCCAATTGGGAGTTTGGAATATCCGGGCCACTACTATTGATCGCTGGCGTCTATGGCGTGGTCAAATTTCGCACGTGTTCGTTTTTTGTCATTTGGGCCGCGGTCATTTTTGTTTTCTACAATTTCATAAGCGTCAGCATGTCACATTATGTGGTTTTGCCGGCGGCATCGCGCCTGATCAATCCTGGATGCCTTCCTTTGCTAGTGTTGGCCGGAGTGGCTTTATCTGATCTATGGCAAACACTCAATCGACGGGCCGGGCCTCAAATTAAAACGTTGTCCATGGCAGTGATCGTCACTCTGTTGGGTGGCCAAATTTTGGTGTCACTACTATGTATGAGTCTACTTGATAAACGAGGTGGATTTACCGGACTGCTAGCACGCAACGTCGAGATGGCAAGTGTGCGCTTGCAGAATATCCCTGCACTTACCCTGATATCCGATGGGCAATCTGCCAGGCTGTTCAAATATTATAGACAGTACAGGCCGCAAGATTCTTACATTGATATGAAGTCTGCAGTGGACGCGCTAGGACAGAATTCCAAAATTGATCAACAAAAGCCAATTTTTGCGTTATTGAATATGCCATTACTCTATGAAAAAAATCTCACTGGAGGTCTGTATGGCGGGGGGCTAAGCTTGAATAATGACGCAATCGCGCTTACCCAATGGATAGTTGATCACTGTGGACTAATTTTTTCTGCAAACGTCGACACCGGTCAGTCTATTTTTGAAAAAAAGTTTGGCCATGCCCGGATAGAAAAACTGCTGAATATAAAAAACCACGGCAACAATGAAAACGACACGTTGACAAAGGTCAAGGTTTTCCAATGCGGCGATCCGGCAAGAGCAAATGACGCCCGCCCCAACGATGCCACGCAGATTATTCAGCGTTAAGGGTGACACTTGAAACGCGGAATGGCGCATACATGAATCGATCGAAACCTTGGCGTGCATCTCGAATGCGCAATCCCCATGCGGCTTACAGCAGCTTTTTAGCCTGCAAGCCGCATGGGGATTTATATGAACGCCTCCCTTTTGCCAAGGTTTTTTTCATGTTTTGTTCAACAGGCTAGTTTGCAGTTTTATATCCGGCCTTGTTGCAGGGCTTAATTCTGCGGGCCTTAATGGAATCTGCTGACTCACACCTCATTTGCGTGGCGGGCTAAAAGCCCAAATCCCCATACAGGTTTAGTGAATCACGGTCTTACCTATTTACCATTACACTCAAATCGCCTTGCTCAACGCTGATCTTCGCCATCCTCACTTCTGACGTGCTACTTCTTTCCTTGCTAAACAGCTTTTCCTTCTTAATTTCCGTCGTGCTTAACTTGCTCTGGCACTGACGAAACTGCCTTCGTACTGCCGATCGTGCGCTAGCAGCGCCCAGATCGTCCTTGCCATTTTGTTCGCCAGCGCGACCGTCACGACATTCTTTGGCCGGCG
>NZ_JAUSFI010000045.1 GCF_030651495.1 Undibacterium sp.
CATCAGCGTACCGACGATGACCACGGCAATCCAGTATTCCAGGCCGAACAGCAGCTTGATCAGCTGGCCCGCGCCCACCATCTGGGCAATCAGGTAAAACGCCACCACGACCAGCGTGCCCGAGGCCGCAAAAATGCGGATGGGTTTTTGCTGGAAGCGGTAACCGGCCACGTCGGCAAAGGTAAATTTGCCCAGGTTGCGCAGGCGCTCGGCCATCAAAAAGGTGATGACGGGCCAGCCCACCAGAAAACCGATGGAGTAAATCAGGCCGTCATAACCGGAGGCCATCACGGCCGCGGAAATACCCAGAAAGGAGGCCGCAGACATGTAGTCGCCGGCAATCGCCAAGCCATTCTGAAAACCGGTAATGCCGCCACCGCCGGTGTAAAAGTCAGCGGCCGATTTGGTTCGTGCGGCAGCCCATTTGGTGATGAACAGGGTCATGAGGACGAAGCCGCCAAACATGCTGATCGCAACCCAGTTGGTGGGTTGTTTTTCGACCTGTCCGAGATCGGCGCCGGCAGCCATTGCCAAGCCCGACGCCAAGAGCGCCAGCAGCGCTACGCATAGTGTTTTTGCCATGTTCATTTGGACACGTCTTTCAGGATGTCAGTGGTCAGGTCGTCAAATTCGCTGTTGGCACGGCGCACATAGATGCCCGTGATCAGAATGGTGAAAACAATGACACCCATGCCGATAGGAACCCCCAGAGAGGTCACGCCCGCGCCGATGGGCTGGGCCAGGAACGGTTTGTTGAATGCAATCAGTGCGATGTAGCCGTAGTACACGACCATCATCATCAGTGTCAGGCCCCAACCGAAGCTGTTGCGCTTGGCGCGAAGCTCAAGGTACTTCGGATGCTGCTGGATTTTGTCGACCATGGGATCACTCATGTGGACCTCCTTTAGTGAGTCGGGTTGTATGGATTGCAAGACCTGTGTCGCTAGCACATATTTCTCATTCTGCAAACGGGGACTGACCCACCCCTTACGTAATCCTTTGGTAAGCATTGGATGCCGTTGGTGTTGTAGGGGCAAAGCTTTTTTGCTGAGAATTCGGCGGCATTTTTTTACTATCGGAAACCCTTATGTGGAATTCTTGCGTTACCTTAAAAAAAGGGCGCAAATCCCGCATGGAGAAATATGGACAAAGGGTTAACGCGAGGGTTGTAAGCAAACGTTCAGTTTGGCGTCAATATTCGCCTTTTTGCTGTCAGAGTTCCGTCAGTAGGCCACTTGATAGTCCGCTCCAGATGCCCGGCGTGGCGTCGGTTATTCAACATCGAAGGAGACAAAATTATGGCAACAGTTGCCCCGCGGCCCATGTCCGCAGAAGAGAAGAAAGTTATCTTCGCTTCCTCGCTCGGCACCGTTTTTGAGTGGTACGACTTCTACCTGTACGGCTCGTTGGCCGCCATTATTGCCAAGCAGTTT
>NZ_JAUSFI010000057.1 GCF_030651495.1 Undibacterium sp.
TAGGGGAAAGCACTCACGTTTCTGGCAAGAAATCAGCTTCTTCCGTTGCGCAATGCGTTACTATTCTGTTCATGAATGATGTTTTGAAAATAGCAAATTGTCATTCAAATGGGTGATGGAACCGCGTGCTGCACCACATCAATGCATCAATCCATTCCACCACTTTGATTACTTGCACCAAATCCGTGCACGAAAATGAACCGACTAAGGACAATCATGGACAAACAGAACTTCTTTAATGACATTCAAGCCAAGATCAATCAGGTTTTGGAAAATTCTCCCGCCAAGGACATCGAAAAAAACGTCAAGGCGATGATGAGCCAAGGCTTCGCCAAGCTTGATCTGGTGACGCGCGAAGAGTTTGATATTCAGACACAGGTGCTGGCCAAAACCCGCGCCAAGCTCGAAGCGCTGGAAGAACGTGTTGCCGCGCTGGAAAATCCGCAAACTGGCGGCTAATCAGGCATGTCACTCGCCGTATTGAAAAGCCGCGCCCTCAATGGCATGGATGCGCCCGAGGTCACGGTTGAGGTGCATCTGGCAAACGGGCTACCAAGTTTCACGATTGTGGGCTTGCCTGAGACTGAGGTGAAAGAATCCAAGGACCGCGTAAGGGCAGCATTGCAAAACGCGCGCTTTGATTTTCCGGCAAAAAGGATCACCGTGAACCTGGCGCCGGCTGATCTGCCCAAGGAATCGGGCCGCTTTGATCTGCCGATAGCACTTGGCATTTTGGCGGCGTCGGGCCAGATTCCCGCCGATGCTTTGGATCAGTACGAGTTTGCCGGCGAGCTATCCTTGTCTGGTGAACTGCGCCCGGTGCGTGGCGCATTGGCGATGACCTTTGCGATCTGCCAGAGTGCGCAGAAAGCAGCCGCGACACCGCGTGCGTTCATCCTGCCCAAAAGCAATGCCGATGAAGCGGCTCTGGTGCGCGACGCCATCATTTACCCCGCCGAGTCGCTCTTGCAGGTCTGCGCCCACTTCGCCGATGCGAATTCACGCATAGCCCGGCATGTGGTGACAACCGCGCCAGCGCGCCCGGTTTATCCCGATTTCAGTGAAGTCAAAGGTCAGCTGCAGGCAAAACGCGCGCTGGAAGTGGCGGCAGCAGGAAGCCACAGCGCGCTGATGATAGGCCCGCCCGGCACCGGAAAATCGATGCTGGCGGCACGCTTCGCCGGCATCTTGCCCACCATGACAGATCAGGAAGCGCTGGAATCGGCGGCGGTGCAGTCGCTGACCAGCGGTTTTTCGATTGAAAAATGGAAGGTGCGCCCGTATCGCGCGCCGCATCACACGGCATCCGGGGTGGCATTGGTCGGTGGCGGCGGCACCCCGCGCCCCGGCGAAATTTCACTGGCGCATCGCGGCGTCTTATTCCTCGATGAGTTGCCGGAATTTGACCGCCGCGTGCTGGAGGTCTTGCGCGAGCCGCTGGAATCAGGCCATATCACGATCTCGCGCGCCGCCAAGCAGGCAGATTT
>NZ_JAUSFI010000059.1 GCF_030651495.1 Undibacterium sp.
CAGACGGCGCATCAACGCACCACGTGTAGCATGGCGCACGAGCATGCGTCGCAGTGCGCGGTCGAACTCCTTGGAGTTAGATGTGATGGCGTAGCCCTCCGCCAACTCTGTCAGGCCGCGAACCGCCTGTTCATAGCCCGATGCCGAACCACGCTGCGCCTGGGCATCGATGGCGGCCCAGCGCTTGTCTACGTCAGCCATCAACAACCGCAGATAGGCTGCCCGTTGCTGTCGGCGTTCTGTCTCCTGCTTCGCACGTTCTTTCGCTTCGCGCTCCAGGCGGCCGACGGAGGCCAATTGGGCGACTTCGCGCAGTTTGCCTACGCTGCGTCGCAATGTCGACGAGGTGGACGACGGACGTTGCGACTTCAGCCAGGCTGCGTGGCGAGATCTGACCTGGCGCTCGGCTTCGTGTCCCTGACCCTGAGCGATCAGCTTCAGCGCGGCCATCATCTCGTCACGAGACCACTCGTTCAGCCAGGTATCCATGCGATCCGCTTGTTGCGTATCGTTCCGTGGAATTTGGGTACTGCCTGTCGTGGCGGCAGCCAGCATGTCGGGATCGATCTCCAGGAATTCGACCAGAGCCTGCAGTGGCGGGGACAATTCCGACAAGCCAGGTGGCACTTCCGGTTCCAGTGCGCCATCGTCGAGTTCGCCTCCAGCGGCAGCAGCAAGCCACCCAAGGTACAACGGCCGTAGGTCACCGCGTAGCAGGTAGTCGCGCAGCGGCACAAGGCGTCGCATCCAGCCGTGGCCGTCCTCGACGCCGAAGCGGTCGTAGTCTTCGCTTTCATCCAGCGACCAGTCGATGACCCAGTGCTCGTCGCTCGCCTCGATGCGTAAGGTGTGCTGGGTGGTAAATGGTTTCAACTCCGACTTCGTGAACGTCTTCAATGGCACGCGCAAGGCCAGTCGACAACTGCACCAATTGGCGGTGTAGACAAAGGCATCGAAGTAACGCCGCATCCAGTCGGACGGATCGGCTTTCAGGCCGCCCCACTCGTAGTGGTTGACGAAACCCGCCGGGGTTATCTCGGCGCGCGTGGAGACCGCGCGCAGTTTTGTCATGTCGGCGCGGGTGAGCGGCTGGTCAATGGCCGCGAATTCGTAGTACTGGTATTCGCTCATGCTTGCTTGATCTACACGGACTCAGCCGGATTTGTGTTTGCGCGCCGCAGTCAGTGGCCTGACAGCGCGGAATGCGGAATCATCGCCCAAGTGGATGTACAAATGCCCGTGCAGATCATCCTTAACGATCTCGGCGTGACCGCGCCCGGCCAGTTCGTCGCCTTCGTTCGTCAAAGCCGTGCCAGGTGAACTCGATGCGCTGGCTCTGCCGTTTGTCGAGTTTGCAGTCCATCTGTCCTTGCACCATTCCGAACTGGAAGTTGCCGTTCAGATCCTTCCCGAAGGTTATGTGACCAGGCACCTGACTGCACGCGGCCGAGGCTGGCAATGACGTTGCCTTAGCACTCTCCTTTCGGCGATTCGGCGATTAATTTGACATTGTCTGATTTTTATTATTAAAATCTGACAAATGGAACAAAATCATGAGTGATGGACCGCATAGAAGTCTGCCGATGCGAAAGCCGTGGAGAGAACTGGCCAAGTGCGGAGATCAGGGTACCTACGATGCTGAGCAGGTAGCGGAGGCTGCTGCGGGTGCGCTTGCCAGCGACTTCAAAAATGAAGTCAAGTGGTCACTCATTGATGCTTTGAAGTCGATCTTTACCGGACGCGACAACTCCTTGGAGCTCCCTGAAATTGCGCTTCAGGAACTTGAAAATGCGAAGGTTTTGGCTGCTGGGTCCGTATTTGGAATGAACGCAGTTGCATGGAGCATAGAGCTCATAACCGAAGGTAGATTTGGTTTGGATGCCTTTCATGATGCGATTGGCCTTGCAGCGAAGATGCGTGGCTTCGCGAACGTTCGGTCGGTTGAAGAGCACTATCTTCGGGAGTCAAATCCAAGGCGGTCTGATAACGTAAGTAAGCGACTCCATGCCGCTATCTCCAGCTTTTCAGAAGGCAGACTGGGCTCGATGCTCGTGGCACCTGAATTGGCCAAAACCCGACGCCCCCAAAAGAAGACCCACCTCGACGAAGGAGTGCCCTTGTGATGAACCTATTGCCTCTCAAGGAACTGGCCGTGGATGTGGTCGAAGCTGGTGCCCGTCGGCGCAAAGGTACGGTCGCTTGTCGGCTTGAACGAAACATTGATTTCGACCTTGAAGCTCTTGAATCGTTCTCGTCCATCAAATGGGAGCCGACGGTGTATGACGCGCTTGTCGTGGCTGCCGCAGTTGAGTTCTGTGATCGGAGTCTGGCCCGTAGTGCCATGAACTGGGGACGAAAATTCTCTGTATATGTTCCTGTTCATGATCCAGACAAATGGTCAGGCAAGAAGGTCACCCGGGCTTTAGTGGAGGCGTTGAACCTACTTACCGGTGACGACTGGCACTTCGAATTCCGTTCTCGCAAGGTCCCAGCAGAACGGCCTGCGCAAGGCCGCATGGGGTTTCCATCCAACGCAGAGTCCGTAATCGCCTTTAGCGATGGAATGGATTCGCGCGCGGTAGCCGGGCTGGAGAGCCACCGTCTTGGTAATCGGTTGGTGCGTGTGAGAGTGGGCAGCAAGCAGCACGATATTTCGAAGAGAGATCGTCGCGAGATTCCTTTTACGGCTGTTCCATACACCATAAATCTCGAAGATGGCAGAAATGCCGAAAGTAGCGCACGGAGCCGAGGGTTCAAATTCAGCGTTGTATCAACTATGGCGGCTTATTTGATTGACGTGCCGTCGGTCATTATTCCGGAGAGTGGACAAGGTGCCCTGGCACCAGCTCTTCTCCCCGTTGGGCAGGGCTATGAGGATTATCGAAGTCATCCCGTCTTCGCCGCATTGATGGAACGCTTCTTCTTCGCATTGCTCGGATATCAGATTCAGTACCGATTTCCACGGTTGTGGATGACGAAGGGCGAGACCCTTCGCGAGTTCGTCGATGTCTGTGGCAGTGACGTGCCGTGGGCGAAGACCAGATCGTGTTGGCAGCAATCTCGGCAGGTTGCCGTCTCGGGCAAAAGACGGCAATGTGGAGTTTGTGCAGCTTGCATACTCCGCCGTCTCAGTGTTCATGCGGCTGGCTTAAGTGAACCATCTGAAAACTATGTTTGGGAATCGCTGAAGGCTGACACCTGGGAGTCTGGTGCAGCAGAGAAATTCACTAACTTCACGCCAGCATTGCGTGAATACTCCATCGCAGGGGTGCTTCACTTTCAGCACTTCGCTTCACTTCGTGATTCCATGCAGTATGAGCTAGTTAAACGCCGAGGGACGAATGAGCTGGCTCGCGCTCTGTCTGAACCGGCGGCAGTGGTTGCGGAAAACCTGGACCGACTCCTGCAGCAACACACCATTGAATGGTCTGCATTCATCGCCAATCTTGGACCAGGGTCGTTCGTAAGGCAATGGATAGACGGTGCATCATGAACAAGCCAAACTACGAGTTGAACCCAATAGAGTTGGGTGAAAGATTGAAAATTGCACGGGAGACCGCCAACATCACTCAAGATGTTGCAGCCAAGGCCGCAGGCATCGCTCGTACTACGCTGGTCTCCATTGAGAAGGGACAACGTGCTGCAAGGCTCGAAGAGATTCAGGAACTCAGCCGTTTGTATGGAATATCTGCAAATTCTCTATTGCGTCGGGATGCCGTTCATGTCGATTTAGTCCCTCGCTTTCGATCACTTCCAGAAACTGCGGGTACTGGTATCGAACAGGCAGCGCGAATGCTGAATGACCTAGTTAGGGCAGAGGTGGAGTTAGAGAACATTCTGGGTATTGAGAAACCGTACAACTATCCTGCGGAAAAAACCATCCTTCCGGGCGATGTCCGCAAGCAAGCGGAACAAGATGCGCAGAGCTTGCGCAATTGGTTAGGACTGGGGGAAGGCCCTATTCAAAACCTGTTTTCACTTCTAGAGTTACAGCTTGGTGTGCGGATCTATGCGAGGAAGTTGGATGCCAAAGTCTCAGGGTTGTTTGCCTATGATGAGGCGGTTGGCGCCTGCATACTGATCAATGCAAGTCATCGAGAAGACCGCAGGACCCTGACTGGCGCTCATGAGCTTGGTCACTTCATTGGAGCGCGACGTCGGCCAGAGATCTATCAAGACCAGAAGTACGAAAACTCTCGCGAGGAGCGCTATGCCTATGCATTTTCTAGCGCGTTTCTTATGCCCGCCCGCGCTGCTATGGAGAAGTTCAAGGATTTGACTCTAGGCTCAACCCATTTGACGCGACGGCATATCATTTTGCTTGCCAACTTCTTTGGTGTATCCCGACAAGCAATGGTGCTGCGGCTTGAAGAGCTTGGTTTGACGAAGAAAGGAACTTGGGATTGGTTCGCGGACAACGGCGGTATCACCGACGAACAGGT
>NZ_JAUSFI010000062.1 GCF_030651495.1 Undibacterium sp.
TTAGTTCCAAAGAACTTGGCAATTGCCTTCAAACGCCCACACTTATCGGCTGTAAATTTTTAATGAACCAGAAGATTTTTACGCCTTCTTTCTTTTTCTTCACTGCGATCAGCGAAGCCTTCGATCATAACACGCTTTTTGAAGCCTGTTAAACCATTTCCACAAAAATGACGCCACTCACTCATAAGGAAGCAAAGTTGCAAGAAAGAGGTAGCGCCACCTGCGAAAGAGCGCGGACAATCAAACCTCAGTCAATGAATGCACCAAGAACTTGCTTAGTCGAGAAAAGACCGAACGAAGCAACCAGTCCCCCTGTGAAGCTTTTGGCAATTGATGCTCTCGCCCACCTATCGATGATCGATGTCAGCCATGGAGACTAATCAATGATAACGGAACTCAAACTTGCCGCAGCGCACAAGGAATTGAATTACACACGGTAGCGGTCCATCGATCCACTCAATTTCCTTAACAAAGCAGGGGCGATATCAATCAACGGCAATATTTCGTCTGCAGCACCATGAAGAATGGCCTCTCTAGGCATTCCAAAAACGATACAACTAGCTTCATCCTGCACATAGTTGTAGCTACCCGCGTCTTTCATTTCCTTCATAGCCTTAGCGCCATCTGCCCCCATGCCTGTCAGCATGATGCCAAACGCGTTCTGCCCCACAACATGGGCTACGGACTTAAAAAGAACCTCCACGGAGGGTTTATGCCTGTTAACCAACTCACCATCCTCTACAACGCAAATGTAGTTGGCACCACTTCGATCCACACGAAACTGCTTACCTCCAGGTGCTATGTAGGCATGCCCAGGAAGAATTCGTGCTCCGTGCACGGCTTCTTGCACCGTGATTTGGCACAAACTATTTAGCCGCGCTGCAAAACTGGTCGTAAATCCAGGAGGCATGTGCTGGGTAATAGCAATGCCCGGTGAATCCGCAGGCATGTGGACGAGGACTTCCTTAATCGCTTCAGTCCCGCCTGTTGAAGCCCCGATACAAATCAACTTTTCTGTGGAAATACGTCCAATAGGCCGAACCGGGAATGGAGCTGAAGGATCAAATGTACCTGCGGTCACAGCATTCGCAACAGGGTGAGTCGCCCGTTTAACGTGCGCCGATGCAGCAACTCTCACCTTGTCCACAATTTGCTCGGCAAGAGCATTTATCCCATCCACCAGTCCGATTCTGGGCTTTGCCACAAAATCAACCGCACCTAACTCCAGCGCCCGCAACGTAACATCAGCCCCACGCTCCGTTAACGTGGAAATCATTACCACGGGCATTGGGCGCAACCGCATCAAACGACCCAGAAAATCGATGCCATCCATCTTGGGCATCTCGACATCCAAAGTAAGCACATCCGGATTGAGCTCTCGGATCATTTCTCTGGCTATAAGTGGGTCATTGGCCGTTCCCACACATTCCATATCCTTCTCTCTGTTAATGATTTCCGCCACCAAACTACGGACCAAAGCAGAATCATCAACAACTACAACCCGAATCTTCCTCACGCGGTCTCCCTAGAACAAATCCACGGAACCACCCGCTGTAGATTTTGCAACCGAAACTGCATTGCCCCTACGCTCCTCCACAGCCAGAGTCTCAGGGTGGGAATGCGCTAAACGTTTTACCAGCGCCTTGCCCGTGACTGGAAAAAAACACACTTTGCGCGGATGGATATCGAGAACATCTTGGGATACAACTGGAATTCGCTCAGTTGCCAAATACTCCAGTACAAACTTTGTATTCCGCTCTCCGACATTCATTGTGGTGAAACCTGCCATTACCTGCGCGCCTCCAAATACCTTTGCCTGCATCGTCTCTCGCCGGGCACCCAGTTTTTGCATCTCATTGATCAACAATTCCATGGCATACGACCCATATCGGCCAGACCCGTCTGAGCTATCCCCATCCGGAAGCATGAAGTGGTTCATCCCACCAATGCGTGCTTTGCCATCCCAAATGCATGCAGCAATACATGACCCCAAAACAGTCATCACAACAATATCCTCATTGGAAACGTAATACTCACCAGGCAAAACCTTCACGGCATCGTATTGAAAGTGATGATCAGCATAGAAAAATGACGCTTCACCAGGTTTGCGTGACTGCGCCTTCAATTGGTCAACTCTAGAAACTCGCCCATTGGCTAAGGTTTTAACAAGAGCGGTGCCATCTGCGCTTCGAGTTACAGAAGCCCCAGCAACTGAATGGGATAAGTTCATATGATCATTACCCCCAAGATCAACAATCCGCGGCCGTAGCGCTATATGCCAGCGAAGATTTGCTATCGACGCTCATAAACAGTTTTTCCTTTTAAGACAAAGAGATCCCGAGAATCGCTGAAATTTTCTGCATGCCCTACAAACAGCAAGGCACCTGGTTTCATGACTTTGTGAATACGTTCCAGCACCCTTCGTTGAGTAGGCGCATCGAAATAAATCATCACATTTCTGCAAAAAACGGCATCAAAGGGCTCTTTAAATGGCCAGTCATCCCGAATCAAATTTACGATCAAAAACTCAACATGCTTCCTCAATTCAGGCTTAACCATTGCCATTCCCGCATTGCCGCCCTTACCTTTTAAAAAGAACCGCTGCATTCGTCCGGCATCTATCCCCTTCAATCCGTCCAATCTGTATACGCCCTGCTTGGCGGAGAATAAAACTTTTGAATCGATATCGCTAGCCATCAAAGAGAACTTGGCGTCAGAACCCAACGCCTCCAACAGCGTCATGACGATTGAATAGGGCTCCTCTCCCGTTGAGGCCGCGCTACACCAAACTCGCCAAGGAGTCGCCACAGGCTTCGACTTCAAGTAATCGGCAAAGATATCAAAATGATGCTGCTCCCTGAAAAATGACGTCAGATTTGTAGTCAGCGCGTTGACAAACTCTTGCCACTCTGAACCATCAGTTGACTCAAGCCAACTCAAGTATTCTCGGAAACTCTGATATCCCGTTTCACGGAGCCGTCTGGAAAGACGGCTATAGACCATCGCATGCTTGCCGTCGTGCAGACTAATACCGGCACGCCTGTAAATCATCGATTGAACACGATCAAAGTCTGCATCTTCCCAGGCAAACTCTCGCCCATTCATCCCCGATGTCCCTACATCTCCCCCATCATAAGAAGCTTTCGAACGAACGCGTCGACACCGACCGCTCATCACTGTGAAACCAACTCAGTAACTATTGGAAGTATCGTCCTGCTCACTCAGTCGCTCCAACAAGCCCCATGTCAGTAGCAGACATGAGGCGCTCAATATCGAGAAGAATTAACATTCTGTCTCCAAGCGATCCCAAGCCCAACACCGAACCGCTATCAATGACGCTATCGATATCCGGCGCTGATTTGAGATTTTCAGGAGGCAACTCCATAACATCACTAACAGAGTCGACCACGATACCGACGATCCGGTTTCGCAAATTTAAAATGATGACAACCGTAAATGAGTTGTACTCGGCCTTAGAGCAGCTAAATTTCAACCTCATGTCCACAATCGGAACGATCGTGCCACGTAAATTCACAACACCTTTAATGAAATCTGGAGCATTGGCTACTCTGGTTGGAGGCTCATACCCACGAATTTCCTGCACTTTAAGAATGTCAATGCCATATTCTTCTTGATCCAAGCGGAACGTTAGATACTCCCTAGCGCCTGACACCATCAAATCGTCAACTTTCTCCATCATGCCCATGTCTAACTCCTTCGATACCTCGGTATCAATGCCGTGAACGACGAACTAAAGCCCCGGTATCCAAAATCAACGCCACCTTTCCATCGCCCAAAATCGTAGCGCCAGAAACGTTAGGGACCTTGCGATAGTTCGACTCCAAGTTCTTTACAACAACTTGCTGCTGACCTAATAACTCATCAACAAGCAACACCACCCGACTGCCGTCCGCCTCGACCACCACCATGATGTCGCTAGACCGCTCCTGATCGAATCGGGGAATCTGAAATACCTTTTCCAACTCGATCACGGGCATGTACTCATCCCGAACTTTGACCAACTGTGAACCTTGACCCACTGTGCTTACGGCATCCGCCTTAACTTGGAAGGACTCAACCACAGAAGAGAGCGGAAGTATGTAGACTTCCCCACCGACCCCCACGGACATGCCATCCATGATTGCAAGAGTTAAAGGCAACCGGACTGATACCTTCATGCCATAGCCTTCAGCGGAATCAATCTCAACAGTCCCGTTAAGCGCTGCAATATTTCTCTTGACAACATCCATGCCGACTCCACGGCCTGAAACATCGGTAACCACATCTGCAGTCGAAAATCCTGGAGCAAAGATCAACTGCCAAACATCCGCATCAGACATTTGGTCAGACACATCTAAACCACGCTCGCGCGCCTTGTTCAAAATTTTCGTTCGAGACATACCCCGACCATCATCTCGAACCTCAATCACGATGGATCCACCTTGGTGAGATGCGGAAAGGGTAATAGTTCCGGTCTCGGACTTCCCTGCCGCCAAGCGCTCCGCGGGCATCTCAACCCCATGATCGCAACTATTTCGAACCAAATGGGTCAGTGGATCTGTGATTTTTTCAACCAACCCTTTGTCGAGCTCAGTGGCTTCACCTTGCGTAACAAAGTCCACCTTCTTCCCCAACTTCCCCGCCAAATCACGCAACATTCGCGGGAACCGACTAAACACAATCGACATTGGAATCATTCGAATCGACATCACAGATTCTTGCAAATCACGCGTATTGCGATCCAAATCAGCCAGCCCCGTAAGCAATTGCTGATACACAGCCGGATCCAATGCCCTGCTGTTCTGAGCCAGCATCGCTTGTGTAATTACCAGCTCTCCAACCAAGTTAATCAATTGATCAACTTTACTGATCGCTACACGAATCGTTGCGGCTTCTGGCTGTGAAGCAGACGCCCCGGCACCTGCTTTGACGGGAACTTTAATAGCCGCCTTAGCTTCTACGGCAACTCCCGCGGCACTCGATGTCGCGGAAGTTGATGAAACAGGAGCCCCCGGAGAGCCGTCAAAGAAGCCAAATCCAGGCAGCGGCGCCAATGGAGCCCCAGGCAAAGGATCATCCGCGTAACTTGTTAGAGCAGGCGCACCTCCGAAAAGACCATACCCCGGATCTGCGATGTTGGAAGAATCCGCATCAACTGTCTTAATGAGAATGTGCTCCCTTGACACATGAAATGCAAAAAGATCCAACAAATCTTCGTCTGTTGATCCCGTTTCGACCTCAAAAACACGCGTATCTTTACGGTCCGAAGGCAACACCTTGATGTCACCCAAACCAGGGATATCACGAAACAACTCCTGCACCGCATCTGCTTGCTCTGGGCGCTCCAGCGGCCCGATCGTTATTACCAAAGACCGGGTTGACTTCGTAGTGATAGAGGCCGCTGGCACAGGCAGCTTGACCTCAACAGGCGCAACTACCACAGGTGCAACCACCGCAGGCGAACCACCTGCAGCCAACTCACTGATGCGTCGCACCAAATCCCCCGTTGGCAATGCATCTCCCTCGCCCCCCGCCTGATGACGGGCTAGCAGGCTTCTTGAAGCATCCGCTGACTCCAGCAAAACATCCACCATCAAAGCATTTGGCTGAAGCTCATGCCGACGCAAACGATCCAGCAACGACTCCATCTGATGGGTCAATTCAGCAACATCGCTAAAACCAAAAGTTGCAGCGCCCCCTTTCACCGAATGAGCGCACCGAAAGACCCCATTCAGCTCCTCATCATCTGCCGTCTCAAGGTTCAAATTCAGAAGCATCTGCTCCATTTGATCCAGATTTTCCCCCGCCTCTTCGAAAAATATTTGATAAAACTGGGTTAAATCGAAATCTCCGCCCGTGCCACCACCATCTTGATGCGTTTCAGCCATACCGAACTCCTATGTACCTATTCTGCCAAGCCGCTGGCATTCAAATTACCGAATAACTTTCTTGATCACTTCAAGTAGTCTTGCTGGGTCAAACGGCTTTACAAGCCACCCAGTCGCTCCAGCAGCACGCCCCGCCTGCTTCATAAGATCGCTGGACTCCGTAGTCAACATCAGAATCGGCGTCAACTTGAATTGAGGATGATCTCGCAACTTCCGCGTCAAACCCAAACCATCCAACCGTGGCATGTTTTGATCCGTCAGAACCAGATCGAATGACTGCGCCTGGGCTTTTTCATAGGCATCCTGCCCGTCCACAGCTTCTACCACCTGGTACCCGGCACCCGTCAGGGTAAACGACACCATCTTCCGCATGGACGGAGAATCATCAACAGCGAGAATTAA
>NZ_JAUSFI010000067.1 GCF_030651495.1 Undibacterium sp.
TGACGAAGATTTTGCCGATGGCTTTATCGGCAAATATTTGCTGGTCGGAATAACCCGTACCACCGACAAAGGCAAAGTCCTTTCGCAGCAACAATTACACGGCATCATCATCACCGCCAATGCCGACGCCATCGAGATAGAACTAGGCGGCGTGCACGAAGGCAAAACCTGGCGCATGCCGCCGATACTAGAAGAACTGTCACCCGCCAGACGCGGCAAATACGAACTCAAGACCACCGGCGAAGTGGTGGAAGACCCCGACTTCACCTTCACCCTCACCATGTGCAAGCCGCTCTTGCATTAAAGTAAAACAGGCATGGCCTGGAACGCACCATCCATGCGGGTTTGCAGGCAGATGCCGCCAGCAGGCGTATAGGTATTGCGTGCTGGGACAGGTGTTTTTTTGGGGCGGTGCTGATTTGCTCGCCGTCTCGTTGTTCACTTTCTCGCCAGCACCGCCGGTGCAATGATCTTGTGTATCGGCGCAACGAAGAACATGTACACGCGCCCCAGGGTATTGTGGATATGCACCACCGTCGTGAGCGCGACGGCGTGTTGCGCGTCGTTGCTTTGCTTGCAGACCGACACCTTGACGTCGAGGTGCTTGTCGGAATCGCCGAGGATGATTTCTTCGTCTGACAGGTAGAGCAGCGAGAAGATTCCTACCCTGTCGCCTACCTGATAACTGACGGCAGATTTTTTCTTGAGCGTGCCCAGATGGCCGAGATTTTTTAAACCGAATACGGCGACGATACGGTTGCGCATGGCCATCATGGCGTTGACCCACGCCGGGGTTTTGACGACGATGCTCAGGTAGATCTCTAGCGCCGACGGTGCATAGTCTGCTATCGGTATCTGATAGCAATCGGAAAAATACGCGCCGGCCAGTTGCTGCGCGATGACGCTGGTGGCGGGGATCTGGCTAGTGGTGAAGCTTGGTTTCATGGATGATGTGTGCTGCAAAAATTTAAAAAATTAAACGGGTTTATTGCATTTGTTCGACCATGGCCTTGATCTTGACGGCCTTTTCAAAATGATCCAGCCGGTGCGCGATAATCCACCAGTGCGCGGCTTCCATCAGTAGTGCTGGATCGTCGTTTTTGTTGGCGAAGAAGGCGTAAAAGGACAGGCCGACATCGCGGCCTTTTGCCGCGATTTTTTTGTCGCAGACTGCAATGATTTTTTGTTTCAGTTTTGCTTGCATGGAATCTTGCTTTCGTTTGCGGTAGCCCACGGCATGCCGGTGCGCACGGTCGCGCCTAGTTGTTTTAGCATGTGCATCAGCCCCAGATATGCGCGATCGAAATACGGCAGGTCTTCATGAAAACCTGCCGCGA
>NZ_JAUSFI010000073.1 GCF_030651495.1 Undibacterium sp.
GAGCAAAAATCGCCCGTTACCTGAGCCAAGATAGTGCTCTCACCTTTGTAGGTATAAGTTTGGTCGCGAGTGTCATGCACCAATTTTGCCGCGCCACAATTTGGACATCGCATGATCACATCTCCTTGAAAGACACGATGATCACATCATCGATCACTGTTAATTTTAGATACACTTCACCGCCTACTGTCGCCGCCCTATACACATCTTGCCACACGCGATGATCGTTATGCATCGTCATGCTTTTGTAGAAATCGGACGTCGATAAGGCCAGAATCACAGCAAGCATGCCATCAAAATCAAATCCCAAGGCAGTAGCGCCTTCACGAGCGCCCCGAGTCGAGCGAAATGCCCAGCCATGAATCATGGCTTTTGGCTATAGGTAGCTTGCAATGCGGTGAGTTTTTCTCCATAGATTTACTTTAACCTAGTTGGTTATATTTGGCAAGTTGGTTAATTGAAATCGGAGAGCCAGCATCAGTTATTTTTAACTGATGCTGACTCTTTAGTTCCAGCGAACTCGCAGCGAAAGGCTGTTTGAAAGCAAGTGGCAACGGCGGTTGTAGCCGAGTTATTGTTTACTCTCCAGAATCTTGAAATCGCCAGCGCATTCGTGCTGTGCCTGATCGAGTATGTAGTTATACGTAGCGCCCGTTCCCTTCCCAGAAACCATACCGACGGATGGAATTTTTTCGTTGGGATCGCTAAATCGTTTTGTCGCCTTTTCTACACATGAAATTTGTTCGGCCTCTGGCATTGAACTGATGTCTGGGCACGCCATGGCGACCTTCTTTATAAATGGCATTGGCGCCGCGCACGAATAGAGTATTTTTGGCGCTCCACGTTCATTGTATTTTGCGTACTCTTGATCTGATATTGCGCCAGGATTGTCACATGCGGCGAGGCCAATTGCCAGGGCGATAGGAGGTAATATTTTCATTGAGAGTTCCTTTATTTTAGGATTGATCGTTGATTAAATTTCGGGTTTTTGTTAGCAAGCGTAGGCTGGATGCAATCCCAACTACCATCATGACAATTAATCACTCGCTCAATTTGAATCGAGAGCATGTTAGCCAATTGATTAAATTTTGCTGAGATTGCATCCAGGCCTACGACATTGGTCGTGACACTTGTTCGCGGCCTTTCCGAATGTTTTGATTGACATGTTAAATGTAAGGTCTAATCCCGATTCAGTTGTTTTTATTGGTAATGTTTAAGTGAAACTTTCAGTGTTGCATAGAACACCACGTTCATATTCAAGCGGACTCTATGGCTGACGCTTCTTTTCAACATTAATATCAAAGTTATCTTGCTCAAGGCGAAGTCCTTTAAATACCCCTAAACTGCCAATCTTGTACATTATGTTTAAAACCTTGTAACCGGAATTAGAATGCGGCGCAAAAATATCAAGTAGTATGAAAAGTAAAAGGCCGCTTGCAAAAAAAACTAACCCTATTGTCAGTGACCAAGCAAGACGAATGACGATGGCGATAATAAACAAATGTAATGCTCCGAATATAATGGGTTGTAGAAATATGATGTAAATGCAATGAAAAATAATTCCCCAGACTCTATACCCCAAAGCATCGAAGAGCACGAAATATTTGCCGGGTCGCCTCATATTTTCCGGTTTACGTATTGCTGTATGCAGCTCACAAAATGTGGTCGCCGACCTTACTTTTGACATTTTAAGATCACTCAATCACGGTCTAGCGCCTAATTCACTGCACCGCTCACTTCTCTAAAATGGTGCCTATACTTTTCTTTTTCATGTCAAACCGCACTATTCATTTCCGTTTGTTGCAACCTTAATTTCCCGCAACGTACGCCGGTATTGAATCGCCTCCGCCACATGCGCATGGCTGATTTTCTCAAACGCTGCCAGATCTGAAATAGTGCGAAAAAAAAGGGTTAGCGCTGGAATGTTTGTCAATCAAACAAATCTCAAGAGGAGACGTCTAACGCATATGCCCCATGCGCTTCAGCGAGCACCTGCCGCCGCAACCCGCATGAATAGTGCGCTCCAGGCCTATGCCATTTTAGGATCCGCGACGTATCGCTACCCAAACCAGCATCGCCCAAGCCAGTAAAAACGCCAGGCCACCGATCGGCGTGATTGCGCCGAGGATGCGCATGCCGGTCAGTGCCAGTGCGTACAGGCTGCCGCTGAAGATGAGGATGCCGATTAGCATGGTGAGGCCTGCGCGTTTTAACAGCACCTGATTGAAACGTGGCATCAGCAGGGCGATGGCGATCAGGCCTAGTGCGTGCATCATCTGGTAGTTGGCTGCGGTGTGCCAGATTGTTAGCATTTCTGCGCTGAGGCTTTGTTTTAGGGCGTGCGCGCCGAAGGCTCCAGCTGCTACTGCGATGAACATGTTGATGGCGCCTGCGGCGATGAGGTGGCTTTCTTGCATGGGGGCTTTCTGTGGGGATGTGGTGTGTGCCGTTTTGTAGAGCAGGGCGAAAAAAATGGCCGATTTGTTGTCGGCCATTTTTTTTGTTAACTCCCTTCTCCCGTGAGCGGGAGAAGGGCAGGGGATGAGGGTGTTTGATCAGCCGCCATGCAAGCATTGCCAAGCTGTTCGCTTTTTTTATCGGCATTTCGCTAGTTTGAACCTCCCTCACCCTAGCCCTCTCCCGCTTGCGGGAGAGGGGACTTTCAGGCGGCTTTTTGCGCTTGCTGAGTTGTGTTGAACTCTGCCAGCAAGCTGGCTTCCTTGGCTTTCGCTGCGACCAGATGACGTTCCTT
>NZ_JAUSFI010000101.1 GCF_030651495.1 Undibacterium sp.
CCTGCGCCGCCGCACTCTTGCTGACAAAAGGCGTTTGCGAGTCCGGCACCGCCAATCCGAGATCATCCAATACTTCGCCGATGGACTTGTGGCGATACAGCGCCAACGCCACCATCAGCCAAACTACTTGTTCGGCGGGCAGCCGCCGATGGCGGATGCTGGTTGCATCGGTACGCTGCACGGCCTGTTCGATCCACTCGATAGGCAAATGCTCTCCGAGTCGCCGCCAGTCGGGTGACTCAAGGTGGTTTGCCAGGAAATGAAGAGTATCGTCGAACATTGCGACGAAGGTTAACAGCACTCAGGAACGTTTACAAGCACTAAATAAAAATGCCGTTCAGGCTTAACTGAACGGCATTAGAGCCAAGCTCCCTATTTTTTGTGCAACTTATCTTGAACAGATTACAGCATTGCTTTGAGCAAGCGTGCCATTTCTGATGGATTTTTTGTCGCTTTAATGCCGCATTCTTCCATGATGTCGAGCTTGGCTTGTGCAGTATCTGCACCTCCAGAGATCAAAGCACCAGCATGCCCCATACGCTTTCCTGCAGGCGCGGTCACACCAGCGATGAAACCAACTACAGGTTTCTTCATGTTGTCGCGTATCCAGTAAGATGCATTGGCTTCATCTGGGCCACCGATTTCGCCAATCATGATAACCGCATCGGTATCAGGATCATCATTGAACATCTGCATGATATCAATGTGTTTCAGACCATTGATAGGATCACCACCAATGCCGACGGCGGAAGATTGACCCAGACCCAATGCGGTCAATTGACCAACCGCTTCGTAAGTGAGGGTGCCAGAACGAGAAACCACGCCAATACGACCGGCTTTGTGGATATGACCTGGCATAATGCCGATCTTAATTTCATCTGGCGTGATCAAGCCTGGGCAGTTAGGTCCTAACAGCTTAGTCTTGCTACCTGCTTTGGCCATGCGATCTTTCAACATCATCATGTCACGCACAGGGATGCCTTCGGTAATACAGATCACCAAATCAAGGTCTGCTTCGACAGCTTCCCAGATCGCAGCGGCAGCGCCAGCTGGTGGAACATAAATAACGGAAACAGTTGCGCCAGTTGCTGCTTTAGCTTCTGTGACGTTAGCGAAAATAGGAATACCCTCGAAATCTTCACCGGCTTTTTTCGGATTAACACCAGCAACAAAGCAATTTTTGCCGTTAGCGTAATCGCGACACATGCGCGTATGAAATTGGCCGGTCTTACCGGTGATACCTTGGGTGATAACTTTTGTATCTTTATTGATCAGGATCGACATTTTGTTCCTTGCGATTATTTAGCTTGGGCAGCAGCGACAACTTTCTGCGCTGCTTCTTCCATTGTGTCTGCGGCAATGATAGGCAGGCCGGAGTCAGCCAGCATTTTCTTGCCGATATCTTCGTTGGTACCCTTCATGCGTACCACTAGAGGCACTTGCAGGGAAACTGCCTTAGAAGCAGTAATCACGCCTTCAGCGATCACGTCGCAACGCATGATGCCACCGAAAATATTCACCAAAATAGCTTTCAAACCTGGATTTTTCAGCATGATCTTGAAGGCTTCAGTCACCTTCTCAGCAGTTGCACCACCGCCTACATCCAAGAAGTTAGCTGGTTCGCCGCCGAATAATTTAATCGTATCCATGGTCGCCATCGCCAAGCCGGCGCCATTGACCAAACAGCCAATATTGCCGTCAAGCGAGATATAAGCAAGATCAAATTTAGAGGCTTCAACTTCAGCTGGATCTTCTTCATCCAAATCGCGGTAAGCGACGATTTCTGGCTGGCGGAACAAGGCATTGGCATCAAAGTTGAATTTAGCATCCAAAGCGATCACTTTGCCGGAACCGGTCAGAATCAAAGGATTGATTTCAGCTAAAGAACAATCCGTTGCCATGAAGGCAGCGTATAAACCTTTTAACTGGTTACGTGCATCGACTACGGATCCTTCTGGCACACCAATTTTGCGTGCGATGTCGTCAGCTTCAGCATCTTGCAGGCCTGCTGTAGGATCAATTGCGATCGAATGCAGCAACTCAGGATGGCTTTCTGCCACTTCTTCGATATCCATGCCGCCTTCAGAAGACGCCATTAACACAACACGCTGACTAACGCGATCGGTCACCATACTGACGTACAGTTCTTTTTGAATATCAGCGCCTTCTTCTATTAACAAGCGGCGTACTTTCTGACCTTCAGGACCAGTCTGATGTGTCACCAGTTGCATGCCCAAAATTGCCTCTGCGTATTCACGCACTTGCTCCAGGGATTTCGCAACCTTAACGCCACCACCTTTGCCGCGGCCACCAGCATGAATTTGCGCCTTGACAACCCAGACTGGGCCGCCCAATGTTTCAGCCGCTTTGACTGCTTCATCAACGGACAAACACGGAATACCGCGTGGCACTGTCACTCCAAATTTGCGGAGGATTTCTTTACCCTGATACTCATGAATTTTCATACGACTTCCCTTCGGACACTGAGGTATTGGTTAAATTAGTAAAACAAGCTACAACATGTAAAACAAAAGCTGGGCAACTGTGCAGCAGACGATCAAATCGCCCAACGCGGGTAATATTGCACAACGGCCGGCCCATCTAGACGTAGCGCATGACAACGATTAAGTTGAAACGGTTGCTGAGAGTGTTCTGAGTTGCTCGCTCCATCACGGGTATCAATAACGTCACCAGCAAAAGCTTGCACCGCAGCAGTCGGTAGAATTTGCGCCAACTCCGTAATATGAGTACAACCATTGATGCCCGACAGCCTGGTCTTCACGCCTTGACGAAACTGTTGCATTAAATTGAGGCCGATCAGTTTCTTGTAATCTGGACCTATCGTGTTGCAAAAACCAGGATAAGGCACAGCATCAGAAACAGCTTCTGCATCGACGATGGTGAAGTTGGTATCAATAGTAATACGCAAGCTAAGATCATGTAATGCCGAACCAATCGGACGTATGCCGGAAGCGAGCGTGATATCACGGGTTTTGGTGTCGGTAATTTGGGCGTCAAGATCCCACAAGCCATCGTCGCGTGCAAACGCTTGGATGTTAATTGTGCGGGTATGCTTCAACGCACGTCGGGTAGTGGACGGAGATAAGGGCATAAATGCCTGCTGGCGGCTAATTCAGTAAAAAAAAAAGCCACAATTGCGTGTCGTTATCGCAGTTTCTACGATAACAGCCGCTCTTGCGGCACTGCAAAAAACCTGAAGAGTGTAGCACAGCTCGCTGACTAATTCCATTTTCATCGATTGCCTCGCTCTACCGGTCGAGCAAACATGAACCTAGTGAAAATATACAAATAACACAAAGAGCGCGCACATCAGTGATTGTGCGTTAGTTTATCAGCCACGTCTTGAGCTATTCACGTCAACAATTTCGCCATCACCATCCTCATCCGCTTCGCGCGATGCGCGCATAGCAGCTTGAATCGATTTACTGGAAAATCCACGCTGTTGCAAAAAGTGCATTTGTTTGGCGCGTTCCACATGCGCCTCTGGAGCAAGCGGGTATTTCCTATGCAAAACCTCGACTGCTCTGCCCACTTCTGATTCAATCAGAGCTGATTTAACTTTATCGATTTCTACCTTATCCAGACCATGGCTCTGTAACTCGGCAAAAATACGTTGATTTCCAAACCGTGCCTGCCGTCTGTGTATCAAAGATTCAGAAAACCTCTCTGCTGAAAGAAATTTCGCAGCTTCCAATACATTAAGCAAGGCTGTTACATCGTCCGACTCTTCAGCATAACGTGACAGTTTACGTGCTAATTCAGCGCGACTGTGCTCCCGCATCGAAAGATAACGTAAGGCTCTACCCTTGAGGCTGATTTTTGGCTTGAACATGTTCAACATTCATAAAAAAACCGACTTCCCTGAAAACATCAGAAAAGTCGGCATTTTTGAGCAGCGCACTATTATTCAGTCGCTAACGGCGGCAGCAAGGGCACGCCGAGCTGCACCCTCACCTTGTTCTCAATTTCATGCGCTAAGGCAGGCCGCTCCACCAGATAATTTCGTGCATTATCTTTACCCTGACCAATACGTTCACCGTTATAGCTATACCAGGAACCGGCTTTCTCAATAATTTTTGCATCTGCACCAAGATCAAGAATTTCACCTTCACGCGAAGTACCAGCCCCGTAAAGAATGTCAAAATGCGCTTCTTTGAAAGGTGGCGCCACCTTATTCTTAACAACCTTGACCTTGGTTTCGTTACCAATGACTTCATCACCCGACTTAATCGAACCAGTACGACGAATATCCAATCGTACAGACGCATAAAATTTCAATGCGTTACCACCAGTAGTTGTTTCAGGGCTACCAAACATCACGCCAATTTTCATGCGAATTTGATTAATAAAAATAACTAGGGTATTGGTACGGTTAATACTACCGGTTAATTTACGCAGTGCCTGCGACATTAAACGCGCTTGTAAACCAGGTAGAGAATCTCCCATGTCGCCTTCAATTTCTGCACGCGGAGTCAGTGCAGCAACGGAGTCAATCACAATCAGATCAACGCTACCGGAGCGCACCAGAGCATCGGTAATTTCCAATGCTTGTTCACCAGTATCCGGCTGAGAAATCAATAAATCGGAAAGATTAACGCCCAACTTTTTTGCATACCCAACGTCCAGTGCATGTTCTGCATCAATAAACGCACAAGTCCCGCCTAATTTTTGCATCTCGGCAATCACTTGCAGAGTTAAAGTGGTTTTACCAGAGGACTCAGGACCGTAAATCTCAACGACCCGGCCACGTGGCAAACCGCCTACACCCAAAGCGATATCCAAGCCCAACGACCCAGTAGAAACCACCTGTATTTCTTCGATAACAGCACCGTCCGCCAGGCGCATGACTGAGCCTTTACCAAATTGTTTTTCAATTTGTGCCAGAGCAGCAGCCAATGCCTTGCTCTTTTCGGAGTTGTTATCAGATTTTTTATCGTCCATAAATTCTTTCAGTTAAGAGCAAGCAACAAGGGTTCTAGTCAAAAATTTGATTCACCGCGACACTGTATAAAAAATCAGTACTTTATGCAAGCATCATTTTGAAAAATGACCAATAATTTATACTTGAAAAAACTAGAACAGCAATACGCAAAAAAAAGAGTCGCGACTGCACCCTTTTTTATAAAAGTACACGTGGAACATTTTATTTACTTAACGCATTGCCGCAATCATCTGTTCGAGTTTGACGGTATCTGCGCAAAATAAACGTATGCCTTCCGATAGTTTTTCGGTTGCCATCGGATCTTCATTCAATTGAAAGCGGAAGGCTTTTTCATCCAAGGTCACTTTTTGCAGATCGGATGCCATTGCCGCTTCTTTACTTAGTTTTTGCGTGATACCCGTGTTGGAATCACTTAGCTTTTGCAACAGATCAGGGCTAATGGTGAGCAGGTCACAGCCAGCCAGCTCCAGAATTTGTGATGTGTTTCGGAAGCTTGCCCCCATGATTTCGGTAGCGTAGTCAAACTTGCGGTAATAAGTGTAAATTTTTTTGACTGACAAGACACCAGGATCATCCGCACCGTAAATTTCTTGCCCGGTCTGTTTTTTATACCAGTCGTAAATACGACCAACGAAGGGCGAGATAAGTTGCGCTCCAGCTTCGGCACAGGCTATCGCTTGCGGCAAACAAAAAAGTAAGGTCATATTGCAATGAATACCTTCTTTTTCTAATATTTCAGCGGCACGTATGCCTTCCCAAGTCGAGGCGATCTTGATTAGCACGCGTTCTTTTGAAATACCTGCTGCCTCGTACAACCCAATCAGGTGACGACCTTTGGCAATGGTTGCCTCGGTATCAAAAGACAGGCGTGCATCGGTTTCTGTTGATACGCGACCAGGCACAATGTTCAAAATTTTCAAACCAAAAGTAATGAGCAGATGATCAATCATCTCACTGGTGGATTGACCTGCATGTTGCTGCATTACTTGCTCAAGAAGTGGCAGATATTCTGCTTTTTGTACGGCTTTAAGGATCAGCGAAGGATTGGTTGTGGCATCACGTGGTGTGTATGCCTGCATCGTCTGGAAATCGCCGGTATCGGCAACGACTGTGGTGTATTGTTTAAGTTGTTCTAGTTGATTCATCATAAATTTTCGCAAAAAAAATCAAGAGCCTACTTTAATTGTACTTGTTCCGGTAACAATATCACCAATTACTGCAGCGTCCAAAAAATCTCCATTGCGAAATAACGCCAATACATCGGGCACAACTGCAGGATCACAGGATACGAGTAAGCCGCCTGAGGTTTGCGGGTCGCTCAGCAATGCTTGCTGCACGGGGGTGATGCCATCTAACTGGATATCATGGCCGTAGGCCGACCAGTTACGGGCAGAAGCACCGGTAATGCATCCCGCTTCGGCCAATAACTGCACCTGAGGCAACAAAGGAATCTGCGACATAGCGAGTTGTGCACCGACACCCGCACCACGGCAAATTTCTAACAAGTGCCCTAGCAAGCCAAAACCCGTGACATCCGTCATGGCATTAACACCGGACATATTTGACAATGCCATACCTGGCTTATTCAGCTTGGTCGTATTGAGGATCATGCTGGCATAACCGGCTTCATCCAAAACCTGTTTTTTAAGTGCTGCCGACAAAATGCCGACACCTAGGGGTTTCCCAAGAATTAACTTGTCGCCCACTTTGGCACCTGAATTTCGTTTAACCTTAGATGGATGGATCAAACCCAATACCACCAAACCATAAATTGGCTCTACTGAATCTATCGTATGACCGCCAGCAATCGGGATACCCGCTTCGGCACAGATGCTCTCGCCGCCCTGAATTATTTTGCCAATCACATCTAACGGCAATTGATTAATTGGCATCCCCACCAGCGCCAGCGCCATGATGGGCGTACCACCCATGGCATACACGTCAGAGATTGCATTGGTCGCGGCGATACGCCCAAAATCAAAAGGATCATCGACGATAGGCATGAAAAAATCAGTAGTAGCAATCAGGGCTTGCTCATCATTGAGCTTATAGACAGCAGCATCATCGGCCGTTTCTATACCTACCATAAGGGCAGACGGTACCGGAAACCCTGTTGATTTCTTTAAAATTTCGGCCAGCACACCGGGAGCGATCTTACAGCCGCAGCCGCCGCCATGCGAAAAAGAGGTCAGTCGGATAGGTGTTGTGCTTGTATTCATCTTGGCCTAGTTTTATTTTGCGTTTATATTGCACTCGCACGGTTCGTGCTAAGGTATTCTTTTGCCGGTTGACAATCAAGGCAATCAGAACAATTAGGTAGCACTCTATGACTTTGACTAAAAAATCATTTCGACATGCCGCAGCGCACGAATTAGCATCGATGCTGAGTGAGGCTCATGATTATACGCTGAGCCTGTTTGAATGCTTAGCCACTGTCCAATCGGAGCGTCCCAATCACTTAGCTGATGCGATAGATTTTAACCCGCCATTATGGGATCTGGGGCATCTGGCCTGGTTTACAGAATGGGTAATATTGCGTGATGCGCAACAAAAAACGTCCCTCCATGGCTTGCGTTCTTCCATGCTGAGCAAAGGCGATGATTGGTTCGCATCACATAGACTGAGTCGGGATAGCGATCCGATTCAGCATTTACCGAAGGCGGGGCAACTTATCACCTATAAGAATGAAGTCCTCGATAGAGTGTTAGATAAACTTAGTCGTACCGCCAATACTGACGACAGTCTATATCCTTTCCGCATGGCACTGGCCCATGAAGATGGCTATGCTGAATATTGGACCACTTTGCTGCAAACCCTAGGGCTGCGAGCACCTTTGGCGATGGAGCGACATGTCACGCCACCTTGGGCGCAAAGTGAAATTCGTTTTCCCGGCGGAAGTTTATTGATGGGTAGTGCACCCGGAGATGGTTTTGTCTTTGATACCGAAAAATCGGCACATATTGTGTATGTGCCTGGGTTTTGCATGGATACCAATCTGATCAGCAACGCTCAATTTGCTGAATTTGTTGAAGATAATGGCTATCAACGACCACAATACTGGTCGGTTTCAGGTAAACAATGGCTGATGCAGCAAGAACGTTCTGCACCATTGCACTGGTCAAGAGATGGTAATTGGTGGCGGTGCGCGCGCTTTGGACGCGCAGTGTCTCTGGCGGCCAGTGAACCGGTACGTCATCTCAGTCTGTATGAAGCGCAGGCTTATTGCATATGGGCTGAGCGGCGCTTGCCTACTGAGGCGGAATGGGAATATGGCGCAGCATCTGGCCATGCGGCATTTCGCTGGGGGGATTTATGGGAGTGGACTTGTTCACCATTCGAACCCTATCCAGGATTTATTGCCGATCCTATTACAGTTAATCGAGATCCCGAGCCAGCGTTTGTCAGCCATCAAAGCGTACGCGGTGCGTCGTTTGCCACTCCGATGCGAATGCGTTCTGTGCGCTATAGAAATTTTCTGTTGCCGGAACATTGCAATAACTTTGTAGGGTTCAGAACCTGTCGTCTGTAAAAAAATAGACATAAAAAAACGACCACGGAAGTGGTCGTTTTTACTAAAACTTATTTCACTAACATCAGTGATTACCGATCACCGAATGAGCGACGGTTGCCGTTCGCATCGCCGAAACGGGAGTTACTTCCTTTGTAACCGCCGCCACTACCGCTACCTTCACTGCGTGAGCCACTGCTGGCAGACGGACTGTTTGGTTTGCTAAAAGTACGCTGACCTGGCTTGCTGCTGTTGCCATTGCTATTACTATTACCGTTACTATTACCGTAGCCAGTACCGCTAGAGCGGGCATCACCTGGTTTCCAGCCACCTGGTTTGCGTGCAGTTGAGCGCGATGCAACTGCGCTTTTCTTTGGTTCAAAACCTTCAATAACATCGACCGGGATCAATTGCTTGGTAAAACGTTCGATACGTTTAACGTTAATGCCTTCCGCATGATTGACCAGAGAAATCGCCACACCATTGCGGCCAGCACGACCGGTACGACCGATACGGTGGACGTAATCTTCAGGAAATTTAGGTAAATCGTAGTTGAATACGTGGGTAATTGCCGGTACGTCGATACCACGGGCAGCAACGTCAGTAGCAACCAATACACGAACCTGACCACGGCGCAAAGCGTCCAGAGTACGGTTACGCGCACCTTGGTGCATGTCGCCATGCAAAGCGGCGGCAGCAAAACCGGCGATATTCAGGCGATCAGCGATCGTATCTGCATCACGTTTGGTGGCGGTAAATACCACAGCCTGATCGACCGAAGCATCACGCAACAGGTGATCCAACATGCGATTCTTGTGTGACAGATCATCCACGAAATGGACTTTTTGCGTAATGTTTTCATGCTTAGTGGCAGAACCGGCGATCTGAATAATCATCGGGTCTTTAGTGATGCGACGCGCCATGTTACCGACTACGCCATCGAGTGTCGCGGAGAACAGCATGGTTTGGCGAGTTTCTGGAGTGGCAGCAACGATTTTTTCGATATCGTCGATAAAACCCATATCCAGCATACGATCGGCTTCATCGAGTACCAGAATTTCTAATTCAGAGAAATCGATCTTGCCAGATTCCATATGATCAATCAAACGGCCAGGAGTAGCGACCAGAATTTCTGGATTACGCGACAACAATTGCATCTGTTTTGGATAAGGCATACCACCCAAGATAGACACCGCCTTGATCTTGCGTGAATAAGCGCTGTATTTTTCTGTTGCTGTAGTTACTTGCAATGCTAATTCGCGTGTTGGTGTCAATACCAGCATTTTTGGTTTTGCAGCTTGAAAACGAGGACGCTCGCCGCGTGAACGGGCAGACTGGCGCTCTTGATTCGGGGTTTTGTCGGCTGCAGAGACATCTATACTGTCGGCAGCGCTGGCAAATTTGTGCAACGCAGGCAACATGAACGCGGCAGTCTTGCCGGAACCTGTTTGGGAAGAAACCAGCAAGTCACGTCCGGCAATGGCTGCAGGTACAGCTTGTACCTGCACCGATGTAGGCTCAGTATAACCGCTATCAGCAATAGCGCGGAGAATGGACGTGTGCAGGCCTAGTGTTTCAAAAGTCATTAAATTATCTTTCGTTATTTCGTTATATACATCAGCGCCATGCAATAGCAAAGCGCGCAAAAAAGCAGCGTCAACCAAACGAAATGAACAAAGAAAACCAGTTTCAAAATGGTACTAGAAAGGTATACGATGAAATTTCGGCACAAAAGCTTTGCGCCGGGATGATGTCTCAAGGAACAAGACATGCTAGGCGGGAGGGCTTTTACATTGCGGCATCCATCATTACCGGATGCGCACAGGCTACGATGCTGCATATGCACTGCATTGAATATATTGCAGTGCAAAAAAAGCGACTATACAGGATTTATCTAGGAAATGCACTGCTTTCTTGATGCACTTCGCATTTTTATTGGAAAGTGATGCAGGATTTCCAATTTCGTTTTCTAATGCATCCCTTGCTCACCTTATTGTTCGCTTTCTTGTTATTTTGCAAGACTGCATAATACGCCTTTATTCCATTACAACATTTGACTTTACTTTATACACGCTCATGAAATTCAAACAAGTTCTATACATAACACTCGTATTTCTGTGTGGTAGCGTCAGTATTCATGCATCAGCAGCTACGCTCTCAGTAGCGGTGGCGGCAAACGTACAATACGTGTTTGCAGAGATTAAGAACGAATTCAAAAAGGAAACGGGCCACGATCTGCAGGCGACCTATAATTCTTCCGGCAAGTTCGTCACCCAGATCATGCACGGCGCACCATTTGATGTGTTCTTGTCGGCAGATATAGAATATCCCGAGTATCTAAGCAAACAAGGTTTTACCGCAACCCAGCCCAAGGTGTACGCCTATGGCGCACTGGTGTTATGGAGCATGAAAAAACTAGACTTAACACAATGGCAAACTCTACTGGCCAGCAATACGATCTCAAAGATTGCGATTGCTAATCCAGCGACCGCACCCTATGGTCGAGAAGCAATGAAGGTATTGCGATATTACCACCTGGATGTAGATTTGATACCGCGTCTGGTATATGGAGAGAGCATTTCGCAGACAAATCAATACATTCACTCTGGCGTCGCCGATATTGGTTTTACTGCCAAATCAGTGGTCAGCTCCGCCGAGATGAAAGGACAAGGAAGTTGGATAGAAATGCCGCCATCGTCTTATCAGGCTATCGCGCAAGCGGCCGTCATACTTAAGCATGGCGAGAAAAACAATGCCGCACTGGCACAACAGTTTTACGATTTTTTGTATTCGGCCAAAGCACGCATGATCTTGCAAAAAAATGGGTACATCTTGCCATGAATTCACTCTCTGGTCATATTGTCTCCATAGAGGCGCATGGCAGCGTCGCGATTGTGGATGTCGCTGTCGCTACACACCGTTTTACCGCCACGTTACTTGGCAGTGCGGAACAATTGGCATCCTGGAAAATCGGACAGTCAGTCAGGCTGTTATTCAAAGAAACCGAAGTCGCTCTGGCAAAAAATTTATCCGGTCAAATCAGCTTACGCAATCGCTTTCCCGGTAGCGTGACGAAGATAGAAATCGGCCAGGTATTGACACGCGTGATCATCAACATGAACAACGTTGAGATTAGCTCGGTCATCACCTCACGTTCTGCTCGCGGCTTGCAATTGGCGCTGGGTGATCAGGTTGAAGGCTTGGTGAAATCAAATGAAATGAGCTTACTGGCATTGGGGGGCGAATGAGTTTTTTTGGCTATGACTGGCAACCATTGTTGTTGACTTTTAAGCTCGCCGCACTGACGACGCTGATACTGCTGTTGTTAGGCATTCCGTTGGCTTACTGGCTGGCATTTTCTCGCCGCCGTTTTAAACCCATGTTTGAAGCGTTGGTTAGCATGCCTCTGGTGTTACCACCATCGGTGCTGGGATTTTATCTACTGCTGGCATTTAGCCCGCAAAATGGGTTTGGCCTGTGGCTGGCGCAGACGTTCGATATCCGGCTCGTGTTCAGCTTTGCCGGCTTGGTAATTGGCTCGGTGATTTTTAGCCTGCCGTTTATGGTGCATCCGATCCAGTCGGGTTTGCAAAATTTACCATTTTCATTAGTTGAGGCATCACGTACCCTTGGGAAATCCGACATTCACACTTTGTGGCGCGTACTTCTACCGAATATTAAATCTGCCTTGCTCTCGGGAATCGTACTGAGTTTTGCTCACACCATCGGTGAATTTGGCGTGGTATTGATGATAGGTGGAAATATTCCTGGCGTCACCAAAGTCGCTTCCATTGCCATTTATGATGAGGTAGAAAGCCTGAATTTTGGCGCGGCGCATTTCTATTCCATGGTGTTATTTGCCATCAGCTTTGCGGTCTTGTTGCTGGTGTATGGCAACAATCGCCGTCATATATCAGCACTTAGCCGTTAAACCAATATGCTAGAACTCGATCTACAAAAACAATTGCACAGTAGCACTGGCAAACTTGATCTGGACATTCAGCTGAGCGTGGCACAACACGCATTTATCTGCTTGTTTGGTCCTTCTGGCGCAGGCAAGACCACGATTTTGCGCATGCTGGCAGGACTGACGCAGCCGGATCGGGGACGATTGGTGGTCGATGGCCAAACCTGGTTTGATGCCCGCAAAAAAATAACTCTTGCGCCGCAACAACGCTCGATAGGCTTTGTGTTTCAGGACTATGCCTTGTTTCCCAACATGAGTGTGCGTGACAACATTAGTTATGCCGTCAGCAAAGGACAAAATAGCTGGGTAGAACGTGTATTGGAGTTAACCGATTTAGCCGCATTGCAGCATCGCTTGCCCGCGAGTCTTTCCGGCGGCCAAAAACAACGCGTGGCGCTGGCGCGGGCGCTGGCACGTAAGCCTAAATTATTACTGCTCGATGAGCCGCTGTCAGCGCTGGATGGGCAACTCCGTGCTCAATTGCAGGATGAGCTATGGCGCCTACATCAAGAATGTGGCCTGACCACCGTGCTAGTGAGTCACGACATCGGTGAGGTATTTAAATTATCACAGCAGGTGCATCAACTCGAACACGGGAAGATAGCTCGCTCAGGAACACCGGCCGAAGTGTTTTTACAGCAGCGCTTAGCAGGCAAGCTCAACCTGCGTGCACAAGTGCTGGACATACGTAAGGAAGAAGTGATCTATGTCCTGTCGCTATTGATCGGCCAGGATATGATAGAAATTATTGCGGCAGAAGAGGATGTAACGGGGCTAAAAGTTGGTGACCTTATTTTTATTTCCACCAAGGCTTTCAGCCCACTGATTTTCCGACAGTAATTTCCCGACAGTAAGACGGTGACTGGACTATTCCGGTGTCAGACCCATTACGTGAGAGAAACCACCATCGACATAGGTGATTTCACCGGTAATGCCACTGGCCAAAGATGACAGTAAGAAAGCGGCAGTATTTCCCACTTCTTCTATCGTTACATTGCGGCGCAGTGGTGCATGCTCCGCCACAAAACCAAGTAATTTACTGAAATCTTTAATCCCACTCGCTGCCAGCGTCTTGATCGGGCCAGCGGAAATACCATTCACACGAATGCCTTTTTTACCCAGATTTTCTGCCAGATAGCGTACCGACGCTTCCAGCGATGCCTTAGCCAGTCCCATGGTGTTGTAATAAGGAATGGCGCGAATTGCTCCCAGATACGACAGCGTCAGCACGGCAGAATCTTCACGCAACATAGGCAAGGCGGCCTTGGTCATCGCCGGGAAGCTATAGGCAGAAATATCGTGTGCGATCTTGAAGGCTTCACGTGAAAAACCATCAAGGAAATCGCCAGCAATGGCTTCACGCGGGGCAAAACCAATCGCGTGAACTAAGCCATCCAGGTGATCCCACGACTTGGCCAGATCGGTAAATACTGCATCGATTTGTTCATCGCTGCTGACATCGCAATCAAAGATCAACTCACTATCAAATTCCTTAGCGAATTCGGTAATTCTGTCCTTAAAGCGTTCGCCGACATAGGTAAATGCCAGCTCGGCCCCCTCACGCTTACAAGCTTGTGCGATGCCATAGGCGATAGAGCGGTTAGATAACAAACCGGTGATCAGAATTTTTTTGCCTTGCAGAAATGCCATGGTAACTCCAGGTATTAGCGCAGTATCCATGCGGGTTACAGGCCAAAAAGCCTTGCAAACCCGCATGGATACTGCGCTAAGGGTTTTATACTAATTGTTACTACAATCCGTTTAATGAGTGCTCAGATTCAGAACGTTTCCTCAATAGGTCGGAATTGTAGTTGTTCACGCTCAAACGGGCAAATATAAATCGCTATGATCGACTCCAGGCAATCACCAACCAGCAGCACAGATCGGCCAATTACTTTTTCTTGCTGCCCAACCGGCTTTCCTTACCCGCCAGAAGATTGGTGATATTTTTACCATGACGATAGATTAACAAACCGCACATGATAAAAATTGCCAGCAACTTCGGATCAGGGCCGAATAATAAACCATAATAAAAAGGTGCGAAAATCGCCGCAATCAAAGCCCCCAAAGAAGAGTAACGGAAGGCGTACACGACGACCAGCCAAGTAACCAGCGTTGCCACACCCAGCCAGATATTTAATCCGAGCAAGACGCCTAATGCCGTCGCGACACCCTTGCCACCCTCAAATTTAAAAAACACCGGCCACAGATGCCCTACAAAAACCGCCAATGCGACTAAGGCCACGGTGCCCACGCCCACATCAAAAGCGTCGCCAAATTGAATGGTCAACCATACTGCCAACCATCCCTTCACGCCATCGCCCAACAAGGTAAGGACCGCTGCGGCTTTATTGCCGCTACGCAAAACATTGGTTGCGCCTGGATTTTTAGAACCATAAGTACGCGGATCTGCCAACCGAAAGAGCTTGCTCACCACGACAGCAAACGAAATAGACCCCAATAGATAGGCAGCAAGCACCGCCAGCAAAGTATTCATCAATATCTTCCTTGTTCAATTATTTTATTATTCAATTACGCGTAACAACCCGGCTATATAGATAGCACCATCGAACGCCATCCGTTTTATCCGTCGGCCAACGCGCAATCAACTGGCCGCGCAGATAACAGGGCTTCCAATATGGCCGGATCGATTCCTATCAAATAGCCGCGTTTACCGCCGTTGATATAAATTTTATCCAGCAGAAGAATACCCTGTTCGACATAGACTGGCATGGCTTTTTTTGTGCCGAAAGGCGAGGTGCCGCCGACCATATAACCGGAATGCCTTTGCGCCACCTCCGGCTTGCATGGCTCTACCGATTTACAACCGATCTGACGTGCCAGATTTTTAGTAGAAACCTTGCGGTCTCCATGCATCAGGACCATCAGTGGTTTAGCCTGCTCATCCTGCATCACCAACGTTTTTACCACATGATGTTCCTCCACGCCCAATTCGCGCGCGGATACCGAAGTGCCGCCATGCTCCTCGTAACTATACGGATGTTCAGTAAATGCGGCACCCCGTTTACGCAAAAATTGCGTCGCCGGCGTTTCTGATACATGTTCATTTTTAGCCAAGATTCATCCTCCATGTCATAACAAGGTCATATCCGAATTATATCGTCCTCCTTCGCCCTCCTTTTAACCAACCGCGAGAAATCTCATGCTATTTCCACGTCATGCTGCCCTACTCTTGGCTTCTTCCGCTGCCGTCCTGATCAGTGCTTGTGGTGGATCCACCCCGTTGCCATTATTAACCCTGAATGGCGAAAAACCTTTCATAGTCGCGCATCGAGGTGCCTCGGGATACCTTCCAGAAGAAACTTATGAAGCGTATGTGAAAGCCATAGACCTTGGTGCAGATGCGATCGAACCGGATTTGATCTCTACAAAAGATGGCGTACTCATTGCCAGACATGACCCCAATCTTGATTCCAGCACCGATGTCGCCAGTCATGCTGAATTTGCAGCCCGTAAAAAAACAGCCAGCGTGGATGGCGAAGTGCAGACAGGTTGGTTCGCCAGTGATTTTACCTTTGCAGAAATCAAGACGCTGGGTGGGATCTCCACCGATGCTGAACGGCCACAGCAATATAATGGCCTCTACAAACTGGTCAGTTTTCAAGAAATCATCGATCTGGTCAAGGCCAAATCGAAAGAGACTGGCCGCGTCATCGCGGTGTATCCGGAAACCAAAAACCCCAGTTATCACCGCGCCCTCGGTTTACCACTAGAAGACAAACTGATAGCACTGATTAACAAAGCTGGCTGGAATGACAAAGCCGCTCCGATCTATGTTCAGTCCTTTGAGCCAGGTAGCCTGAAAGAACTGCGACAAAAAGGCTTGAACACCAAATTGATTCAACTCATTGACGCCGATGACGTCGACCTCAAAACCGGAAAACTGACTTACGCAGCGCCTTATGACCGCCCTTTCGACTGGGCTCAAGCGGGTGACAAACGTCTGTTCTCCGATATGGTGACCCCTGCCGGTTTAGCCGAAATTAAAACCTATGCAGACGGCATAGGACCATGGAAGCGCTATATCGTCAGCGTAAAAGGCAGCCTAGGTGCCGATGGCAAAGTGCTCGATATCAACGCTGATGGCAAAATCAATGAAGCCGACACCACCACGATGGAACCAACTACACTGATCGCAGACGCTCACAAAGCCGGGCTGATGCTGCACCCCTACACCTTCCGCAACGAAAAGCGCCGTCTCGCCAGCAATTACAAAGGCGATCCAAAAGAAGAATATAAGCAATTCTTCCGTCTTGGCGTAGATGGAATGTTTTCTGACTTTACCGATACGGCACTGGCCGCGCGTACTGAATATCTGAAGGAAATGGGGCGTTAATAACTGAATTATAGTGATTGTTAGTAGCAGGGGGAACTATGTTTCCCTTGCTACTTTGCAATACAAATATAAACTCAACGACAATACCCATAACAAGCGTTTTAAAGTTAGGGGAGTAACTCTCGCCGGATGGCATCACTGAATCCACGCAGCGGTGACTACGTATCTGGGATGGTACAAAAAAAGACTAAAATGGATCCTATGATAGCGGCAATTGATGACAGTCATTGATTGTAGCAATGCAGCTTGCCGCCGACAGAATCCACCACATAAAAATGAGTATGTATCTATGAAGCGTTTTTTACCATCACTGTTATTGCTGATGTTCTCGTTATCGGCCGCGTTGGCAACCGCCGATGACTTTTCCGAAGGCGTTGAATTTTATGCTGAAGAAAATTATTCTGCTGCCGCCAATGCGTTTAGAAAATCAGCCGACAAAGGTAATGCGGATGCGCAATTCAATTTGGGACTCATGTATCTAAATGCCCAGGGCGTAGAGCAAGATTTTCAACAAGCGCTATCCTTATTTGAACAGTCCGCAGTACAGGGCAATGCGCGTGCGCAAGTCAATCTGGCCAGGATGTACGCCAAGGGCAAAGGCGTAGTGGCAAATTACGGCAAAGCGCTACCTTGGTTCAAAAAAGCAGCCGATCAGGGATATGCCGATGCACAGTATAGTCTCGGCATTTTGTATGTCACAGGTACAGGCACCCCACGCGATTATCAAAAAGCCCGTGCATTATTTCAGCAAGCCGCAGATCAAAATAATGCCAGTGCGCAATATCAGCTAGGCTTAATCTACTTCAAGGGTAAAGGTGTTGCAGTGAATCTGGTAGAGGCGCTCAAATGGATGGAGCTTGCCGGCGACTATGAGGATGCAGTGTCGTACCGCAAATATGCAGAATCAAAAATGAGCAAAGATCAAATTGCAGAAGCAAAAAATCTTGCTAGTGAATGGGCGGCGAATACCCCCGATAAGCCCTGAACAATACGAGCCGAATGACAGCAAACTAGCAATATAAAAACTCAACAGCAAACCAGCGCCAACAACTCAAATGGCACATTAACTCCCCCGAGGATGATGCTGCGCATGCAACTGTTTCAAGCGTTCACGCGCTACATGGGTATATATTTGTGTAGTGGAGATGTCAGCATGCCCCAGCAATAGCTGAACCACCCTCAAGTCAGCGCCATGATTCAAGAGATGGGTAGCAAAAGCGTGGCGCAAGGTATGCGGTGATAATGGTGTTTCTATTCCGGCCTGACTAGCGTATTTTTTGATGAGTATCCAAAACATCTGTCTGGTCATGGCACCACCTCTTGCTGTCACAAATAGCGCGTCATCAATCTGCCCTGCCAAGATTGCAGGCCTGGCTTCACGCAGATAGCGCTCTAACCAGGTTCTGGCGATTTCACCAAATGGTACTAGTCGGGTTTTGTTACCTTTTCCGGTTATGCGCAGTACGCCATCATTGAGACTCATATCGAACGAGCGCAACAACACCAGTTCAGTGACACGTAGACCGCAGGCATAGAGTAATTCCAGCATGGTGCGGTCGCGCAAACCCAGTGGGGTGTTGTCATCTGGTGCCAATAGCAATACTTCCACCTGTTTTTCACTCAGGGTTTTTGGTAGCCGATTTGCTTGTTTAGCCGATTTGAGTTTAATGCAAGGGTTGCTGCTGATCTGATTTTGCCGGAACGCCATTTGATAAAAGCGCTTCAGTACGCTCATGCGGCGATTGGCTGAAGTGGCTTTAGATTCACTGTGTTTTTCCGCCACATAAGAAAAAATGTCCGCGTCGATCACTTGATACAGATGCTTTTGATGCGAAATATGCAGCCACTCCGCAAACAAACGCATATCGCGCCGATAGGCTTCTAGTGAATTTTTTGCCAGGCCATCTTCCAGCCACAAAGTATCGCAAAATTGGTCTATCTGCGACTGCATCTGCACAGGTAATTCAAGCGCAATATCGCCGGAATTCACGTTACCCTCCACAATAACTCCTTGGTATAACCGTCCACTTCTTCATGTGTAAGTAACCAGCGTTTGATACCGACATAAAAACCGGTCTCATCATCGTGATGAGCAAAACCGCCTAGTCCGCCAGCGGCTGTCACTCGATGACACGGGATAACTAAAGGATACCAGTTCGCGCCGCATGCTTGCCCGACGGCTCTCGGAGCCGACTGTATGTGTTTGGCAATCTGCCCGTAGGTGCGGACTTCGCCACGCGGAATAGAAGAAATTGCAGCCCACACTTTTTGCTGAAAGGCGGTTCCGGTTTTTTTAAGCGGAAGCTTAAAACGGAAATCTGGTTGAGCAATATATTGCTCTATCTGTCTGGCGGCTTTTTCTGCCAGTTTGTCAGTTGGCGCTTTCTCTATAAATCTGGCAGGCAGATAAACCAGTTCGCTGATCACGGCTGCTTCCGTGCGCACGCCGACAAACCCGAATGGGGCACTGACGATCGCTGAAAATAGCGCACTTTCTTGATCTAACATGATACCTCCCGCCATTAAATTTACGCTATCGTGCATACCAAAGAAAAAAGGCGCATCCAAGGATGCGCCTTTAAAACATCTTTCGCGTTTTTGGCTGTTTAGGTTTATTTAACATAAGCCTCAGCTTGTAATAAAACGCGCGTCTCCTCAGTGTGTTCGGTATTGATACCGCTTATTATTGCACTACCGCCTTAAAATTTCTGAGCATTACTTTTGTCCTGCAAACTTCGATCTGGCAAGAATATAGCATGCAAATTGGCGACTTTCAAAACCAAATTCAGAAAAAGTACGATGTGTTGCATATATGTAAAAACTCTACATTTTTATAAAAACGTGCTAGGCAATATATATTTATCAAAATTTTTCTATTCTACAAATTAAAATCACCTCAATTAATCAATCCAAATGAAGTGATCTCCAAATTTTATTTGTAAATTAATTGTGGCAGCCAGGTTGAAATAAAGGGAACGTAGGTAATCAACAGCAAGAACCCCAGCATCGTCAACAGCCATGGCATAACCGCAATGGTCAACTCAGTAATGCCCATTTTAGTAATGCCGGAAGCCACATACAAATTGAGTCCGACTGGAGGATGGCACATACCGACTTCCATATTTACTACCATAATGATACCGAAATGGACCGGATCGATACCCAGTTTCATCGCTACCGGGAACAAGATAGGTGCCATGATTAAGACGATGGAGGACGGCTCCATCACATTGCCTGCCAGCAGCAACAAGACATTCACGACCAGCAAAAAGCTAATCACACCAAAGCCTTTACCCAAAATCCAGCCCGCCATTGCCTGTGGAATGTTTTCGCTGGTCATCAGGAAAGAGAACAGCATTGCGTTGGTGATAATGTACAAAAGCATGGCTGACATCGCCGCTGAATCAAGCAGCACCTTGGGTACTTTTTTCAACGTCATATCTTTGTAGACAAACACCGCCACGACAAAGGCATAGACGGCAGCGACGGCGGCGGCCTCGGTCGGGGTGAACATACCAGAGTAAATTCCGCCCATCACGATCACGATCAACAGCAAGCCCCAGGCACTTTTGCGGAAAGCGACCCAGCGTTCAGCCCAGCTGGCTTTCGGCAAACGGGGATAATTATGCTTGCGTGCTAAAAACCAGGTGGTTAATCCGAGCAAGAATGCCAGCAACAATCCCGGTACCACACCTGCCATAAACAACTGTCCAACCGAAGTATTGGTCGAGACCGAATACATCACCATCACGATGGAAGGCGGGATTAAAATACCCAGGGCACCGGAAGTAGTCACGACACCCGCGCCAAAACCTTTGGGATAACCTTGCTTCACCATGGCTGGCATGATGATGGAGCCGATCGCCACCACTGTCGCCGGGGACGAACCAGATACGGCAGCGAACAAGGCGCACGCCATCACCCCCGCCAACGCCAAGCCACCATGCCAATGACCGACCATAGATGCGGCAAAATTAATCATGCGCCGCGCCACACCGCCATGCGTCAGAAAATTGCCGGCCAGAATAAAGAACGGAATCGCCATGATCTCGAATTTCTCGATACCGGTAAAAAGTTTCAGTGCCACCGATTCGATCGGCACCGTGGTCATGGTAAATAAAAAACCCAGTACGGTCAGACCGAGCGAAATCGAGATCGGCATGCCGGTCAGCATCAGCGCCAGTAGCAATACAAAAATAATCGCCGCGTTCATGCTTTCACCTCATCGTCCAGACCTTCAACATGGGAGTGATCATGCTTGGGTAATTCACCGGTTTTGATAAAAGCCCAAGTCACTTGCAAGAAACGAAAACACATCAAGTAAGAGCCGAGCGGCACGGCCAGATATACCCACCACATCGGGATTTCCAGATCCGCAGAAGTTTGATCGGTATGGGCAATATCCCAGACGAAGCTGGCGCCCAGTGTACCAATAATGCCAGTGAACAAAGCACCTGCCAACAAACCAAAAATCACGAATTGATTACGCCGGGCCGGTGGCAGTTTATTGATCAATACATCAACACCCACATGGATGCCTGTACGTACGCCATAAGCGGCACCAAACTTAGCCATCCAAACGAACATATAAATGGTCAGCTCTTGCGCCCAGCTGGTATTAATTTTGATCAGCGCCTCTTGCACACCGGGAATGGCAAATCCTGATAAATACCGGTGCAATACCGCGATAAAAGTGACGATGGTGGCCGCCCCCATCAAACTGGCGATCAGCCACTCTTCCAAATGGTCGAGAAATTTCATTTTGTCTCCTGCGTGTCGTCCCATTAAAACAACGCCCGTCTGCAAACTGGCAAACGGGCGTTGTCTGAATAACGACGTTTATTATTTATAGCCGAGTGCCAAGGCTTCTTTATTCACATTAGCGATCAGCTCTTTGCCGATGCGACCTTCCATCTCTTTTTGTACTGGCAACAAAGTTTTACGCCATTCGGCACGCTCTTTGTCATTCAGCATGTAGACCGTCGTTTTACCGGATTTCTTGACCGCTTCCAGCGCATTGTCATTCTCTTGCTGAGCGATCGCATTGGCGTATTTGGTCGCCGCTTTCATCGCACCATCCAATTCATTACGAATATCGGCAGGCAGACCGTCCCAGAATTTTTTATTTACAATCACTGCATAGCCCAGATAACCATGGTTCGTTACGGTGACGTGTTTTTGTACTTCATGCATTTTTTGTGTGTATAGATTCGATGGCGGATTCTCGGTACCATCGACGACACCGGTTTGCAAAGCTTGGTAGACTTCAGAGAAAGCCAGAACCTGAGGGTTCGCACCCAAGGCGCGCATCTGTGCATCGAGCACTTTAGACGACTGGATACGCAGCTTCATCCCTTTCAAATCAGTCGGCAGATGCAGTGGCTTATTGGCTGACATCACCTTAAAGCCGTTATCCCAAAAGCCCAGACCGACGATACCCTTAGATTCCAGTTTTTTCATCAGGTCTTTACCGATTTGCCCTTCGGTCACGCGATATAACACTTCCTTGCTAGGAAAAATATACGGCAAATCGAACACTTCAAATTCTTTCACGCCCAAAGGGCCAAATTTGGCCAGCGAAGGCGCCAGCATTTGTACCGCACCAAGCTGCAAGGCTTCTAATTCTTCTTTGTCCTTGTACAAGGTGCTGTTCGGGTACAGCTCGACTTTGACGCGACCTTTGGTGGCCTTTTCTGCCAGTTCTTTAAAGCGCTCGGCCGCCTTCCCTTTGGGCGTATCGCTGGCAACGACGTGACTAAATTTAATAACAATAGGTGCCTGGGCCAACGCAGCGCCGCTCATTACAGAAGCGGCCAGCAAGGAAAATAGTAAAGACTTGAGTTTCATCTGTATCTCCATTTTATAAAATATGCCTGAAGTATTCCGAATAAATTTATTATAAACAACTGTGGAAAACCACAACTGACAATTAATCATCGACGTGACGGGCATTACAGTAAACTACAATAATGATGCTCAATCCCCCTAAAACCCAGCGTTGGTCTAGCCAGAAATGGCGCTGGCTGATCCCCATCCTACTGTTGCTGATGTTCCTGGCGACCTTGATCTGGCTTCCATGGCAGGCACAGCGGATGGAAGCCAATGAACGTCAAGAGCAATTGATCGCAGATACCTTGTGGGTAGAGCAGGCGATCCAGTTTCAGCTTGGCCGCAACGAAGAAATACTCCGGCTAATTGGTAACGACATTGTGCATGAGCGACTGTCCCCCAGTCTGGCGACAGACCGATTTCGCCAGTTATTAAACAGCAACCATGAAATTTTGCGCATCGTCTGGTTTGATGAGCATGACTCCGTCATCAGTTCGACCTCAGAATTGGCGCATCCCGCCAAAGACTATGCCCTCCCCTCGCACCTGGAATCGAATCGAATCGAGTCAATTCGCATTGAAGCCGATAACAAAACCCGCTGCCTGCCGCCAGCGCTGGAAGCCGGCAGCAAGAACGCCTATTTACTCAGTTGCCAAATCCCCTTAATCAAAGAAAATCAGCGCCATGGCAACATCGTCGTCAGCTATCGCCTGCAAGGTATATTAGAAGAGATGGCGCCTTGGTGGTTTGCCCAGGACAATCAAATCTCCTTGCTTGATTCGGATGACAAAGTGCTTGCCGAGCGCGCCGCCGCTGGCCCGGGGAAAAGTTTTTATACGCACAACCGTGCCCTTGAGCTAGACGGTGTCACTCTGACGCTGCGCACCAATAGCAACAAGAGCGAGCCCAAGCTACTGGCCAATCTGCTGGTGCTGTCGGTGGTGTTATTGTCACTCGGCTTACTCTGGAGCCTGATCGCCTTGTGGCGCGATATTAATCGCCGCCTTGCCGCAGAAGGTGCCTTGCGACAGCAGGTGGCTTTTCGCACGGCCATGGAAAACTCGCTGATCACGGGTTTGCGTGCGCGCGATATGGAGGGCCGCCTGACCTACGTCAATCCTTCGTTTTGTAAAATGATAGGCCATCCGGCCGACCAGGTGATCGGCCGGATACCACCCATGCCCTACTGGGCACCCGAGGCGTTTGAAGAATACCAAGAACGTTTTACCAAAATGTTATCTGGCTCGGTGCCGTCTAAAGGTTTTGAAACCATCTATCAGCGCGCCAACGGCGAACGTTTTCCGGTACTCATTTATGAATCCCCCTTAGTTAACGAGCATGGCAAGCAAACTGGCTGGATGAGTTCTATCCTCGACATCTCCGAACTCAAAAATGCGCAAGAACTGACCCGTCAACAACAAGAAAAACTGCATGCTAGCGCCCGTCTCGCCACCATGGGAGAAATCGCCTCGATGCTGGCACACGAATTGAACCAACCTTTGGCGGCCATCTCCAGTTACACCGCTGGCGCCATTAATCTGATCCAGAGCGGCAACGTGGATCTTACGTTATTGCAAAGTGCGCTAGAAAAAGCCAATGTACAGGCGCAAAGAGCCGGCCACATTATCCGTAGCGTGCACAACTTCGTTAAAAAGACCGAGCCGAGGCGCGAGCAGGTCAATATCGTCAACCTGATCCACAGTGCCTTGCCTTTGGTCGAATTACAGGCACAGGTCTCGAATGTTCAGGTGCAATGCCAATTGGCAGAAGATCTGCCCGACGTATTGGCCGACAAGGTTTTGCTGGAACAAGTACTACTCAACTTGACCCGCAACGCCATTGAAGCCATGCTGTCATGCCCGCCAGAACAAAGACAACTGCGCATCGTTGCCAGCCGAGAGCCCATAATAGGGCTAACGACAGGGCTAACGACAGGGGCGGCCAGCGTACAGATTCAAGTCATCGACACCGGACATGGCATTACGGAAGAGACCGCCAAACAATTGTTTTCACCATTTTTTTCCACCAAATCGAGTGGCATGGGAATGGGTTTAAACATTTGCCGCACCGCGATTGAGTTCCACGGCGGTACGCTTGATCACCAGAATAACCCCGCTGGCGGGACTATTTTTAGATTTTCATTACCGGCAATTAATACAACACCATAAGTGCGATCAAATTCGCCATAGACCAGGAGACGACCATGTTACATATAGTTGACGATGAAGATGTCATCAGGGATGCACTTGCCTGGCTAGCGCGCTCACGCAATATTTCGACCACCTGTTACGACAGTGGCGAAAAATTTCTCGCCACCTTAGAACGTACGATTAAATACGACCCTGAAGGCGACTGTTTACTACTCGACGTACGTATGCCAGGACTCAGCGGCACCACCTTATTTGACACCCTGACCGCCAGGCAATTGACGCGTCGCTTACCGGTCATTTTTTTGACCGGTCACGGCGACGTACCGATGGCGGTTGATACGTTAAAACGCGGCGCGTTTGATTTTTTTGAAAAACCGTTTAACGATAACAATCTGATGGACCGGGTACAAGAAGCCTTGGCGCAATCCCGCGAAGCTGGTGCGCTGGCAGCGATCCACGAAAGACTGGCCACGCTGTCGGCCCGTGAACGGGAAGTGCTCGACCTGATTTTACTCGGCAAGATGAACAAAGTCATCGCCGACCAGCTCGGCATCAGCATGCGTACCGTAGAGGTACACCGTGCGCATATTTTTGACAAAATGAAGGTGAAAACGGCCGTCGAGCTAGCCGGCTTGCTGAAATAAGTGCGGCGCAACCGTTATTTTTCTGCCACCGAAGCAATCGCCGTCTGCTGATACAGCAAAAACATCTCCAGCGTCATCTCTATGACTTGCTGTTGCTGCGCCTCATTGAGCTGCGCTTGCCCCATCGCGACCTGAGGCCAGAATGCCATCGATTTTAACTGTCCCTGCAATAAGGCGCCGATCAGTACCGGGTCACCGGGCTTTAACTTACCATCGGCTTGCGCGGCCCTGATCCAGCTTGCGATGCCCTCTTCCGGCTGACTCAAGCGCTCCACCATCTCTCTGGCGCGATCGGGCGCGTGGATGGTAGCTGCCACGGCGACCCTGGCTAAGTCGATAAAATCCGGATCGCATAACATGCGCATCTTGCGCTGCAAAAACTCGAGTAACTGCGCCCTGATAGTGCGCTCGCCCTGGTACTTCAGTTCCGCCTGCGCGGCACTGTTGTCCCACAACTGCATCAGGATCGTCGCGAACATCGCATGGGGCGTAGAGCGCGCCAAAGTGCAGCAGCTCGATTGGTGGCAGAGCGCAGTCGTACATGACATCCGCTTTGTCGCCACGCCTTCGCAGCATTTTTCCGGCCGCGGCGTGAACGACAGAAACAAGACCCTGTGGGCCTCTTGGGCGATCCTGGAGCAGGATCTGCGGATTTTCTTTAGCGGCGATTCTGGCTATTTTGACGGATTCAAACAGATCGGCGATAGCTACGGCCCATTTGATCTGACCCTGATAGAAACCGGCGCCTATGACCAGCACTGGCCGGACGTACACATGCAACCGGAGGAGTCCCTGCAGGCGCATCTGGATTTACGCGGCCAGCACTTGCTGCCGATCCATAACGGCACCTTTGACCTGTCCATGCATGCCTGGTACGAGCCGTTTAACCGCATCGTCCATTTAGCCACCCAAGGCGGGGTATCCATCAGTACCCCGCAAATGGGCGAAGCGGTCGACATGACACAGCCGCATGCAGGCAGCCGCTGGTGGCTGCACCCGGAAGCAAGCGCCGAATTAGGCGCAGTGCCAATCGCAGGCAACGCGATGGTCAGCAGTGCTGAGCGGGCGTAAACCCGGCACCCGCGCCTGCTATTTTTAAATATTAAAAAAACAATAGCCCGCTCGCGCATAGCCCATGCGGGTTTCCAGCCTTCCACCTCGTAAACCCGCATGGATAGTGCATCTCCAGCCTAGGTGTCGGCAAACCCGCATGGGCTATGCGTGAGCGAGCATGTCTCGGCGTGGCGGCATCCCGCTTCATGCTCATGATGGGCCAACCACAGGCTAGCCGGCATGTTGCTCCAGAGCCCATTGCACGTGTTCCCTGACGATCTCGGATGGATGTTCGAGCCGGCTTTGCAATGCGGCTACCAGCGCGGCATCGGCGCGCATGCTGGCGGCGGCATTGCCCAGACCGACGGCCAAGTTGCGCAGCCAGCGCTCGTGACCGATGCGGCGTATCGGGCTGCCTTCCAGATTGCGCAGGAATTCGGCTTCGGTCCAGGCAAACAGGCTGATCATGCTGGCGCTGTCGAGGCCGTTGCGCACTTCAAAATCGTTGACGCTGGCACGTTGGGCGAACTTATTCCAGGGACAAAAGAGCTGACAATCATCGCAGCCATACACGCGGTTGCCGATTAAAGGTCTGAGCTCAAGCGGAATCGCGCCATGCAGCTCTATCGTCAGGTAAGAGATGCAGCGGCGCGCATCGAGCTGGTACGGCGCAATGATCGCCTGCGTCGGGCAAACCTCGATACAGGATTGGCACTGGCCGCAGTGATTGCTGACCGGGGCATCCACCGGCAAGGGGATATCGACCAGGATCTCGCCCAAAAAAAACAGCGAGCCGGCTTCGCGATTGAGTAAGAGCGTATGTTTGCCGCGCCAGCCCAGGCCGGCTTTTTCTGCCAGCGCCACTTCCATCACCGGAGCCGAATCGGTAAACACGCGATAGCCAAACTCACCGATGCTGGCCTGTATCCGTTCGGCCAGTTGCTGCAAGCGGTTGCGCAATACCTTGTGATAATCGCGCCCCCGGGCATAAATCGAAATCACCGCGGTATCGGCGCCGTGCTGCCGCTCTGCGCTGCGCCAATCGTCGCCGTTATCGTCGCCACTATCGCCGCTAGGTTCAGGCAGGTAATTCATCCGCACCGAAATCACCCGTATCGTGCCCGGCACCAGCTCGTCCGGACGCCAGCGCTTGCTGCCGTGGGCCGCCATATACGCCATCTCGCCGTGATAGCCGGCCGCTAGCCAGGCCTGAAAACCGGCTTCCACATGGTGCAGGTCGACATCGGTGATGCGCACATCGGCAAAGCCGGCGGCCTTGCCCCACAGCTTGATCTGTTGCGCTAATTCGACGTAATCGCTCATCGGCTATGTGAAGTAAGGCGCGCCAGCGGCGACGACAAGCTGACGCCGGGGGCGGCGCTGCGGGCTTCTTTTTTGGTCTCGGCCTGGTTGCCAACATTGCCAGCATTTTCGGCTTCATCCAGACGCTCATCGATGTCCACCTCGAGCAGATGCGGATGATCCGGATTGCGCCGCAGCGCCACGCCGACCGCCAGGATGTCGATCACCAGCAGATGCAAGATGCGGCTGATCATCGGCAGATGGGTAGTGATATCTTCGACATGGTCGACGATGAGGGTGGCATCGGCCTTGCGCGCCAGCGGCGACTGACTGGCGGTAATGGCGACGATAGCGGCGCCGCGTTCGCGCGCTTTTTCGGCCACTTCAAGCAAGTCCGGCATGCGCCCGCTACTGCTGATGATGACGGCGACATCGCCCGGCTTGAGCACGCCGGCCGCCAGCAATTGCAAGCGCGGGTCGGTATACGCACCGCTGGAAACGCCAAAACGCAAGAACTTGAACTGGCCGTCTTGCGCCACGACACCGTCATGCCCGACCGCAAAAAATTCGACCCGGTTAGCGTGGATCAGCAGCTCGATGGCGCGCGCGATCATGTCGCGATTGAGCTGGCTGCGCACTTGCAAAATCGCCGACGCGGTATTACCCAAGACCTTGGCACCCAGCTCCAGCATAGAATCGTCATCCGTGACCTGGATATGCGTCACCGGCACCGTGCCGGTCAGGCCAGAGGCGAGGCGCAATTTAAAATCGGACAAGCCCTCGCACCCGAGCGAGCGGCAAAAGCGGATTACGGTAGGCTGGCTCACCTGGGCCGCTTTGGCAATCTCGGCAATCGGGTCATTCAGGGCGGCACGCGGGTGCGCCAGGACGTACTCGGCCACGCGCAATTCGGCCGGTGACAGTTCGGCCCGGGCGCGGCGGATCTGGCCCAGAATCGCCGCGCCCGGGGTGGCCTGAATGGTGCGCAATTGCGCTTCAAGAATTGCCGAGACGCCCATAAAGGTCGCCTGTTCGGCCGTAATCACGTAGGTCGGGATGGCCGCCAGATAAGCGCTGAAACGGCCCTTCTGTTCAAAGCGGGCACGGAACGGCGACTGGTCAAAATACGCCCCCAAGCGCGGCACGATGCCGCCGCCGATATAAATCCCGCCCAAAGCGCCCAGCGTCACGGCTAAATTGGCGGCAGCGGTACCAAGCAGGCTACAAAATACGTCTAGGGTAGCGAGACACACCGGGTCACTCTGGTCGAGCGCACGCTGGGTAATCTCGGGCGCAGTCAAATCCGCGCCAGCCACGCCGGCATACTCGGCCAGGGCACGGTACATCAGCTCCAGGCCGGGGCCGGACAGCAGGCGCTCGAAGGAAACGTGCTCAAAAGATTTCCAGGCAAAGCGCAGTACCGCAATTTCTTGCTCATTGCACGGCGAAAAACTGCTGTGGCCGCCTTCCGACCCCAGGGAGATCCAGCCATCGCCGGCAGGGATCAAGCCAGATACGCCTAAACCGCTGCCCGGCCCCAGCAGGCCGATGACACTTTGCTTGCTGGAATCGCCACCACCGATCTGGCGCACGTCGTGCGCGTCGAGTCGCGGTACCGCCATTGCCAGCGCCGTAAAGTCGTTCACGATCACCAAAGTATCGAGACCGAGCTGCAAGCGCATCTGCTCGATCGAAAATTTCCAGTGATAGTTGGTCATGCTGACCTGATCGCCATCGACCGGATTGGCGATCGCCACCGCCGCATGCTCGACATGGGCCGGCGCGACCGTGTGCAGGTACGCCGTCACGGCAGAGTGAAAATCCGGATAGTCGGCACAGCGGAACGAGACGATGCGTTCAAATTCGCCGCGGCCAGTCTCTAGCGCAAAGCGGGCATAGGTACCGCCGATATCAGCAATGAGCCTGGGGCGATCAAAAGAAACCATTAGTTCCAATTCTTAATGGGGTGAGGCAAGTGCCCGGTAACAAAAAAGCGCGGAGAAGTATTCTCGGGTTAAATCGCCGGCTGAATTTTTCTTGACCGGACAAGATTCGCCACATCCTGATTTTTTGCATCTCAAGTTAACGACACAACTTAGCGCCCCGTATTGTAATCCCGCTAGATCGACAGCGAAAGCCGTTCCGCAAGCTTCGAGGAAAAACACGCTATCGGTGACAAGCCAGATTTTAGCCAGCGCAATAAGGACAGCGTGGATGGAAACAAGTCGAAAAACAGCAATGTGAAAAATTTCCGCTCTCTAAAAAATAGGTAACTTGACTACAAAACCTTACCTATTCTTATTAATTTTTACAGCTCACTTTACCCTCACTCAAGCCATGCAAGGAAAAATAATTGCTTTTTAATTGATACGGTATCGTCATGCCATTGCCAAAACACCTCAATATTAAGGCAAATCAAAAAAAATAAATTATTGTAATTTATATGTAGTTTTGCTACATTATTATATTAGGCAAGCAATAACCGCAAGCGGGCATGCCTCTTCTGCAGGATGCAGGCACGCATTACATTAGTGACGTATTAAGTACATTATCAGACTGATATTCAAGTGAAAGCACATTCAAACCGCGCACGCGCTTCTGCATTCAACCACCCCATCACCGCCGCCTCTTGCGACAGCGTGATTGATTCCAGCCAAGCGCAAGAGGCCTTGCAGTGATAACGCACACCAGCATGCATCCCGAGCAGGCCACCAGACTCCCCTGGCTGGTGGCAGATATTGGCGGCAGCAATGCCCGCTTTGGCTTAGTTCTCCAGCCAGACGCCGGCGTGCAGCATGTCCGCACCATACCGGTGCCGGCGCACGCTGATCCGGTGAAAGCCGCCCGCGTCTACTTACGTGAAATCAGCCTCTTACTAGGCGCAGAATTTCGCACTCCGCGCAAGGCCGCGTTTGCGGTCGCCACCGTGACCGCCGGCGACAAGATCAGTTTTACCAATAGCCACTGGAGTTTTTCCAAGGCGGCGGTACAGGCGGAGCTCGAACTCGATACCTTTCTGGTACTCAATGACTTCGAGGCACTGGCCTTGTCGTTGCCACGACTCAGCGCGGCACAGCTGCGCCCGCATGGCCAATTACCGCAGGCCAAAGGGACGCTGGCAGTGATCGGGCCAGGTACCGGCCTGGGCGTTGCGGGCGTCATGGACACGCCTATGGGCTGGGTCGCCTTGGCTGGCGAAGGTGGTCATGCCACGCTGGCGCCCTGCGATGATTTTGAAAGCGCGATACTGGCGCAGGTACGCCAGACCTTCTCTCACGTCTCTGCCGAACGCCTGCTGTCTGGCATAGGCTTACCGGTATTACACAATGCAGTAGCGCAGGTGCGCGGCGGCACTATCGATGTCATCACGGCAGAATTGATTGTCGAACGCGGACTGGCCGGCAGCGACGCCATTTGCGCTGAAACGCTCGATACCTTTTGCGCCCTGCTCGGCAGCTTCGCCGGCAATGTGGCACTCACCATGGGCGCACGCGGCGGAGTATATATCGGCGGCGGTATCGTGCCACGTCTGGGGGAGCGGTTTTTTACTTCACGTTTTCGCGAACGTTTTGAAGCCAAAGGACGCTTCCAGTCCTATATGAAAAACATTCCGACCGCACTCATTACCGACACACTGGCGGCACTAAGCGGTGCCGCGATGGCACTCGAACAGCACCAGGTCTAGCCGCCTTAAAAAAGAAGCCATGCGCCGAAAATGGCGCTGGTGACTTCGTCAATGAGATTGAAGTCAATCACCAAGCGGTTCAAGCAGCCCGTTTCACCGACTCGACTATCGCGTTCATCGCAACCGGTTTCGCGTAGATATCGACATGCCCCAATCCTGGCAATACCTGAACCGAAATGTGCGGCGTCAGCGGTGTCAGCAGCGTCGCGTAGGCGTGGGCGATAAATAGTTCGTCGTTTTCGCCCACGATGAGATCGACCGGGCGCTGCAGTTTTTTGAGCTGCTGCTTCCATTTCATGGTATCGGGACGAAAATTCGCTTGCAGGCGAAACGAATAAAAACCTGTCAGATCACTGCGTCCCTCCGGCACGGCAAATGCCAGTACCGGCAGATGCTGAAATAATTTCATCCCCATGACGTCGAGAATCGTCAGCGCAATCAGGCGCGGCATGAAAGGCCGCGCCCAGCCACCACTGCCGGGCTTGGTGGTGGCCACCGCATGATGGATAAAAGGCGCCGCCAGGATGTAGCGATCAAACAAGGTGCCGAATTTTCCGCAGGCAAAACGCAGTGAAAACCCGCCACCGGAAGAATGGCCGACCAAGCTGAATGTCGCCAGTGGATGACGGATGCGGATGTGCTGAACGAAATCAAACAAGTCATCCTCCAGTTGCCCCACGTAGTCAATATCACCGCGCCGCCCAGACCCGCCATGCCCGCGCATATCAAGCGCATAAGCCGAGATCGCCTGCGAAGCAAGAGAGTGGCCGATTGCCTGCATTGCCCTACCGTCAGCGCTAGAACCATGGATCAGAATCGCGACCTGATCACTGCCGGCGGAAAATTCCCGATAGGCGAGCGCGCTACCGTCGCGTGCAGTGAAGGTTTTCAGCTCCGTTTGCGGTGTACCAGCCAGTGTATCGAGTCCGCCGTCGTTCATCGCCTGGAGCGGAACGGGCGGACGACGCCGCCCCAAAATAATCATTGCGGCCAGCACTGCGGCAAAAATGGCGAAGTTTTGAACTATCGTCGTAGCTAGGCTAAATGCAGTCATGCAGCTCTCCTGATCGGTGTCGATGAGTTAAATATTGGAGAATATAGCTTATTCGCAACGCCCAGTACGCCGACAGTAACTTGCGATGAATTGACGGTTTTAGTGCAGGAAGCTTATTTTTATACGCTTGAGTGGTCATCGCCGCCTGCATGCGACGCTTTTTTGCCACACTTTCCTGCCAGAGATTCCGGCGCCTGAAACGCTGACGCGTCGCTTGGCATTGACAGCGCCAAGCAAAAAAACAAAAATTCCCCTTCCAATGCGCATATCCCAGGCGCCTTGCAGGCCATTGCTGCCATGAGGCGCATAGCGATTGCGTGTTGGCGGGGGTAGTCATAGTGTGAAGCGACTTGAATTGATCGCCCTATCACTCTATCGTCTGCGATCACCATCAATTACGCGCAAGCCAAGAGTAGCGTACAGTACGGGGTTTTTGCTGAAAATCACGCTGGATTAGCTCGACTAGTAGCTGATTTGTCGAGCTAACCCGGCTTGCCTCATGATCTGGCTAAATGCTGCATGTCAGCCTCGGTATATCAGTCTTGTATTACAGCCCCCTCTCAGGGAAAATAATCATTTTTATCTGCTACATTTTTATATACACCCCATGTTGAATACCCATCCGCATGACAACGTAGAGCGCATCGATATTGTCTATCTATGGGTTAATGGTGCTGATCCGGTCTGGCGAAATAAGCGCCAGCAGGCACTGGCACGCACCGTTGCACAACAGCCAGATGATCTGGCAATGCATGGCAATGTGGCGGGACGCTACCGTGACAATGAAGAGTTGCGCTTCAATCTGCGTGCGCTGGAGAAATTTTATCCGAATCACGGTCATATATATTTAGTCACCGATGGTCAGGTACCGCACTGGCTGCAAGCACACCACGACCTGACGCTGATCGATCATCGCGATCTGATGCCGGCGTCGGCATTGCCGGTGTTTGATTCTGGCCATATCGAATCGTATCTGCATCACATTCCCGGCCTTGCCGAGCGTTTTATTTATCTTAATGATGATGTTTTTTTTGGTGCCCGGGTTGATCCAACAGCGTGGTTTGGTATCAATGGGGTAGCGGTGTTTACCGAATCGGCAGCGGTGCCGGATTACGATACGCTGCAGCCGAACGAGAGCGCACTGGTGAATGCGTCGGTCTTATCCAAGCACTGGCTGTCGCGGCGTTACCCTCTATACCGCCATGCACAGCGCATTTTTGCGCACTCGCCGCGGCCCATGTTTAAAAGTGTCTTGCATGAGTTGGAGCGCGATGCGCCAGAACTGTTTCAGCAAGTGCGCAAAACGGTGTTTCGTTCGTGGCAAGTGCCTCCCATCGTGCCAGACTTGGTGCCGCGCTGGATGCTGCATACCGGGCGCGCCGCCTTGCAATCACTGGAACCGCTCTATATCAGCAGCGGCGCACCCGATGCCGAGCGTCAGTTTCAGGCATTAATCGCAGGATTCGGCCAGATACCGTTTTTTTGCATCAACGACACCAGCGATGATGCATTCGACGATGCGCCGCAATTACAACGCATCACGCACACGCTGGAACAACTGCTGCCGCACCCCTCCTCCTTTGAACGCATCGATTAAACGATGGTGCCGGACAAAAATAGAATAACTTCACGGTGTCATACAACACTGATATAAATAAGTATTGCGATGCGCATTCATGCTACCCCGTCTTTTTAGCCAGAACACGGTTGGGCTAGCCTTGATGACCAATGTCGCGACCTGAGTTAAACTAAGCCATGACTTCGATTTTCCTGCCATTATTTTTTTTAAAAACCAGACTCATCGATACGAGGCAAGCATGCGTCCCCAGGCAACGTTTTTTTACGTTGAGGATTCTGTTCTTGCTCTTATGTGTTCCCGCCATTTCAAGCGCTGAGCAATACTTTGAGCGCTATGATTTATCGCCAGCCTCGCCTGCGGTTGATCTTGGGGTGCAGCCGCAAGGCTACCCTTCCGGCGTGATCAGTGCAGTGATGCAGCGCGACCGCATCCTTAAAAAAACACTGGCAAATAGCCAGCAAACACTCAGGACCCACCCGTTCCAGCGCGGTGCCGATATGCTTGCCTTGCTAGCTGAGCAACGGCTAGAGGCGGGCCTGCTTGGTGACATGCCAACCATACTATCGGCCTCGACCGCCAAAGTCTGGATTGTCGGTTTGGTCAAACAAAGCTCGACCGCCATCGTCGCCAAAGGAAATGCGCAGATTCGGGGCCTCGCCGGAAAACGTATCGGTTATGTTGCAGCATCCAGCGCCCATCACACCTTACTCCAAGGTTTGGCCTCGGCGGGGATGAACGAGAGCCAGATCAAATTAATCCCGCTCAATGTCGACGAGATGCCCGATGCGCTAGAGCGGGGAGAGATCGACGCCTTCGCAGCATGGGAACCTGCGCCCACCATCGCGTTGGCAAGAAATAACAAAAACCAGATTATCTTCCGCGGCTTGAGTACGGATTACTTTGTCATTGAGCAAGATTTCGCCAAACGGTCCCCGCAAGCGGCACGCCACCTGATTGCCAGTTTTGTGCGTGCCATCGACTGGATGCGCCATTCCCAAGGCAATACCGAAAAAGCAGCGCGCTGGGCGATGGCGGACGCCGCCAGCTTTTCCGGCAAACCCGTCACGCTTTCGGTTGCCCAAGTTGCCACCATTACGCACCGCGAAATCTTGGATATTCCCTCGGCTCCTACTATCCTGAGCAACCCGAACACGCCACCGTTAAAGAATGAGTACCTTTTTTTGATGAAACTGGGCAAAATTCCCCAAGGCGGCAAATGGGAAAACGTGGCAGCTGCACTGACCTATGATGGTCTGGCAAAGGTATTAACCGAACCGCGCGACTACCAGTTACATACCTACGATTACGAGGATTAAGCGCGATGCCGGTCTTGCACACTTCATTCTCAAACCGGGTGACAGGATATTTCGGTGCGTTGTTTATGCTCGCGATGGGCATCATGTTTTTGCTCTGGTACTTTGGCCTTCCGCAGTGGGGTCTTAACGGCGCCAGTCATCAGCACCTATCTGAAGCAATGCGCGTTTTGGAAATCAAGGCGGATTTTCACCGGACTCTCATCGACAATGGCATCAAAGAAAGACGCGGCGACGTTCTGATCATCGCTGAAAACAGAACGATCGCAGAACAACTGTCTGATCGAAACCCGGCAATTCAACAGGATCTGACGCGGGTATTTGAGCGCTTGCAGCGCGCCTACCCGGACCGCTATCAGCAATTGTCTATTGTAGACCCGGCTAGCAAACTGATACGTGCCAGCAGTGAGGCGAGCGATCTGGGGCACAGCTTTAATGACCCCGAACTGATCGCACGTGCCGCGCAGACGGGCGCGACAGAAATAATCACGCAACTGAAAGTCGCCAACGGTGCCACGGTATTAACCATCGCGCGGCAAATACAGGCTCCGGATGCTGACGGCTACCCGAACGGTCAATTACTTGGCATCCTGATCGCCTATGTCAATTTGCAGCATATTGCTGGCGAAGGTTTTCAAACCGAAACGTCAAACTTCGATATGCAGGGAACAAGCTTGCTGTTTGATTCGGCCGGGCAAGTGCTGGCTCGCTTCCCGATCGCTACGGCAGAAAAAAACAGCTTCAACTTAAACAGTCAGGTCGCCCCTGGATTTGAAGGAACCTTACTCGAAACCAATGCTAACGGCAAAGAATTGGTGGTGGTATATCGGCATCTTCAGCTTAGCGGTGCACAAGCCTGGACCTTAGTCCACTATGCCAGCAAAGAAGCGGTACTTAAAGATATCAAAGAGCGCGCCAACAATTTGATACTTATTGGTTTTTTGCTGACCCTAGTCGCCCTGATACTGATCAACCTGGCAGCGCGTCGCCTCACGCGGCCACTGCATTTACTCTCTCGTACTGCCAGGCAACTCGGCACTGGCGATTTGTCGGTCCGTGCGCTGACCGGGCCACGAGATAGTCGCGAGATCGCTGCCTTGTCTGATGCATTCAACGGCATGGCCGAGGGCATACAAAAAGTCCAGCATACGCTCGAAGCCAAAGTGCTTGAGCGCACCGCCGAACTGGCCGGAGAAAGAGATAAAGCACAAGATTACCTCGACATCGCAGGTGTCATGCTGATGGCGCTGGATGTCAATGGTCGAATTACGATGATCAATAAAAAAGGACAGCAGCTACTTGGTCAAGCAGAAAACGGTTTGATCGGTATTGACTGGTTCGACCACTTTATCCCGCCCGACCAGCGCACTGCAGCGCGGCAAGCATTCCAGCTATTCATCTCGGGAGCAACGCAAGCCATGGCGAGCCACGAAAATGGCATTCTCAATACGCACGGGCAACAACGCATTTTATCTTGGAGCAATGCCCTGATGCGCGATAAAGCAGGGGCAGTGGTGGGCATGCTCTCTTCAGGTAAAGACATTACCGACCGCACCGAGGCAGAAGCAACCTTAAAAGAAAGTGAACAACGTTACCGCACCTTGATTGAATGGTCACCTGAACCGATCAATGTGCAGCGCGACGGAAAAATGATTTATGTGAATCCTGCCGCCATCAGAATGTTTGGCGCAAAGTCGGCACAAGACCTGCTGGGAAAAACCATGCTCGATCTGGTACACCCAGACTTTCATCAAATCGCGCTGGCGCGGGCGAAAAATGTCATCAATCATGGTGCCGGCGCACCGATGGTCGAGATGCGTTTACTCAAGCTAGATGGCGCCGTCATCGATGTGGAAATCGAAGGGACATCTATCGTCTATGACGGTGCGCCAGCCATACACGTGATCATGCGCGACATCTCCCAGCGCAAGCGAGCCGAGGAAGATCTGCGCATCGCCGCCATCGCCTTTGAGTCACAAGAAGGCATGTACATTACCAACGCCGATTGGGTCATCCTGCGGGTCAACAGAGCATTCACCGAGATTACCGGCTATAGCAGCGAACAAGCGGTGGGGCAGACGCCCGAATTGCTCAGGTCAAGTCGCCATGATGCCGCTTTTTTCCGCGCCATCACGGAAAGCCTGGAGTGCACAGGATCATGGCAAGGAGAAATTTGGGATCGACGTCAACAGGGCGAGGTATTTCCAGAATGGCTCGCCATCACTGTAGTCAAAGACGATATGGGGCGCATGACGCACTACGTCGGCACCTTTACCGACATCACCCAGCGTAAAACCGCCGAAGAAAAAATTAAAAATCTGGCGTTCTTTGATCCATTGACGGGTCTGCCCAATCGTCGGCTCTTGATGGATCGCCTAGAACAAGCGCTAGCGGGCGGAACCCGTCATCAGCGCAAAGGGGCACTGCTGTTTGTCGATTTGGATGATTTCAAAACCCTCAACGACACACTAGGGCATGACAAGGGCGATCTGCTGCTGCAACAGGTCGCCACGCGTTTAACGACTTGCATCCGCGACGGCGACACCGTGGCCCGTCTGGGCGGTGATGAATTTGTGGTAATGCTGGAAGACCTGAGTGAAAACATGCTGGAGGCCGCCACCCAAGCCGAAACTGTCGGTGAAAAAATCATCACTACACTGAACCAAGTCTACCAACTCGCCAGCCATGAACATCACAGCACACCGAGTATCGGCGTCACCCTGTTTGGCGAACGGCAAGAAAACATCGATGAGCCATTAAAGCGCGCGGATCTGGCGATGTATCAGGCCAAGGCGGCCGGACGCAACACGCTGCGCTTCTATGATCCAAGGATGCAAGCCGTCGTCACTGCCCGTGCCGCACTCGAACTTGGTTTGCGTGAGGCGCTGGTAAAAAATCAGTTCCGCCTCCACTATCAGGCGCAGGTAACGAGCGAGCACTGGCTGACCGGCGCTGAAGTACTGGTACGCTGGCAGCATCCGCAACGCGGTATGGTGTCACCGGCAGAGTTCATCCCGCTGGCCGAAGAGACCGGATTGATTACGGCCATCGGTCACTGGGTGTTAGACAGCGCCTGCACTCAATTGGCAATCTGGGCCAGGCAGCCAGAGATGGCGCATCTAACAATCGCGGTCAATGTCAGCCCGCGTCAATTCAACCAACGTGATTTTGTCAATCAGGTGTTAACCATCCTGGAACATACGGGTGCCAATCCAGAAAGACTCAAACTGGAACTGACTGAAGGCTTATTGGTGTCGAATGTAGAAGATGTCATTGTCAAGATGCGCGCACTCAAGGAAAAAGGGATAGGGTTTTCACTCGACGATTTTGGTACCGGTTATTCATCGCTGTCTTATTTAAAACGACTCCCGCTGGATCAGCTAAAAATTGACCAGAGTTTCGTCAGAGATATACTGATAGACAGCAACGATGCGGCCATTGCCAAGATGGTCATCGCCCTGGCAAATAGTTTAGGGCTGGCCGTCATCGCAGAAGGGGTGGAAACCGAGGCGCAGCGCGATTATCTCGCCAATCAGGGCTGCCATTCCTATCAAGGCTATCTATTTAGCCGCCCGCTACCATTGCAAGAATTTGAGTCATTAGTGAAGCGCGGCCAACGCCCGCTCTATGAACCACAGGTTTGATTGCGTAATGGAATAACTCGCTGGCGAAGCCCAATCGCTAACCGATAGGCTTTCAAGGTCTTGCTACGGCTTATCAACGGAAAACCATTTTTAAAACAGCCCTGCCCCGCTCACGCATATTCCATGCGGCTTACAGGCCAGATGCCGCCAACAGGCGCATGGAATATGCGCGCTGGCAGGGTGCCATTTTGAAATGGTGCGTGGCGTCAAGCAACTAGAGGCTTGTACTCACTTCAAGCTGCCGTACCGTCTTGAAGTGAGCGGCATCGCACGCGCCGCGGGATCGGGGATTGCCCGCTTTGCGCTTAAAAATGGTAATGTAAACTGGCATCCAGGCCTAAGGCGCTGGCCTGATTGATATCCCAGCGATTGCTCCGCAGATGTAAGCGTAGCGGGCCGTAGTCGTAGCCCACGCCGACAGTACGGAAGCGACTTTCATAACTGCCGCTAAAACTGCCCCAGCGTGAATGGTAGCTGGCAGATATTTGCGGGATATAAGTACCCTCAAGGTAATCCAGCGCGGAATGCACACTCCAGACACCAAATCGATAAGTGAGGCTTGCTGTGGCCGAGGCGCCTATGCTGCGTTGTTTGCTCATCTGGCTGTTTTGGCCGGTTAACAACGGCCGGTAATTCACATACCCATCTTGATCGTAACTGGTGACATCAGAATTAAGCTGTTTTTGCACCGCAGGCAGATTCGACCAATGCATGCGACTCCAGAGATCGTTCAGCGCCACGTAGGCGCTCAGCTGCTCACTCAATGGCCATTGCAGCGCCAGCGACACACTGGCGCCCGAACCTGTTTGCGCCACATCTGGCATGAAGGGATATTGGTAACGGGTATTCGATTCCTGTGATTGTGCTTTGACGCTATACACGTCATTGCTCTGATAATTGACCTGCCCCTGCAGAGCCATGTCGCGCATGCGCGGATCTGCATAGTAAGTGCCAGACAACATCAGCAAAGGGGCATCAGCGTTTGCGTTCAAACCCAGACCAGGCAGAGAAAAAGTATGCGCAATACGCAAGCCCGCTGCTGACCACGAGTTAAATTGCCCATTAATATTAAAATCACGGACTTGCGCCGGACGCTCGCGCTGCTTATACAAATGATAAAACTCGACAGTATCGTGACTAGCATCGACAGAACCCTGCTGGCGGTACTCCATGCCGATTTGCCAGCCATCTTTCTCCATACCTAATTCGGCACGGTTGCGCAGTATAAATAGGTTGCGCCCCTGTTTCGGGGAGTAACCGGTGGACCAATCGCTTTCAAAATTGCGCACAGGAATAGCGTCAGAAGCAGCCAGTAAATTGACTTTTGCATAGACTTGCCACTCCTTCGTGGCGAGATGCAAAGCTGCCTGCGGATCCGTCAGCGAATACTGTGCAAACGCATTACCGCAGGCAAGGACAGAAATAAGAAAAAAATATCGCATGATCTACCAAGAAAAAAGCCTGACGGCATGCCGTCAGGCTTAAAACAAACAAGAAGTTAAAAACTTACTTCAATGATTCAAAACTGCCATCAGTGTAGGTAATGACGCCTGTGCTACGATCAAAACTTGCAATTTTGCTACCGTTTTTCAAGACATCGGCAACATTGACTGATTCATTAAATTGCACAGACACGCCGTTAGCGCTGGCGATATTGATGACTTTTGGCATCGCACCGTTATCGCTGATCAGTATCGTGTTAGTACCGTCTTCATACTGTCCGGTGAACGCACCAGAGTTAGATGTGACAGGATGACCACTCAAGGACAATTTCAAATCAGGACGACCAGCGATACGCAAAATACCAACGAAAGAGGCAGAACCTTTAAGGAAGTTGGTGTCAGTTGTTGCTATGCTGCTATCAACATCTGCAAAGTTAGACACTTTCGCAGTCAAAGTACCGTTAAAAAACTCGCTACTGCCGTTATTCAGGCTACCAACGAATTTAAGATCGGTCGGCGCATAATCATTGCCGCTCTTATCAGCAGAGAAATTATTCAGTGCCAGAGTACCGACGATTTTGCTATCGATACCAGTCACGCTCAGCGCCAGATTCACTTCTTTTACGCCATTAGCCACAACATAACCACCAGCGTCAGGCACAGCACGGATGAAAGAGCCATCCAGCAAATTGATCGCGCCCGATTTGACTGCACCTATGTAAGAAGCGATCTCGCCCGACAAGGCATATTTCACTGTAGTACTGCCTACTTCTGGAGTGCGCAGGTAATTGATATTCCAGATTTCTTTGTCGGTAATCTTGACTCCATCAGCATCGGTACGTGCAGGCATGTCACCAGCGATATGGATGTTATTGATGGTAGGACCCGTCAGATCGAAAGCGACCGTACCTGTCCCTGCGTCGCCTATCGTAGTTTTTGCATCAGCAATCACCAAATTGCTAATCACGCCGCCAGAGCGATTAAAGTACGCGGTTTCCATGCGTGTGCGTGCAGTGTAGCTAAAGCTGGAAGACGTAACAGGTGTCAACTGTATGGATTTAGTGAACTGCTGTCTGGTTTTGGTAGTATCAACAGTTTGTGTCGGCGCAGTTGCCGTTGCTGCCAGGCGCGTCAAAAGTGCATCTGTACCCAAAACAGGTTTTTTCTCTAAGCGGCAAAACACGTTATTGGCCGCGCCGCTAATCACAGGAACTTTTGCAGCGCTGTCGGCATACAAAGTACAGGAACCGACCACACGGCCAAAAAAACGCGGGTTTTGAACGACTTCAGAAGTGATACCGGTATTGCCTGCATCGGCGTAAGCTTTATACAAAGCAACGCCGTGTGTAGACAATTGCAACCAGTCGGCTAAATCTTGATCCAAAGGTGCAGTGGCTTTGTCAAAATCAGCCTTCATGGTGTCGACCGGATTGCCCACTGCCCCAGGTTTCAATGCAGCCTGCCATGCGCTGACATTGCTACGCAGACTGGCAAACATCGCCTTGGTGGCAGGTATTGGAGCAACAACGGTCGAACCGACAGGAATCGTGGCTTGCGTAAACGCCGGTACACCGACCAAAGTAACCAAAGTTGTTTTATTCAAAGAAGTATCGGCAGTGACTTTTTCAGCCGCTTCATGGATTGCGCTCTGTACTGCCAAAGGAATGCTCAGATTGCCGTCCTTGAGTTCTACCGCGCCAGAGGTGGCGCTGACTACGCAGGCCACTTTTTCGCTAATGGTGCCGGAACAACCCAAAGTATTGCTGCTGTCATTGGCAATTTTAGAGAGTGCCGCCAGATGAATACTTTGTAATTTTTCAGCCGGATCAGTAACACTTGCTGCTGTCGCGCTATTGGCCATGACTGGTTTGGTCGTCAGTGGATTAAAGCCCAACATAGTGATGACACCGGTTTGTGCTGTCGCCGCATTGGCAGCAGTCAAGCCACCAGTTGCTTTACTGGCAGCCGTCACCAGCATGTCGGTAAACGGAGTGACATAACCTTTGACGCTAGTCGCTGCTGCGCTATCGAGTTGTACCAAACTACGCATTGTCATCGTCACTGGCATAGCGATATCGGTACCGCTGACTTCATCAGCCATCGTGGTGGCTGTATCGGCACTGACTTCGACCGTGAACAGGCCGATGTTACTACCCAGGCTGACTGAATAACTGCCGTCAACTGAAGAAGTCCGGGAGGTAACCAGCGGCTCGGCAGATTTAACGCCAGCGGTGCTGTAAGCGTAGACCTTAACAATACCATTCTTGATCAAGCCTTTGGCGGCAACACCGGTTAGCGTGCGCGTGGTCGGGTCTACAGCAGCAGTATTACTGCTGCCACCGCCACATGCGGCCAGTGCGCCGGTGATGGCACAAGCTAAAGTTAATCGACTAAATTTCATATTTATGTTTCTTTCCAAAAAGTGACCTACTGATGAGCCCGCATAGCATGCGGGCCAATAATGCGCTTCAATACTGAGTGTTATTAATGATTGCATGCAACTAGCTGTTTTGCCTAAGTGCGCGGAGCTTCGACTTGTAAAGTTAAAAGCCAGCATTGCGGTATTTGTTTAAAAATTGGCATCAAACCAATTTTACCGAGCAAGGCATATTCCACGCCCCTGATTTTACTTGGTAAGAAGCAAGTTGATTAAAAAAAACTTTTAAAACCGCCTCCCTGGTTTTGCTGATGAGTAGCATTTTAAATGGCGTATACATAATAAATTTGACCTGCAGCCTGATCTCTATGCCTATCGTCTTCACAGCGAGGCTTGTTGACTTTGATATCAAATGACCATGCTTGCTACGTGCTAAAAATGCTTAACCAAGACAAGCGATCAGACTGATGATTCAAAGTCTGGCGTTGCAAGTTTGCAACACCAGGCAATATGCGTTTTTCCCATACAAATTGGAACTGAAATTGCTTCGGAAGTGCAAGATAGCGAAAGATCGATGCATAGTTATTCAGCGATGTATCCCCGTCCCGAGCGGTGATGAACAAAAAGTGAGTCATCCATCAGACGACCACCTTCTATAGCAATCTTAAATAGCCACCTCCTCCAGCACGCATATTCCATGCGGCTTACAGGCCAGATGCCGCCAACAGGCGCATGGAATATGCGCGCTGGCAGGGTGCCATTTTAAAAATCCCTTTTGCGTTACGCGGTGGCTGACTAACAGGAGAAAGAATCTCCCATGCTACCCCCAAGACTAAGGCAGACATGCTGCTACCAATAGCGGTGTCCGCGTCGAGCAAGACGCGCATGGCACCGACGCCAGGCTTGTGATTTTGGCTATTATGAATATTACCAATCAGATAACACTAAAAAAGATGGATCAGTTGCATCAATGGTCTGCTCATTTGTTGATGCCATCCAGCTTTTTGATGAAGAAGTATTACAAACGATGATTTACTTGCCAAGACAGGCATTTCCGAAAATGCCTCAGGCAAATCTCTTTCGTGAATAGAACACAGACATTTTTGAAGCTGACGCAAGCAAACCAAACAGAGACTTGCTTGTTTAAACGTACAATACAAAATAATTGACGTGATTATTAAAGGATTCCCGTGCATTACAAAACCATTCTGGCCGACGAAGCTGCTACACAAGCACTAGGTAAAAGCTTGGCGCATTGCCTGATGCCAGGAGTCAGCCTATATTTACATGGGGATCTGGGTGCGGGTAAGACCGCCCTGACCCGTGCTATCTTGCATGCGGCAGGCCATCAGGGTCATGTTAAAAGTCCGACCTACACGCTGGTAGAACCTTATCAGATTATGCTGCGGCAGCAATCTATCAAACTCATGCATTTTGATCTGTATCGGATGATCAGCGCCGATGAATTTCTGGAGGCTGGATTTAGAGAAGAATTCAATGATGCCAATATTTGTATCGTTGAATGGCCAGAGAAGGCCGATGGCATACTTCCGACACCGGATATTCATATTTTTTTAAGCATCGCAGGCTCTGGTCGTAAGGTAGAATTACAAGCCTTGACCGACAAAGGTAATGAATGTCTCGCACTACTTCACTTCGCACCCAATCTGTAATTGCAAAGAACCGTCGCACGCTGCTCAAAGCCGGAAGTACCTTACTGATCTCGGTATTGCTTCCTTCAACTGCGCAAGCGGCGCAGATATTAGCGGTGCGGGTGTGGCCAGCGGCGGACTATACGCGGGTAACGCTGGAAAATGACAGTGAATTAAAGACCAGTCACTTCACTGTCAAAGACCCAGAAAGACTGGTGGTCGATATTGAAGGTCTTGAACTCAACCCGACCCTGAAGCAACTGGTGGCTAAAATTCAAGCCAACGACCCCTACATCAAACAAGTTAGAGTCGGACAAAATCGCCCGAACGTGGTCAGGTTAGTGTTTGATTTAAAAGAAGAAATCAATCCCCAAGTATTTACCTTGCCACCTGTCGGTAGTTATCAGCACCGGCTGGTGTTCGATTTATATCCGGTCAATCCGCCCGACCCTCTTGCTGCGTTGATAGAAAAAGGGGATTGGCATACAGACATTGGCAAGGAATTTGCCATTACCAAAGTTAACCCTAGAGTTGAGATCAAACCTGATACGCAATCAGGTACGAAGCCAGAAACCCATGTATCGCCGGCGACCACTGAGATCGACAAAAATACCTCCAAGACATCGTCACTCAATCGGATGATCACCATCGCTCTGGACCCTGGCCACGGAGGTGAGGATCCTGGCGCGATGGGCCGCGGGGGCAGCCGCGAAAAAGATGTGGTACTGGCTATCGCCAAGCGGCTAAAAGCGAAAATCGAACAACAGCCGAATATGCGGGTCATGCTGACGCGCGATGCCGATTATTTTGTCCCGCTCAATATCCGGGTGCAAAAAGCCCGGAATGTACAGGCTGATCTATTCATGTCCATTCATGCGGATGCTTTTGTCGAATCCACCGCACGTGGCTCTTCCGTGTTTGTCCTATCAGAAAAAGGGGCGAGTTCAACCGCCGCCCGCTGGCTCGCCAATAAGGAAAATGCAGCAGATCTGATTGGGGGAGTAAATCTGAAGGGGCACGATAAACAACTTGCCAGTGTGCTGCTAGACTTATCCACCACTGCGCAAATCAACGATAGCCTTAAGTTGGGTAAAGTGATTTTAGGTGAAATCGGTGGCATCAACCGGCTCCATAAAGGCTCAGTCGAGCAGGCAGGTTTTGCTGTATTGAAAGCGCCGGACATACCCAGCATTTTGATTGAAACGGCCTTTATTTCCAATCCGGAAGAAGAGGCAAGACTGACGGATGACGTCTATCAAGATCAAATGGCGGAGGTGATACTCAAGGGTATCAAGAAATATTTTGCCAAGAATCCACCTCTGGCTAAAAACAAACTGGCCTAAGGACTGGGTTGAAATCAGCGAATATCCATCGCTGATTCACTTGCCGGCCAGCGACAGAAGGAAGTTCCCCTCAATATGAGTCAACATCAATTTCAGCACTAGAATCGCAGGCAGTACCAGCGGCGATCCAGCGTCCGACCAACCGTCGAAACCAAGGCTGCCAAGACCTTGGCAAGTACCGTAAGTAGTGAGAGGGCTGCAACAGCATCCCGCAGCGATACTGTTGTTCCGGGGCCAACCAGACCAAAGCACGACAAGCGCCACGAGTTTGCCATAAAAACACGCTGGCAACGGGGCAAGGCTCGGAAGCACAACAAACACCACAGCCATTGCATCCTTGACCTGGCGCAGGCTTGACCGGTGCGGCAGATGTCAGCCAGATCAAACGCTGCCCTTGGTCATTGACATCTCCCACGCCACACCTCTTACTGTCTGGTAGATTAATTGGCTTTCCTGAACATGCCTTTACTCAGTTTCCAAATTGTCCCGAGTAACACAGGTATGATTGCCGCCCCCACACCGATCAAAACAATCACATTCAGATGGTCACGTACAAAGGGAATATTCCCAAAGAAGTAGCCACTCAGAACGATGGACAAGACCCACAATAACGCGCCAATGACGTTGAAGAATTGAAAGGTTCTATGCGTCATATCCGAAAAACCTGCCACAAATGGTGCAAAAGTACGCACTAGCGGAACAAAGCGCGCTAGCACTACTGTCTTTCCGCCATGTTTTTCATAAAATTCATGGGTCTTTTTTAAGGCGTTTTTATCGATCCATTTATGGTCGTGCGCCATAATTTTATGGCCGATCAAGCTGCCGATCCAATAATTTACAGAATTACCAGAAATGGAGGCGACGACCAGCAAAATAATCACCAGCCATGGGTTCATTGCCCCCGTCGCGCTAAAGGTGCCGGCGATAAATAACAGCGAATCTCCCGGTAAAAAGGGGAAAACCACAAAAGCGGTTTCGCAAAAAACAATCGCAAATAAGACGGCATAAACCAGCGTCCCATATTGCTCAATGACCATTCCCAACGTTTTATCGACATGTAAGATCATGCCGAAGAATTCCATAAAATCCATAATTCTCCTCGGTTGCGGCGTCATCATACACCAACACAAGGCGTCATTTACAAACCTGCACAGCGGTATAATCACGGCATGAACGCGATACTCAACCCAGTCCGGCCTATACAGGCGCTACCAGACCAACTTATTTCTCAAATTGCCGCCGGCGAGGTGGTCGAACGACCGTCAGCGGTCGTCAAGGAGTTACTCGAAAATGCCCTCGACGCAGGGGCCACCAGCATCACGGTCAGGCTGGAAGAAGGCGGCGTCAAACGCATCGCTATTACCGACAACGGGCGCGGCATTGCACCAGATCAGTTACTGTTGGCAGTCGCCAGGCACGCCACGTCCAAGATAGTCTCACTGGAAGAACTGGAGAACGTGGCGACGCTCGGCTTTCGCGGTGAAGCGCTGGCATCGATCGCCTCCGTCGCCCTATTGACCCTGACTACGCGCACCGCAGAAGCGGCTCACGCATGGCAAATTGAGAGCGACAAGATCACGCCATCCTCCGGCGCGCAGGGCACAACCGTCGATGTCGTGGATTTATATTACAACACGCCCGCGCGCCGTAAATTTCTTAAATCGGAACAAACTGAATTCGGCCATTGCGCAGAAGTGGTCCGGCGAATCGCGCTAGCCCGGCCCGATGTCTGTTTTACTTTGTCGCATAATGGCAAAACCGTTGACCATTGGATGGTCAGCGCGATCGACAAGCGTAGCGCCACCATTTTGGGGGATGCCTTTGCCAGCGCCCGCCTACCTCTAGATGAAAGTGCCGGCCCCCTGCGCCTGCATGGCTTTATCGGCCTGCCTACCGCGTCCAAAGGGCGTGCCGATGCACAGTTTTTTTATGTCAATGGCCGCTTTGTACGGGATAAATTGCTGACCCACGCAGTACGTGCGGCGTATCAGGATGTATTGCATGGCGACCGTTACCCCTCGTATGTATTGGCACTGGATCTTGATCCCAGACTGGTCGATGTGAATGTCCATCCATCTAAAATTGAAGTACGCTTCCGCGATAGCCGTGCCGTGCATCAGTTCGTGTTTCATGCAGTAAACCGTGCGCTGGCGCAGACCTCGGCGACCGCGTTTGGCACCGTACCGGCTCCCGCTACGGCGTCTCTAGGGGAAGCTGGCAACACAACTACCGGGAAAATGCCATGGATGAGCGGAGAGCAAACCAGCTTTTCCGCTCAATTCGCCACACCTGCAACCACGGGCAACTACCAGGACTACAGTAATAATTTTTCTCAAATGCGTACCAACATTGCGGGTGTGGCGCAATCCACGGGCGATTATGGCGCATTATTTTCCCGCGAGTCAGACCAGGCAAATCCGCTGGCCAGCCGCTACGCTGATGCGGCAAGTCCCTTACCCAACGATGAATATCCGCTAGGCTTCGCGCTGGCACAGTTACATGGCGTGTATGTGCTGGCGCAAAACACCAAGGGATTGATCTTGGTCGACATGCATGCCGCACACGAGCGCATCTTGTATGAGCAACTCAAAAATGCCTTGGATGAAAACGCCATGCCGGTGCAGCCTTTGCTGATTCCGATTACCTTTTACGCGGATGCCATCGAAGTCGCTACGGCAGAAGAGAATAAAACTGCGCTGCAATCATTAGGATTTGATATCGCGGCAATCTCACCGACCACGCTGGCGGTACGCTCGGTTCCAGCATTGCTCAAGAATGCCGATGCGCAAACGCTGGCAAGAGATGTCTTGCGCGAAGTGCGTGAGTTTGGTGGCTCACGGGTCTTGATCGACCGCCGCAATGAATTGCTCGGTACGCTGGCCTGCCATACGGCGGTACGCGCCAATCGCAGTCTTACTATCCCCGAAATGAATGCTTTACTACGACAGATGGAGCAAACCGAACGGGCCGACCAGTGTAATCACGGTCGCCCAACTTGGGTACAACTCGGGCTCAATGATCTGGACCGCATGTTCTTGCGCGGTCAATAAGCGTGTTGACACCAGATCAGCGCGACTCCAATTTAGACAGAGCATTTTTTCAGATGACACGACACGCACAAACTAGCCCCCCTTTCCAATCGGCGACTGCCTTAATCGGGATGATGATTTTTACATCTGCCCACGTAGTACAGGCCAACAGCACAATGAAGGTGGTAGCGTGATAAATAATGCAATTCAAAACGTGCAGTCGCAGACCAAAGTGATTGCCATTATGGGGCCAACTGCATCGGGTAAAACCGCGGCGGCATTAGAGATCGCCCGTCATATTCCGGCAGAGATCATATCTGTCGACTCTGCTCTGGTGTACCGTGAGATGGATATCGGTACTGCCAAGCCGAATGCCGCAGAGTTGGCGGCGGTACCGCATCACCTCATTAATATCATTGATCCAAGCGAAGCCTACTCGGTCGCGCAATTTCTTCTCGACACCGAAAGGCTGGTGCGTGAGATACAGGCAAGAGGTAAACTGCCGATTCTGGTGGGGGGCACCATGATGTACTTTAAGGCGCTGCTGAATGGACTGGACGATCTGCCAGGAGCAGTCCCAGCCATCCGTGCCGAACTTGACGCCGAAGCTATGCGCATAGGGGTACCCGGCTTGCACGCCCGCTTGTATGCCCTAGATCCCATCACCGCTGCACGGCTACAGCCGAACGACAGTCAACGCATACAACGCGCACTGGAAATCATCACGATTACCGGCCAGCCGATGTCAGCACTGCTGGCACAAAAAACTAAAACTGAACCCGCGTTTAAAATGTTATCGCTCTCGTTGGAACCCTCCGATCGCAGCGTGCTGCACCAGCGCATCGCCAGTCGTTTTGACACCATGCTAGAACAAGGTTTTTTGGAAGAAGTACGCACACTACGCCAGCGCAGCGATCTGCATCCCGACTTGCCTTCCATGCGTTGCGTCGGCTATCGCCAGGCATGGGAGTATCTCGATGGAACCTGTAGCTACGAAGAGATGCGCGAACTTGGCATCATCGCCACCCGCCAACTGGCCAAGCGCCAGCTGACTTGGCTGCGCTCGATACCAGAACGTATCGTGATCGATTGCCTGGCACCAAGCGCAAGCGCCGAGATACTCCGCCATGCCTTGCAAAATGCTGAATCTTAATGACGTTCAGACTAATTTTCCGGTTCAAATTCAGGCAAATATTTCTGGTCTTTGTCCCGTCAGGCAATCGTGCATCAAATTGGCAAAGAAGCGAATGGCGCTACCAAACGGCAGAGACTCAGAAAAAAACGATTTAACACGCTATTTTCTTGTGTGAATATTCGAAGCTGCGCGGTAAGTCGACTTCTAAAATCCATTTTAAAATGAATTAAAAAGGCGGCATTTTAGAGTTTTTCCCCAAAAAATATGTTTTCATTAAGCGACCCAATATAAAACTTGTAACATTGACGACATATTTCTTGACGCTTGAAACAGGCCTTGCGTACACTCTCACGATCCCATTCTTCCGTTGATCATACCGATCAATTTTTTTTGGCACTTATGAAACGATTCCGATACCGTATTTCTCCTGTCATTGCTTCCGCCCTTGCATTCTGGCTCACCCCACATGCAGTCCAGGCAGGTGAACAAACTGCACTTCACATGTCCACCGCAATAAGTACTCTAGCTAGTAATGAGGTGAGTAACAGTGTGAATAACAGCGTGAGTAAGAATATTACTAACGCGATTACCAATAACATTAGTCTGGCACCGACCGATCTTGGTACAGAATTGCCCTCAGTAGAACTGTCCATTACCGAAACTGATCTATGGAACAGGATTCGCAATGGCTATGCCATCCCCGATTTAGATAACCAGTTAGTGACCAATCAACTCAACTGGTATAGCACTCGCACTGAATATATACAAAGAACGGTACAACGCGGATCACGCTATCTTTTCCATGTAGTAGAAGAACTGGAAAAACGCGGCATGCCCACCGAACTTGCACTACTGCCATTTATTGAATCCGCCTTTAATCCACAAGCGATATCGACAGCAAAAGCCTCCGGAATGTGGCAATTTATGGCGGCGACTGGACGTGATTTCAATCTTAAACAAAACATGTTCAAGGACGATAGACGTGGCGTTCTTGATTCCACCGACGCTGCGCTGAATTATTTAGAAAGACTTTACGGTATTTTTGGTGATTGGCAGTTGGTTCTGGCTGCCTACAATTGGGGTGAAGGCTCGGTGCAGCGCGCCATAAAAAAACAGCAGGCAATGGGCTTGCCCATCGATTTTGATAGTCTGTCGGCGTTGATGCCCAATGAGACAAAAAATTATCTGCCGAAGCTGCAAGCAGTAAAAAATATTATCGGACACCCAGAGCAGTTTAATATCGCTTTGCCTAAACTCGACAATCAAGCTTACTTTGTCAGTATAGAAAAAACCCGTGATATTGACGTTCGGGTAGCGGCTCAACTGGCACAATTATCTCTCGGTGAGTTTACCGCATTGAATCCCCAGTTCAACCGGCCAGTGATCACTGGCAGTAATAATACAAAGATATTACTGCCCACAGATAACGCCATCCTATTCAAGGAAAATTTAAGTAAGTGGCAGGGGCCGCTCTCATCCTGGGCGGCACATACCGTTACCAAGACCGAGCGTGTAGAATCGTTAGCCGACAGACTAGGAGTAAAACCTGAAGTTCTGCGCGAAGTCAATCTGATCCCCGCAAAAATGCTGGTCAAGGCTGGGTCAACCCTGCTCATACCCAAATCTGTAAAATCACCTGATCAGGATATTTCAGCGGAAATTGCAGAAAAAGCACAGTTAATTATTGAGAAGGATGCGCCAGACACGAGGAAAATCAGTTTCAAGATAGGGAAAAAAGATAATCTGGCCACCATTGCCAAACGCTATAAGGTGACTGTCGCCCAGTTAAAAGAGTGGAATAATCTAAAACGAGATACTCTCAGTACCGGACAATCTCTGCAAGTTCAGGTTCCTATCATTCATGCTAGAGTCAAATCGCAAAAAACGACTATTGCACACGGTGGCAAAGCAGTCCAACGCATTCATAGCAACGGCAATCCTGGCAAGACCGTGGTTGCACATGCCAAAATCGGTAAAAAACGGCATGGATAGTTATCGACTTATGTGAAATTTTAAACCTATAAAAAAAAGGAGTAGATTTTAATCTACTCCTTTTTTACATTCATAACATCTTTAGGACTTACGCAAAATTGTTCCAGCTAGGCGTACCGCCGAAGACAGTACTTTAGTACGGCAAGGCGAGTGCAACGACGCTGGGGCGGTTTTACGTAAGTCCTCATCTTATTACTTTACAGCCTGATTTGCATAAATCACCCAGTAGCGTGCTAAATCTGCAGTCCCGTCTGCCCCCTGAACAGATTTCAATATTTTGATCGCATTGGTTTTTTTACCGGCTTGTAAATAAGCCAGACCAAGATGCAGTTTGGCATCTTCAGCATACTTCATACCATTTTTAGTGATGGCTTGCTCTAGCATCGCAATCCCTTTGTCATACTGACCTGCGGTCACATAGGCATAACCTAAATTCGCTAACGCTGTGCCATCTTTACTTTGATTTGCTTCTACTTCATTCGCAACTTGTGCCTTTGCATTCTCATCTAAGGTTTTCTTCGCCAAAACACGCAAACGATTATGACGTTCAGCTTCATTACCGGTTCCAAGTGCACCTGATTTAAAACCCAGATCAATGATTTTCAATGCTTCTGCCGGATAACCACCAAGAACTGCCAGTTTAGACATGTCCATAAAATCAGCAGTTTTAGTAACTTGCCCTACTGCCAATTTCAAGCGATATAAATCCAGTGACAAACGTTCAGAATAACCAGGTTTACGTTCAACATTGTTCAACAAATTTACCCAGTATTCTTTTTTACCATGATAGGCAATCAGTTTTTCCAGCGCATTAGCATAACCCGCTGTGTCTTTCTGTTTAAGTGCGGCATTTGCATAAAACTCAAGATTAGAAAGACTAGGAGTACGCCCAGCTTTTTCATCCGCTGCCAGATCTGCCTGAACCTCTTTCATTGCACGACCACTATCTCCGCCTTGCGACATCGCATGAATCATGTAAGGTCTCAAAGTAGAATCGGTACCGCCTTCAGAAAAATAACGCCCATAAGCCTGTGCCGCTTTAGAGTAGTTACCAGCCTTGTAATAGGCATTCGCCAACACTTGAATATGCTGCAACTGGTCTTTTCCGGATAATTTGTTTGCCGCAATGATGGCTTCGGCAGAACGGATCACCGCATCGTTATCGCCAGATTGAGATGCGATGGATAAGCGCATGCGCTCAATTGTGAAACTCTCGTTAGCTGTTTTACCACCGACCCCATCAGCCTCATGCAGCTTGGACATGGCGTCCTTGTATTTTTTAGCTTTAAGCAATTCGCCAGCAGCTTGGATTGTTCTTCCAATCTCTGGTCGCATCGCTTCTTGGGCATAAGCGGTATTCGCCGCAATATTCGACAATTCTGGTGCGGCGGCAAAGCCGATAGCTGCAATAAGTACGGCGAGACGTGATAAGCGAAGTTGCTTCATATTTTGATCTCTCAATCAATAAATTGAATAAATTTAATAGACTTAATAAACTTGGATCAGCGCCGATTCAACAATACAAAGAATGCGGGCACCTGCGTAAAACCAATATATATGAAAAAAGGCAGGGATGCCCCTGCCAATTTTCATGTACTTTAAACTTTAGAATTAATATAGCCGAGAAGTTTTACTTCAAAAACTGTTCATTCCCGACCATACCGATCTTAGTCACCCCTAGACGTTGCGCTGATGCCATGACTGCTGCAACCGATTTATAAGCGGCCAGTTTATCTGGACGGATATGTACTTCCGGCTGATTCGGTGTCGCTGCCACACCCTGCAATTTGCTTTCTAATTCAGCACGTTGCAACGCTACGCCATTCCATGAGGTCGTGCCATCAAAGTCAATATCGATCGTAAACACCTGGGGTGGTTCGGTCGGCTTAGACGGAGTGTTGACCGGCATATTCAGGTTAATCGCGTGATTCTGGACCGGGATGGTAATGATCAGCATAATGATCAACACCAGCATGACGTCGATCAATGGCGTCATATTCATTTCTATCATCACTTCAGGTTCGCTCGAACTACTTGAGCTGGGAGCCATGCTCATGTGTTTTCCTTTTTAGTTTCTAGGTGGTGGTTCAATCACGAACCCAACCTTGGCGATCCCTGCACGTTGTATTGTGAGGATAGTTTTGCCAACAAATTCGTACCGGGTATTTTGATCTCCACGGATATGTACTTCCGGTTGCGGGATCTGGACCGATACTTTTTTCATTTTTTCGAACAGTTCATCTGTTCCTGACAGTGCCTTCTGGGCACCGTTCCAGTACATGGAACCCTCTTTATCGATTGTGAGGGTGATATTTTCTGGTTTAGTCTTGTAGATCTCGTTGGTCTCTGCCGGAAGCTTGACCTTGACCGAGTTGAGGACTACCGGTGAGGTGATCAGGAAGATGATCAACAGAACCAACATCACATCCACCAGAGGGGTGGTGTTGATGGTGCTGTTGACTTCGTCTTCGCCGTCGCCGTCGTTGCCGAGTGCCATTGCCATAATGTGTTCTCTTTGGTGATTTCTGGTTTCTCCCCTACGTACTCACTAATTTATTGCTAGTGAACACGTAGGGGATGGACTGTCTTGTTACCTGTCATTCAGCGGGCTGAAATTAGGCAGCTTTTTTGGTGCTATTGGCAGCCGCTTTGCTCATGGCACCAGACAAGACAACAGAGTGCAGGTCGGCACCGAAGGCGCGGACTTCTTCCATGCTGCTCTTGTTACGACGAACCAAGAAGTTGTAACCAAGTACCGCTGGCACGGCAACCGCCAAACCAATAGCGGTCATGATCAGCGCTTCACCGACCGGGCCAGCAACTTTATCGATCGAAGCTTGGCCGGACATACCGATGGCTGTCAGCGCATGGTAAATACCCCAGACTGTACCGAACAGACCGACGAATGGTGCAGTAGAACCAACCGTTGCCAGGAAAGCTAGGCCGTCTTGCAGGCGACTTTGTACTTTATCAACAGAGCGTTGAATCGACATTGTGACCCATGAGTTCAGATCGATTTGTTCGAGCAGTGCTCCTTCATGGTGTTCAGTAGCTTTGAGACCCGATTCAGCGATAAAGCGGTATGGGCTACCGTCTTTGAGGCCGGAAATACCGGCAGTGACGCTAGCTGATTTCCAGAATTTGCGGGCTTCTTTAGCTTGACCAGCCAGTTTGATCTGGTCGACGATTTTGGTGATGAGAATGTACCAGCTGCCCATCGACATGATGATCATGATAAACAAGGTGCCCTTGGTGATGAAGTCGCCTTCTTTCCAAAGTGCTTCCAAGCCGTAAGGATTGGATAATGTTTCTTTGGCGACTACTGGCGCTGATGCTGCAGCGTCTGTTGAGGCCGCAGCTTCTGGTGCCGGAGTTGCTGCTGGTGCTGCGGCTTCTGCTGCTGGTGCGGAGGCGGCATCGGCGGCGAACATTGGGGTACTCAAGGCTGCGGTCATGGAGAACAGGACTGTCGCCAGGAATGTGCTTAATGGTGTCTTAGCGCGGGTTTTCATGTAGATACTTCCTTTAAAATTTAATGAATACTTTAGGTACGTCAGTAGGATGATTTCGAATAAAACGGGGTGTCTCTGGCTTTTATGACTTATTGGCTGTGTTTTATTCGAGACTCCATACGTAATTCACTTTGGTCCAAGTTGGTTGTGGCTTGCCATCTACGGTTCCTGGTTTGTTTTTGCATGTTCCCGACATCAATTGGGCTTTCACTGCATTGTCTAGCCCTCTGAATCCGCTGGACTTGTCTATCTTCACTTCCGCGATAGAGCCATCTGCACCGATCAGCACCGAAAGTCCTACTGTGCCAGTCTCTTCATTGCGTAGCGATGCTCTTGGATACTCCGGTTTGCAACCAGCTTGTTTGAAGTCGATCACACCAGGCACCGTTGATGGCCCTACTGGCTTGGCTTCGGCCACTGGTTGCTGCACACTGGTCGGCTTTGCATTTGACTCAGGCTTGACATTGGACACGGCAGCAATCGCATTAGCCGGCACAACTTGTTGCTGCACCTGAACTTCTGGCGGAGGAACAAATGGAGGCGGCGGTGCCAATAGCTTAGGCGGTGGTGGCGGTGGTGTATCAGGTGGAGGCGGTGGAGGCTTAACCTCTTCGACTATTTTGGTCTCCAAAGGTTTTTGGACGGCCTGAATGATCTCGCGTGCCAGACCATTGATGAGCGCATAGACAAGCACCGCGTGAAATAAAATAACAAGACCTATCCCGACAAATTTCTTGCCTGGTTCGGCCTCGCGTCCTGAAAAATCCATACTTGCTCCCTCCAATACCACAATATTTTACTTATTAGGTTCAAACACACAAAAACATTGGTGATGAACCAAAAACCGGCGAATACACATCCGATCAGCACGATACACCAAGATGACAAATACACGCGTCAAATAACTACTGCTCACCTATCGACACTTTCAGCAATTATCGAAAGAAGATGAATCGCTCGTTTTTACACCTATCTACTTATTCCGGAGTATTACGAATTACAAGCAACTCATTCGGAGTTTCGCCGAAAAAAAATTTTTACGTATCGAATTCAGACAAGTCAAAAAAGTAATCAGTAATCCTCATCGTTTTCAAACCAGCTTTTTGTAATTAGTTCTGTATTTTAAATACAAATGAAAAATAATGTGTCAAAATTTTTGTGAATGTTAAAAACACCCATCTGCTTCACTTATGTCAACACTCGTTTTTTAGGCTATAGGAAAAACTGCATCCATTCTGACACAAACCAATCACATAATGGAAGAGGTGAACACTTTGTGCTTAGCAGCAAAAAAATTATATAAGGAACCATATTTTTGTACAAACTCACTTTTATTTTGTAGGTGAGCAAAAACACCGGAATAAATTTTATTATTGTTAAAAAAACCTATGATAAACCCCTGCTAATTTGGCACCTCAAGCCTTGAAATATATTACGCGACAACATAAAAAAAACAGTTTAAAGTAAATTTGATATCTGAATTTTCATAAAAAATTACATTTTGCACTTTCATGGTGCATTAAACAGAAGATATTTTGAAAAAATATTCACTAAATAAACGGCTTGCGTTATGGTTACGGCTTTTTTTGGCTCACGAAATCCAACAAGCTGACTGATATACCCTCGGATTAATGGTTATAAAAAGCACCCTGATTTGTATTCAAACTGGGCTTATATAGATGTGGGAAAGCATTAGAGAATATAAACTATGAAATCGAATCGACAATCTCCGGCTATTAGCGCAGCGTATCGCCTGCTGTTGGCTGGCGTTATGTGCGCCAGCATGCCAGTCGGCGCGACTACCTCAGCGGGAGTCATCACCGCAATAGTCGATCACGCCGATCCAGCAAAAATATTACGTACTGTTTTTCCGGTAGCTGAAACCGGATTTGATCCCGCCGCCACCCGTGATCTGTATTCCAACGCGATTAATGAAGCACTGTTTGAAAGACTGTATACCTACGATTATCTGGCCAGTCCGGCCAAAGTAGTGCCAGAAACTGCGGATGGCATGCCGGCCATTTCCGCGGATGGCAAGACTTATACGATCAAACTAAAAAAAGGCATTTACTTCATCCCTGATGAAGCCTTCAATGGCAAAAAACGCGAGTTGAGCGTAGAAGATTACGTGTATTCATTCAAACGCATGATGGACCCGAAAATCGCCTCGTCTCACACCTGGCTACTCGACGGCAAAATCATCGGGCTGGATCAACTGGCAGCCGACGCGAAGAAGAGCGGTAAATTCGATTACAACAAAAAAATCGCCGGCTTTGAAGTCGTGGATAGTTACACGCTTCGCATACACCTGACCCGCCCTGACTATAACTTTCCGATGATACTGGCATACACCCCCATGTCTGCCGTGGCACGTGAAGTGATAGAAAAATATCGCGACGTTCAAGGTCTGGTCATGGCGCATCCGGTAGGTACTGGACCTTACCAACTAATCGAATGGGTACGTGGCTCCAAAATGGTATTGGATGCCAATCCAGATTTCCGTCCTATGATCTGGGATTTCCAGGCCAGTGCCGATCCGGATGATCAAAAAATTATCGCGGCAATGAAGGGCAAGCGCATGCCGCAAATTGGCCGTATCGTGGTCAATGTCATGCTAGAAGATCAATCCCGTTTACTGGCGTTTCAAAAAGATGAAACGGACCTGTTTCAGCTCTATGGAGGGCTCGCGCCGCAAGTGCTGCGCGATGGGAAATTGAAACCCGAGTTTGTCAAAAAGGGGGTGCAGTTATCACGCATAGTCGATCCCGAACTGACGGTCTATTACTGGAATATGCAAGACCCGGTATTTGGCGGTTTCAGCAAGGAAAAAATTGCCTTGCGGCGCGCCATGGCGATGGCACACAACGTCGAAGAAGAAATTCGCATCGTCGATAACGGCGATGCCATCGCGCTGCAATATCCGATTCCGCCGGGCGTCGTCGGCCACGATCCCAACTACAAGAGCAGCGTGCAATACAATCCTGCGGCGGCCAATGCCCTGCTGGATAAGTTTAGTTACAAAAAAGGCAAGGATGGTTATCGTACGCTGCCGGATGGCAGTCCTTTACTTGTCACCTACACTGCAAACACTGACTCACGCGGACATATTCAAGGCGAAGTCTGGAAAAAAACTTATGACAGCATCGGGATCAGAATGAAAGCGGATTTCCGCCCGTTTGCCGAACTTTTAAAAGCCGAGAAAAATTGCCAGCTGACCCAACGCAATTCGCCCTGGATGGCGGACTACCCGGATGGCGACAATTTCATGCAATTGTTTTACGGGCGGAACATCCATCAAAACAACAATGGCTGCGTCACGATTCCTGAATACGATCAACTGTACGAACAGTCGCAAAAACTGCCGGATGGCCCGGAACGCGATCTGCTGTATCACAAGATGACGCGCATCATGGAAGTCAACGCCGCGCAACGCGTCGGCTTTGCCCGCTATCGCAATATGCTGGCGCAGGCGCGTGTACTCGGCTACAAGAAGCATCCTATTTTGCATATCGAGTGGATGTATCTCGATATCGACAAGAGCAAATAAACCAGCCAACAACAGAACAATGAGAGCCACATCATGACCGCCTATATCCTGCGCCGCCTATGGCAAATGGCCCCCACCATGCTGGGGGTGATTTTGCTGGTGTTTTTCCTGTTTAACTGGGTCGGTGGCGATCCTGCCTACATCCTGGCCGGCAAGATGTCGAACCCCGAGCAGATCGCCAATATCCGTATCCAGCTCGGGATTGATCAGCCGTATTACGTGCAGCTGTGGATATTTATCAAGCAGATCGTCACGTTTAACTTTGGCAACAGCTGGAGCACCGGCGAAGCGGTCGCCTCCATTATTGCCACCCGTCTCGGGCCTTCGATGACCGTACTGGTGCCATTGACGATCATCGAAACCCTGATCGCGATTGCCCTGGCGCTGACCATTGCCTTCAAGCGCGGCAGCTTCACTGACCGCAGTGTAATGATTGCCTGTACCGTCGGCATGTCCATCAGTATCCTGGTGTATATCATCGTCGGCCAATACTTTTTTGCCTATAAACTCAGCCTGTTTCCGGTCCAGGGCTGGGGCAACAGTTTTGCCGAAAACCTGTTCAAGTATTCCGCCCTGCCCATCCTGATCGCGCTGGCGGTCGGTGTCGCACCGAATCTGCGCCTGTTCCGCAGCTTTATTCTCGATGAAGTGAATCAGGATTACGTGCGCACGGCACGCGCCAAAGGCGTCTCCGAGCACCGCGTGAAATGGGTCCACGTCTTGCGTAATGCGGCGATACCCATCATTACCCATGTGATGTCGAACCTGCCTGCCCTGCTGATCGGCGCTTTTTTGATCGAGCGCTTTTTCTCTATTCCCGGTATCGGTCGCGAAGTGATTTTGGCGGTAGAACGCAGCGATTTCCCCGTCATCAAAGCCATCACCGTGTATGTCGCCGCCGCCACCATGTTGTTCAATCTGTTGACTGATCTGATGTATCAGGCGGTTGATCCACGCGTACAGTTAAAATAAGGATCACCCATGACTACACCGAATAATGCCGTTTCTCCCGGCCTGTGGGCTTTGGCCTGGCGCCGTCTGCGCGCCGACAAAGTAGCGATGATTGCCCTGGGCATCGTCGCCGCTTTTATGCTCATTTTGATCTTGTCTGCCAGCGGCCTGGTCGCCGCCGACTGGGAGCAAGAGACCGGCATCAGCTACGCGCCGCCGGGTTTTGTCGGTGCCGATGCCGCCAGCAAAATTAAAGTGGAAGCCGAAGCGCCCTTACCTGAAAATCCGCTCGATCCACTCGCTGATGTGCGGCGTGAATTACGCAGCGCACCAAAAACTGCCGTACCGGTAGTCGCTAACGATTATGGCGTAGCCGACCCACTCGCCAAAGAGATGGAGGAGATTTATACAGAACTGGCAAAATCCGGCAAAGCCGTGGTGGCGGAACGCCTGGCTACCTTGCCTTTCGGTGCCGACAAATGGGGCCACGACATCATCAAGAAAACCATCAAGGGCGCCGAAACCTCGATCGTGGTGGGCCTGGTGGCGGCTTTTCTGGCAACCTTGCTGGGCACCCTGTTCGGTGCCTTCTCGGGTTATTTTGGCGGTCGCGTCGATGATTTCTTTAACTGGTTTTACAGCATTTTCACCTCGATACCTTACCTGCTCCTGGTGCTGTCGGTGGCAGCGGTATTACAGCAAAAAGGCGTGAGCACGATTATCCTGATCCTCGCGTTTACCGGCTGGACCGGGCCGTTCCGCCTGATCCGCGCCGAGTACATGAAACACAAGGCGCGCGAATATGTCTGGGCCGCGGATGCCATCGGCGCTTCGCATTTGCGCAAGATGTTCATCCATATTTTTCCGAATGTCAGCCATGTCGCGCTGGTACAAGTCTCGATCCTGGTAGTGGGCTTTATCAAATCGGAAGTCATCCTGAGTTTTCTGGGTTTTGGCGTACCGGTAGGCGTGGTGTCCTGGGGCAGCATGCTCAATGAGGCACAAAATGAACTGATCCTGGGTAAATGGTGGCAGCTCGTTGCCGCTACCGCCGCCATGGCAGTGCTGGTGACGGCTTTCTCGCTGTTCACCGATGCCCTGCGCGATGCGCTCGACCCTAAGCTGAAATAAGGACTAGTCATGAACCAAGAGCCATTGTTAAAAGTAGAAAATTTGCGCGTGTCTTTCCGCGTCAGCAAAAAAGAAAGCGTAGAAACCGTCAAGGGTATTTCTTTCAGCATTCCGCGCAATACCACCGTGGCCTTGGTCGGCGAATCCGGCAGCGGAAAATCGGTCAGCTCGCTGGCGGTGATGGGCTTGTTACCGCCCGACACTTCCAGCATAGCGGCATCGAGCAAAATTATTTTTGAAGGCAAAAGCTTGCTGGACATGAGCATAGACCAGCGGCGCGACCTGTGTGGCAAAGAAATCTCGATGATTTTCCAGGAGCCGATGACTTCCTTGAATCCTGTCTTCACGGTCGGCTTCCAGATCGCCGAAGTCTTGCGCCTGCACATGGGCATGAACACCAGGCAGGCACGCGCACGCGCGATTGCCTTGCTGGAAGAAGTCGGCATCCCCGATCCGGCCAACAAGGTCGATGCCTACCCCAGCCAGATGTCGGGCGGCCAGCAGCAACGCGTGATGATCGCGATGGCGATCGCCTGCGAACCGAAATTGCTGATTGCCGACGAACCGACCACGGCACTCGACGTGACGATACAAAAGCAGATTATCGACCTGATCGAAGCCTTGCGCGTAAAGCATAAAATGTCGGTGCTGTTTATCACCCATGACCTGGCGCTGGTAGGCGAGATTGCCGAGCATGTCATCGTGATGAAAAATGGCGAAATCCGCGAAGCCGGCACGGTGCAGCAAATTTTTGAGCGACCCAAGAATACGTATACCCAGGCGCTGCTGCATTGCCGCCCTACGCTAGCTAGCCGGCCGTGGCGCTTGCCGGTGATTGCCGATTTCATGAATCACACGGGTGCGCTGGCCGAACAAAAACAGCGTCCGCGTGGCCTGAATGGCGATGAAGAGATCGTGCTGGAAGTGAAGAATCTGGGCAAGAGTTTTTATACGCGCGAGGGATTCTTCGGCAAGAAAGAGTTCCGTGCGGTCGACAACGTGTCATTCAAACTGGCACGGGGCAAGACCCTGGGCGTAGTGGGCGAATCGGGTTCCGGCAAGACCACGGTCGGCCTGACCCTGATGCGCCTGCATCAGGCGACAGCAGGCCAGGCGATCTTTGAAGGCAAGGATATTCTCGCCATGTCGAACAAAGACTTTATGCCCTACAAGCGGCGCATCCAGATCATCTTTCAAAACCCCTACGCCTCGCTCAATCCGCGCTTTACCGTGGGCCAGATTCTGCTGGAGCCGATGCTGATCCACCAGATCGGCAGCAACGACAGCGAGCGCGTCAAGATGGCTTACACATTGCTGGAAAAGGTCGGCCTGCCGGCCATCGCCTTCCAGCGCTACCCGCATGAGTTCTCGGGTGGCCAGCGCCAGCGGATTGCGATTGCGCGCTGCCTGACGATGCAACCGGAAATCTTGATTTGCGACGAATCGGTCTCGGCGCTGGATGTCTCTGTGCAGGCGCAGGTACTGAACTTATTGCAGGATTTGCAGGAAGAGTTTGGCCTCTCCTACATCTTCATCTCGCACGATCTGGCGGTAGTCAAATACATCGCCGACCAGGTCATGGTAATGAACCAGGGTAAAGTGGTGGAACTGGCCAATTCGGATCAGCTGTACCTGAACCCGCAGCAGGCATATACCAAAACCCTGCTCAAGGCGATCCCGCGCGGCTTGCAGCATGGCGCCAGGGCATCTCTTTAAAAAAATGAAAAGTGCACAGGCCCCGCGCGCATATCCCATGCGGCCTACAGAGGCGATGCCTTGAAAAGCCGCATGGAATATGCGCGCGGGGAGGCACTAGTTTACTTTCATTGCCACGTTCATTGCAGGCTGTTGACTCGGCTTTCCTTGAAAAGAAATCATCTCGGTAAAGTGAAATCGTAGGGACAATAAGCATTGCGCCGTATGGAATCTCAATGGGATATGCGTGAGCGGGCCGGGCTGTTTTGAGTTTCGCCGGTCGCGAGTTAGTGCTGCGAAATTAGTGCTGCGAGGTGGTGAACTGTTGTGCCAGCGACTGCAGCGGTGCCACGCTTGCGTCAGGTGATGAAATGCCATCAGGCAAGGTGACCCGCACCGGCTGGCTGGACTGATTGGCCTGATCGGCGCTCGACAGGACATTGTCGCTGACCTCTGGCGCGGCATTCCAGACCGGGTCGTCAATGCCTTCAAACACGGTCTTGAGCTGCCGGCCCCAGGTGCTGCGTATCATTTGAAAATACTGGTTCTTTTCGTCGATAGTGACGAAACGGGTGACAGCCAGGCTGTCGGCCTGATAGACCAGCAAATCGAGCGGCAAGCCGACCGAGATATTTGAGCGCAGGGTCGAATCCATCGAGATCAGGGCGCACTTTGCCGCTTCATCCAGACTCGTTACAGGGGTGACTACACGGTCAAGTATCGGCTTGCCGTATTTCGCTTCGCCGATCTGGAAATAGGTGTTTTCGCTATGGGATTCGATGAAATTGCCGGCCGAATAAATCTGGAACAGGCGGCAGCGCTCGCCCTTGATTTGCCCGCCAAAAATGATGCTGACGTTAAAATCGATACCAAACTCTGCCAGCGCCTGGGCATCGCGCTGGTGAATCGTCCGCACTGCATCACCCAGAATACGGGCCGCCTCATACATGTTGCTGGCGGTCCAGATACTGCGGCCATCGGCATTCAGGTGCGTTGAGACCAGCTCACGGATGGATTGCGAGATGGACAGATTGCCGGCGGTCATCAAGACCATCATGCGATCGCCGGGATTTTCAAACACACTCATCTTGCGGAAAGTGCCGACCTGATCCACACCGGCATTGGTGCGCGAATCGGAGAGAAAAACCAGCCCTGCCTCCAGGCGGATGCCAACACAGTAAGTCATGATCGTCAGTTTCTGAGTAAAAGCACAATTCTACACCAGGGAGGAAGCGCCGCTGATGGGCGCAATCTGCACCTGAACACTGAGCAACTCTTGCCCGCCTCCGCGCCGCACCCCGCGCACCGGGGCGGCAGAATCGTAATCACGCCCGATCGCCAGCCGGCAATACGCGTCTGTCATCAGGCGGGCATGGGTCACGTCGATGCTGACCCAGCCGGCAAACACTTTTTCACTAACCCAGACATCAACCCAGGCATGGCTGGCGGCATGCTCGGTGGTGCCGGGATCGATATAGCCCGAGACGTAGCGGGCCGGAATGCCGCGCGCATGACAGCAGGCAAGAAACAGATGGGCGTGATCCTGACAGACGCCGTAGCCCAGTTGCAGCGCATCGGCCGCACTGGTCGTGACAATCGTTGCGCCGCTTTGGTAGGCGACGCTACCGCGGATGTGTTCCGCCAGGCTCAGGAGATGGCTGGTTTGCAGCTCTGTCGTCGGCGGCAAAATGCGCTGTACAAAATCGAGAATGGCCGCCGTCGGTTCGGTCAGGTGCGTCGCGACCGTAAATACCAGCGGCGACAAGGCTTCGGCATCCATTAAACGCCCTAAATACGGGGTAAATGTCTCGACCAGCCCGTGCACGACGATGGAGACTTCATGATGTTGTCCGCTGATGGTCAGCGTATGGCACAGATTGCCATACGCATCGGTATACGCATGCCGATGCCCTGAGGTGTGCATATGCCAGGACAGCGCACGCTGGTGTGACTCGATTCGCGGCGTCAGGCGCAACTGCTGTATGGTGTAAGCCAGCGGCGCGGTATAGCGGTAAACCGTCTGATGTTTGATGGATAGCTGCATAGGAAGGTCGGCGCGCCACTCAGGCCGCGACAGGCACGAGAAAATCGCGACTGATACGGTTGCCCAGTTCAAAAATACGCTCTAAAAATTCGGTCAGGGTATCGTGCAGGCCGGTATCTAAAATTTCGGCAATACGGGCAAACTGTAAATCCGCCTGCAGCTTGCCGGCCAGGCGCTCGGTATCGGCAGACACATCGTTTTTTACCTCTTTCAGATTATTCACCACCTCGTCCATACATGCCAGCAGTGACCGCGGCATGTCGCCGCGCAGCATGAGCAGTTCGGCCACCCGTTCTGGCGTAATCACGTCGCGATACACTTTGCGATAAATCTCAAAAGCGGAGACCGAGCGCAGCAAGGCGGCCCAATAGTAAAAATCACGTTGCGTCATTTCTTCACTTTGCGGGTTTTCCTTGGCGCCATGGAACTTCACGTCGAGTATGCGCGCCGTATTGTCGGCACGTTCCAGAAAGGTGCCGAGGCGGATGAAATGAATGGCTTCGTCTTTCAGCATGGTCCCCAAGGTTACGCCACGCGACAGGTGCGAGCGATACTTTACCCATTCAAAAAACTGACTGGGATCGCGCTCCAGCACTCCGCCCTCCAGCCGTTTTTGCATGTCCAGCCAAGTGGCGTTTTGGGTTTCCCATACTTCGGTAGTCAAGGTACCTCTTACGGCACGTGCATTTTCACGCGCGCCGGTCAGGCAGGCGGTAATCGAGGACGGGTTATCCGGGTCTCTGACCATAAAGTCGAGCACGTCCCGGCCATTGAGCAAGCCATATTTATCGTCATACGCTTCCTGCAATTCGGAGATTCCGAGCATGGCGCGCCAGCCTTTTTCGGCATCTTCCAGCGATTGCGGCAGCATCGAGGTCTGGATATTGACATCAAGCATGCGGGCGGTATTTTCGGCGCGTTCGGTATAGCGCGCCATCCAAAACAAATGATCTGCGGTGCGACTGAGCATCTTATTTCTCCAATATCCAGGTGTCTTTAGTGCCGCCACCTTGCGACGAATTGACCACCAGCGAACCGTCTTCCAGCGCGACGCGGGTCAGGCCGCCGGGCACCATGGAAATATCTTTACCCGAAAGAACAAACGGGCGTAAATCAATGTGACGCGGCGCAATACCGCTCTCGACGTACGTCGGGCAAGCCGACAGCGCCAGCGTTGGCTGCGCGATATAGCCATCCGGCTTGGCGATCAGGCGCTGACGAAAATCTTCGATCTGCTGCTTGGTCGATGCCGGGCCGACCAGCATGCCGTAACCGCCGGCACCATGCACTTCCTTGACCACCAGCTCAGGCAAATTGGCCAGCGTGTAAGCCAGATCCTCGGGTTTGCGACATTGATAGGTAGGGACATTATTGAGGATGGCTTGTTCCGACAGATAAAACCTGATCATCTCTGGTACAAAAGGATAAATCGATTTATCGTCGGCCACACCGGTGCCGATGGCGTTGGTCAGGGTCACCCTGCCGGCGCGATAGACCGACAGCAGGCCGGGCACGCCTATACTGGAATCGGAGCGAAATGCCAGCGGGTCCATAAAATCATCGTCAATCCGGCGATAGATCACATCGACCCGCTTCGGTCCACGCGTGGTACGCATGTACACGGCATTGTCATTGACGAACAAATCCTGTCCCTCGACCAGCTCAACGCCCATCTGCTGCGCCAGAAACGCATGTTCAAAATAAGCCGAGTTATACATGCCAGGCGTCATCACGACGATGGTCGGATTTTCTACCCCTTGCGGCGCCACCGAACGCAGATTGTCCAGTAATAGATCGGGGTAATGATCGACTGGCGCAATCTTGTTACGGGCAAATAACTCAGGAAAAAGACGCATCATCATCTTGCGGTCTTCCAGCATATACGAGACGCCGGAAGGCACGCGCAGATTGTCTTCGAGTACGTAAAATTCACCTTCTCCGGCACGCACGATATCCACCCCGGCAATGTGCGCATAGATATCCGATGCGACAGAAATCCCCTGCATCTCTGGCCGGTATTGGGCGTTCTTGTAGATTTGCTCGGCGGGAATAATGCCGGCCTTGATGATGTTCTGGTCATGATAAATATCATGAATGAACATATTCAGCGCTTTCACCCGCTGCACCAGCCCCGTCTGCAGCTGCGCCCATTCGGCAGCGGGAACAATACGAGGAATGATATCAAAAGGAATCAGCCGCTCGGTCCCGGCATCATCGCCATGCACGGCAAAAGTAATGCCTACCCGACGAAATAAAATATCCGCCTCGGCCCGCTTGTGCTGTATCGATTCGGGAGCTTGCTGGCTTAGCCAAGTGGCGAACTCACGATAATGTTCACGGGCAGCTGCTGCTGTTAAGGCGGAGAACCCCGTGCCATCTGCCGTCATTTCATTGAAAAATTTTGCCATGATGTGTTATCGCTGTTGTTTGAACCTGAGTTTAATTATTAACTAGCAAGAACTACGCCAATCAAAAATGTAACCGCTAAAAGTTCAACAACGTCACGCTATGTCACACTACGGCTCTCGAATATAATCAATCAGATCCAAGGTATGCGCATCAGGTGGCGGGGTGATAAGGCTGACCAACATTACTGAAAAAAATCCGGCTGGCACGCCAAATATTCCCGCCGAGATAGGGGCGATATGCCACCATTGATTCGTGGCATTACCGCCAAATAAGGGATGCGTGCTCAGCATATAAAACACGCACACCGCAAATCCGGTGATGATCCCCACGATCGCGCCCTGCTGGTTAGCACGCTTCCAAAAAATGCCCAAAACCAGTGCAGGAAATAGCGTAGAAGCCGCCAGTGAAAAAGCTGCACCAACAAGTGACAAAATATCAGCCGGCTTCAGCGAGGCCACGTAAGCCGCCACCAGTGCCACGACGAGCAACAGTAGTTTTGAAATGGTGACGCGCTTTTGCGTGGAAGCGGTCGGATCAACCATTTTGTAATAAATATCGTGTGATAGCGAATTCGATATCGTCAGCAACAGGCCATCCGCCGTCGATAATGCCGCCGCCAAGCCGCCTGCCGCCACCAGACCAGAAATAACATACGGCAAGCCGGCAATTTCTGGGGTAGCCAACACCACAATATCGCCGTCGAGCGCGATTTCGGCTAGCTGCACGATGCCATCGTGATTGATATCCACAATATTCACCAGCGGATTGGTCTTGTCGATACTGGCCCAGTAAGTCACCCAAGACGGTAGTTTGGAAAAATCCATACCGACCAACGACGTATAAATATCATATTTAACCAAGATCGCTAGGGCCGGAATGCTGATATATAACAACATGATAAAGAACAGTGACCAGAATACCGAATCGCGGCTTTCTCGCACCGATGGTGTGGTGTAGTAGCGTATCAGGATGTGCGGTAGCGCAGCGGTACCCACCATCAGGCAAAACACCAGGGCCATAAAATTATTGCGCTTGATATCCGATTCAGCCTTGTCCTTGCCAACATACGGCATATAGTTGGAATTGACCGGCTCAGCGCGCGCCAGATTGGCATTCTTCGATTCTAGCCAGCGGCTTTGTGCATCTTGTGGCGTCTTTGGATAGTTGGCCAGAGCTTTGCTGGCAGCCTTGATTTCAATCAGCGATGCACTCCCTGATTTCAGTTCATCCAATTGATGTCGCAATTCAAAACGCCCCTCTTCCCAAGAGCCCGGCAACTGTTGAATTTTCTTTTGATACACCTCGGCACGTTGCTGAAAAATAGCACGTACTTGTTGTTCTTTCGGTTCGCTGGCAAAAAATTTCTCCAGGACGTCTAACTTCGGCAATATTTCACCATAGGCAATCTGAGGTACCGGCAGCTGCGTATGTTTCACCGACAGCCAGGTGACCGGAATCATGTAGGCGATAATGATGATGATGTACTGTGCTACCTGGGTCCAGGTCACGGCACGCATACCGCCCAGAAAAGAACAGACCAAAATGCTCGCCAGCCCTAAAAATATCCCGACCGAAAAATCCACCCCCGTAAAGCGCGAAGTGATCAGACCAACGCCGTAAATTTGTGCCACGACGTAAGTGAAGGAAATAATCACGGTAGCAATCACCGCCAGCACTCTGACTACATTACTGCCATAAGGCCCCGCATAGCGCGTGCCTAAAAAATCAGGAATACTGTACTGGCCGAATTTACGAATATACGGCGCAATTAACAAAGCGACCAAACAAAATCCGCCGGTCCAGCCAATAATGTAAGCCAGACCGTCAAAACCCTGTAAATACAATCCTCCTGCAAGACTCAGAAAACTCGCTGCCGACATCCAGTCGGCCGCCGTTGCCATGCCATTGAAGATCGCCGGAACTCGCCTGCCAGCCACATAATATTCCGAAATATCCGAGGTGCGACTCATCACACCGATCCCTGCATACAAGAGTATGGTGGCGAACATAAACAGATAGCCAATCCAGGCACGCGGCACGCCTTCTTTTTCCAGCACCGCAAGGCTGATCAAAAAGATGATGAAAAGCAGGGTGTACCAAGCATAGTAGCGTGTCAATTTTTTGGTAAAACCTCGCTGACCCATTAGTGACTGTCCTTAAGCAATTTTTTTTGAACTCGTTCAATACCATGTGAGCGTACTGAAAAAATCGCGAGTATCACTACGTAAAATAAAGTGAGGCCTTGCGCGGCCATGTAAACGGAGAGAGGCCAGCCAAAGAAATTAAATGCGGCTAGCTCACGGGCAAAATACAAGATGCCGAAGCTCAGCACGAACCAGCTGAATAACAAAAAGAGTGTCAATCGTCGGGTCTGCCGCCAATAGGTAGTCGTGTTCTCTTTTACAGGATTATCCATATCAAATTGCCTATTAAGTTATATCGTCCATCAAACTGGCGTGTGGATTCATCTTAAAAGTGACTCTAAAAATACAACCCGGGTAGTGCGCATCCTGATGATGCGGATTGTCGACGATCTCTATTTGAGCATCGTGTTGTTGTGCAATCTCACGCACGATCGACAAGCCAAGTCCACTGCCCTGCACATTACTGCCGAGGATGCGATAAAACCGTTCAAACACATGTTCACGCTCTGATGGCAAGATACCTGGCCCATTATCTTCAACCTCGAGTATCGCCAGTGCCTGCTCTTTGTTCAGCACCGTTCTGACCGTGACGCTATGGCCCTTGGGGGTGTAACGAATGGCATTGTCGATCAGATTGCTGAGCAACTCCCGTAGCATCATGGGATTGCCAAAGATACTGATAGGCTCGCCTGCTTGTTCAAAACCCAGATCGATACGGCTGGAAAAAGAAGCGGGGATCCAGTCTTGCACGGTACTGCGCGCCAACTCTGACAGCTCCAGCGATTCCAGTGCTTGCGTTGCGGAGGGCTGATTTTCTGTGCGCGCCAGCGTTAACAATTGGTTAATCAGGCGCGTGGCGGCTTCGGAGCTTTTGGATAGTTGCAGCAGCGAGCGATGAATTTCTTCCTGATCGGTTTGTCGCAGTGCCAATTCGGATTGCATACGCATACCAGCGAGCGGGGTTTTCATTTGATGGGCGGCATCGGCGATAAAACGTTTTTGAATCGCAATGGTTTGTGACACCCGGCCCAGCATATCGTTGAGTGAACGCACCAGCGGCGAGATTTCTTCCGGCACCTGATGGTAATCAATCGGACTCAGATCATCGGGCTTCCTGGCACGTATTCTTTGCTGCAACTCGGCCAGCGGCGACAGCCCGCGACTGAGGGCAAACCAGACCAGCGCCAGCGCGATAGGAAGAATAATAAACTGCGGCAAAATCACGCCCTTGATGATTTCGTTGGCCAGAACGGCACGTTTTTCCAGCGTCTCAGCGACTTGTATCAGTACCAGTCGCGGCTCAAAACTGGTATTCACCGGATTGCCCGCACTGGCTTTATTCAGATCAATGTAGCCGTAGGCGACGCGGATATCGATGCCATGCAGATTGTCGTTTCTGATTAAAATATTGCCTGCAGCCGGTTTTTCTTCATCGGCCGGCAAGGGCAAATCACGGTCACCCTCGATCAATTCGCCAGCAAATCCCTTGATCTGAAAATAGATATTATCCAGATCATCTGCCCTCAAGATATCACGCGCAGGATTCGATAACTGGACCACCACTTTGCCATCAAGCTGTTTAACTTGTTGCGACAGCACCAGCACATTATCTTCCAGCGCGCGGTCAAAAGGCTGGTTCGCAATCGACTTGGCGACCAGATAAGTAATCGCAATACTCATCGGCCACAGCAACAACAAAGGCGCCAGCATCCAGTCAAGAATTTCGCCAAACAAAGAGCGTTGGATTTTTTCTATTGGCTGACTATGCAAAGCCGGTTCAGACGCTTGCGCTGCTACCGCTTCCTTTGCGCCGCTCGCTTCCATCATGAGCGCTCGTTATTGATGGGCGGCGGGATAACTGGATTGACAGGGCTAGCGGGAGCAGTAAATATTTTCTCAAGGCAATAACCCAGACCTCGCACGGTAGCGATACGGACACCGTCTATCTCGATTTTTTTTCTGAGCCGGTGTACATAAACCTCAATGGCGTTATTGCTGACCTCATCACCCCATTCACATAAATGATCGACCAATTGCTCCTTCGAGACTAAGCGACCGGTTCGCTGCAACAAAACCTCCAATAAGCCTAACTCACGCGCCGACAGATCCAGCATTTGCTCATTAATATAGGCGATACGTCCAACCTGATCATAAGTGAGCGGACCATGTGTGATCAATGCAGGGCCACCACCGGCACCGCGCCTGGTCAAGGCACGCACCCGCGCTTCCAGCTCAGACAAGGCAAATGGCTTTGCCATGTAATCGTCAGCCCCCAGATCGAGTCCTTTTACACGTTGCTCAATAGAGTCGGCCGCGGTCAAGATCAATACAGGCAAATGCGAATTGCGCGCACGCAACCGGCGCAATACCTCCAGACCACTCAATTTGGGCAAGCCCAGATCAAGTATCAGCAAATCGAAATCCTGAGTAGAAAGAGCGGTATCTGCTTCTTGCCCGTTACTCACACAATCCGTGGCATAGCCGGATTGTCGGAGAGAACGAGTCAAGCCATCTGCAAGTACGCTATCGTCTTCTGCGAGCAAAATACGCATGGAAGTAACTTTCTGGGCATGCCGGTTAATTTGTCATTGTAGGTATTATTATAATTGGCCTGATTACTATGGCTGTAGTAGTCGCCGTGTTTTAAATCGATTAAAAATTGATTAATTCGGGTTTATTCAAACCAGGAAGCTAGAGATTCCCGCTACGCCGGCCATCAATTGACTACCTATTCTAGTTTACTAGCAAATCCTTGATTTATTCAGAGGCCGTCACATTAAGTGAAGAATATTGATGCTATGCACAGTCATTTCATCTGTTTTGTCGCATTTTCCTTAACGCAACTTGCTTTTATGATCCGAATCAGCCTCTTGCCGTCGCCTATTTCGTCAATCACCCACCAGCTTGCGCCATTCGCCGAAAAATACGCGACTTCTCAGAAGTCATCCACTATCTTGAGCATGTGGCACCGCACTCCCTGCGCCGTCCATTTCTGAAAGGAATGACGATGTCTGATTGCGCTGACCATACGCCGTACCAAGGAAGAAAAAATCTGAGCTCCTGGCTCGCCTTGATTAAACTGGGTGACGTGTTTTATTGAAAAGCAGATGCCTCGGAGGCGCACTATCCATGCGGGTTTTCAAGCATATAGGCTGGAAAGCAGCATGGGGTATGCGCGCCGGGCCAGGCTGTTCAATTCTGCCAAAACCTGGACCGCTCTACCGGCAATCTGTCGCTAAAAAAAAAGAGAAGCATACAATTGCATGCTTCTCTTTTTTGCTTTTACACATCGCCCATCTTTGCAGCGGCGGTAATTATTTTCAGCGTACCGCTTTACGGAAATCCCGTACCCGAAAGCCCATCGCCAGCAACGCAGAAAAATACGTCAGCATGCATGCCACGATAATCCCGCCCAGCATAGCAACACGCATCAACCGGTGGCTCTTCATGCCTATCCAGTCAACCTGGCCAGATAACGCCAAGGCCACACCCGCCATCAAAATCAGTGCCGCCGCCAATTTCAGCAAGAACGATAGCCAGCCTTTTTCTGGCGTATAAATGCCGCGCTGACGCAAGCCGCGATACAACATGGTCGCATTGATGCACGCCCCCAGACCCACTGACAAAGCCAAGCCAGCGTGCTTAATGTAAGGCACAAACATCACATTCATCACCTGCGTTGCCAAAAGTACGATGATGGCAATCTTGACCGGCGTCCTGATATCCTGCTTGGCATAAAATCCTGGCGCCAGAATTTTCACAAAAATCAAGCCAACCAGCCCTACTCCATATGATGTCACCGCCTGCCCTGTCATGGCGACGGCATGAGCATCAAATTTACCGTTATGGAACAGGGTCGCAGTCAATGCCTCCGGTAAAGTCGCCAAGGCCACCGCTGCCGGCATCGCCAGCAGGCAAGTCAGGCGCAAGCCCCAATCAAGCAAGGAAGAATATTCAGAAGTATCTGCCTCGTAATTAGCCTTGGCCAGACTAGGCAGCAAAACCGTGCCCAGAGCCACGCCTAACAGCGCGGTAGGAAACTCCATCAGGCGATCTGCCGAAGCCAGCCAGGACATGCTGCCGTCCGGCATATGCGAAGCCCAGGTCGAGTTAATCAAAATACTAATCTGCGTGGCCGACACCGCCAGCACCGCCGGCCCCATCTGGCGCAATACCCGCGTGACACCCGGATCGCGCAAGGCGAACAGTGGATTAAATTGCACGGTGGGCAGCATGCCTATCTTGACCAAGGCAGGCACTTGTATCAGCATTTGCAAGACACCACCGGCAAATACCGCAATCGCCAGGGCATAAATCGGCTGCGCCATATGTGGCGCGAGAAACAACGAAGCGGCGATAGAAGACAGATTTAACAAGACCGGCGTGAAAGCCGGTATCTTGAACTCGCGCCAGGTATTCAAGATGCCGCTGGCCAATGCCACCAGAGAAATAAATCCGATATACGGAAACATGATGCGCGTCATGACCACCGTAATTTCAAACTTGGCCGGGTTTTCGGCAAAACCTGAAGCAAACATATAGACAAAAATCGGTGCCCCTGCCACCCCGACGATACAAGTGAGTACCAGCGCCCACACCAAAACCGTGGCGACATGATCGACCAAGTCCTTGGTCGCCTGCTCCCCCTTCTGGTTTTTATATTCCGCCAGAATCGGCACGAAAGCCTGCGAAAACGCCCCCTCGGCAAACAGGCGGCGAAAAAAATTCGGAATGCGCATGGCAGCAAAGTAGGCATCGGTCCAACCGGTAGCGCCGAAGGCACTATTGATCAAAACATCGCGTATCAACCCGGTGATCCGCGACAACATGGTCATGCCACTAATAGTAGCGAGTGTTTTCAATAAGTTCATGGAGCGGCATTATAGCGGCAGCCACCCTGAATGGTCTTCAGAGTTGATGATGCCAGGTTAAAAATACCTTCGTACGGGCTTCATTTATCGTTTTGAAAGAATCTTAAAACAAGGTCAAAACACGGGATTTTTACTTTGCTGTATTTCTTTAAACAATCTCCAGAAAAAAAGCTTTTTCAAATGAGGAAGAAACATATCGCTGTCTTTGATAAAAAATTCTGCTACAATAGCGAGCTTCGCATGTTAAGAACTTGCTTTACAAACATGCAAAGCAGCAGGAGAGATGGATGAGTGGTTTAAGTCACACGCCTGGAAAGCGTGCGTAGGTTCATAGCCTACCCGGGGTTCGAATCCCCGTTTCTCCGCCAAAAATACATAAGCCCTTGATTTATCAAGGGCTTTTTTGTTTTGATTTCTCTTATGGTGGCACTCATAGGGGTACCTCTTCACCAGAGGTTACTATGAAAATCGCTTGCAGAATCCAACAATCACGCCACGGTGTTTTTTACTACCGCCATCAATTTTCTATAAAAGGCGTTCGCAAAGAGCGCCGAATTTCGCTACAAACCAAAAATCCCACGACTGCAAAAGAAAAATCCTTGCTCATTTCAGCTATCATGATCACCAATAAAAAGGATGGTCGTATGCACGAAAATGAACAAGATATTTTGAAACGGATTAGCTCGCTCAATCAAAAAGAGATGGACGAGTCGTTGCGCAATCTTGAAATCATTATCGCCCCACCCAACGGCGGCAATATCACGATCAAAGCAGACCCCAACAATCCAGCAGATATTGCTGCCATGCTGCAAGCAAGCAAAGACTTTTGGGACAGTGAGATTGGTCAATCCATGAAATTTGGCAGGGATCAGGCTGAACTAGCCGCACGTCAAACAACAGAATCGCTTGAGACAATCAACGCACCTAGCCCGTCCACTAGCCTACAAACACAAGTTGTCGTAGCAGGAACACCATTACATGAGCTAATTGAGAAATTCGCCACTCGCAAGAAAAACACACTCGCACCGAAAACATTGTATGAGTATCGCAATCATCAGCAAATGTTCTCCGATTGGATCTCAATCAGAAAAAATACGCCAGCTTTTCCAATCAAAGAAATAGCTCGTCAAGACGTTTCCGATTTTATCGATGAACTTTTGCAAAAAGGGCTATCTAATCAAACGATCCAACAAAAATATTTGAGCTCAATCACAGGCTTATTTGAACTCGCAAAAAACTCAGGATTATGGGAACAAGATGCAGTCTTCCCCACCTACGGGCATAAGCTATTCACAAAATCGACAGCCAAAAAAGTAAAAGAAAAAAATGCTTGGAAAGAGTTTGCGCAAGATGACCTTCAGCATATATTTCACCCTACGGCTTATTTGGCGCAGCAAAATCCAACCGATTTTTGGTTACCTTTATTGGGGCTATACACAGGTGGGCGAATTAGCGAACTATGCCAATTGCTGGTTCAGGATATCAAGCTAATTGACCATGTATGGGCAATTGCCATTACTGATGAAGATGAATGTCAAAGGCTGAAAACACCAGCAGCCAAACGAACCATTCCTATTCATCCAGCCCTCATAAAAATAGGATTTTTAGATTTTGTTGACGACATGAAGCCATTCGGCGGAATGCTCTTCCCTTATTTAACCGCGAATAAATTCGGTAACTTCAGTGAAACGCCAAGTGAGCGTTTTGGTAAATATTTGGATACCTTAGACGTCAAAGACCCCAAGAAAGTGTTTCACTCATTCCGCTCCACCTCTAACAATACCCTCAAAAAGAGCGGTGTTGCTGAAGAGACTCGTTGCCAATACATTGGGCATGAGCATGAAACCACCAACTCCAAAGTGTATGCGAGCGAACACTCCGTAGATTATCTATTAGAACATGTCGCTAGCAAACTCAACTTTGATCTGCCATTAACGCAATTGGTGTATCCGCGTCAACTGATTGTAGAGACGACTAGGCAAAAGTTGCACCTCAAAGAAAAATTACAAAGCAACAAACTAGCGAAAGCCAAGCTGAAAAAATCTACATAGGCCAATTGAAAAATAGCATGGACAACACGGACGACCTGGACAGATAAGACTCAACCTGTCTACAAACGTATTAGCCCGTCCGGGCGTCCGCCCCGAACGTTTATTATCAAAATGCTGTTCAAAAAATCGTGGATTTGGCGTCCCAAATACGATGTAAGTTAAAAGCATAACGACAAATCGGTCGTAGATAATTTATTCCTACAACTAGAAACCCACATGGACAGTCCGGCCACCCGGACATCCTAGTTTTATCTACCCAGCCTCCTGAAACATTTCTGAAACGAACTCAGCGACTGGTTTTCCGAAATTTTCCTCCATTGGGGCACCTAAAATTCCAAACATCAAGTATTCCGCATAGTTAGTCGCGACAATATCGTTTTGCAAAATGGTAACGTTCCACAAGGCGATAATTGCAAGCATAGTCCGTGACGATAAATTCTGTACTTGAATACTCTCGCCTATTGCATTTGCAGTCGGTTCGGCAATCAGTTTTTCAAAATCATAGTGTGGTCGACACCAAGCTTGCTGAAAATCTATTTCAGCAATGTGCTGAAATATGGTGTGGCATTTTTCGGTCAGAGTTTGCCCTGACCTATAGAGCTTCGCATCCGCAAGCAAGCTAGACACTACTCTTTTGCAAGCGACTTCATTCCGATCAAGGACGAGAAATAGCGGAAAACGGTCTGAACCCGAACGATATATCGTTGCCGTACCAGGCAATATTTTATCTACCTCGCTAATGAGTTCTGGTCGTGGCTTGGAAGAACAAGCACTATACCGATACCACTTGTTTGAATCGCCTGCCAACCCTTTTTGATACAGCCAATACAGCGTTTGCTCAAGGGATACCTGCTGGCTCCTTTCTATGACGGAAGCTAACCAAAGCTTGTTCTTCAATTTCGGTAATCCCGTCAATTTCTTGTCAGTTTTTTTAATGGTGTTCATTTTTGATAGCAATAAAAATAGGGTAGTTTTCTATGATAGTAAATATTGTAATTTTACCAAGCCTTGTTTTGCCAGAACGTTCAATATTCCTACATGCGCAAAATTTATATAATTTCCCCTACAAACACAACTTATATAAAGGAAAAAATATGAACACTGAAAACAATGATGACTTTGATTTTGATCTCTGGCTTAGCGCATTTGAATTGATCAAAACCTGCAAGCTGAGCGAAGACGAATGGACCGATTATATCGATACCGTAACCGAATACGAATTCACGAAAAACGGCTGTCCATCCTGCAAATACGAATGTGAAGAAGACTTTTGGGAGTTAAGGAAATATATGATTGGCTATTGGGATATGGGGGAATTCAACGAGACGATTTCTAGTGGCTTTACCGAAGAATTAGCCATTGAGTGGTTTCTGGAAAATTATCAACCTAAGAGTTGTTATGCACCTTATATCGCCCGTTGCGAAACATTTTACGAATTGGAACAACGCATTAAATCTGGTGATACCGATTTTCCCCATGACGGACAAACAGATCGTTTTGAAAATTTCGGAAACAAATATTACGAAGCATTGAATAATTGATACAGCACCAAACTCAGCAGTAAAAATCAGCGACGAAATTAAAAAGTACAAAGTGATTAAGACTCCAGCATAGCGACGACAGGCAATAAAAATAACAACCCTAACTCACTTAAAGGAGCAGTAAAACATGAACACCAAAACAAGCAACAAAATAAACGAAATGAATATGATTGGTTGCGCGATTAGCGGCATACAAACTATTCGCGATACAGCAAAAGTGTTCCAGACACCAATTGATGACCTTGCTCATCAAGGCAGCATGGCATTCTGGGCATCCGCTGGTGAAGCCTTGAGCGAGGAAATGCCAGGTGAAGCCTTGGGACTCATGATGGGTATTTTGGTGGATGTCGCCCAAAAAGGTCATTTAATCAGCGACATCATTGATATTGAGCTTGTCCTTCAAGGAAACAGTTTTGCCCTAAAAATTATCGTCCAAGACAAAGACGGTACAGCGACGACCTACCATTAATCGATTCAATTATTGAGCGACGCACCTATGTGTAGAACTCCGTTCTTCGGGGTTCATGGTGACACAACGGTTCAGGCCTGCGGGTGCAGGCTTTGAAGTTCCACCGTATCCATGGAAAAAAATAACTCAAAGAATGGAAAAAAATGAATACATTAGCTCAAATTGAAAGGGAACAAGTATCTGTTCCCGCAGTGTTGATGAACACTGCCAATGTCACCCCAAAAGTTGAACAAGTCACTTCAACCGGTACGACTAAAACAAAAATTGCCCCAGAATTCCAATATGCAAAAATAATGGAAAACGATCATTCTGTTGCAAAAAAAGACGGACTTATTTACTGTTGGAATTCCAGTTTCTGGAAGTTGCAATCAGATTCTGATAATTCTCGACATGCCTTAATGTGGTTAGGGAATAATGTTCCACAGCGAGCCAATGCAGGGACCGCTGAAAGCTGTGTAAGAACGGCTTTGTTGTTGGCGCAGCCCTTACCACCAAAATCAAACAGCACGATCGTTCCAGTGCATGGTGGCTGGTTTAAGTTCAACAATGACTTTTCTATTTCATTGAACAAGCCAGAACGACATTTTGGTATTACCCATTGTGTGCCAGTCAAAACGACTTCACCAATTGGCAACTATGTGCCAGCACCAGTTCCAGCCGATTCATTGTTCGGTAAGTTTATTGAATCCTCCTTGCCTGATCCAGCAGTCCGCGAGTTGGTACAGACTTATGTTGGCTACACCTTATGTTCCCATGTTAAACACCAGACTGGGCACTTGTGGATTGGTGCAAAGGGCAGCAATGGCAAGAGCACCATGCTTAACATTGTGATGGCATTGCACGAGAAAGCCGTTGCCATGCAGGTGGATAAGTTGGAAGGATTTAATTTATCCAATTTAGTCGGTGCAACCTTGGTGGTTTGCGACGAAACACCAAAAGGAAAAATTGACCAACAGGTTTTGAAGTCCTTGATCTCAGGCGGCACGACTTCCATTAACCGAAAGTTCAAGGATGTATTGAGCTATCAGAATATAGCTAAATTCATTATTTGTGCTAACCACTTACCAGCATTGACAGACCAGTCCGATGCCTTTTGGCGCCGTTTGCATGTAGTTGAATGGAACGAGACTTTTACAGGGGACAGAATCGTTCTTGATCTTGACCAAGAAGTTATTCAGTCCGAATTGCATATCGTGTTGGATTGGGCTTTGGCAGGTTTACAAAAATTGGAACGAGACAAGAAATTCAACATTCCTGAAGCCTCAAAACAAGCGGTTCGTTCTGCAAAAATTGAGTCTAATAATGTCACAAACTGGGTTGAATCAAATGGAGTGAGCTATTCTGATGCGGATCAGCCATTTAACGACAAAGCTATTTTGTTTGAGAACTATAGAGAGTTTTGCCGTGACAATGGTTTTCAAGCTTGCGCTGTTCCTCAGTTCTTTGCCCGATTGCATAGCGAGTTTCCTAACATTAAAGAAACACGCATGATGATGGGCAAGGGTGCAGATAAAAAACGTGTTCGCTGTGTCAATTTAACGACTGGCGTTTTTTGTAAGGAAGACTTGGTAGAGCAAGTCGCTTTTGAGAAAAACGAAATTGAACAAGCATTTTATGGATAAGAGTTAGCCCATACAGCTAGGCAGAAAGTTATGATTTTTTGATTTTCTGCCTAGCCTGTCCAGGTGCCCAACCCGTCCATGCGCTTTTCAAATCTTGCTGAAAAAACCAACTAGCTTGCCATTCTTAGGGGGGAATGCTTACTCAGACTCATTGCATACGTTCGACAGGGATATCTTACTTGACAAGACCAACAGACTCCTTTTGGCAAACATTTTCTATATTTTGGCAATTCGATACTGCCAGCGCCCTTGATTTTGTTTTTTCTTAGTGCAGCTAACACGCTAGAATATAGGAACCCACTCTACAGGACGATATGATGACCGATTTCGTAATCGCACAAAAAAACCTTACAAGTCTAATCGGCAAGTATACGGAAATGGGTTGTCGAAACGAAGCAGAAACGAGATTTCATTTCATTGATGTGTTCTTAACTGAATGTTTGGGCTGGGAACGTAACTCAATTCCTGTAGAGAGATATCAGCGTGGAGAGCGCAGTGATTACGAACTTGGCACCCCCCCTTGTATTATTCTTGAAGCTAAGCGCGACGCTATCTACTTTGAAATTCCGGTTAGGAAGCAAAATACCTACTTAATATCAATACAGCAACTGATAGCCATCAGCAAGGAAGCCGCTGAAGCTATTGAGCAAGTTCAAGGTTATTGCGCTAAGCGAGGCGTTCGATATGCAGCAATATCAAACGGAGTTCAGCTTATTCTTTTTGTTGGTACTCGTACCGACGGAAGATCCCCTTTTGACGGCAGGGCTTTAGTATTTGACGGGTTTCAACAAATCAAAGAAGGTTTCCCTCAAATTTTCAACTTCATATCTCCACTTGGCGCTTCATCGAATAAACTCTTAACTTTTCTTGATGCAAATGGGATTGCTGGGATACCAGAGAAAATATCAACCAAACTCGCAAACCACCCATCATTCCGCTATCAAAGCGAATCCCAGAATAGCCTTCGAATGATTGCCGAATTACTTTTGGAAGACATAGCCAGAACCGAGGAAATCGAAGAGCGATTTTATCGTGAATGTTATTGCGAGAGCGGCCCGCTTTCTCAGGATGCGCTGGTAAGCAAAAATCTCTTGCGGACACGTTATGCAGCATTGTTTCACCCAAGCGAGGAAGCACCATCTGTCGTTCCAGTAAAGCAGAAAGGCAAAACCATTTCGTCAGAAATACTTGCTGAAAGTCTTTCGCGCCGCCCAATTATCTTAATTGGTGACGTTGGGGTTGGTAAGACATCTTTCCTTAAGAATCTTATTCTTGTTCAAGCCGAAGAAGAATTTAAGAATTCTATCTATATTTATTTGGATTTAGGTGTTAACGCGTTCTTAGATAGTAATTTGGAGGAATATGTTCGTACAGAAGTGGTGAAGCAACTTTTCGATAGATACCACATTGATATTGACTCCAATGCTTTTATTGAAAAATCGTATCGTGATGAAATCAAGAAATTTCAGCGTGGACTATATGGAAAATTAGAAACGAGTAATCCAGCACTTTATGAAACTAAGTTAATCGAATTTTTGTCAGATCAACAACAGTCAAGTGAGAATCATCTACGTATATCAATCCAAGAAGTATCAAAATCTACGAACAAACAGATAATTCTAATATTTGACAATGTTGATCAACGTGAGCTTGCAGTGCAGCAGCGAGCCTTTATCGTTGCTCAAGCAGTAGCTCAGCATTGGGGCGCAATAGTCTTTCTCTCCGTTCGTCCAAACACGTTTCATCAATCTAAGCGCAGTGGGTCTCTATCGGCATATCCAAACAAGGTTTTTTATATAATGCCGCCGCGACCGGAATTAGTTTTAGAAAAAAGACTTGTTTTTGCACTTAATATAGCCGAGGGCAGGTTGCCACTAGAATCCATATCCAGTGTGAGTTTAAATCTAGAAAACATCGCAATATTTCTTAAAGTGCTACTTTATTCATTGAAAAAGAATCCCGCCGTTTCGGAGTTCTTATCAAATATTACGGGTGGGAATGTTCGTTCAATGATTGACTTTGTAACCAAATTCACGGGAAGCCCTAACGTTGACAGTGATAAGATCATAGAAATATATCGTCGATCAAGAGACTATATCATTCCGTTACATGAATTTTCTAAGGCAGCGCTACTAGGGGATTATTCGAACTATGATCCGCACTCATCAATAGCAATGAATATTTTTGATGTAAGGTATCCTGATAAGCGTGAGCATTTTCTATGTCCCATTCTTTTGGCCTATCTCAACTATGATGCAATGCACAGAAACATTGAGGGATTCGTCGCAGCCCTTCGAATTAAACAAGAAATGCAACAGCACGGGTTCAGCATTGAGCAAACTGAAAGCGCCCTCCGACGAATGACAAATAAAAAATTAATTGAAACAACTCAGCGTGTCACATTTGAGGAGAGCTTAGGAAGCGAACTTACTGGCGAGTTAACGGATGCATTCCGCATTACAACGATTGGTGCATACCATCTTGTTCGTTGGTCGGCGACGTTTGCTTATCTGGATGCTATGGTTTTTGATACTCCCATCTTTGATTCAAAGGTTAAGGATCGTTGTGCAGCAAACGTTGAGTCTTTTGATATTCATCATCGTTATACGCGTACAGTGTCGTTTGTTGAGTATTTGAACCACGAATGGGCGGAAAGTGGACTCGTAGCACCATATTTTAACTGGCCAACTCTCATACAGCACGGTGCAGAAACGTTCCAAAGTGTGCAAACTCATATTAATCACTTCCCCCAAAAAAACGCATCGCGGTCACGATCAAAAGGGCGATAATGTATTTCAACTCAATGGAAAGATGGCACATTTTGGATTTTTTTTGGTAGGTTTAAGTATCTATAAATCCTGGATATCACTTTGCTGCATTGAGGTGGTTCAACGAATACGGCTTGAACGACGGCTTCAAATTGTATTTAGATCTAGTCGTCATGTCGAAAATATTCAGTCAAGTCTGAGCTAGTACAGGTAATAGTTAGTCTCTATAGATTGGGCGTATAATCTATGAACCTATTATCTATCTACCCAGGTGTCCAATTCGTCCAAGTACTTTTTCTAATCTTGCCGTAAAAATCAATCAGTCCAAAGACAAACGATTAGAATCAAAGTCAGCAGAATCATTCGCTACTCCAAATAATGCATAGTCTCTTGGCTCAAGCATTCCTGCTGTAATCAATTCCTTACCTAGCTTTTTCAAGTCATTCTCTGCCAGCTTAATCACATAAGCACCAGCCAGAATTTTTCGTCTGGTATCTCGTTTTCTCTCTTCTGCTAATTCACGATTTCTAGTTTGCTGAATACGGGCTTCAAGCTCCGCTCTTTGCTGAAGTAATTTTTCTAAATTTGGTTTACTCATTTTTTATTGCTCCTGTTTTTATTGTTTGAACGTTGACATTTCAAATTCACGCTGTAGTACATAAATAACAAACAAAAAAGAAACGTCAAGAGCGGAACAGCGAAGAGCGCACTTATACGTTGAGATAAATCTCTCAACGTGTGCTCAAAGCTGAATGCCCAAACAAAGACGTTCAGGAGAATATCTATGGCGATATACCACTTGAGTGTAAAACTCATTACTCGAACCACTGGAAGAAGTGCAACCGCAGCAGCCGCGTATCGCGCTGGAGAGAAAATCCACGATAACCGCACTGGTCAGACTTTTGATTACACCCGCAAAAAGGAAGTGTCTGACCGTCGTATCTTTGCACCACCCAATGCACCGCAATGGATGAAAGACCGTGAACAGCTTTGGAATGCTGTAGAGCAGTCCGAAACCAGAAAGGATGCACAGGTAGCACGTGAAATAGAAGTTGCCTTACCGATTGAATTAAGCCCTTCTCAGCACATTATTTTGCTTGAGCGATTTGTGCATACTCAGCTAACCAGCAAAGGCATGATCGCGGATGTTTGCATACACAACAAAAAAGGAAATCCCCATGCTCATATTTTGCTGACCACGCGTGAAATCAATGTCACTAATGATGGCTTCGGTAAGAAAAATCGTGAATGGAATAGTAAAGAACAATTAGAAGAGTGGCGCGAGCAGTGGGCAAAGCACTGCAACAGAAGATTATCGATTGCTTCCAGCAAAAACCGCATAGACCACCGCAGTTTACAAGACCAAGGACTAGACCAAATTCCGACTGTGCATGTCGGTGCAAATTGCAATGCGATGGACAAACGAGGTTTTACCTCAAAACGAAAGGAACTCAACACACTAATCAAGGAGAAAAATATGAGTAACGAAAAAAGTAAACAATTAATCGCTTCATTGAAATTGGAAGGTGAAACCAGCCCAATCCAGCAGGAAATTGTTCAGGCCAAAAAATCCAAGCATTTATTTTTAAATCCCACCGACACAAAGAACAATAGAAAATATCGTGAAGCGATTTTCGCCAGAACTTACATTCCGATTTTGTTGGAGATATTTGCAGACCATTGCAAAGGAGTGGACGAGGTTGAAACCGAGATTGGCATATGTTTTCAAATCAATCTCATTGGCGGTGGCAAAATTTATGACTATGGTAGTCAAATCAAAATAGCGAGTGGCACGGACGAAGAAATCAAGGTCGCTATCAAGTTGGCTGTAGAAAAAGGATGGCAAGGACTTCATCTGACTGGGAGTGATGAAGTCAAGTCCCAAATATTTCTGCAAGCAGTTTTGTCAGGTGCATTCCGACCAGAACAAATTACAGGATACAAACCAAGCAAATCCGACCTTGAAGTCATACGTGATTGCAAACCAATATTAAACATTGCCAATGACAGCAACGTCATTAAAAGCTATGTCGTTGAAAAAGCAGAAGGGAGTAGCACGGATGGTGCGGAACAGGTTCATCTTCCACGATTGAAAATTTGATTGGTCAACATCCTCAAGCGGTTGAAGAATATTGCGCCGATTTAATCTCAACTCTTCACTTTTGCAAAATTAGCTAAAGTTAAATATTCATAAATCGGGGCGTATTTACCTGCCTACCTCCAAATTTTAGTTCAACTACTACAGATGACTTGCTGTTGTAATTCTGATTCCAAAAATTTTCACTCAACAGTCAAATGTTCCTCGCTACGTCCAAGTCTTTAGACTTATTATAAATTACAAGTGCTGGACTGCAATAGATCAAATCCACCATTAATGATGAACTCTTGAAGCAATTTATCGACTTTCATATTGATCTTGAATTCTGAAATACTAGCACCTTCCAGTTCTTCAAAATAAGCCTTGGCTTTGGTCTTATCAACACAGTTTTTTAACTCATCGAAGCGACCAAATTCATTAATATTGACCTCAGTTACTCCGGCGTTCATCATAAGGCTTAACTTGGTACTAAATGATGCGATGCTTGCTTTTTCTACCTTGCCGAAGACCTTAACAACGCCGATAATTTGCGCGTTTTTAGCGTTAGCTAGGTATTCTGTAATGTATTCTCTAAAGGTTTTTCCATCTTCTGGTTTCACATCGCCGCGCTGCACATCATTCAGAAAAATATTGGCGAACTTTTGTTCTTCTTGCGTGAGCGTGGCAAAGGATTTATGCAACTCATCCACCGTTTTTTGAATGTCTGTGCTACCAACATCATTTTGCCGTATCGTTTTTAGGTATTTTTCAAAGCGAGAATTCATATAATTCGCGTCGATTTTCCCTGTGTCTATTTCGGTTAAATGACCCGAGATATCGAATGGCACATCAGCAGTGCGACCGCCTCCACTACCAGTGGATAGTTCCTTATAGCGCAATGCCAAGATCAAATAAGTATTCTCGTCAAAGTCCAGCTTGGTTTTATCCTTACTCTTGCTGATATCAAAGCTAAATCCCTGAATTTTTGCTGCTTCCAAGTGCTGATTTAAGCCCGCAAACAGTTTCGCAAATTGACCGCATACTGCCATATCAACTGGAAGTCTTTCAAAATTTTCGATTCCCGCATCACGAAATAGCGCCGCTATATCGCCATAAAGTACATTTAATCGTTCCGCATTTTTTGGAAGTTTATCCACAAAAAGTACTATCGGTTTGTCCCCAGAATACGATTTGATGGCGGCGTTAATATTGCCCTCCATGCTGTGTGGTTTGCGATAATAACGAATGGTGCCAAAAGGCTTTTCGTGTTCAATGTAGAGACGATTCGTGCGGGAAAAAGCCTGAATGATGTTCTCATACGTCAGCAGCTTATCCAGATACAAGGTATTTAAGTATTTAGAATCAAAACCCGTCAGCATTTGGCTCACCACAATTAGTAGATCAATTTGTTGCTCAGGTGTTTTTTCAATGCGCAAATAGGGTCTTTTATGAGCGAGTCGGGCTGCAATATCCCTTTTAAATTGAGCGTGATTAGCTAAGGTAAAATCCTGACCATAGCGCCCGTTGTAGTCCTCCATGATTTCAATTAAACCAGCTTGCTTGAACGCTGCACTGAGTGCAAAGTCCTCGTCTTCATTAATATTCGGATCAAATAAGGCAGTGATTTTTAAGGTCGGCTCGGCTTGTTTCAAACGGCGATAATACTCAATGGCTTCTCGAATGCTATTGGTCGCAAAAATGGCGTGAAATTGACTGTTTTGACTCAGATGCATCCAGTTTTCAAGTATGTCTTTTACCACCATTTCTTGGTGCTTATCACCAGTATATTGAGTGTTGGGTAGTTCATCCTCTATCCCGTTGACATACTTCCCACTGGCCGTCTTGTGTCCCGCCATAGCGACTTTCGTCATGAAGCGATTAAACATGGCTTTTTTCTTAGGGTCGGCCAAGGCTTCGGCTTCGGTACTGGCTTTGGCTTTTAAAAGTGCGACTGCCCTTCGTAAATCTTTATCTTTGAAGGTCATTACTTTATAAGGATCGAAGCCCAATACGTTTTTATCGCGGATGCCATCAGCAATAGTGTAACGGTGGAGCTCGGAACCAAACACCGACGCAGTGGTATTGAGTTTCTTTTGGTTTTCTACGTGAATCGGTGTGCCAGTAAAACCAAAAAAGATCGCAGAAGGAAAAGTCGCTTTAATGGTGATGAGCATATCGCCAAAAGTAGAACGATGCGCTTCGTCCACAATAAAAACGATGCGCTGGTTGTTCATCAGAGCGATATCATGACTCTGCAAGCCGCCTTCTTCTTTGATGTTACTCATTTTTTGAATCGAGCTAACAATCAAAGTATTGGCGGGATCAGTGCTTTTGAGTTTAGTGATTAATACGCTGGTGTTCTCGGTGGCCTGCACCGTTTCCCCCTCGGCGGCGAAATTCTGATACTCGTACAGAGATTGCACACTCAGCTCAATTCTATCCATCAAAAAAATCACTTTATCGGCATCTTTAGAATGCGCAATCAACTGCGCCGATTTAAAGCTAGTCATGGTTTTTCCTGAGCCTGTGGTGTGCCACACATAACCGCCTAATCGGTCTTTATCGCCCCAATTGGTTCTCGATACTTTGTCTGAAATAGCGTTCGCCGCATAATACTGATAACTGCGCATCACCTTGAGCACACCTTCCGAGTGATCGGCCACGGTATAAAAACCAATGAGCTGATGCGCCATAGGAATAGATAAAAAACGAGAAGCGATGCCTTTCCAATCATTGATAGCCTCGTTATTAATATCAGCCCAATGAAAGTAAAAATCTTTATTGAATTTTCCCTCTGCGCCTGGATTGGCGAAGTAACGCGTGGCTTCGGGTGTCATCGCCACAAACACCTGCACTAAGGAAAACAAACCGCTAAACACACCCTCAGCAGAATATTTTTCAATCTGGTTATAGGCGTGGCTTACTTGCATGCCGCTGCGCTTGAGTTCTATGTGAATCAAAGGCATGCCATTAATCAATAGCAGCACATCGCCACGGCGATCATTCAAGATATGGGAGGTTTTAGCGAACTTGGGTTGCTGCACAATTTGATAGCGGCTTTGCCCTGCTGCTATCTCGTGACGATCATAAATTTTTAGGCTGACTTCTTTGCCCAGATGCAAATGGTCTTTAGGGTTATCACGAGTAATAGCGACCGTTTTGCCATTAATAAAGCCATTGAGTTTGAGGGGTGTTTTTAATGCTCGAATTTGCTCCACGATTTGCTGCATTTCAGTGTCGCTTAGCGGCACATCGTTGAGGCGGTCAATATCACGATTGTTTTGAAATAAAATCGCCGCCCAGTTTTTTAATAAGTCAGCTTCACTAGGGTTTTTTAGTACGTCCTCTTCCCAGCCTCTATTTTTTAGTTCGTTAATTAAAGCAATTTCAAAAGCAGCTTCTGTCGTAAAAGTCATGGCTTAGTCCGCACTGTCTTCGGTTTTATAGAGGGTATAACCTTCGTAGTAATAACTGGCATCAATGCCTTTCATATAGACATCGGCACTGTTGATTTGATCGGTCAAGGCTTGTTGTAAGAGAAATTTAATTTCAAGGTCTTTGACAGGACTGCGCTCCATCGCCATTAAATAATCATTTTTATCGACACGCTGCCAATCAATCACCTGCTTGAGTTCTTTTTTAAGAATTAAATCTAGCCACATCCGTGTACTTCGACCATTGCCTTCTCTAAATGGATGGGCGATATTCATTTCCACATATTTTTCTATGATTTCGTCAAAGTTGGTTTGTGGCATCGCCTCAATATTGCTTAAGGCGGTTTTGAGATACATTACCGAGGCAAATCTAAAGTTGCCTTTCGCCATATTGACTTCGCGGACTTTACCCGCAAAGTCGTATATCTCGCCAAAAAGCGTTTCATGAATGCTCGCCAATGCCGCAAAACTACCCACGGTTAGCGTGTCTAAAAAACCGCTGGTAAATAGTTTATGCGCTTGGGCTTTACTCAATTTTTCCTCAACCCGCGCCAGCTCTACCGCATCGGTAATACCGAGTTTATTTTCTAAGGTCATGCGTAGACTCCGTTGGGTTAAACGAACATTTTTTCTAAACAGGCTTGCTTGATGTTGTTGAGTTTTTTTAGTTGGCTTTGGTGTTGGTTTAAAAGCGTGTCTAGGTTTTTGAAAAAATTGCCAATTTTAGTTTGTTCTGTTTCGTCGGTTGCAAACACAGAAATATTATTGATTGCGACCTTTGATAAACTTGGTACGCCAGTTGATTCATCCTTCTGTCGCCAATTTATTTTTTGAAAGATGGCATAAACAAAATCTAAGTTATTTTTTGCATAAGGCAAAGCATAAAATAAGGTATCAACTGTCCAAAATGGAGCCTTTAATATGTAAGGTTTGTCGATTGTTCCTTTCCTTCCGATACCAATAGCATCTTCATCATAAGATAGTGCCTCATTAACGCTCAGCATATAGCCACCTGTACCGAATACTGGAATGTCACCGATTGATAAATGCTTATAATCACGTCCACTTCTTACATCTACTATCTGATGCAATGCTTTCTCATTCCAGTCCCAACTAAATCCCTTAAATCGAACCTCCGGTACGCTTGCGCCTTGTTTGGGGAACATTTTTTCGAGCAGGGCTTTTTTAAGATTTAATAGCTTGTCGTGCTTTTGCTGGTGCTGGGCGATCAGGGCGTCGAGCTGTTGGAAATAATTGCCGATTTTGGTTTGTTCTTCGACCTGAGAGATGTTAATTGGCGTAGCCTTAGCTTGCTCAATCGTATAGTGAGAGATCGTGCCAATATGAGTGATACTGCTAATATGCCGCTTACAAGGCTGACTAGAAAAAAAAGTAAACAGAAAATAGCCATTTACACCTTTAGCGTTCTTCAACCAGATCAGATCACCATCTTTAAAATATAAAGGTTCATTGGATGCGATTAAATACGGTATGCCTATGGAGCCGCCGCCCGTGATGAGAAGATCATCTTTTTCGACGCAGCCTGATTTCGCTGATAATTCTTTATAGAGATCAAAGGAAATATAAGCTTTTTTATTTTCTAAGCCCTTATATATCGATACCACATCACTCGTTCTAAAAAAAGGTACACCATCTTTTTCCCATTCTTCTTTATGAACTCTGGCCGCTGATGTGATATCCAACAATTTTCCTAATTCAGTGCTGATCCACTCGCCACTAAATCCCTTAAAGCGAATCGCTGGCACTTTATTTTCTGCGCTCATCTTATGCACCTTGCAAAAACGCTTTTAATTCGGCCAAGCCTTGCTGGTCAAACTCATCACCTGTCAGTTCATCGATTAAACCAGCCAGTACTTGCTCGGTGTTTTTAATTTCCTTGGCGACATCGGCATAGGTGGTGGCGTATTTATCCGCCAGGGTTTGTACTTGGCGCGTCAGTTGGTGAATCAGGTCGCTAGGGAGTTGATTTAACTCGTTCAATAATGGGCTGATCCATTTGAGTTCGAGCAAGTGATGCACTTGTTGCTCGTTTAAATTTTCAATCGTGGTTTTAGTTTTAAGATGCAATGCGTCTGAGTCGATTTTCAAGGCTCTTTTTAGATTTTTTTCCTCAACTATCAGCGCATCGGCTTTGATGATGTTGGCTTCGTAGCTATCCACCTCAAACGCTGCGCCTTTCTTTGCTTCTGTATTGAATTGCTTGGCTGCTTTGGCGACCGCTGTATTCACAAAGCCATCCCCATTGTCGTTAAAGGTATCTAAGGCGTTGTCATCTTCCGAGAAGCTATCGAGTAGGGTTTCCAGTTCGGCATTGATTTCGGCGAGGCGATTTTCTTGTTGTTTTAAGGCTTGCAGTTCCTCGTTTAAGTGAGTGTTTTGCACTAAGTCAAACGGTAGGATCTGGCCGACCCAGCCGTCTTGTACTTCGGTGTCTTTACCGTTAACTTTTTTGATGACCATGTTCGGGTCTACTTGCGTGCTGGCTGCAAAGCCTTCGGTCTGCAACATTTCTACATCGCCAGCGATGATTTGCCAGTGGTTATTGAGCAATTGGTAGGCTTGATATTTGTCGATTAAGGCTACGCCATTTAACAGTGTATTTTCTAAACGCGCAAACAGGGCATGGCTCAGTACGCCTTCTTGTTGGGCAATATTCACGGCCTGCCATTGCGTGATCAGCTCAGTTCTCAAGTAGCTATCAAAACCAGTAAACGCCTTGGCGTAGCTGTGTGCAAATGCTTGCACTTCGCTATGCTCAGTGATGCTGGATTTGACCTCATCGACCACAATGGCTAGTTGCGCATAGTGACTTGAGGTGTTGCTAAACAAGGTTAGGCGCAAACCCGGAAAGGCTTGCCAGTAGCGTTCGAGCTGGCTGATTTCATTGACGGGAATACCGCCCAGCATAGTGGCGTGTAAATCCCAAGTTTCGGCATTGTCGGCAGAATCGACATACCTAGCGATATTCAGGTTGTAGTCATTTTTGCGAAGCGTTGCTTTGCTTACCACTTGTGAGAATTTGGGATTGCTCTCGCGCTTAATGACAGCATCGGTAATGCGCTTAATATCTGAGGCTTGCAGCTTATTGTTTTTACCTACCTTGATGAAGTGCTTGGAGGCATCGACGATCAGCACGTCGGTCTTGTCACGTTTTTGGCGTAATACCAAAATAACGGTAGGAATGCCTGTGCCAAAAAAGATATTAGCGGGCAGGCCGATAATGGCATCAATGTGGTTTTGTTCAATGAGCTGCTTACGGATAGCGCCTTCTTCGCCGCCACGGAATAACACGCCATGGGGTAATACAATGGCCATCATGCCGTCGGGCTTTAGGTGATACAGGTCGTGCAGTAAGAAGGCATAGTCTGCCTTGGTTTTGGGGGCCAGGCCAAAGCGCGCGTAACGCGGGTCGCTCTCTTTATGCGCAGGGTCCCACTGTTGCGAATAAGGCGGATTGGAGACAACGGCATCAACATACAGCGGCGAATAAGCCGATGGATCATTCTCGTCAAAGTAAGGCCAGTCGTCTTCTAGCGTATCACCATTGCGGGTGACGATACTGTTAGGCTTAATACCGCGCATGACTAAATTCATACGGGTTAAGTTGTAGGTGTTGGCCTTGAGCTCTTGCGCGTAATAAATAATGTTGTCTACGCCATTGACATGTTTGGCGACACAGTTACCAATGTTGATGAGTAATGAACCAGAGCCACTAGTGGGGTCATAAATTTTTATTTTTTCTTTATCTTTGACGTGGTGCGCAATGATCTCCGACATGAGTAGCGAGACTTCATGCGGCGTATAGAATTCACCGGCTTTTTTGCCTGCATTGGCGGCAAATTTTTCTATGAGATATTCGTAGATATACCCCAGTACGTCATAGTCTTGCTTTCCATCCATAGGGATAGTTTTGATCAGTTGCAGCAAGTCACTGATGGCTTTGGTTTGTTTTGCCGCGCTTTCGCCTAATTTACTGAGGCCCGTTTGCAGGGTATTGAAAATGCCGTCGAACAGTTTTTTGTGGTTGGTGTGGATGAGACGCTCAAAGGCAGACAAAGCATCACGCACGTTAGAGACATCAAAATCATTGCCTTTTGCCAGCCAGGTAGAAAACAAATCATCATAGGCAATAAAGTAACCAAGATCTTTTTTGATAAAGTCGACCGCTTCGGTATCGTCTTCGCAGAGTAATGCGATTTCAGCATCGGACATGCCTTGCTTTTTGGCATATCCGACGAGTTGATCTGATAGGTATTTGTAGAAAATAAAGCCCAAGATGTAGTCTTTATACTCATTGGCTTCAATTTTTGAGCGCATCTGATTAGCAGATTCCCAAATTTTGCCTGCTAATTGTTGTTTATTCAAAATCTATATCCTTTTCGTATGATCGCGGGACTTAAATTAGTAAGGAGAACGCAGGATTAGAAGGTGCGCGTAGCTTATTTTCGGGCATTAAGTGTACTGTATAAAAACATCTTTACTTTCAAAAAAGGGAATGATGAAAGATCCAAGAGCAACTAATTGCCTGAATCTTTGTAATAGTGACCATTTTTGGAATTTTATTAAATATTCGTTAAACGGAGAAAAGCAATAAATTTCCATTCTACCAACGAAATTAACGATATCGGGACTTATCTTGGCTGGCTATTCATCCATCCTATATGGATACTCAGGAAATTCATGTGATTGGCTTCTGAGAGCACGCTGGAGTACAGTCGCTTCAAAACATCGACTGCAAGGGTGTGCAGAAACGAATGGAGATCAAACTAATATATTCTGCAATAAGTGTCAGCGTAAAATAACTATTCGCTTATAAACGTCAATCAGATGTCATGAAATGAGTCTTAAACAGCTAATTTGCAGACAGAGGTTGAATAGTGTCTGAACGGCCTGGACACTTGGACGTTTCGACCATGTTGAGTATTAGGGCTACGCTGAACAAGTATCCGAATAACGACATTGCCTTTTCTAAGTCATTGATTTACAAAGAAGTAAAATTGACGAGTAGGACTTAATCAGCGTAGCCTTAGTTCTGCTCGGTTCTGCGCAGTCAAAAATTGGCGCAGAACCTTCGAAGCCTTATCTAGCATAGCTTTCGCTACAGGTTCTACGGCTATACGGTGTTTTGATTAATCGTATTGCGCACACGCTACGTTTATCAGTTGGCACATTCAGAGATTTACCGATAATGTACCGTTCGCCATTGACTCTCTTTGATCAATCGTTCTGTTGCCTTTGATTTTTATTCGGCGTTCTTTCAGTCGGTTATTCAACCCACTTTTTATAGCGATACGAATACCAATATTGGGCACGTGTGGATTACCATGGTTTATCCGCATATTGAGGTTTATGATTGTCAAGCGGTACTTCAAATTGATTGTGGAGTCACAGGATTTTTAGCGCCAAAGCATAGCTATCCGTTAATGCAGTTCCTTGAACAATTTCCTGAGTTCTGCAAAAAAAGTCATTCAGGCACATTCCGTTATTCAATCTGTCTATCAAGATTTTTTGAGGCAATAAAATTTCTGCTGAAGTTTAAACAATCGGCTGGACAGCTTGGTCGGGGTGGACGCTGTTGCATCCACTGCTGAAATAATACCCAATGCGTCCAAGCAGTCCATGCTGTCCACGTCCAATCACTTAATTCGCAGCGTGACGAACAATAAGATTGTTTGCAGTCGTTGATTGTGGATTGCCGTACAAGGTTGCTAGTACGTCCCAAAAAGCTGTAGAAGTAGAATCGCCAATACCAAAACCATTGAAATGATTAGCAAGCCCCAGCGCGTGTCCAAACTCATGAACCACAATAGCTTGCGTCACGTCACAATGACCATTTCCTAGATTGACGTAGACAGGATTTGATTTGATTCCGTTTTGACTATCAGGCTGAATCACATTTCCCAGATTGAGACCTTCTGACACATTGGCGCAGTAACTTTGGTAATCTGTCGATCCTACCGGCACAAAGGACGTGCCATAACCAACCTGAATGAAATTGCCATTCACTGGTATTGCTGAAACAGGTTCCAATACCAAAAAATTTCTCAACTTCGTGTTGATTTGTGTAATGGCATTTTGTGCCTTGCTTGCATAGTCTTGTTCAGTCGCGTTACCACTTGCTGGAGCAGGAATATAGACAAGCACATGCTGATTCGGTGTTGATGGCCACCGCCAAGTTCCTGCTGGTCGGTTAACTGGATAAATAATCGGTAAGAAGTCAATATTGCTGGATTTGACGTTTGCGATAATTTCGGTATCGGTTGCAGTGGTGATGGTAGGTTGATTGTTGCTATTACTACTGCCTGAATTGCCACCACCACAGGCTGACAGTGCGAAAGTGAATAGAGTTGCCACCATGAGACTGAATTTCATGTTGTTGTCCTTGAGTTTGATTAAGTGTTTGAAATTGACGAAACGGGAATCGGGTAGGTATTACTCAGCTACTTTTTGCTTGGATTTTTTTGCCACAATCAACCCTGAAATAATCAGAATGACTGGCATAAAAAAATGAGTGAAATGCACCTCAAAAAAGGCGAGTGAATGCCAGAGGATTAATTGGATGACGAAGGGATAAATGGCGTATGCAGCTCCAGCACCCAAAATAGCTATGAATTTTTTTGTAAAACTGAAATTTTCACGAATGAACCTTTTCCATGTCCAGTCATACAAATCAGGATTTAATTCAAAGTTGTCCTGAAATGTCATATTGCAGTTCATGCACTTGCTCGTACTGTTATAGAAGCGCATTAATTCTGGATAGATGTATTTACGCTGGTGGTGAATGCTCGGAAAGTGATAAATGACATAAGTCATCGCCAAGAGAAATGGGACAGACACAAAACGACTTCCAGCCATACCCAGACCGATCATTGGCACTATCCATACAATCAACGCGATAAAGATATTGGCGTAAGACCATTTCTCTGGCGCTTTTGCGTTTTCAGCTTCAATTGCTCTGGATATCGTGGTGGTATTGACCGTACCAAATTGACCAGGCTGAGAACCAATGGCAAAGCCTGTTCCGTTTGAAACCGTTGTTCCTGCGTAGTAAATAGTGGATAGTTTTTTCGTGTGATCTGACTTGCAGTAAGGACATTGCATAGCTTTTTCTTTCTATTTGTCGAGATAAGTAACGTGCAACCAATAATTTGAATAGACCTATAAAATCAATCAATAATGATTTAATATGTCATTTTACATTAACGCATTGAGTCATTCCAAGGTTGACGTAAAAAGATCACACTTCAAGATCTAATATGACGGGGTGTGTCATGCGACAGAAAGAATTGAGTTCAGAAAAGCAATTGGCTCGTGAAGTCGGTGGGATTATTGCTATTCGCAGGAAAGCCAAGGGATTGACTCAGGCACAACTAGCCGAGCAAATGGACATTGAAAAAGAATCCGTCAGTAGGATAGAAACAGGCCATATCGCGCCGTCATTGGCACGCTTGGCTCAGATAGCCAAGTTACTGGATTGTGAGATTAGCGACTTACTCAAAATCAGCACTCCTGATGTAAGTGATCAGGCATTAGCACTAATGAATCGCATGGAAGATTTGAGCGAGAGTCAGCAGACGATCTTGCTGGATTTATTCGCTAAGGTTGCACTAGCTATGAGCAAGCTGAATATAAAGGATAGGAAAGTCGTAGAGAAATTCCTTGGCGATATTTTGTAGCCAAAGATTGAAACGATATGGACGTCTTGGACAGCGTGGACGAAAAAATCTAACCTTTGAATATAGTGTCCAACCCGTCCGCGCTGTCCAAGTCAATTCTTAAATCCCCGCAATAAAATCCACAGCAACACCCTCATAAGCCAATCTGCGAGGATACCAGCAGACGTTGTATTTTTTTATAAAAGTTTGGTTGTGGTCAGGACGTTACTTTTCGATCACTGGTGCCTCTAGGCCAATTACGGTCGGTCTACCTTGGAGGTCGAGTGATCGAGACCTCCCATATTATGTTTTTGACATAAATTGAATTTAGCCAACCTTTTATCCCAGTATAAGAATAAACTTGTTGCCAAATAAACTCTTATACTCCGCTAAATGAGCAATCTCAACGCTTTAAATGACTTTCTAGCAGTCAAAATCGATGACTATCATGAGTGCATTGATATGTTAGAGCATGATTTTAAGTTAGATGATGTTATTGGAAATATAAGATTTCATCATTTAAAACGCGATGGTAATGGTCGTCCGATGGTTAAGGCTTTAGCCGAAATGCTTTATCAATATATTATTGATTATTGCATCGCATCCAAAAATCGACCAGAACCGCTTACATCGCGACAAGCAGCGCAATTGACAAGAGACGCGAGACGTCTTTTCCGTCACCCCACTATTTCAACCGGAAAACCTGATCAAACGGGTGAAGCTGGCGAAGCTTTACTATTTTTTCTCACTGAGGCGGTCCTCCGAGCGCCCCAGCTAGTCGCGAAAATGGAATTAAAGACAAATAATCGTGATGAAGTGAAGGGCTCGGATGGGATACATATCAAATGGAATGAAGCCGATAATCTGGCTGAGTTCTATTTTGGCGAGGCAAAATTATACCAAGACGTCAATGCTGCGATTACTTCTGCTCTTAAGAGCATCGATGATTTTCACAATAGTGAAATGTATAAGCATGAGTTTTCCATAATAACAAAGCATTTTAAATATCAAAATGAAGTAGTTAAAAATGAAATTGTTAACATGATAAAACTGGGGGAGCCAGGTCCAAACGCGAGTATCAATCATACGTGCTTGATCGGATATGATTGGGAACGCTACAAATCGATAGCCCCCGTTGAGTTAAATAAAAAATTTCAACAATATTTGCTTGATGATAGCAAAAATATAGTTGAAAAATTGAATCAGAAATTTTCGACCTTTAATCGAAAATATCTTAAATTCGAAATTTTTTTCTTGCCATTCCCATCGGTTTCGGAATTTCGCAATGAATTCAACGCCGCGTTAGATTAGCATATGGAACAAAGATGAAAAACGACGAACAATTTGTTGGTGTAATGTCGAAATTATTAAAATTGAATATTAATCAATATTTAACAATCGATGATAATGTAACGAACTTCTTAGATAGTAACGAGATAAGTCTCTTGCTAAGTTTTGCTTCAGTTTTTTCCCTTTCGGAAGATACTTCAGACATATCACTTACCTACGAAATTTGCAGTCGTTTAATCGAATCTCATGGCCAGGGAAATCCGAATGTAGTTTCAATCACGGATGCCTTGCTCTCTCGGATTGGAAATTTTCCAGGGCGGTCGTTACTTCGTGAAAAATTTTTAAATAATGACGAGCCACCTGTACCCTTTGCTATATCTATCGAGCGTATTGCCCGTACAGTAGAAAATACCGTAGGGGAGTCTAATGCTCTCACCGACTTTCAATATAAATTATACGACTCGTTAGAGCGAGAAACGTCTCTTAGCGTTTCAGCGCCTACGTCAGCAGGAAAATCTTTCATTTTAAATCTCGACTTGGTACGAAGACTTAGACATGAGATAAACCCATGCATTGTTTACATTGTTCCAACACGCGCTCTTGTTTCTGAAGTTGTTTCGCGCATCAGAAATACTATTCGATCAGAGGAAATTCACGAAATTATAGTAAGGACCGCTCCATTCCCCATTACGAGTCTTGCACCGCGCCGTGGTGTCGTTTATGTATTGACCCAAGAGCGTCTCCTCAGTTTGCTGTCCATTTCAAATGGGGAAATTAGTATTTCGTTACTAATTGTTGACGAGGCTCATGAATTGCAGAAAGGTAAGCGTGGAATTTTATTGCAAAATGCAATCGATTTAGCGCTAAAGCGATGCCCGAATATGGCGATTTTTTTCGCGAGCCCATTGATTAAAAATCCCGGCTATATTCTAGAGATTTTTAAGCGATCCTCAAATGGAAGATTTTTTACCGAGGAAATTTCTCCCGTCTCACAAAATATTATATTGATTTCGGAAGTGGCCAAGAAGCCACAGAAAGTAAAAATACAACTATTAACCTCTAGGTCTAATGTTGACATTGGAACATCAGATATAGATTTTAACTTTCGTGAATCTAAAATTAAGCAAAAGGCTAACTTCGCAGTCCAGATTTGCAAAAAGAACGAATCGGTTATTATTTTCGCAGATAGCGCGGCACTCGCTGAGGAGAGTGCGCTTTTTGTAGCAGATGCAAGGATCGATATAGAGCAAAGTGATGAAATTGCAGATTTTATAGATTTCATCAAAAAGGAAATTCATCCTGAATATCCTCTTATCGCATGCTTAAAAAAAGGCGTAGGATTTCATTATGGTGACATGCCATCGATCGTAAGAAATGGCGTGGAACGTCTTTTCAGAGAGTCTAAAATTCATTTTCTTTGTTGCACAAGCACGTTATTGCAGGGTGTCAATTTACCCGCCAAACATATAGTGATCGAAAATCCTTATTTAGGTTCGAATCCTATGCAGCGAGCTGACTTTAGAAATCTCGCGGGACGAGCTGGGCGTCTATTGAAGGAGTTTCATGGGAATATATGGTGCTTGAGACCTAGCGATTGGGCAGTCAAATCCTATCAGGGGGAGAATCTTCAGGAAATTAGGAGCGCCATGGGCGCGCTAATGGACGATGGCGGCTCCCTTATAAATGCTTTAACTGATAATTCAGTTCTGGACTCGGATCGGGAACTTGCTGACGCGGCCTTTAGTCGCCTATATCATGAAGTGGTAGGACAACCGGAGGGGGAGCTGGAAACATACTCAAATTATAAAAATGAGCAAAACATGGAGATTTTGCAGAGAAATATTACACATATGACAGCATTAAAGATAGACATTCCTTCGGATGTAATAGAGTCACACAGATCACTTCGCCCTGACATGTTGCAAAAACTATATGATGCGATTAAAAGCGTTGAAGACCTGCGCGAAATTATTCTCGTAAATCCTTTTGAAAAATCTGGAAAGGGAAGAATGGAGATCGCGATCTCTATGATCAATGCAGCATTTGAAATAAAAATGCATGATAAATATAGAAATTGGGTCTGTGGACTGGCCCACGATTGGGTTTGGGGTAAATCTATCGGTGAGCTGATATCGCAACGAATTGAGTATGTCCGAAAGAAAAAAAGCGATACTGCAGCGTCTCCCACTATTCGGAAATTATTAAACGTAATCGAGAAGGAAATTAGATATAGCCTAGTGAAATATTTTGCTGCGTATGAAGACTTATTGAAAGCTGCTCTAGTAGAAAGATCGGGGAAAGACAAGGTGCCTGCGGTCGCGCCATATCATATTTATCTAGAATTTGGCTCATGTGATCAAGTCGCGCTGAGTTTGATGGCTCTGGGTCTCTCGCGTTTTACGGCCATTAAATTAAAAATGGCTATAAACTGGGGAGAAGCGACAGAGCCAGAGGACTACCTGGCCCGGCTTGCAGCAACTAAGGTAACGAAACTTGATTTACCAATCCTGTGTAAAAATGAAATATTCGAATTGCTAGGACTTAGGTAGCAAAATAGAGCCAGCGACTAATTATTTTGCATTGCGCACACATTTTTTCCAACTAATAACGTCGTCACTTCCATCCGTGCAATGAATGTGAAAGCATTTATTGCCATATTCGTCCAAACGAACCTGAATGCGCTTTAGCCCGCTACCAATATGTTCTATATAGTTTGGATGAAATTTAAATAGCTCTGCACAAAATTGCTCGTCGACTTCCAGCAGATACGCCATAGGTGCGTATTTTGATATGAGCAATTGAATTTTCTCCACCAAATCGCCTTTTTTTTTGAAAAATTCATCTGCTATTTTTACAGGAATGGCGTTTCCCATTTGAACTCCTTAAATACTTCAACGTACAATTTAACGTCTAGGAAAAATTTAGAAAATATCCTGAGCGAACGAATACATATTATAGGCTCTTGTTCGCCATGCCCGCAGAGCTGCAACCGAAATCCCTACCCGAGATCAAATATACTACTTCCCACCCGTAATAAATAGACGCGTTGTAAACTCTTTTATATGCGACTTTTTACCCACAAGTCAGCAGGTTTGAATTACCAAGTGTTGGACTAGGGAAGCACGGATCATCTTACTTTCGCATGTGACGTTGAATGGACGCCTCATTGAAAGTTAATGACCGCAACTGCTGCATTTCTCTCGGTAGTCCCGTGAACCGTGACATGCAGCTCATGAACGACTGTCGTATTGAGTCATTCACGAAGGATAGAGTACTGCCGATTGCCCTCGACTTTCGACAATTGCTCACAACCGTGAAACCAATTAAAAATAACCATAGAAGTTGCAAAATCACATGGACAGCCCGGACAGTGTGAGCACAAAAATCTAACACTTTAAAAAAACAGGGTCCACCTCGTCCAGGTAGACCAAGTCAATTCTTAAATCTCGGTAATAAATCCAAAGCAATACCCTCACAAGCTAATTCCACGGCATCTCTGTTTTTACCCGTCAATCTATCTGCACCACTTTTTCCCCGTCTCGCTAAAAACGCCAAGATTTGCATGTCTGCGTATCAAAACAAGCATTCCCCTTCGTGATTTTCGGCAATCGGTTCCCACTTCGTTGCGACTGCGATTTTGACAAATTGCTTGCATTGCTTCTTGTCCAGCCATGCCATTCGTGGCTTAGGCGAAACGACTCAAAAATGATGCAGATAAACGAGTTGTGAAGTCTGCAAAAACAGAGCAAGTCTTCAATCAACTTCAGGCTCAACCAGCCTAAAAACGATACGAAAGCAGAGAACACCATGAGCACATTTTTCGCACAGCCTTATAGCTTGGACGCAGTTGGTTTTTACTTTGATACCTTGGAGGCATACACCGAGAAATCAGAAAACCTGCTGGACGCTTTTGGCAGCCCTGTAGAAGAGTTTGAAATCCAATTCATAGACGGTGACGACTGCGAGTTATTTTCAGCGTGTGGTATCAATCAAGCCAATTTAAACCGATGGTTTGAAACCATTGCAGATTTAGCCGAACATGAAAAAACAGCCTTGTATTACTTGTGCAGTGTTTCAGGCTATAACTTGGAAAATGCTTTGGATAAGCTGGAAGACGTGAATTTGTCCGAAGGTAATTTGAAAGACGTAGCTGAAACTCTCTTTGACGAATTTTACCTAAACGACGTACCTGAATCAGTGCGTGCTTATATTGATTACGAAAAATATGCGCGGGATTGTGAAATGGGTGGCGATTTATACGAATTTGATTTTAACGGCACAACCTGGACATGCACGAATGCATCAGGTGTATAGATTGAAAGAGTAATTAACGGGGTGGGTAGTATGGGCACCCACCTCCCCTTCTATTAAAAATAACTGTGATCAGCAATTCGAATCCTAAAAGCGGATTCGAATTGAGTCAACGCAGAAATATAATCTTCAAATATAATGGACAGGTGTCACTCATTGGGGTCACTCTTTTTTGCTTTCATGAGATGAAAATAAAAAAATAACTCCCTATAAATCAATGATTTATGTGTCTATGGCGAAGAATCCCCGTTTCTCCGCCAAGTACACCGCAAACGTTAGCCAAGTTTGCCTAAGAAGCCCCTAAGTAATCAACGACTTAGGGGCTTTTTTCATGCCTGTAGCGGCAAAGTATGCCCATTGACAGCCACACTCTTTGGGGCAGTCTTGGGGGAATAGTCATTGAGACTAAGAATAGTCGAATCATCCTATCCGCTGCACAAGTAGCCGCTTTAAAAGCATTGTTAATAGCAACGACAGAACAACGCCAAGGGACAAAGCCTACAAGCTAACGGCTGGCAGTGGCATGATCTGCTAACCAATCAGGCGATACAAAATTCGACAAAATCGAACTTGCAAGCAGCTTGAAATTTACCGAGTCGTGGAGGAGTGCTTGACAGAGAAAGACAAGATCAGCGATTGCCGATTTGGGAGAGGATCTGCGCAGGCAAGTGTTTACTCTCGGCCTGCAGCCGTTCACGCTCGTCTACGTCATACGAGGCAAAAACTTTTTGTGCCGACCGGGTTTCCGGCAGTACATAGACAATGCCATTTGTCCGCTTAAAAGCGGTACTCACCACGTCTTTGAAAAATTTTGCCGGGACGTTAATGCATCCATAGGAAATACGATTATCGAGCGGCGACGGCGTTTCCAAGCGTTCCGCGCGGCGCTCTTTGGGGTTGGTGGTAATCACCGGATGCAGAGAGATTGCGGCATCGTAGTCGACCCAGAGAATTTCACCTCCGTGGACATTGTGACCCAGCGCAGACACAAAACGCCCCGCCGGAGTCGTGCGCTCACTGGGGAGAATGCTCGACAATTTTCGGGTGCCTATACCGGGGACGGAGTCATCGCCCTGCCCTAGTCCGAGCAGCGCAGAAGCTGCACCGCTAAGCCGACCTGCCGCATTGAATACAAACACTTTAGCATCTACCTTATCAACAATCACGAATGGCATGCCGCGATTATCGCCCGAATCAACGATCCAGTCTGCTACCTGCCGAGCATCTTGGGAGGCATGCTCGCGCTCAAAGTTCACTCGTCTTGGATGCGGCGCCATAGCAGGTTCGAGTTTGCTAATTGCCGAGGCCACTGCATCCTTATGTGCGGGCAACGAATTGTTCTGATCGGACCGTTGCGCCGGTTCGCCTACTGCGAACGCCAGTTGCGAACTAAAGCCCGCCGCCAGAGCAAGGGAAAATCCTTTGGATATGACCGCTGTGATCGACAGCAAGCTCCTTGAACGCATTATGCAATGCATCCCCCCCCTAACGGGTGGCCATACATAGTTCTTATTGTTTGTCATATTATTACCTTAATACAGAACAACGCGCCTGCAGATCATGGGCATGTATCACGGATCATGGATCACCAAACGAAAGTCACCCACAGCGGCAGGTTTCTCTTATCTGGTAGTAAATGCACATCGCCCCCGACGCGCACACGATATCAATCGGCGCATCGGGGAACCCTGCTCTTAATTACGATCTTGCTTAGGCGGATGATATGGAGCCACATAAACTTTTGGTGGAACGATAACCGGTGGCGGAACAACATCTGGAGGTGACACGACAACCGGTGGTGGCACGATTACCGGCGGCGAAACAACATCTGGTGGTGCTACGACAACCGGTGGTGGCACGATTACCGGCGGTGAAACAACATCTGGTGGTGCTACAACATCTGGTGGTGATACAACATCTGGTGGTGGCACGATTACCGGTGGCGGAACAACATCGGGGGGAGATACGACAACTGGTGGTGTCACGGGTGGCACTACCACAGGCGTCACGGTCAACAAACCATTGACATAGGTAATCGTGTAGTTAGATGGCGTGAAAGTACCACCCGTGGCGTTGCTAGGCGTGATGGGATACGGACCACCCACCGCGCTGGCCGTCGCTGGCGTACCGGTAGGGCTAGTTTCGGTAACACTGCCGACAGTCTCACCATTTTGCAGTGCCACCGGAGTAGTAAAAGCTGTGCTTGACGGAGTGAACGTCTGACCGTAGACCTTGGTCGTGTCGTTTGCCTTCACCGTCAGCGGTGCCGGCGTCACCGTTAATGTACCTGGAAGGTAGATGATATTGTAGTTGGATGGATCGAAGGTACCGGTAGCGCTGCCTGGCGTGATCGTTATCGGATGCGGGCTGCCTGCTACGCTGGCGGTCGCCGGCGTGCCGCTGGGGCTAGTCTCGGAAACGTTGGTGACAGTCTCTCCTGCTACCGGTGCTACCACTATCGTGAACGCCGTGCTGGCAGGTGTGAATGTCTGGCCGTAAACCTTGCTGGCGTTGTCCGCCTTCAGCGTCAGCGGTGCTGGTGTAATGTTGGCGGTAGTAATGGCACTCGTGTTAACGGTGTAATTGCCCGCATCGGCACCGGCAAGACTCAGGCCCGTACCCGTCACTGTCTTGCCGTCGGCTACATTCTTGTCGCTGAAAAGAGCACTGCCGCCGATGTAACTCACCGCATCCCCGGCAACAGGAGTGGCCAGCGTGCGGGTCACAATTGTTGCCGTGTTGTCGCCATCGTACATTTTATTGGCTGCTGTGATGCTACCAACAAGCGCCAGCGGCGTGATGGTACCTGGTGCTGTGTTGACGGTAACGCTGTAATTATTCCCCCCGTTACCGTCGCTCACGGTATAGGGGCCAGTGGCAACCAGGGTGCTGTTATTCGTACCTAACACGTTCTTGCTGGCATAGGCCTGAGTCAACGTACCATTCAAGGTATCTCCTGCCTGCAAATCGATGACAGTTGGCGTACCCACCGAGCTAGTGGTGCCATTATAGACACGGGTATCAGTTACCGCGTTGACCGTCAACGGCCTGACAAAGACGTCCGCCCGTGTAGTATAGGTTCCAGGCGTAGTTCCGAAAGGCGCAAAGAGATCATAAACAGCATCGCTAAAGGTGCTGTCAAAGGTGATCAGCTTGTTCGTCCCTACATGTTTGGTATCGAAATTAGCATTGGTTACAACTCCTAAGGTGGCAGCAGGGGCTACCCCCGCCAAATCAGGTTTAAGTCCGTTGACAGTTGCCGCAGTCGTACCGTCGTATATTTTATTGTCTCCCTTGCCAAACACCCAGGCTTTAGCATCTAACGCTCCGCCACCTGTCAACGTTGTGCCGTAATTAGTAATTTCGGCCCCGGTAGTGGCGTAACTGGCCGGATTGAAGCGGATCCTGAGTGTGCCGGTTCCTATGGTCAGGCAATTACTGCCACAGGTAATGTTGACGGTTCCGCCAACGACTGCCCCTGGGCCGGTTCCATCATTGTCGCCGCGCAAGACGATGTCGCCAGTGGTGACTGTCATGGCATTGTTCACGGTGACATTGCCTCCGGCGATAACTGAAACGGTTCCCGTGGTAATCGTCGTGGCGGCGTCCATGTTGACATTGCCTACGGCTTTGTAGCTAAGATTCCCGGTAGTCGTTTTCGTAGTCGCCTTCACGTCTATATTGCCTCCGGCGTTCACGACAAAGCTGCCATCGGTAGCGGTAATAGCCGAACCGGAATTCACGGTGACATTCCGAACGGCGTTCAATGTCAGCGTCGTCGGTGCCGTCCATATAATCGGTGCGGCAACCAATGGAGTGCCAATGGTGATATCACCGGACCCGACTCCAGCTGCGCCGGTGTTTACTGTATTGATGGTGACGCCGGTGGTGAGCAGTGCGGTGGTAATGTCGCTAACAGCCACGTTGGCGGTGCTTGCGCCAGCGCTTGGCGAGAAGACGTTCGGGTTGCCGCCGCTGAACGATGGACTGGACGCTGCGCCCGTGATTGTCACGTCAGCGGGGTCGAGCAGCCACATACCGTACTTGCCGTTCGGCGCGCGGGTATCGACCTTGATGCCCGCTACGTCCAGATTGTGGCCAGAGGTTTCGATCAAGCCGCCGTCGCCGCCTTGCGTGCCGCCATTCGCCCTAATGCTGCCATAGGCGCGCGTTGAGTCGTCCGCCCATAAAACCACCTTGCCTCCATTGCCATTGGTGATAGCGTCAGCGGTGATGCTGGCATCCGCGCTCATATACGTCGCGGTGGCGTTCGGTACTGATGGGTTTTTGCCCTGATAGTCGCCGCCAATCAACACGGTGCCGCCGCCTGCGTCGCCGGAGGCGTTGATATGTCCGCCAAACAGGCCGACGTGCTGGCCGGTAACCGTCACGTTACCACCGGTCTGGCCCGTGCCCGTGCCGGAAGCATCCAGTGTGCCGCCTACGCTGACGGTACCGCTTTGCATGTCGCCCAGCAGTCTGATCGTGCCGTTGTGGTTTTCGAGGGTTTGTGCTCTTATTACGCCAGTATTATTGACCACGCTTTGCAACAAAGTTCCCGCCGCCTGCGTAGTGAGCAGTACCTGTCCACCGTCCGCCTGGATTAAGCCGCCGTTCTGTACCAGCGAGTTCAACGTTCCCTGATTAACAGTAATATTGACCAAGCCGTCGCCAGCCAGGTCGAGAGTGATGGCCTTGCCCGCAGCGAGTGCCACGGTACCGAGTTTGGCCGAAATGACCCCGTCATTGCCGACATTGGCGCCCATCAGGGCAATATAACCACCGTCCGCATTAGTGGAGATCGAACCTTGATTGAGTACTGTCCCGCTAGCGGTACCGGAAAATTTATAGGTGCCGGCCATGAAATCGCTGTCAGCAATGTTCAGTGTTGACGCGACTAGCCCACCAACATTGACCGAAGCACTCTTACCGAACAGGACACCGTTCGGGTTGACCAGAAACACCTTACCGTTGGCAATGAGGTTTCCGAGAATATTGGAAGAATCAGCGCCGATGACCCGATTCAGTGCGACAGAAGAGCTGCCAGGCTGCACGAATCGAACGGTTTCATTTGGTGCGATATTGAAACTCTGCCAATTAATTACCACATTCGAAGTCGACTGGTTGATCGTCGTGCCTCCCACGCCGGTGTTGATGTTCGCGGCACCTGCCTGGACGACACCGCCAACAGGGCCTGCGTAGGCGGTAGCACCAAATGCCATCATCACAGACATCGCCAGCGCTTTCACGCAAAAACGCGCAGCACTACCTGTGGCGCTTGCGCCGGAAGAAGTTTTTTTGCCAGCGCTTTTGGTGCTTTCCGAAACGGCTACAAAAGTTCTGGTCTTGTGGTTCCAGATCGAGCGATAGATACAGTTCATGATGTGACTCCAATACTATTTAAATGCGAGTGAATTATTCTTGAATTATTTGGCAAGCAGATGTTCATTGCCCTTCCCTTGCTTAGAAAAATTTCACCGCCTGTATCCAGAATCTGCCTGATGAATCCGGCGCCGACGTCGCAGCTTCATTGCCCAACTTATGGGCGTAATACGCCTTTACCACGAAATTATTGCTGTCCGACCAATTGAGCCCTACCCCGGCACCGCTCAGGGTTCGGCTATTTGATCCGGACGTCCATGGATTTTTGTTCAAGGTAACGGAACCGGTATCGACGAAGCCAATTAATTGAAGCTGTCCCAACTGGGTTTCTGAAAATTTAGGCAAATCCATTCTGGCTTCCAGATTCACGACATAGCCTTGATCCCCATAGGCCTCTCCCTCTGGATAGGCGCGCACTGCATACATACCGCCCAATTCCATTTTCTCCGAAACGTCCAGATTTTTCGAGGCAACTTGCCCGTTAATCGACGCGTACAATGAAACTGAATCGGTCACGCGCTGCAGCCGCATGGCATTAAAGCCGAGCTTATTAAAATGACCGTCATTGCGCGCCGTCAATGCATCAATCGAATGCGCCAGAGGCGTTTGCAAGTCGATGTTACCGTCGGACAGAGTCAACGAATAGGCGTTAAAGCCGCCACCACCCAAGTCATCACGATGGTCACCGTACAGGCTGGCCATCACGACGTGCGCCTTCTTGTTGGTGACAGTGGAGGTTGAATCGACCTTGTCTTGAAACGTCTTGTCGTCATAAGCCAACTGGACAGAAAGATTGTCGTTGCGTGAACGGATCAGGGGATAGCTGCCATAAATACTCGCAACCTTCGCCGTTCCGTTGGCCTGCAGGCTCTCAAATTCACGTCCCAGGGAATATCTCAAGTAACTGTAAGCTACCCCAGCTTTCGCTTTACCGAATTGCGTCTGGTATGAGGCGCGGGCATAGTTAAGCCCGGATCCCGCCGTCAGTACCCGCAGCGTGGCGACATCGCCGTGGCCGGTCGGGTTGTTTAGGTTGACCGTTGCACCAGCACGGTACTCACCTGTGTATCGGTTACCGGCATTATCAGCATCGACGCTGCCGCTGACGCGCTGCCCCGGTGTAACGTCAACGACCAAGTCAGACGCACCGACCGAAGCACCGGGTATCAAAGTCGATTTAACCTTCACGCCCGGAACATCGGAGAGCAACAAGAGACGGCTCTCTAGCGGCCCCGAAGCGACGATGTCGCCGTTATTCAAACCGCCAAGAAGCTGGTTTGCCAGACTGTCAGAGAGATTCGTTTGATTGTTCAGCGTTACTTTGCCGTAGCGGCCATCGATTACAGCAATCGTCACGATGCCATCTTTGATATCCTGCACAGGCAGATAAGCTTGCGCAACGAAATACCCGTTCCGATGGAAATGGTCCGCAATCTTAGCGGCCATGCTACGCAGGTCTACCAGCGTCAGTTCGCTATCAGGTTTAAATCCGGCGACGGCGACTAAGTCAGCTTCGGAATAGACCTGTGAGCCGGTCACTTTCAAGCGATTGACGAAAATTTTCGTGTTATCGGATTGTGTAGTGGACGACACGTTGTCTTGTTTGACGTCAACTTTCTGGGCCGCTTTTTTAGGGGACGGGGCCGGCGGAATTTGTTGCATCTGACTGCCTGCAGTCGGAATCTGTTGCGCGGCAAAGACACCAGGGCTGAGCGCAAGCAACGCATAGGGGATGATTTTATGTTTGAACATGGTCTCTTTCGAAGGTAAATTACAATGCCGAATTTTTGCTAATAAGAATCTTGCCCGTAAGCACTCATCTAGTCTGTTAGCTACCGCACACAACGAAAAATAGAAAACACCAGATATCAACGGTGCCAACTTGGGCATGGCCGACTTCTGTTCTTGCGCCAAGCAGAGTGAAAATATCAACTGAGTTTGCACAAAAAAAAGCCCCTAAGTGTTATTTACTTAGGGGCTTTTTACGCTTAAAGCGACAAAAAATATTTCTGTATTTTGCTTATTTAGCAATTTTCACCTGCGACCTCCATGCATTTTTACCAGTGAAAATGCATGGAGGTAGCTAATAAATTATTCATTCCCATCGACTGATATCGTCGGAGCGATGATCGGCAAATTAACGATAAAACGGGCACCGTGGCCAAGTTGTGTGTCGAGATGGATGGTTCCGCCCAACACGCCAGTGATGATGTTATAGGCGATATTCAAACCCAATCCTGAACCGCCACGTCCGAGTTTGGTCGTGAAGAATGGATCAAATACGCGCTTTTGGTCAGCTTCGCTGATACCCAAACCATTGTCAGAAAAAATAATTTCTACATGGTTTTCATCGACAAGCCTGCTCAGTATCTGCATTTTTCCCTGTTCGTGTCCTTCAAATCCATGGGCAAGGGCATTGGTCATGAAGTTGGTCAGGATTTGCCCTAACGGGCCAGGGAAACTATCCATTTTTATTCCCGGACTTAATTCCGTAACCAGTGTGTAGGGACCGCTTTTGTACATGGGGGACAACGTTGAGATGATCTCTTCCAATACTGTTTTCAGATCAAATTTACGGCGCTGGCTACTCGATTGATCTACGGCTACCTGTTTAAAACTGCGAATCAGATCGCGTGCCACACCCAGGGTGCGCATGAGTATCGCAGTACCGGTGGTGACGTTTTGTAAATATTGATCGAGCGAAGATCGGCGCAATTTTCCATCAGCGATATCACGCATCAATTCGCGCGTTTTGTCTTGTAAAGTACTCGCTACCGTGACACTGTTGCCGATCGGTGTATTGAGCTCATGGGCGACGCCCGCCACCAATGCGCCCAATGCGGCCATTTTTTCAGAGCGGATCAACTCGCTCTGAGTATGCCTCAGAGATTCCATTGCCTCGGCCAACTCGCAATTGGTTTGTTCAAGCTTGAGTGTGCGCTGAAGCACTCTGGCTTCCAGTTGCGTGGTCATCTCGCGGATTTCTTTTTCAACTTCGTATTGCCGGGTCACATCCTGCAAAGAAAATATGAACATCTCTTCGCCGTTTATCGTGAATCCTCTGGCTGCCAATAAACAGATCAAAATAAAACCTTCTTTGTGTCGGTGATGCACTTCAAAGCGGTCTATTTTTCCAGTGGTATTCAACACTTGCATCATTTCTTGCCGCTCTTCGGATTGACTCCATAAATTGAGCTCTAGCGAAGTGCGCCCAATGACCTCGCTGCGTAAATAGCCGAACTGGTTGACCCAACTATCATTGACTTCGACCAGTTTTAAGGTCCGCATATGGACCAGCCCAAGAGGAATCGGCGACAACTGAAAAAGCGTGGAATATTTATGCTCGTTTTCTCGCGAGAGATTTTCGGCTTCGCGCCTGGCATTTTCTGTGGCGATTTCCTGATCAATATTGTGCACAGAAAGTAGCAAATATTTTCCGTCAGCAGTCTCAAATTGAGAACCCGAAACGCGACATAAAAATACATGGCCATCCTTGTGGCGAAATGAAATAATCATATCGCGCACTTCACCGTCTTTGAGAATATGCGCAATCATTTGTGCGCGTTGTTCCGGGTACATCCAAATATTCAACTCAGTAGAACTATGCCCCATTGCCTCTTCACGAGAAAACCCAGAGAGCGGCTCCCAATTACGATTGACATCAATGTAACGGCCATCCGACATTTTGGTGATGGTCAGGGTATCCGGGACCAATTGAAATACCGTAGCCAGTACTGCTTCGCGTTCGCGCAGACTTGCTTCGGCAAGTTTGAGTTTGCTGATGTCAACAATAGAAATTACCACGTGATCCACTTGTCTTGGATCATGATCTGAAAAAATCGGGTCAGTGCTGAAGTAAACCCATTTTAGTTCGCCATCCTTGCGCCTGATCCCAGCCACCACATTTCTTTGCGAGATGCCAGATTGAAGCGTTCTCCAGACTGGCATCTGATCAATCGTAAAGGCACTGCCATCTTCATGCAAAAAGCTAAAGGTATCGGGATCATGCATTAACTGCATTTGATCAGAAGACAAGCCGTAAATACTCGCGGCGGCGGCATTGGATAAAATAACATCACCCTCCCTGTCCCAGACGACAACGCCTTCGCCCATCGCGCCCAACACGGATCGCAACTGACGCTCACTGTTGTGTAAAGCATCTTCCGCGCGCCGTCGTGCGGTCTCATTTTCGCGTTTTTCGGTAATATCTCGTAATGCAGCCAGCATAAAACGCTGGCCACCGGAATCAAAAAGTGTACAGAAAGCTTCCACCAAAATGACGGAACCATCCCGTTTGCGTAATGTTGTTTCAAATTCACGAACAACGGTTTCTTGCTCAAGACGAAGCATCAATTGATCACGCAGCGAAGTATCGATCCAAATACCAAGCTCCTGATCGGCGCGATTTCCTAGCGACGCACTTCTGTCAAAACCAAATAATTTTTCCCAATTGGCATTGATATCAACCAAAACGCCATCCGGTACGCTGGCAATACTAATCGCCTCTGGTACCAGGTCGAAAATTTTCATGAAGCGTTTCTCACGTTCACGCAACTGGAATTCAACATTTTTCCGTAGCAGATCGGTCTCGTGTAACGCGGTAACATCCTGTACCACGTACATCACAAAAGCTTCTCCGCCAACCTCGAAACAAGTGCCAGAAATATGCACAAAATAATGCTGTCCATTCTTATGCCGAAAGGTGGTGGAAAATTTACGCACTTCCTCGCCGGACTGCATCGCATTGAACAAAATATCTCTCTGTGCCGAGTCCGCCCACAAATCTAATTCGAGCGAACTTTTCCCAATAGATTCGCTTCGGCTATATCCGGTTAACGCTTCCCAATGGCGGTTCAGTTCGACATAGCGACCATCCTTTTCCCTGCATATAATCAATGCATCAGGGACTAGCTGAAACACTTTTTCAAACAGAGTTTCACGTTCTTTTAATACATCTTCAGTCTGCTTATGGACATCAACTTGACTTTTCAAAGCCGTATGCAACTGCCCGACTTGATGCTTTTGCTCCATCAACGAGACCACCAGCAGCATCATGCCCAAGGACACATCTAACAGGACAGTGAGCATGAACCCGAGAGCGGCAAAACTCGGGATTTCTCGGAGAAATGGAAAGTCAAACAGATGTGCGCCCTTCAATGCGATCACCACTGCCAGCATTACATAACCAGAGTTAACGCTGAAACGGTAGGCGCGCCAGAAACTTCTCGCCGTTGCGATGAGCAGCATTCCGGCAGCAAGGTGAACCGGTAAGGTGCGCCAAAAAAAATCCACTTTTGTTAAATACGCGACCATTATCCAAAATGACAAACAGGAAAACCACAGCATAATTTGCGGACTTTTTATCGATTCACGGTGAAACAACCGCGTACCAGTCCACAGAAAACTAGCGAATCCAAGTAGAAAAAAATCGATGCCCATGGCGAAAACGGGATAATCCAAGGCGACCATCAAACTACAGAAATGGCGCGCGCAAATGCAGGCAAACGCCACAGCCCAGGCCCCGGTAGCCTTAGCATTGACGTTAAGATGGCGCAGATAAAATAAAACCAGCGTCATCAGAGCAGACACAGCGACCGATAAAATGATGGCTGTATATAATGAAAAAAATGGCATGAGCTTCCCGAGCGGATAAATACGTATCGTTATTTTGTCAAATTCGCTGAATCGACCCCAAACAATACAACTCACTACAAATTACAAATGAGTTTGATCTGAATAAGTTTAATCTGCTTAAAGGGCAATTGCATCACCGCAATACAAAAAAAGCTAGACATGTTTCCTACATTTAACAAAATGTAACGGATGGCCGCTTGATTATCTATGTCGCATCACATAAGATAAATACATAAATCATGATGATTTTAACAAACAGGGAGAGCACTGATGAAGCTACATGACAACAGTAACACCCTCAGTTTATGTGCTCGGTTTGGTCACGGACAATTTGCGGCATATCATTTGGATTCCAACGGCGTTAGCCCCTCAAAAAACAGCTCTTTTCAGCATAAAATTGACGGCAATATATCCGGTTGTTCGGAATCTAAAAGTGACGACGATGTCATCACTTTTTTAGAGGAAGAGACAGAAGCCGACGTTCACACAAAAACTGTCATGCCATGGAAAATTCTGATCGCAGATGATGACAGCAGTGTCCACGATACTACTCTTCTGGCATTGCTAGGTGTGCGGATTCACGACAGACCGCTGGAATTTTTGCATGCCTATTCGGCCAAAGAAGCATACAAAGTGATCCTTGAAAATCCCGATCTGTCACTGGTTTTACTTGATGTTGTAATGGAAACGATTGACGCTGGATTAAAATTGGTCGGCGTAATACGCAACGAATTGGCAAGAAGTGATCTGCGTATAGTGCTGCGGACAGGACAACCCGGTTATGCGCCAGAACAGCGGGTAAGTAGTGAGTTTGCTATCGATGGGTACACCACTAAAGCCCAATTAACACGGTCAATATTGATTTCTGTACTGAGTGACACGCTAAGTAGCCTAAGTAGCTCAGCGCCAGCCGATGACTTGGCAAACTAAGTCCCGACTTTGGCGCAAATAAAAGGATGCATCGCTTACTGCCTCCCTTTATTTTTAATTTCTATTCTGCATCCGGCTGATTAACAGGCATAGCGCTGATAAACGCATGCATCTCCAAGCAGTTTTGGTTGATGCGCATTAATGTTGGCATCGCCGTCAAATCACAATTAAATCTTTGTGCATTAAAAATTTGCGGTACCAGACAACAATCGGCCAGCGTCGGCGTATTGGCAAAACAAAAATCTCCTGTGCGCTTGTCTGTCGCCAGTTTTTGCTCTAAAACAGCCAGGCCGGACATACACCAATGCTGATACCAGGCGTTTTTTTGTTCATCGCTGACAGTCAAAATTCTAGTCAAATATTTCAAGACACGCAAATTATTCAGCGGATGAATTTCGCAGGCGATCGCCAATGCCAAGGCACGCACATGTGCACGGTCTACCAACTTAGCCGGTAACAGCGCCGGCGCAGGATACTTTTCTTCCAGATATTCGATGATCGCCAAAGATTGGCTCAGCGCGATTTCACGTCCACCATCGTGCTCATCATTGTGTTCTTTATTTCGTTCATTATCCACATCAATCAAGGCCGGAACCAAGGCATCAGGATTTAAAGCGCGAAAGCTTTCTGAAAACTGTTCGCCGCCGTCTTTAACCAAATGGATGGAAACATTTTCATAATCCAAGCCCTTCAGATTCAATGCGATGCGTACCCGATAAGAGGCCGAGCTACGAAAATAACCATACAGTTTCATGCTCGGCACCCCGCTTAAACCACTTTGACTTTTAATTCGCCCAGGCCAGCAATACGCCCCGCCATCAAGTCACCATGCGTGACAGCACCGACACCTTCAGGCGTACCAGTAAAGATCAGATCACCTGGCTGCAAGGTGTAAAAAGTAGACAGCGTGGCGATGATTTCAGCCACATTCCACGTCAATTTATTGATGTCGCTATCTTGCCGCTGCACGCCATTGACGTCGAGATGAATATTGCCTTGCGTCATCCATGAGGTCTGGGAAAGCGGATGAATCGACGAAATCGGCGCAGAATAATCAAAACCTTTCGCGGTACACCATGGTCGCCCCTGGTCCTTGGATTCTGCTTGCAAATCACGACGTGTCATATCCAGGCCGACCGCATAACCCCACACATGCTCTGGTGCCGACTCAATGGAGATATTTGCTCCGCCCTTACCTATCGCCACCACCAATTCAATTTCGTGATGCAGATTACCCGTCATCCCAGGGTAAGGCATCTCACCAATCTGTCCATCAGCGACAGGTAGGATGGCATCAGCCGGCTTCATGAAGAAGAACGGTGCTTCACGTCCGGTCCATCCCATCTCCTGGGCATGCGCTACATAATTGCGTCCTACGCAGTAAATCCTATGTACCGGAAACAGTTGACTGGACTGAAACACCGGGACCGCTGGCGTGGTGGGATTAAATACATAGCTCATAACCGTTCCTCAATAATTAACATCAGAGTGCTTCGCTCACCAATAAGATTTGACCCAGGCGCTGCATTCATTAACATCAGAGTGCTTCGCTCACCAATAAGATTTGACCCAGGCGCTGCATTCTTGCCGTATCCAGCACAACCGGCAGCGTCAACAAACGCTGCAATAATTCGCTGCTGGCCTTGTCTGACGCGCCTCTTTTTAATGAATTTTGCAATACTTCCACCTGCATTTGCAAACGTTCACGCGACAACGCTATCGGGCTATCGATACCGGATAAAATCTCCAGATGGAGTAAGGCAGAATCAAAATTGGCAGTATTTTTTTGCAATAATTCACGATACTGTTGATCGTCATTTTCCAGGGCTATTAACGCAGCCTGAAAACGTGCCTCCAGAGCGGCATTCAGTTTGGCTGGCAATTCTTCCAGCGCATTCCAGTCGCTGGAAATTTTTGTTATCTGTTGCACGGCATTGTCGTCTTTTGCATTTTGAGACAGCATCTGCTCCAATGCCTGACAGACAGACAGCTTGTTAAGACAACACTGTTGAGTCACTTGTCTCTGCTGATCTAGCAAGATGTCGCTGCGTTTTTTTAATGCCATAACAGCGTTCTGATAGCGCTGTTCGATAGCCGCTTCTTCCGCACGGGGCACTGCCGCGGTTTTTTTCCAGGTGCTGGCGGTTTGCTGTAGCAATTGATCAACGTTCATGTCTGAGACATCGGCCGCCTGTTCCAATGCGTCGCAAAGCGCCTGTTTGACGGCGAGATTGTCCTTGCGCTGCGTATCAGCTTCACCTGATGCGAGTTTGCGCTGTGCGAACAAATTATCGCAAGCGGCACGGTACTTTTCCCACAATGCCTGCTCGTCTTTCCGTCGCAAGGGCACAGAACTGGCCTGGGCTTGCCAGCGTTCCTGCAAGCCACGCAGTTGATCTGTCGCAGCTCTTTGCATTGGATCTAAGGCATTGACTTCAGCGATCAACGCTTCACGGGCGACGATTTCTTCTTGCCTGCGCTGCTCCAAAGGTAGGCGCAATAACTGTAAGCGAGCTTCAAATTCGGCATCGAGGCGGGTTTTATGTTTGCGATCGACATGCCCGAGTTTTTTCCAATTTTGTTGTGCCTGCATGCAGAAATTGGCAATCAATTTCCAATCTGGCACGCCTTGCAATAAATCAGCGGCACTGGCATTCATCTCAGCGAGCATCGCCTCGGCCGCTGCCAGATTGATTTTTCTCTGTTCTGCCTGCTCTTGAAAATACAAGGCTGCCGGTGCATACGCCGTATTGCACGCGGCATCAAAACGTTCCCACAAGTCTTTGCTGGCCGCGCCGCTGGTGGCTTCCATTTCTTTCCAGCGCTCACGCAATGCGGCTACTTTTTTGGCCAATTCATTGGGTGCCAAAGACAAGGTGGGCAACTCATCCAGCGCTTTAATCAGCTCATCTCTGGAGACATCACCACCCCACTTTGCCCATCCCTGCAAATAATTCAGCTCGCTACGCGCCTGAAATAATCGGTTCTTTTGTTCCGCGCTCAAGCCCACCGTTTTGACATCGACAGCACGTAACTCCCGGTCAAACTTTCTCGCCGCTTGTACGCTCCCCTGCTCCAGTGCGTCTTCCATGCCCTGTATCGCAGCGATGATCTGCGCTGGTGTCAGAGCCGGAGAATTTTTCTCGACAGGCAGGCTTTTGACCTGCACCGTTGGCGCCTGGTCGGGAACGGCTGTGTCTGTCGTCAAACCCTCTGCCGAACACAGCGCTGCCTCACTCTGCATATCGGCCTGTTTGCCGGCCTCGGCTTTGCGTGCTTCGTCTTTTTGGTGTTTTTCTTGTTTTTGCAGCTCTTGTTGCGCTTGTTTTTGTACTTGTTGTTGCGTGATTTCCCAGCGTTGGCGCTGCTGCTGGATTTTGCTGCTACATTCAGTCACCACACTCTTCGGCAAAGAAGCCGATCCGGCCTGTGCCAGACAGAAATCCAACTCTTGCTGCCAGGCTGACAGTCGCTGTCCCAGTGATTCCTCGATACCACTCTCATCGACGGTCTCTTGATTGAATTGATTGAATTGATTGAGTTGATTGAGCAGATCCAGCACGCGTCGCTGCAAGGCCGTTTGCGCCAGCAATTTAACGTCGATGTCATGGCGCAGCTGATCAAATTGCGGCTTGAGCAAAGCGGGAAACGCCAGCAAAGCCGCACGGCGTTTATCCAGATCAATCACCTGATTCGATATCAGAGACGCCTGTGCCAGCAGGGAACTTGCCTGCTCGATACATAACTGGGCCAGTTGCTCTTGCCGGCTGGTCTGTGCGATCAGATCGAGTCGGGTTTGCATCAGTTTCGCCACGCGTTTGTCGTTGTTGCGCATCGCTGCCCTGACTTTTTCCAGCCCGCTCTGGCTATGTACCCATTGCGCCGCCTTAAAACGGCCATCGGCAAAATCACAGGCTAGCAGCAGCTCTATGATTGCTGGCTCATCGTTGCCGATCTGTTCAATCTTGGCCAAAGTCGCCGCCCGCGCCTGCTCCACCTGGTTCTTTTTATTTTCCGCCAACTGCAAGCTAGCGATTTCACTCGCACTGGGAGTGGATGGCTTGCCAGCGGCTTTGCTAACCGGTTTATCATTTTTAGGACGACGAAAGCTAAACTGCGAGAGAAATTCGAACATGGCGGATGGAAAAGTAGGAAAAGAGAAAGCAAGCATCATAACAAGACTTGAGCCCAATGGCAGCATGAAAAATCGTCCCGCGCTCCATACGCCAGATACGGCGTCAGGCAGTCACCGAAAGCAAAGCCGCCCGATCATCGGTGAAAACTCAACGTATGCCCCCTCGCTCGCGCACTATCCATGCGGGTTTGCGGGCACCTACCCCTGCAAGCCGCATAAACAGTGCGCGCTGGACGTGCATGCAATTGAGTTTTCTAGTATGTTGACGCCCAGTAGCGATAAATTGAACAACGCCCTATTTTCGAGCCAAAAACACCATGAAAAAAATCACTTGCCTGCATCCCCAATGGCTGATCCCGGTAGAGCCGCACGCCACCGTCTTGACGCAGCATGCGCTGGTGATGATAGATGACAAAATCACGGCCTTGATACCTAGCGATCAGGCCTATCAACAGTATCCGGACGCAGAGCACCAGATTCTGGCAACCCATGCCCTGCTGCCGGGCTTCGTCAACCTGCATGCCCATTCGGCGATGTGTTTACTGCGCGGCCTGGCCGATGATCTGGCGCTGATGGATTGGCTCAATCAGCACATCTGGCCAGCGGAAAAACAACATGTATCGGATGAATTTGTGTTTGATGGCAGCGTGCAGGCGATGGCGGAAATGATTCGTGGCGGCACCACGACCGTGAATGATATGTACTTTTATCACGAAGCCGTGGCGCGCGCCGGCATACACAGCGGCATGCGGACCGTGGTCGGTTGCAGCATCCTGGAATTTCCGACCGTCTACGCGCTTGACGCCGACGACTACCTACGCAAGGCGGTGGCGGCCCAGCAGGCTTTTGCCGGGCAAAACGGGGTGGATTTTACGCTGGCACCGCATGCACCTTACACCGTCGCCGATAGCACGTTTAAAAAAGTCATCACGCTGGCCGGGCAATTGCACATCGGTATCCATTGCCACATCCACGAAACCTTGGATGAAGTTGAGACTAGCTTAAAGGAACATGGCGTGCGCCCGCTGGCGCGCCTACATCAGCTCGGCCTGCTCTCGCCGCAGCTGATTGCGGCCCATGTGGTGCATGCCAACGATGAGGAAATCGCCTTGCTGCAAAAAACCGGCGTCCATGTCGCACACAACCCTGCCAGCAATTTAAAACTGGCGTCCGGCTTTGCCCGCATCCATGCGATGCAAAACGCCAGCATCAACGTCGGCATCGGCACCGATGGCAGCGCCAGCAATAACAAGCTCGACCTGCTGGGCGATTTGCGCATGGCGGCCTTGCTGGCAAAGGCTGAATCGGGCAATCCTAGCGCCCTCAATGCGCCCGCCGCGCTGGAAATGGCCACCTTGGCCGGCGCCCGGGCGCTCGGCATGGCAGAACGCATCGGCAGTCTGGTCGCCGGCAAACAGGCCGATATGATCGCGATTGATTTATCCGCGCTGGAAACCCTGCCGCTGTATGACCCGATCTCGCAAATCGTCTATGCCGCCGGACGCGAGCAAGTCAGCCACGTCTGGGTAGACGGCCGCTGCCTGATGCAGGATAGACAGCTCACTGCCTTGCATATCGGCGCGCTGGAAGAAAAAGCGCGCTGGTGGCAACAGCGTATCAGCGCCCAACAACAGTAAATGAAAGCCAGCGCCGATGACGGCAGTCAATTTAAAACGAGGGCAAGCCCGCTAGCACACCGCTAGCGCATATCCCATGCGGCTTTCGGGGGTGCCTGCCCGCTCACGCATATCCCATGGGGGTTGCAGGCTAGGCATGCTGAAAACCCGCATGGGATATGCGTAAGCGGGCAGGTGCTGATTTTTTTACAGAGCAATAACGGCTACTGCAGCTTCCACAGCGCAAACACCATGACATCCAGCAGCAGCAAGATCAGGTAGGGGAAAGCGACCGTCGGGCGCGCCGCATTGTTGGCGTATTCGCACAGCAGGCCCATCGCACTTGGCCGCGTTCTCAGCCACTCGCTATGCAGCTGGAACGGCTGGCATGCGCCACTATCGTGATGCAAGCCTTGCTTCAAACCTGCTTCCACTTGCAAGATCCGCGCGCCCAGGCGCGCCTGATAGGTTCTGAATATCCCCTCCTGCAGCCAAAAAATCAGCACAAAGAGCGCTGCCAGGATCAGGTTAAAAGTCAGCATCAATCCTGTGGCAAAGAGCACCAGACACACCAGTTTGATCAGCAATGCGCCGCGTTCATACTGTTCATATTGGCTTTGTAAGGCTAGCCACTCCTGGCCCAGCATGGGGGTAATGTGCGCGGTCATCGTCAGAAAATCCTGGTAAAAAAATCAATGGAAAAATAGGTAGGCAACAAAAATCGCCGCCACCACACCGGCAAAATCGGCCAGTAAACCCATGGGTATCGCGTAGCGGGTCTTGCGTATGCCGACCGAGCCGAAATACAGCGCGACGATATAAAACGTCGTATCGGCCGAGCCCTGAAAAACACAGGCGAGGCGGCCGACAAAGGAATCGACCCCATAGGTTTTCATGGTATCGACCATCATCGCCTTCGAGCCGCTGCCGCTTAAAGGCTTCATCAGCGCAGTCGGCAAGGCGGGCGTGAAATCGGTATTGATGCCAAGCTGGGTGAACACCCAGGTAAATCCCGAAACGATCAGGCCCAGGACGCCAGAATTGCGCAAGACGCCAATCGCCACCAGCATCCCCACCAGATACGGGATAATCGTCAGTGAAGTCTGGATGCCGCCCTTGGCGCCTTCAATAAATGCCTCGTATACATTGACCCGCTTATGCAACGCCGCCAGCATGAAGGCGATGATGACAGAGAACAGCAACAAGTTACTGCTTAGCTTAGAAAACAGCTCAATTTCAGCCCGGCTCATATACTGGCTCAGGTACCAGACCATGCCGATGATAAAGGCGCTGATGCCGCCCAACCAGCCCAGCACCACGCCATTGAGCAGATTCAGCCGCTGCCGGATAGCGACGCCGATCAGACCCACTAGCGTGGCGACATAGGTGGCGATCATGCAGGGGATAAAAATATCCGACGGATCATGCGCGCCCAGCACCGCCCGCTGCGCCATGATCGCCAGCGGGATCAGGGTCAAGCCGGAGGTATGCAGCACCAGAAACATGATTTGCGCATCGCTGGCTTCCTCCTTGTTGGGATTGAGGCTTTGCAGGCTCTCCATCGCCTTCAGCCCAAACGGCGTGGCGGCATTATCCAGCCCCAGCAAATTGGCTGAAAAATTCATCACCATGTGCCCGTTGGCGGGATGGTTTTTCGGCACGCCAGGAAAAATACGCGCAAAAAAAGGCGCAATGATGCGAGCGATAAAATTCACCACGCCGGCCTTCTCGCCGATATTCATGATGCCGAGCCAAAGCGTCATCACGCCGGCCAATGGCAGCGCGATATCCATGACAGCGGTTTTGGCGGAGTCAAAGCTGCCGTCAATAATGCGTTTAAAGATTTCCACGTCGCCCAGAAACAGCCATTGCGCCAAGGCCGCGATGAAGCCAATCAGAAAGAAGCCAGTCCAGATGGTGTTAAGTGCCATGTTGCCTATTGTTAAGTAAATTTGAGCCAAAATTGCGGCGGATGCCCGATGAAATCATTGGCGACACCTGAGGTCTTGATACATCTTGTTGCAAATTTTGTGACTCATTGCGCCAATTAAGTCGTCCAGATCGGTCTCTGTAGCGTTATCAGAGCTAAGCGCATCAAAGGAGCTTAGTATGAAATCGACCCCAATCATTAAAAAATTATTCTTCACCGGCCTGCTTATGTGCGCCGGGTTCAGCACGCTCGCTACTGCCCATGATCGCGGCTGGGACCGCGATCATGGCTGGCAGCCAAGGCCGGTATATCAGCGTGAAGTGATACGCCCGCACAACTACATTTATTATCCAGCGCAACAAGTCTATTTTTCGCCCGCCAACAACAACTGGTTTTGGGCCAGCGGCAACGGCTGGCAAGCCGGTGCGCGGCTTCCCGCGTATCTGAATGTCGACCTGCGCTTAGGCGGCGTTCCGGTCGCATTACGCTCAGAACGTCCCTACATTGAACACGCTTACGTAGAGACCAGCTACGGGCGTCCATGGCGCGAATCCCATGAGTGGCGACGCTATCAGGATGATAGACACGACTATCGCCGCAATTTTGAGGGTGAACGCGAACATGGCTGGGGGCACGGCTATGGTCATGACAGACGCCAATGGCGTGATGAACGCTAGTTGAGCTTTAATTTCCGGCTACGCTGGCCGCCATATTGATGGAAAAGCCGAGTATCGCCAAATTGAAAAAAAAGCTAAGAACCGATTGTCCCAGCACCGTTTTGCGCATCTGTCGGGACATGATCGCCACATCCGAGGTTTGTACCGCTACCGCGATGGTAAATGAAAAATACAAAAAATCCCAATAATCCGGCAAGGCTTCGTCATCAGGAAAACGCAAAGGACGTTTGTGTGTCGGTGAGCCATAAAACATCAAAGCATAGTGAAAAGTAAACACGATTGCCAGTAAACACCATGAGCCAAACACCGTTGCCGCGGTTAATATATATTTAAAGAAACGGCTATCCGGGGATAGTCCTTTCATATTTGATAACTCAAATACAATCGCAATCAGGCTGACGATGGCGCAGAACGATATGATGACTAAGACGGCAACAGCGCCCTCGTCCTCTTGTTGCGCCAACTTGCGGATATTTTCATGGCTGTCGCTCAGCATCAGCCAGGCCATCAGCACCAGATAAGACCACGCAGCGACGTTCCAGCCGGCTAAAGCGCGTGTCATCAGCCCCCAATGTGTCGGCAGCAATAAAAACGCTAAAAAACCAAACAAAAAGGTAATCACTAAACGCGGTCGACTGTGGATAAATTTCGTCAAAAAATGCATTGTAATCGCTCTATCACCAAAAAAATATGCCACCAAAAGTGGATTAAATATATTGCAAAATGCATGAAACACGCAAAGAGTCTGACCGCGTAGTATATAGTAGACAGTATGTTATTTATGGACAACAAATAGCCTGGCAATCTGGCGTAAATTTATTACACTGTCACTATGATGAGATCACGATCATGAGCAAGCAGCATCACTACTTGTCATTGCATAAAGTTACAGCAGGAATGGTATTAGCTGATAACCTGCTAGATAAGCTTGGCCACGTGCTGTTACCCTCAGGAACAGCCTTAACCGAAACAATGTTGACGTCTTTGGCTCACCACAATATCCATCAGCTGTCTATTTTAATAGACAATGCGAATGAATCAGAGCATGACTACGCTGGCGAGCGTCAAATAAAATTGGACCGTCTTGCCATATTGTTCAGGCAGGCGCCTTATGATCCACCCACCAGTACTTTGCTGGCGTATGTGCAAAAATACCGTTCGGGTGGCGCACTATGACCCTATTCTCATCAGACAATCTCGATATACACATCTTGCTTGACGATGTCATCAAACAGATCAAGGATTTACCGACCTTGCCGGCGGTTGCCCAAGATATGCTCAGCAATTTGGATAACGAGGATACCAGTCTCGAGGCGATCTGCGCCAAGGTCGCCGAAGACCAGTCGCTGGCCGCAAAAACTTTAAAACTCGCCAATTCTTCTTTTTACGGCACCAATTCAAAAGTAGTGACCTTGCAGCAAGCGGTATCCATGTTGGGTATAAAGAATGTCAAAAATCTCATCCGGATGACGATACTGAGCAATAGTTTCCCAGTGTCACGTTGTCGCGGTTTTGATTTTGAGGCATTTTGGCGACATAGCGTTGCGACAGCAATTTGTGCAGAACTCATCTCGCGTACCTTGCACATGAAGCACGATTTTGCTTTTACTGCAGGGTTATTGCATGATATCGGCAAGCTAGTTTTAGTGACGCGTTTTCCCAAAGAATATGCAGAAGTGATCACATTTCAGGCGCGACAGGATTGTCATCTACGGGATGCCGAACAAGCCGTTTTAGGCGTTGACCATGTAGCGGCCGGATTGATACTTGCCATCCACTGGCAGTTTTCTGACGCGATTCAGGATGCGATTCGAGGGCATCACGATCCTGACAAAAAAGATTTAAATTCGGTAGCGGCTATCGTGCACGTTGCGAACTCTATCGTTCATGCGCTTGATCTCAGTCAGACTAAAAATGATCTGGTTCCCTTGCTGTCGCAAGCCGCTTGGGATACGCTAGCATTAACTGAAGCCGACTATCTATCGATTTTTCGTGAGACTGAATTACGCTTTGAGGCAATGAATCAAATTTTGCTGTAAGCAAGCGCCATTTACGCCAATCGAAGAATGTCGTCATCACGCCCTTTTCGATTAACCAATATTGAATAAAAAAATTATTCTTCTCTGTTCATGTACCTGGAAAAAACTATTTTGGAACAACTGATGTACTTCAGGGATGCTGATTACAAGATTGATAGCATTCAATTATTTCGCGACATTTCGCCAGAAAATCGCCATCAAATAGCCCGTATCATCAAAAATTGTTTTATCGTAAAAGCCAAAGCTGGACAAATCGTATTGGATCCCTATAGTTCCGGTGCACGTTTATACATCGTTCTTAAAGGGGCTCTGGGCAATACGGTCGTCAATCAGGAAACGAATAACCTGGAAAACGCCAAAACGCAATATCTTCCGGGAGAATGCGTAGGCGAAATTTCAGTACTCGATGAAGAAATATATTCCAGCACTATTTCTGCTCTATGCGATAGCGAATTATTGGTGATCGAAGCAGAAACCATGTGGAAGCTGATTGACGAATCGAACGGAGTTGCCAGAAACTTACTGCAATTGCTCTCTTTTCGCATCCGCGCGGCTAACGCACAGATGCGAAATCGTCAAAAAGTGGGAGAATTCTATCGCCAGCTTTCCATGGTGGATGGACTGACAGGCTTGCACAATCGCGCCTGGCTTAATACGCAGTTACCCAGCATGATAGAAAATGCACACGCCACAGGCAATTCACTCAGCATCATCATGGTCGATCTTGATCATTTTAAGCGCTTCAATGACGAATATGGCCACATCATGGGCGACGACGCCTTACAGGCAGCCGCCAAAGTACTCAATGCAGGCTTGCGTCCAAGCGACTTCGCAGCACGCTATGGGGGGGAAGAAATGATTGTTATTTTACCGAATACCAATCAACAATCGGCCTTGGTTGTGGCAGAAAGACTCTGTATCCGGCTGAAAAAAACCAGGGTTTTTGCAGATATGCAAAAACCTTTACCCCATGTCACTGCCTCATTTGGTCTGGCGACATTACAGGAAGGCCAGGACGGCTCTGCATTCATCGGAACGGCAGATGCAGCACTGTATCGCGCCAAAGACGCCGGACGCAATCAGGTTTCCCTGTAGAGATACGGACGATGACAAGGAACATCGCGCTAACATTTTTCTACTCATATAATCAAAAAGGGTTCCTTGCGGAACCCTTTTTTATCTCACAAGAATGAACACCGGACAATTAAAAACTGTACCCGATACCCATTGAGAATACTACCGGGCGCAGATCAATAGTTGTCTTACGCTCTATACTTCCTGTCGTTGCGGTCATATTAGTTTTGACTTTGGCACCTACGACTGAAGCGTTCAGGGACCAGCGACCTGCCAGCTTATAGTTCAAACCAAACTGCGCCGCCAATCCATACGAGTCAGACAATTCTATCTTGGTTGGCCCCCCTGTCGCTATGTCGCCAGATGGTGTGGACTGCGCATCAAAGAATTGTGTGTAATTCAAACCGACACCAATAAAAGGACGCAATTTATCTGCTGACACACCAAAATTATAATTGACGAATAAGGTTGGCGCTCTTTGCTTAACCCTGGCGGTAACACCAAATGGTGCCAGGGTTCCTCTTCCAAAAATATTATGTTTAGGCGGAATGCCAGCCGCAAAATCGACATCCCAATGCTCGGTAATCCTGCGTGTATAACCAAGCAACAAGGTAGTTGCATCACCCACATTAAGTCCCGCTGGCTGCGGCGTCAGGAAGGCCGGCCCATTACTAGTAAAGTCGGGAGATTGTGAATGCACGGTAACGCCAGCGATACCCGCGCGCACAGTATTATCTTGTGCCAAAACCGATGCCGATACCAAGCCAAATAACGCGCAAACTGCAAATTGAATTTTGTTCATGATTTCATCCCCCGATTATTGAGCCAAAACTTGTTGGAAGAAACCACGTGCAGCCGCATTGCAGAACGGTGGAACCAAGCCGCCATGGTAAACACCAGCCACCGCGGTAGCAGGATCCTGATTCGCAGCGATTGCAGCGTTGATCGTCGCAGTCTTCACTTGAGCAAAACCAACTTTAGCCGTAGCAAATGGGTCACTTGCACTAGTTGGATCCGAGTCTACGTCCAATACAGTCAATGCAGCAGCAGGCATACCTTTAGCTGCAAAGAAACCAGCCGTAGCTTGTGTACTCGCAAAAAAGACCGTAGGATCATTTTTACCGCCACACAACATGACCGGTACTGTTGGTACATAAGTGCGGAGGTCATTTTTAATTCCTGCCTTGCGAAATGGATTAGTCGGTGCGCAATTGAGTGGATCTGCAGGATTTGCCCCACATGGATGTACGACTGCATCAGCCAGATAGGCATCGCGATAGCTGCTCTTGATCAAATTACCATCGCCAAAGAACGCGGCAAACGCCGGTGATGACGGACCTGGCAAAGAGTCTTTAGCAAACAAGGCGAGTGCTGGTAACTTACCTTTAGTGAACAATTCAGAAAAACTCAGTGAGCCCGGCAACAATGTTTCAATAGTCGCCGCGTACTTGTCTTCATAGACTTCACTTGGAGTGGAGTACAAACCGCCATATGATTTCTGCCAACTGGTCGTAATCATTGGTAAGAACACAGTACCGCCAGCATTCGGACTACCTGCAAACGTCGCATCCCCAAGCAAAGACATGGCGTAAGGGCCGGATAACCCGGCCAGCGCAGTCACCTTAAATTCAGAGGCATATGTCGTTTGCATTGCACGCTGCGTTGCCATTGCTACGTGACCACCTTGTGAGTAGCCTGTGAGCAGCAACTTACCTGAATCCTGCGCGCCAATTTTGCCGAATGCTTTACGTGCGGCACGCAGAGAATCGACCATATCATTGGCTTGTTGTTCTGCGTTCAGATAAGGATGGTAACTTAGGGATGAAACGTCATAACCGGCATAGTTTGGTGCCACCACGATGAAGCCTTGAGCCGCGTACATGGCAGCAACCAAAGAAGCTTCAGCGTTGTCACGCAAATTCGCCATATTGAATGATTTTTCAACCGTCGTACCATGGGCATACAACACGACAGGGCGTGGACCGGTACAGGCTGGATCACTGCCTGACGGCACCATGATGGCACCAGTCGCATCGGTTGCTTCATTGGCTCCGCCTACGGTAGCGTACTTCATGTAGTAGGTAGTGATCTCACATTTTGGGATACCAGTAACCTGTGTCAAGCCAGGTTTGGCCGCTTCCAGCATGGCCTTAAACACGGCAGGATCGAGTTTAGTCACAGCAGTACCATTCGCCTGAGGAATTGGCACTAAATTAGGGGGATTGGCGGCTAAAGTGCCACGGGCTGGGCTGGTATCGACTACGGGGCCTTCGCTTCCACTGCCGCCGCAAGCTGTCAGTACGGCAGCCGACAGCAAGCTTAGCGCTAAATGATATTGACGCATTTTGTCTCCTATTTATTAAATATTTATTAATTTTTTATGGAAGTCGCAAACATTCTCGACCCAATTTCAATAGGGGAACGAGCGTTCTAAAACTTAGGGTTAAGTATGTCACCAGGTAAAAAACATGAATAGAGAAAATTACAATTTAGAGTACATGTTCAAAAAAAACAACGCACTATCGGCAGATTGAATCCGATAGTGCGTCAATAAAAAAACGGCGATTAATATTTACTTATTATAAATTTCCATTAACCAACATCACCCCATATCAGTCTCTGTTTTAGTCTTGAAGCCAAGTTCAATATCAGGTGTCATTTTGATGGCTTTTCCGCTAAAAAATTCTTGTGCTTTTTTACCCCATTGGTCCAAATAAGTATAAGCAATAGGTACCACCAGCAGTGTTAGCAAAGTAGACGTAATAATTCCACCGATAACTGCCCTACCCATCGGCGTTTGCGATTCAGCGCCGTCACTAAGACCGATGGCCATCGGCAACATACCAAATATCATTGCCAGCGTTGTCATCAGGATAGGTCGCAAGCGTACCTGCCCTGCGGCAAGAATGGCATCATGTTGCGACATGCCCTGCCGTTGTGCCTGATTAATAAAATCTACCAGTAAAATACCGTTTTTGGTCACCAGTCCCATCAGCATAATGAAGCCAATAATGGAAAAAATATTCAAGGTGCTTCCGGTAATCAATAAGGCAAGCAAGACACCAATCAATGAAAAAGGCAGGGCCGTCATGATCGCCAGGGGCTGCAAAAAGCTACCAAACTGTGAGGCCAGAATCAGGTAAATGAAGATCACCGCAATGCCCAAGGCTGCCAGCGCTGCACTAAATGAATCTTGCATTTCCTTGGTTTGCCCGCCCACATCAAAGCGATAGCCCGGTGGCAATTCGATGGACTTCACAAGATTCTGGACTTCGCTACCTACGTCTCCCGCAGGACGTCCTTCGACATTGGCATAGATCGCGGCACGACGTTGCAAATCTTGCCGCTTAATGACGCGCGGACTGGTGCCTGGAACAAACTGTACGACTTGCCGCAATGGCACCATGACTGGTTTACCATTCATATCAAGGCGACTACTGGCAAGAGACAGGTCACCCAAATCAGAAATCTTCTGACGGCCTGATTTTGGCAACTGCACATTGACCTCATAGTTTTGCCCATCCGGTGCCAGCCATTGGCCTATGGTGTCACCGGCCACAAATGGCCGCAATGCGGCACCGATCTGCTGCACAGACAAACCAAGATCATTGGCGAGTTCATTATTTACCTTCACCAGCACGGTCGGGTTCGCGCCAGTCAGGCTACTCTCCAGATCAGTAATACCCTTGATCGCGCCGATTTTTTTCATCACCTGCGCAATCACATCCTGCAACTTGTCTGCATCTGGCCCCAGAATGGCGACGTAAATCGGCTTATCAAATCCGACGCCCATTTCGACCCCGGGCACCGAGAGTAAGCGCTGGCGTATTTGGGTTTCCAGCTCTTTTTGTGACTTGCGATGCGTCACGCGCCGCTCGCTCAGTTTTATATTGATCTGTGCCGTATTCCGCTCATTATCAACGCCGACACTGGTATTCATGGTGACGATTTCTGGCATCTTATTTAAAATGGCTTCGACCTGATGCGTTTTTTCATCCGTGTAATGCAGGCTGGAGCCGACGGGAGTTTTTAGATTCAGCGTGATTTGTCCTTCGTCCGATTCAGGCACAAATTCAGTCCCTATCATCGGCAACAGGAAAAAACTACCGATAAACAGGGACAAGGCCAAGGCCAGTGTCGTCTTGCGCTTGCGCAGCACCAGCTCCAGCATGCGGCCATAGATTTCATGCAATTTCTCGATCCCGTGCTCTATGTTTTCCATCATGCGCGCCAGCCAGGGGAAGCGCTTAAAGCGACTTTCTGCCGGGTCATGCCAGACCGACGACAGCATCGGGTCTAAGGTAAAGCTGACAAATAAGGAGACCAGCACCGCCACCGTCACCGTGATGCCGAACTGAAAGAAAAACTTACCGATCATCCCCTTCATAAAAGCGACAGGAACAAACACCGCAACGATCGCAAACGTCGTCGCCATCACGGCCAGGCCGATTTCATTGGTGCCCTCTTCGGCGGCCTTCTTGTGATTCTTGCCCATGCCAAGATGCCGCACTATATTTTCACGCACGACAATAGCGTCGTCGATCAGCAAGCCGATACACAAGGACAAAGCCATCATGGTCAGGAAATTCAAGGTAAAACCAAAGGCCTTCAAGGCAATAAATGTAGCGATCACAGAAATTGGCAAAGTCAGGCCGGTGATGATGGTGCTGCGCCATGAATGCAGAAACAAAAACACAATCAGCACAGTTAATCCGGCACCTTCAAGTATCGTTTCCTTTACGCCATTGAGCGCCTGCTTAACAAAATCGGCATTATTTTCGCTGACATTGATCACCACATCTGTGGGAATACGCCCCTTCAAGTCAGCGATCGCTTCCATGATGCCATCACCGACTTCGACAATATTTGCATCCTGAATTTTAGAAACTGCCACGCCAATCGCCCGTTCTCCATTAACACGAGAAATCGACAGTTCTTCGCGCTCGCCATCCGCCACATCCGCAACCTGCTCCAGATAGACCGGCACACCGGCACGCCTGGCCACGATGATTTTATTGAAGCCACGCGTGTCGGCGATCTTGCCCTCCAGCCGCACCAGTTGGTCCTGAGAGCCACGGGTGATCAAACCAGCCGGCATATTTTGGTTGGTTTCCTGTATGGCGGCCAACACTTCATTCACGCCGACATTATTTGCCGCGAGCCGATCAGGATTGAGCTTGATCTGCACCTGGCGCACGACCGCACCACGCACATCCACTCGCCCCACTCCTTGCACGCTCTGCAATTTTTTGACAATAATCTGATCTGTTAGCGTTGATAGCTCACGCAAGCTGAGCGTGGGCGAACTGATCGCCATCTGCACCACAGGCCGGCTATTTCCGTCTTGCCCGCCGCGCACGATAAACGGATCTTTCACGTCCTTAGGGAAACTTGGCCGTATCTGCGCGACTTTGTCACGCACTTCTTGCAATACCCGGTCGGCATTCACTGATAGCTGAAATTCTATCCAGATACCGGCACGCCCTTCATACGAGCTGGCCATGATGCGCTTGACGCCGCTGATGGTGTTGACCACATTCTCGACCGGCTTGGTGATATCGTTTTCGACGATTTCCGGTGACGCACCCGGATATTGCACTTCCATCCAGACGCCGGGCGACTGTACATCGGGCATATTCTCCAGGCCCAGGCCTTTGTAGGAAAACAAGCCCAAGACGACTAACGCCACCATGATCATGGTGGCGAACACCGGATTTTGAATACTGACTTTAGTGATCCACATGATCAGCCTTTGACCGCTTTTGGCAAACTCACTTTGCTACCAGGCTTTACGCCATCAAGCTTGGCTAAAATCACATTGGTACCAGCATCGAGCCCCTCCAAAACCTGTACCATGCCCTCATCTTCATTGCGCAAGCCAAGCTTGATCGCTTGCGCCTGCACCTCGTTGTTGACGATTTTGTAGACCACATCCTTGCCGTTTTGCTGACGCACCGCGTGAATCGGAATGACCGGCATGATATTAGTTTTTGCCAATGTCAGACTGCCCTTGGCAAACATGCCGCCTTTCAGGGCATTATCGGTATTATTTACCGAGATATACACCAGCATCGAGCGTGATCCCGCTTCGGCGGCCGGATTAATCCTTGCGACTTTGCCGTTAAAGCCGCGACTGCCAAAGCCATCAACAGAAAAACTCACTTCCTGTCCTATTTTAATACGTGGAATTTCGCTCGAAGGCACCTGCGCTTCTAGCGTCATCTGCGACAGGTTGACGATACTAAACAAGGGACTATCCGGAGAGACCTTGTCGCCGGCCTGCACACTACGCTTACTAATGATGCCATCGACCGGGGATTTGACTTCGGTGTCCGCCAGTGCCAGCTGCGCTACCTGGCGTTGCGCCAGGGCTGACTTCAGGCTTGCCTGGGCCAGCTCAACACTGTTATTGGTCGTATCAAACGCATTTTGGGAAATATAATTTTGCTTGAGCAAGGTTTCATTCGATTGTCGATTTTTTTTCGCCATCGATAGTTTCGCTTGCATCTCATCCACACTGGCGTCCTGCGATGTCAGCCTGGCATGCAAATCAGCGCCATCAAAACGCGTAATGACCTGTCCTTTTTTGACCGTCATGCCTTCCTGCACCAGGGTTTCACGCACTTCGGCACCGACCTTGGATCTGACCGTGACTTGACTGACCGGTGTCAACGATCCGGAAATCGGCAAGTTCAAACTTAACTTACGCGCCTCGATTTTATGTACATCGACCGCGGCTAATTCAAACACCACCGGTGCTTTATCGTCCTTTTTATCGTTCGTCTTGGCCTGTGCCGTGGAGTTTTTTGAGTACAACATCCAACCGCCGCCAGCAACACCAATGACGACCAAGGCGATGACAGGTAAACGCCAGCGATTACGGGAGGATGGAACTAAAGCGATGGGTGTTGTTTTCATGATTTTATTTTTTTGATGTGCTGATTTTTATTACACAAGCACTATTGCTCAAGCTATTTTTTCAAACTACATCTTAAACAATCGAAAAAAAATAACAGCAATAACGCTTTCGCATTTTCTTGTCTCTGGCATTTTTACACTTTGCGCATACTCAGACTTAAAACATGTAAAGAAGTTCACATAACGCATTTTATCCATCACTAAGTCCGAGGCTTTGGTTGATGTCGAAAATGCCAAGAAATAATAAAGCACTACATCCCTATCTGAATACATGCAATGTATACAAAGCGCACAAAAGAAAAGGTGGAAATGCGATGAAATGCAAAAAACTTTAGATAGAACTTGCTTTAGACGAGATGGATGGCATCCACCTCAGTTGACTGTTTTTCAAAAAAGAATGCGCTATAAAACAGGGCGGAATTTTGCGCACTCAATCAAAATACACAGGGTTGACTGAACGCGATCGAACTCTGGTTACCAGGTTTTTTTAACCCACTGATCCAGCGCTAACTTGCCTGGACCAAGTACGACCAGTACGGTGAGCAATAATCCCCAGTAAAAATGGTCATTGAGCGCCGCCGGGCACTCGAATATCCATAATTGAGGATAGGAAATCACCGCCACGGCATTGACCACAAATAAGCCCAAAACGGCAGGCCGCGAGAGCGGGCCGAGCGTCAACAATACCGGAAAGAACAACTCACATCCCGCGCCCATAAGCGAGTGAAAATACCTTACACTTAGATTTGAATTTTTATTATCTTTTTTAACGATGCGTTTCCCCTGCGAGAACGGTCATTAACATCGAGTAATGTAGATCGACACCGCTAAAACGCAGCGAATAGTGTATGCTCCTTGCCCCAAGAACTTAATCATCCGTATTGGAATCGTATGCAAAAACTATCATTGACGCTAGATGGCGAATATGTCGAATTGAATCAATTATTAAAACTGGCCGGACTCTGTGACAGTGGCGGTGCTGGCAAGGTCATGGTTGCCAAAGGCGGAGTCAAGGTCGATGGCAAACAAGAGCTACGCAAGACCGCGAAAATTCGCGCAGGGCAAGTAGTCACGCTGGGCGATGTGTCGATTAAGGTCGAGGCAGCTTAAGCTTTTTTTGATCTATACGATGCTTGCGGTGGGTGCTGCGGTCTGATCTGCAGTCAAGCTCGTCATAAAGCGCGCCAGCATATTATCCATCGTATCAACATGATGCTCAAACCAGTGGGGCAATTCTTCCGCCAGACGCGGCCCCAGATCCAGGTCACCGTCCGCAATACGGAGGCGCACTTCACGCATAAGTTGCAAAACAACATCGTGTTCTTTTTGATGGCAACCGGCAGGAGGAAAACTATGTTCGCGCATCCACTGGCCTTCTTGCTCAAAATGCACAACAGTATGACTGATCAAGGCATCTAAACGATCCAGAAAACTGTCCGGATGATCTTCCGACAAGGCGGCACACAAACTGACGAACTCCTGGTGCGTCTCATCCATTGCTTCGTACTTAGTACTTAGTCTATCGGACCATCCCCAAACTGCTGCTGTCATGGTTTCGCCTTTTCTGTATGTATTGATGGAATCGAATTATCCGCTATTGTCAGCGCGACGGCTTGCGCCACAGCAGATTATCACTGAGATGATTTGTCTTGAATAAAAAAACAAGTTTGCAAAATTGAATCTGGAAAACAAAACAGCGCTACAAAGGTAGCGCTGCATAGATCAAAATAAAGCTAAAAAGAATAAAAACTACGCTGTCGTATTGATATTTTTGCCAAGATGCGCAGGTAAATTCTGCATGGATGGCATATCTGGAATCGCCGCAATTAAAGCCGTAGCACTTTCAGTGCTGATATCCATAGATTTTTTCAGAACGGCAATACTGATTGCCTGACTGGTACCGACATCGGCCAATGTTGTTGATAAACTCGCTATACCTGTAACGTCCATGACACTTCCCCTTATCTTCTACAACAGAATTAACGGCAGAATCAGGGTAAATCTTTAGCTGTTTGAAGGCTGCATCGTGAATAAATTTTTCCGTAGGGCATTAAGTAGCCATTGCAACACCGTTTCCGGCTGATTCAGGTCTAGCCAGATCAAATCAGGCGATAGATCTGGCGGTGCCGGCGCGTCTGAGGCGACCGCCACGATGTACTTATCATCGGAAAAAATCGCGGGTTTACCTATCGATGGCCGGTAAATTTCCAATTTAGCAATGGTTTCCCATTTATATCCTTCGATCAGGACCAAATCGGCAGGCGCCAGACGGGTAAGCAACTCCGCCAAGCGCGGTTCAACGCTGTCACGCAATTCGTGTACCAGGGCATAGCGATGCGGCGACGCCAGCATGACTTCTGCCGCGCCGGCGCGACGCAGGCGGGCGCTGTCTTTATGCGCCGGTTCGAGAATAATATCGTGATGACTATGCTTGATCACGTTGACTGTTTTCCCCTGCGCCGACAGTTGCGCAAGCAAATATTCGAGCAAGGTGGTTTTACCGCTGCCGGACCAGCCGACTACACCGAGTAATTGAGTTACCATCAGTTTTCATCGAAATAGAATAATCAGGGGAGTATAACCAAAAACGCCCCCGATTGCGCATAGAATGATTGCGTGTCTATTGAATACTCCAGTGAGTATATTGACGATCCAAGGAATTAGCCGCTATTGCGCAAGCCGGCGGCAATGCCATTGATAGACAAATGGATACCGCGCCGCACGCGCTCATCCGGATCACCCTGACGATAGCGTTCCAGCAACTCGACCTGCACGTGATTCAGTGGTGACAGATAAGGGAAGCGATTGCTGATCGAGCGTTTCAGCAAGGGATTGGCGGCCAGCAGTTCATCTTGCCCGGAAATGGTTTTGAGGACAGCGATCGTGGTGGCATGCTCGGCCTGCAAGCGCGGAAAGATGCTGTCACGCAAGGCCACATCCTTGACCAGTTGCGCATAGCGGCTGGCGATACCGATATCGCTCTTGGCCAGCACCATTTCCATATTCGACAACACGGTAGCGAAGAACGACCACTCCTTGAACATGTCTTGCAGGATTTGTAAGCCATTCTCAGGGTGCGCCTTCAGGTAACTTTGTACCGCCGTGCCAAAACCAAACCAGCCCGGCAACATCAGGCGGCATTGTGACCAGCTAAAGACCCAGGGAATCGCGCGCAAGTCTTCAATCGCGGTGGATTTTTTACGTGATGCCGGACGGCTGCCGATATTCAAGCCGGCGATTTCAGAAATCACCGTCGATTCCCAGAAATACTGCTCGAAGCCTTCGGTCTCATACACCAGATGGCGATAGGCGCGAAAAGCGTGATCCGAGAGTTCTTCCATGGCGGATAAAAACTCGGGCCGCGGCGGCGCTTCGGTATGCGCCAGCAAGCTCGCTTCCATGGTGGCCGCCGCCAACACTTCAAGATTGCGCCGGCCGACTTCAGGATTGCCGTATTTGGCGGTAATCACTTCGCCCTGCTCGGTCAGGCGGATCTGCCCTTGCACCGCGCCGGCAGGTTGCGCCAAAATGGCCTGAAAACTGGGCCCACCGCCACGCCCGACAGAACCGCCGCGGCCATGAAACAGGCGCAAGCGGACCTGGTGTCTGGCGAACACCTTCACCAGATCGAGTTCGGCTTTATACAATTCCCAGCCCGAAGTCAGGAAACCGCCATCTTTATTGCTGTCGGAATAACCGAGCATGACTTCCTGCGCATTGCCGCGGCTGGCCAGCAGGCGGGCGTAAGCCGGCAGCGCGAACAGGCTATCCATCGACGGCGCGCTGTTTTGCAGATCTTCTATGGTTTCAAACAGCGGAATAATATTCACATCCAGACGCCCCTCTGCCGGATGCAGCAAGCCGGATTCTTTCAGCAGCAAAGCCAGCTCCAGCATGTCGGAGACGCCATCGGTCTTGGAGATAATGCAGTTCGGTACCGCACCATGGCCATAACGCTGCTTGGCGGTACAGGCGGCGCGATAGATCGCCAGCTCGGACTGGGTTTCTTCGGAATAAGTCAGGTACGGTGAAGCCAGCGGGCGCGATGAGCTGATTTCGGCGACCAGTACCGCGATGCGCTGCGCTTCATTAAGCTCCAGGTAATGCATGGCGGGATTGGCGGCCTGCAATAACTCGGCCACCACGCGCTCGTGCACATCGGAGTTCTGGCGCAAATCCAGCGGTGCCAGGTAAAAACCGAACACATTCACGGCGCGGCGCAGGTGACGCAGGCGGCCGCGCGCCAGAGCGAGCGAACCATTCGCCAACAACGACTGGTGCACGGTATCGAGATCGGCGGACAACTCTTCGGCACTGGCATACGCCAACGCTTCACCGCTGGCATGAATGACGGGATCAAGGCCGAGCAATTGTTTATAAGTGCTGGCCAGGCGCGCATACATGCCGCTGATCGCCAGCCGGTAGGGCTCGTCGGCACGATGCGGCGAATGATCGGGCGAACGCTGCGCCAGCGCCATCAGCTCAGGCGAGACATTGACCAGCAAGGTCGCCATCGAGAGTTGCGAACCCAAGGTATGCAATTCATCGAGATAAAATTTGAAGGCGCGGGTGGCCTGCATCGCCAGGGTTTTTTCCAGCACCTCGGCAGTGACGAAGGGATTACCGTCACGGTCGCCACCGATCCAGCTGCCCATCTTCATGAAACTAGGCAGCTCTACCGGCTTATGCTCGGCGTCTTTACTCGCCAATAAATCTTCCAGGCCGGCGTACAGTTGCGGCAATTCGCGCAGGAACGTGTAGTCGTAAAAACTCAGGCCGTTTTCGACTTCATCGAGCACCGAGAGTTTCGAGGTGCGCAACATGCGGGTTTGCCATAAGGTCAGCACCGCGCGGCCGACCGCCTCTTCATTCGCGCTCGATTCTTCCGGTGTCAGTTGCATGCGGTCGCGCTCGTCGAGCAGGCGCGTAATCGCCATCTGGCAGTTCAAAATACTCTTGCGCTGCACTTCGGTCGGGTGCGCCGTCAGTACCGGACTGACTTCGGCAGTCTGGAAAAAATCGAGTAACTGCTGGGTAGTGTGGCCGCTGCCATACAGCGCTTCTATGGTATGGGCGAGGTCGCCACGACGCGGTGCCGAACCGGCTATCAGGTGGGCGCGGGTGCGGCGCACATGATGCTGGTCTTCGGCCAGATTCACCAGATGGGAAAAATAACTAAAGGCGCGGATCACTTGCGTGGTCTGGTCATTGGTCAGCGTATTGAGGGTGGTCTCCAGCTCGGCCCGGGCGGTCGGATCGGCATCGCGGCGAAAGCGAATCGAATTTTGCCGTACCCGTTCAATCAGCGCGAAAATTTCTTCGCCGTGCTGATTGCGTACGGTATCGCCAAGTATGCGCCCGAGACGGCGAATATCTTCGCGCAGGCTATGGTCTTTGTCGTCTTCGGCCAGATCGACTTTAGTGTAGAGATGAGTATTCATACGGGAGAATTTTACGGTACGGAAAAAAACATGGGATGAAAAATTTTATCTGGAAGATGAATGCTATTGCATTGCACCAATGCGTCCAGATTAAGCGACTAGCTTGACTACCAGCTTACATGTGCTCACTTACTTTGTTTTGATTGCCTTGTTTTGATTGCATTGCTCGGATGGCGTAGAAAAGCCAACTACCACATCGATTTATAGGGGGAGTATCGGTAGATATAGCCTGATTGCGCACGTATTCATTGCGCAATCGATATGCAGAGTCCTATACTCACCCCTAGTATGCTAAATTTCGACTACTTCGCGGCAGCGGCAGCCTGGGCCGCCAGCACGGCAATCGCCGGCCAGTCATTGGCAGCGATCAGGCTGGCCGGACACATCCAGGAACCGCCGACGCACAAGATATTCGACTGCTGCAACAATTGCGGCATGGCTTCCACGGTCACTCCACCGGTCAGGCAAAAACGCACGTCGGGGAAAGGGCCGCCGAGCGCCTTGGCCATCTTGATGCCGCCGACGATATCGGAGGGGAATAACTTCACCACATCAAAGCCGTGCTCCAGCGCCAGCATCAAGTCACTGGCACCACCGACACCCGGAAAATACGGCAAGCCCGATTCTGCCGCCGCCTTGGCCAACACCGGCGTGATGCCGGGGCTGATACCGAAGGCCGCACCGGCATCCGCAACCGCCGCCAGTTGCGCCGCCGTCAAAATCGTGCCGGCACCGACCGTCACCGTTGGGCAAGCCTTGACCACTTCACGCAATACCGTCATGGCATTGGGCGTGCGCAAGGTAATCTCTATCGCCGGTAAACCATGTTCGGCCAGTGTCGTCACGCAGCGTATCGCCTGATCGACATCGTCCGTCACCAGTATCGGCAAGACGCGCAGTTGGGCGAGTTGGACGATGATGCTTTGTTTGGTGTGGGTCATATTGCTCTCTTATCTAAAATTAGGGTGCGGATGGCGCACCGCACCTGCATATTCAATCAATTAATCAATCAATAAACAGCGTCGAAGCGCCCTTTTCTGGCGCGGTGACGACACGGCGCTGCGCCACAAACAAGTCGCGGCCATAGCCATGCGTGGCATCTTCCGTCATCTGGCGCGCTGGCCGGCTGATCCATTCCTGCTCTGACACCATGGCACGCAACTCGCCGGTATGCACATTGAGTTCGATGATGTCACCGTCCTGCACCTTACCCAGATGACCGCCCTGCGCCACCTCCGGACTGACATGCAAGGCTGCCGGCACCTTGCCGGAAGCCCCCGACATGCGGCCATCGGTGACCAGCGCCACCTTGTAGCCGGCCGACATCAGGCTGCCGAGCACCGGCGTAAAGTGGTGCAGCTCGGGCATGCCATTGGCCTGCGGCCCCTGGAAAATCACCACGGCGACAAAATCCATATTCAATTGCCCAGCCTTGTAGGCATTCACCAGGGCGTCTTGCGAGTCGAACACCTTGGCTGGCGCCCGCACTATCCATGCCTCTTCCGGTACCGCAGACGCCTTGACAATCGCGCGTCCCAGATTGCCCTGCAAAAGGCGCAAGCCGCCGGTGGCGGCAAACGGATCGCTGACATTACGCACCACGCTGGTATCGGTCGATGCTGCCGGCAGCGCTTGCCAACGCACTTTGCCGTCATCCAATACCGGCTTGGTGGTATGCGCGGTCAAGCCCTGGTCGCCAAATACCGTCATCACATCGACATGCATCAGCCCGGCCGACAGCAATTCACGGATCACAAAGGTCGGGCCGCCGGCGTCTTCAAAGGCGTTCACATCGGCGGTGCCATTTGGATAGACGCGCGTCAGCAGCGGTATCACGGATGACAATTCATCAAAATCCTGCCAGTCGATCAGGATACCGGCAGCGCGCGCCACCGCGACCCAGTGAATGGTGTGATTGGTCGAGCCACCGGTCGCCAGCAGAGCGATCACCGCGTTGACGATGGTTTTTTCATTCACCACATGGCCAATCGGGCGGTAGTCGCCGCTTTGCTCGGTCAGTTGCAGCACGCGCTCTACCGCGGCATCGGTTAATGCGCTGCGCAGCGGATCGGACGGATGGACAAACGCTGCGCCCGGCAAATGCAGGCCCATGGCTTCGAGCAGCATCTGGTTACTATTGGCGGTGCCGTAAAAAGTACAGGTACCGGCGCTGTGATAGGCCGCACTCTCGGCCGCCAGCAATTCTTCCTTGGTCGCCTTGCCCTGCGCATAACGTTCGCGCACGGCCGCCTTGTCTTTATTCGACAAGCCCGAGCCCATCGGCCCCGCCGGTACAAAAATCGTCGGCAAATGACCAAATGCCAGGGCGCCGATCAACAGGCCAGGCACAATCTTGTCGCAGATACCCAGACACAGCACCGCATCAAACGCATCATGCGAAAGGGAGATCGCCGTCGCCTGGGCAATCACGTCGCGGGAAAACAGCGACAGCTCCATCCCGGGTCGCCCCTGCGTGACGCCGTCACACATGGCCGGCACGCCGCCCGCCACTTGCGCAGTGGCGTTAAAACGCAAAGCCGCCTGCTTGATCTGGTCCGGGTAACTGGCATAGGGCTGATGTGCCGACAGCATGTCGTTATACGAGGTGACGATGCCGATATTCGCTTTTTGCGCCTGATTCAGCCAGATTTTTGCCTTGGAATCGGCCGCCGCGTTGGCATGCGCCTGATTCGCGCAAGAGAGACTGGCGCGGCGCGGGCCACGGCCACGCATTTGTTCCAGGCGAATCAGATAATCCGTGCGCAAAACCTTGCTACGTTCAATAATGCGTTGCGTAACGCGCGCTACCACTGGATTGATCACCGGGTTCACAGCAGCTTGCTTCGATGTCGTCATAGGGACTCGCTTTACACTTTATTCAGATAAGTGAAAGATAACATAAAATCGGTATTTTCTGTAACAAACTTTCAGAATTGAGTATATACGCCCTATTAAAACGAAAAACAAACAAATTTGCCGTAACGAAACTACATTTCTGTTTGAAATAGCGAATGAGTATGCAATAATTAAGTACTAACTAAGTAGCAACTCAACAGCAACTAAATAGCAATTCAGCAGCAACTAAATAGCAACTCAGCAGCACTTTTCAGAACCAGAACAACCCGGAGTCAGCATGACCACATTTGTATTGTTTGGCGGCACTGGCGATCTTGCCAAGCGTAAGATCATTCCTGCACTGTATAGCGCATTTGTGAATGGCCGGCTAGATGCCAGTTTCAGCTTCATCGGTGCGGCCCGCGAAGCCCTGAGCGAAGAAGAGTTTCGCGCCCGCGTGACGGCAAGTATAGAAACTTACGCCAGCAAAGACAGCGCCAACAGTCCCGAGAAGCTCGCTGCATTTCTGGCGCTCACCTATTATTCCAAGATCGATGCGCGCGAAGCGGCAGATTTTGACGTGCTCAAGCAGCGCCTGCATACTTCCGACGCCAATGCCACGCTGTTCTACCTCGCCACCGGCCCGGATATTTTTATCCCCGTGGTTGAGCAATTGTCGAAACATGGCCTGGTTGAAGGCAATGCGCGTGTGGTGGTGGAAAAACCTTTGGGACGCGATGCCCAGTCGGCCAAAGATATCAATCATTCGCTGCGCAATTACCTGAATGAAAACCAGATCTACCGTATCGATCATTACCTCGGTAAAGAGATGGTGCAAAATTTGCTGGCACTGCGTTTTGCCAATTCTTTTTTAGAGCCGCTGTGGAACCGCAAGTGGATACAGGACGTACAGATTTCGATTTCCGAACAAGTCGGGGTCGAATCGCGTGGCGATTTTTACGATCACACCGGCGCCCTGCGCGACATGGTACAAAACCATCTCTTGCAACTGGTCTCTATCGTCGCGATGGAACCGCCGGTGAATGCCAATCCGGATGCGATCCGCGATGAAAAAGTTAAAGTATTACGCGCCCTGCACAAATTTAGCCCAGAAGAAGTCAGTAAAAAGACCGTGCGCGGGCAATACCGTGCCGGCGCGGTCGATGGCAAACCTGTCGTCGGCTATCAATCTGAACCGGGTGTGCCAACCGCCTCGCGCAACGAAACCTTTGTCGCGATTCGCGCCGAAATCGACAACTGGCGCTGGGCCGGCGTACCATTTTACCTGCGCACCGGCAAACGTATGGCCAATCGCAGCGCTGAAATCACGATCAATTTCAAGCCCATTCCGTATTCTATTTTTGGCAAAAGCCAGGGGCCAATGCGCTCCAACCGCCTGGTCATTACCTTGCAGCCGGAAGAAAGCGTGCAGTTATTTCTGAAAGCCAAAGAACCGGGCGAAGGCATACGTCTGTCCGACGTTGCACTGAATCTGGACTTCGCCGAAGCGTCCAGTTCGCGCCGGGTGGAATCCTATGAACGTTTATTGCTCGATGCCATGCACGGCGATCTGACGCTGTTTGTCCGTGACGATGAATTGAATGCCGCCTGGGCCTGGATAGACCCGATCATGAGCGCCTGGCAAAACGACAGCGAAGGGCTGAAATCCTATATCGCCGGCAGCTGGGGGCCGGCCGCGTCGAGCTATCTGCTGGCACAGCATGGTGCCGCCTGGGGCGAAGAATATGTGGATGCGTAAGTAAAAAAATGACGAACATGCAACTTAACACTTACGCTAATTTTTCCGCACTCAGCGCGGCGCTGCTGACGCAATGGCTATCAGTGATTGATCACGCAGCGTTGGCGCGGCTTCCAGTCTGCTTTGCCCTTGCAGGCGGCTCCACGCCTGCACCTATCTATCGCCAGCTCGATGCAATGCTGGTCACACGCGACAGCGGCAAGATAACGCTGGTGGCGACCGATGAACGCTGGGTCGATGACAGCGATGCACAAAGTAACGAAGGCTTGTTCAAACAATGTATGCCGCTGTCCTATGGCAAACAATGGCAGTTGGTGTCACTAAAAAATGACGCCAGCACACCCGAAGCGGCAACCGAAGCGATCAGCGAACGGCTACAGCAACAGCTGCCACAACGCCTGAATGCGGTATTACTCGGGATGGGTGCCGATGGTCATATTGCCTCTCTTTTTCCGGGTGCGCCTACCCAACATGATGATCAACCCTGCCTGGCAGCCCTTCATCCACAGAGCGGGCAAAGTCGCATGTCGCTGTCGCTGCCACGCCTGCTGGAAACAGAAAAAATCTGGCTAATCATCAGCGGTGCGGAAAAACGACAGGTTCTGGAGCACGCAATCCACAGTGACTTACCGATTTCTGCATTGCTACGTGAAGCACGCTGTAACATAGAGGTCTTCTGGTGTCCGTAATTACATCAATTCAATACAGGTTCAATACAAACTGAAACATGGTTAATGCCTTCTCTGCCATCAATACCCCGAAAACCATTCCTCCAGAAAAAGGATTGCTGGCACGGATACGCACTGCCAGCACCGCACTGAGTCGCGCCGAGCGTCAGGTTGCCGAATTTTTACTGCAAAAACCGCATGATGCCTTGGAAATGTCGATACGGGTGTTAGCACAATCTTGCGATGTCAGTGAGCCAACCGTGGCGCGCTTTTCTCAATCGATGGGATTTGAAGGCTTCAAGACTTTCAAGATGGCCTTTGCCAAAAGCCTTGCCACCGGCATTCCTTACCTGCATCTGGATGTCAATCAGGCCGATCATGTGCGCGACGTTTTGCCCAAGGTATTTGACCGCACCATCGCCGCGCTGATGGAAGCGCGCAATTCAGCCAACCCCACCAGTTTTGAAGCCGCCGTCCATCTGCTGGCGCGTGCCCGACGCATAGAATGCTATGGACTGGGTTACTCCGGCGCACTGGCGATCGATGCGCAACTGAAGTTTTTTCGCTTCGGCATTCCGACCACCGTGTTCTGCGACGGCCACTTGCAGGCCCAATCGGCCTCGCTGCTCAATAGCGATTGCGTCGTTGTCGCCTTTTCCCGCACCGGCCGCACCCGCGATCTGATACGCAGCGTCCAACTAGCCAAAAATGCAGGTGCCAAGATTTTGGTACTCTGTGCCAGCGGTGGCCCGCTGGCCGATCTGGCCGACGTCCATCTGAGCGTCGATGTAGAAGAAGATCCGGATATCTATACGCCGATGACGTCCAGACTGGCGCACTTAACTTACATTGATGCGCTGGCAGTCGCCGTCACCTTGTTACGCGGACCAGCAGCAATTGATATGCTGGAGCGCGCCAAAAACAGCATCAGTGAAAAACGGCTGGAATCAAAAACAGTCTAAGTCGTCGCCAGTTAAGGCCAAACTCCATACAATCGCGGCATTGATGCGATACCATAAAAGTATCTATTTCTAAAGGCAGCACTTATGCATTCCATTAGCATCAATCAGGTCAATGAGAACGTCAAGGATCTCCCTACGCTACCGGCGATCGTCATGGAATTGCTGAACGATATTGATAATGACGATATTGATACGCATCTGCTCGCACAGAAAGTAAGCAACGACCTGGCCTTGACTGCGACGACACTACGCTATGCCAACTCAGCGTATTACTCGACCATGATTAAAGTCACTACGATACAACAAGCGATCTCGCTGATGGGGCTTGCCACGGTCAAAAAAATTATCATGATGGCGGCGTTAAGCGGCTGTTTTCCGGAAAATAATTGCAAGGGTTTTGATCACAAGGCATTTTGGCGGCATTCGAATGCGGTGGCAATCGCGGCTAGATTATTAGCCAACCGACTCAATTTCAATGCCGATGTGGCCTTCACTGCGGGCTTGCTACATGATCTTGGCACTCTCGTATTGGTGACGCAATACCCTCAGCAATACGAAACTACCATCGCCTACCGGAATGAACATCAGGTGAGTCAGTTCGACGCAGAACGTAAGGTGCTTGGGATAGACCACGCGGCAGTCGGCGGAGCATTGGCTACACAGTGGAACTTTTCTGACATCATGAAAAATGCCATCGCCGGACATCATCAGCCAGAAGCGCCTGGCCTAGGTTTTCTTGCAACGATTATCCATGTTGCCGATGCTATCGCACACGCCTTGAGAGTCACTACCATACCAGATATGCAAGCAATCGAAGTCTCAGCACTGTCCTGGGAAAGCCTGACCCTGGATCAAGCGTCAATACAAGCACTGATGGAAGAAACTGCCACAGAATTAGCACAAATTGGCAGAGAGGATTTATAGCGCAGTTAGCTTAAGTGCTTTATTTTCATTGGCTACTGACTTCTGTATTTAGTTTTGATCCTGAACTAATAACTCAGTCAACAACACTGCTTGAATTTTTTCTGATTGCATATCCGTATTGAGCTGTTTTTTCAGTGCCAATTGAACCGCCGCAAAACCATCCCTGGAACGCAGTTCTTCTGGGCTCATAGACTGAATAGCTCTTTTAAAAATCTCATTCACTTCGTTTTTGTTTTCATTGAGCCAGTCAGCATCATCCATATCTATCTGCACCGTGGCTTGCAATCTCGCCACTTGGCTATCAATAGTAATAATAATTTGGGGCAGCGCAACATAACTCAAGCCGGCAGTGTTTCGTGGCGCCCGGGTATAACTATAAATACCAAATGAAATGATGAGCATTCCCAAAATTACAATCAAACCGACATAGAGAGTGAACTTGTCTTGAGTTTTCATGACTTTCACCGACTTTTTTCTCATCTGCGCATGATGCGCATCGGATTTCTGGTCCCAGATTGGGTCCCTGCGAACCCGTGAAGAAGCATTTGATGCTTGCCCGTTCATTTCCGCCGACTTGCCTTGCGCTGTATATTCTGCGGCCATCTGAGATAAAGCATCGGCCCCGGCGATCTTAACGGTACCAGGTGAAGCGCTCGCCACGTCTTCAAAATCCAGCCTGGAGCTTAGTAAATTCGTTTTTGCTTTGTCATTTGACATGGGGTACGATCGCGGTAACAAGACATCGTCGAGAATGATGAAATTGACGTTCTCAAAAGCAACATTCTACTACTTTTTAACCTCTTAATTGAATCAGAACGCATTTTCATTCGAATTTTTTATGCGTATTTTTATTTATTGTTGGATTTACCAGCGCTCATTTCATGACCAATTTTTTCATTTTTATGAGGACTCATAAAAACGTTAACGGTTGTTTTGCATGGAAAACAAGGAATTAATCAGCTGAGGTGACCGGCCTGTGGCACTGCAAGACGAGGCTATATATAGGATTCGGTCTTTTAATGCCAATTTAACTTGAATGAATGGCTTATCCCAGATGGCGAATTTTTGTGCCGTTTTTTATTTGGTCTGGATATTTTTTGAATCAAACTGCTTTGGGTTCTTACCTGATATTCCCGCATAAAATTGCTGAATCACTTGCATGTCTTGCGCAATATCTCCAGTCGGGTAAAACAATCCGCCAATGCCGCCTACTTTCCGTTTGAAATCCAGATAACCAAGCGCAATCGGCACTCCGGCGCCATGCGCAATATAGTAAAAACCTGTTTTCCAATGGGTGACTTTGTCACGCGTCCCTTCCGGCGGCACGATGACGGTCAGTTTTTTGTTGTCATTGAACGCATTCACGGTTCCCTGAACCAGGTTTTCGGCGCGCTCGCGGTTAACGGGGATGCCTCCCAGCCAGCGCATTACAGGTCCGATAACAGGAGGAAATAAACTTGCCTTACCCATCCAGACCACATTCAAGCGCAAGGCAAAACAAATCATCAAGGTGAAGGGGAAATCCCAGTTACTGGTATGAGGTGCTGCAATCAGCACATATTTAAGTTCAGCCGGAGCCTGCCCTTCGGCCTTCCATCCTGACAAGCGCAGTATGCCCAGAGAAATCCAGCGCATCAGCGAATTAATAATGGGGGTGTCAAAAATCGTATAATGCATGCCGTAAGTATTTGATAACAAAAGAGAATTAAGAAATTTTAAATCTCACGCATTATAGAGATGTGTCATGCTTATGAGAAATAAATCTATTCCCTGATTCATCCCGATTGCTATTCAATCACACTTATTTAGCGATCCATTTCAAAATATCGTCCCATTGCGCGATATCTTTCTCCACTTTTGACGGTGCCACATCCCATAGCGTCGCACCATGCGCAGCAAGTTGAATGTAATTCTGTGTATCACGCAAGTAGCCTAGCACCGGCAAACCAAGTTGGTTAACGTAGTGCGCTAGCTGATCCGCCGCCCGGCTACGGACATTGAGGCGCATACCGAGCACGCCGAGTTCAAAATGTTCTTGGCTGTTGAGCAATTTTTTAAGAAACTCATCGGTCGCAAGAATATCAAAAATAGAGGCTTGCAAAGGCACAATCACTTTATCCGCCAGCTTTAGCACTGCATCGAGTTGATTTCCCGCCAGTCCGGCAGGCGTATCAAGAACAATATGGGTCGTACCTTTAGGCGGCTTGGCAATAAGTCCGTCCTTCATTTCCCAGGCATTAATCACAGCCAGGTTTGCCGGACGCAAGGATAACCATGTGTGTGATGATTGCTGCACATCAATATCACCCAGCATGACATTCTGCCCTTGTGAGGCAAAATATCCCGCCAGATTAGTAGCAAAAGTGCTCTTGCCGACACCCCCTTTGGGGTTGGCGATCACGATCACAGGCATGTTTTCTCCTTCTAAAAGTAATGCAAAAATTATTGATTGTCGGGTGCCAATAACGCAATTTGCTCCGGTGCCAGATAACACCATTCACCCTCTGCCAAACCAAGTGAATCCAATGTTAGTTGCCCTATTGCACTACGATTCAGTGCCGCGCAATGGTTGCCGGCCGCGGCCAGCATACGCTTCACCTGATGGTACTTACCTTGCTCCAAAATGATTTCCAATTGATGCGTTCCCAACTGACGACAAATTTTGGCAGCAAGCAGCTCCGGTTCGTCATGCAATTGCACTCCGGATAATAATTGTTGAACTAACTCATCACTGACTGGCTCTGCCGTGGTAGCGACATACACTTTAGGGATATGTCTCTTAGGCGACGATTGCGCATGAATGAAGGGCCCATCATCCGACATCAGCAACATTCCTGTCGTGTCGTGATCGAGTCGACCTACCGGTTGTACGTCACGCCAACTAAATTGCTCAGGTAATAATGTCAGAACACCAGGATGGTGGCTAGGTTTACGCGAACATTCGAAATTCGCTGGCTTGTTTAAAGCGATATACAGATGTTCGTGATAAGTCCATTCTTCATCAAATATGGAAAATATCAGGCCATCTGTTTCGATTGTCGTTTTGTAACTCTGGATGACTTCGCCATTGACGCTCACTTCTCCATCATCTATCAACTCACGGCAATATTTGCGGGTACCAAAACCCTGCGTTTGCAGGATACGATCAAAGGATAATTTACTCATGGCGGGACAGTAACAGAGGCTAAATGGCGTATTCTACATTTTTTTAAGTGTCTTTCGGCACGTATTAGAAAGCAGAGCACCGCCGGTTAACTCCTGGCCAACACTCCGCCAATTAAAAGACTGCTAGCGTCACGAATCTGGTGCCAATGAGTCGATAAAAAAACGGCCTTGTCGATGATGACAAGGCCGTTTCAAAAATACCCGGTAAATTAGAGTCTGGCTTTAATCAAATTACCTAATTTTTCTATGCCTTCATTGATGCGTTCCGGCGACACCGTCACAAAGCTCAGTCGCAAGGTATTGGTTGCAGGGTTATTCGCATAAAAAGACTCGCCAGGCACAAAGGCAACGTTTTCGGCCAGCGCGGCATCAAGTAATTGTGTGCTACTGATATGCTCAGGCAAAGTAACCCAGATGAACATACCGCCTTCGGGGCGGGTCCATGTGACGGATGTAGGAAAATATTTCGTCATGGCAGCGAGCATCACGTCACATTGGCCTGAATAAAAGTGGCGGATGGTCGGAATGTGCTGGCTCAGAAAGCCGTCTTTAATCACTTCATAGACCGCCATTTGCGTCAGTGTAGAGGTATGCAAATCCGCCGCCTGTTTGGCTTGTTCGAGTTTGCGTATCAACGGGATAGGCGCAACGATGTAACCGAGACGAATACCAGGTGTCAGCACTTTAGAGAAAGAACCCATATAAATCACACCGCCGGGATTCATATTGAGTAACTTAGGCAAAGGTTCACCACGGTAGCAAAGATCACCGTAAGGATTATCTTCGACCAAGGGCACGCCAAGACGTGCGCAGATTTCGACCAATTCGTAGCGACGCTCCACCGACAAGGTGCGTCCGGTCGGATTCTGGAAGTTCGGCAAGGCATACAGCAAACGAGCGCCCGCACCGTTGGCCGCGACCGATGCCGGGATCAGGCCATGTTCATCCATATCGACCGATACAAACTTCGGCTGGTATACCGAAAAGGCCTGCAATGCCCCTAGGTAACTCGGTGTTTCCACCAGGACTTTACTCCCCTCATCAATCAGCACTTTCCCCAACAGATCCAGCGCTTGCTGCGAGCCTGATACCATCATGATCTGTTCAGGCAGGATCTTGCTTTCTGCTGTCGATAAAAAATCGGCGATCAACCCGCGCAAAGGCGCATAGCCATCGGTAGTGCCGTACTGCAATGCTGTCTTGCCATTGTCCAACAAAACTTTATCAAACGCTGCACGCATGCGCTCAACCGGAAAAGTTTCCGGAGAAGGCAAACCACCGGCAAAGGAAATCACTTCTGGACGCTGGGTAACTTTGAGAATCTCTCGAATCACAGAGCTTTGCAACTGCTCTGCGCGTACAGAAAATTTCCAATCTATCGGGGTAGGGTTTTCAAGTTTCATGCTGGTCTCACTAGAAGTGTTCTAATCTTGTATCACAATAAAATGCACATTTTGCTCATACGCCGATGCGCGAATAAACCAATACTTATTCGATCTCAACGATCATTTCGATTTCTACGCAAGCACCCATAGGGATTTGTGCCACGCCAAATGCTGAACGGGCATGCTTGCCTTGTTCACCAAAAATCTCGCCGATCAATTCTGAGGCGCCATTGGTAACCAGATGCTGCTCGGTAAAATCGCCGGTAGAATTGACCAGGCTCATTAATTTAACAATACGTTTAACACGGTTCAAGTCGCCGCCGCAAGCCGCTTGCAAAGTGGCGATCAGATCAATCGCGACGGCGCGTGCTGCCAGCTTACCTTCTTCGGTAGTGATATTTTTACCCAGTTGACCGACCCAGACCTTGCCGTCTTTTTTGGCAATATGACCGGACAAAAATACCGTGTTGCCGGTTTGTGCATACATGACATACGCAGCGGCAGGTGTGGCGACGACAGGCAACTCAATCTTCAGCGCTGCGAGTTTTTCGTAGAAGGACATGATGTTTTTCCAAAAAGTCTGCCGCGAGTCTTGCTGGCGGCATGGTTGTTATTGATTATCTTAAGAAATGAGTGTCGTCGGCTTTTAAATCTGCAATCCGCGCAATACGCTATTGTACGACCCTGATGGGACGATTAACACCCCCCATTCCACGCTATCGTCTTGATTTAATTCGGCAAATAGCGATTTTATTTGGAATTACCGTTGAATCTTCATGCGTCGTCCCAGCGTCACTACGGCGATGACTGCCAGCGCGAATCCCATATTATTAAAATTAAGCTGCTCGCCCAATATCAATGCGGCGCCAAGCAATGTCAAAAATGGTTGCAATAACTGAACCTGACCAACCCGCGCAATACCACCTATGGCCAAACCCTTGTACCAGAAAAAGAAGCCGATAAACATCGAAAACAATGACACATAGGCAAAGCCAAACCAGGCACGCGGTGATGCGTGTATGCCATAACGCCAGCCCAGCCAAATCGTCAACGGCAACAACAGGGGCAGAGACAATATCAGCGCCCAAGAGATCACTTGCTGACCGCCCATGCTTTGCGATAAACGTCCTCCTTCTGCATAGCCCATCGCAGCGGCAATCACCGCAACAAACAAAGCTAAATCTGCCATCTGAAATGCGCCACCGCCTTGCTGCAATGCAAAGCCTATCACCAGAGCACTGCCGACGATGGCCATCAGCCAGAAACTCACGGAAGGCCTTTCCTTGAAGCGCAAGGCAGCAAACAACGCCGTTGCAAATGGCAAAATCCCCAGCACGATGGCACCATGAGAAGCCGGTACGTCGCGCATGGCAAGTGAAGAAAACACCGGAAACCCTACCACCACGCCCATCGCAGTAATCAGCAAGGACTTGAGCTGTTTTGCATTTGGCTTCACCGCACCAATCCGCCACAATAACAAGGCAGCGATCAGCCCCGCGACCACGGCGCGACCGAGTGCAACGAACACCGGGTTCAACTCAGCTACCGCCATTCGGGTAAATGGCAAGGTTAAACTAAACATGGCGACACCAACTGCGCCCAAGACCATCCCCTTGGATTCATTATTCATTTTCATTTTTCTTTATTATTGAAACATCCAGGCAGCGGTACATGCCAATGAAAAACCCATGTCAAAGTTAAAGCGTCACAAGCGGCGCCCTACCCTCTTTCAAAACATCAAAAACCGCATCATGATTCTTATTTTTTCAATTGATTGGTTTATTCAGGCTGTCACCACATCACGATCCAGACGCCCTGGCAACTTGTTTTCTTCCTCATCGGCACAAGACAAGAAGGCGATGTGACTAAAAGTTTTTTCTGTTTCTATAACAATATGACGCGCTGCCGGCAATACCACGTTCTCACCAGCTCCCAGCCAGTAATCAAACCCATCCCCTTCTATTGTCAACCACACCAAACCCACTTCAATGCGGAGCGTGAAGGCAGCCTCAACAGTCATCGACACCAATTGTCCGGGCGACAAAGTCATTGACTGGGTTACATCGATTTTTATCCTCATTGCATCTCCGTATTTTTTATTGGTTTAGTTGTTTACACATGCTATCCTAGCCGCAAAAACCAATACAGTACCAGTACAATAAAATAGATAATTAACACACTGTTATGGTATATTTTCCAGTACACTTTTTGAAGCACATTTTTGGAACACACACATGCGCAGCACTACCCTCATCATTTCCCGCGAATCTGGTGGCTCGCTGGTTGAACAAATCGTCCGCTCGGTCGCCAGCCGGATAGACGACAAACTGTTGCGTACCGGTGCGCGCATGCCGTCGATACGGCAGTTTGCCGATGAGCAGCAGGTATCGCGGTTTACCGTAGTCGAAGCGTATGACAGACTGGTGGCGAACGGCTATCTGGAATCACGCCGAGGTTCGGGTTTTTTTGTGCGTGAACGCGCATCAATGATCGGAAGTAACAGCCCGACGACCAAAGTGCGGCCAACATCCCAGCAACTAGATGTGGTGTGGTTGGTGCGCAATATGTTCCGCCAGTTGCCACCGCAAAAAATGCCGGGCTCAGGGGTCTTGCCACACGATTGGCTAGATGGAGAGCTGGTGGCAAATGGATTGCGCGCGATCAGCCGGCTGAATCAAAATTTACTGCTACATTACGGCACACCGCAAGGCTTTCTCCCACTGCGCCAGCAACTTCAACTCAAACTGGCCGAGCTGGAGATTGCCGCTGCACCCGAACAAATGGTGACAACCAGCGGCGTTACCCAAGCACTCGATCTGGTGGCGCGCGAATTCACCCAACCCGGCGACACCATCTTTGTCGATGACCCAGCCTGGTTCTTAATGTTCGGCTCATTTGCGATCCTCGGTGCCAAAGTAATCGGCATACCACGCCTGCATGATGGCCCTGATGTGGCTAAGCTGGCCGAGCTGGCCGCGCTGCACAAGCCCAAGCTCTACATCATCAACTCGGTCCTGCACAACCCCACTTCTACCTCGCTGTCGGCGGCCAAGGCGTTCCAGGTATTAAAAACCGCCGAAGAACACAATTTCATGATCGTGGAAGACGATATCTACTGCGACATGCACCCTGGCACCGCGGTCCAGCCTGCCACCAGGCTGGCAGCACTCGATCAGCTCAATAGGGTAATTTATCTGGGTGGATTCTCTAAAACCTTGGCGGCAAATCTGCGTGTAGGGTTTATCGCAACCTCCCATGAGCTGGCGGTACGGCTATCTGACCGCAAAATGTTGTCCACCCTAACCACCACCGAGATCGGCGAGCGCGTAGTGTATAAAATTCTGTCAGAAGGCCATTACCGCAAACATGTCGACCGCATTCGCGTCAAGCTCGATTCAGTGCGCGACAGTGTCACCAAGCGGATAGAAAATCTGGGGATGAAAGTTGAATACCGCACTCCCGCAGGCATGTTCCTCTGGATAGAAACCGGCTGCGACACCATCGCCCTGACTGAAAAAGCAGTAGAGCAAGGGATACTGCTGGCCCCGGGCAGCCTGTTCTCGCCAAATCAACTGCCCTCAACCAGAATGCGCATCAACATCGCCGCCATGTCAGACCCTGGCGTGTGGGAGTTTTTGGAAAAAGAAATCAAATAGGCGGGCATTACTGACGAAACGCTCGCCTTGATCACAGAATATTGATCACAAAATATTGATCGATAAAAATTCAACCATGGCCATGCCGGACACGCAATGTCCATGCGGGTTTGCGGGCACATGCTGCCAGAAGGCGCATAAACAGTGCGCGCTGGCAGGGATGCTCGAAAAAAATCGCTTCTGAATCCAGGCGTTGGCGGCAAATAAAGACTGATAAAGCGAGGGAAAAAATAGAAAGAGGGGAGTGGCACAGTCAATGCCAGCGGCAGGGAATTTTCTGCTTGCGGTCAAGGTTTGCGCAATAAAAAACTGCCTGCAAGACCCACCATAACGGCATCTTGCAGGCAGAAAATACTACAGTCTGGAGATTATTTAGCTGATGGTGATTTTCACACCTTTAAGCGTGGTCAATCCCTTGGAGTCAATGATTTTAAGTACCGCGTCATAGACTCCTGCTTTCATATAAGTATGCTGAGCCACTACGGTTGAGGCTAATGCAGTGCCGTCACCAAAGTTCCACTGGTAAGCATTAATTTTCCCGCCTGCTAATGCCGAGGCACTGGCGTCAAAGGAAATACTGTAGGGTCCCTTGCCACCGGTGCTGGACGTTCTAATGCTGGCAACTGCAATACTGCTATTCGCCAACGCCGAAGTGCCGCTGATCGTGTATCGGCCAAGGCTGCCATAATTGCTGTAGCCACTGATTAGTGGGGCGCCTTTGCCGGCACCTGTTACGCTCAAGAAGTAAGTTCCTTGCATCGGCAAACTAAAGCTGATCGAGGTAGACAGCGTGTCTGCGGCGTTGGCCGACGCCAGCAATTTTCCAGTGCTATCGAGCAACTGTAACGACACGTCCAGATTCCCACCAAGAACTGATCCATTGACTTTGAAGGTGACACTACCCGCCCCGGCAACAAAACTGAACATATCCACATCGCCCGGTGTTTCGATGACACCGTTACCGCTGAGGTTATTCAGTCCATTGGCCGATGAAGCAAGCATGGCATCGGCAAACGCGATGGTATTTCCGTGATCATCTGCATTTGGCGTCAATCCCTGCTTCAGCATGATGGCATAAGCATCTTGTTTATTATTGGCGTTGGCGTATTCACCTTTCGACCATTGCGTCAGGTTTTTGTAATAACCAACACCCATGATCGGCGCCCAGGCTGTTTCACCACTACCTTGACCGGCATAATACGCCGTCGAAGGATTGGCGCCCTGATGTGTCAATCCCAAAGTGTGTCCAAGCTCATGCGAGATACATTCGGCAATCGGTTTTTCACTGTTGGCTAAATTATTCGGAAAGCAATAGGCAGAGGCGATCCCAGCAGTAAAGGTGCGGAACGAATTCAGGTAAGCATATCCGCCGGCGCTACTGGTTTGTGGTGTGATCAAAATGGTGGTACCAATTTTACCAAGCGCAACAGCGGGTGCTTCGGTCGTGATATCGACATCAAACGGCGCATAATCTTCAATCACACGCTGCCATATTTTTTGTATCATCAGTCGTTCGGCATCGCTATAGGTAGCCGGTAACTTATCCAGATCAAACGCTGGATTGCTTCCTTGTCCGGTAAAGTTTAAATAAAGCACCCGGGTGGAACTCGGTTTAGTGTGCAGTTTAAATGTTTGATCCAGCGGAAAAGGGCTGACGACGGTCGTTACGCTAACCGTGCTGGTGGCAGTTGCCTGCATCGTACTGCCGGCCGCTGTCCCTGCGTCCAGACCGGCATCAATATGCAGCATCCTACCTTTGCGATCCAGATGTACGCTGCTATCAGTGAGCAACAATTGACGGAAACCGTCACTGCTCATTCCATACCATTTTGCTACGGCATTGAGATCATTGCCCAATAGCTCGATGGCTGTGGATCCGGAAGAAAATGCCTGTAAATGAATATGCGAGAACGGCGCATTGTCAGTAGAACCTTCCGCATTATTTGGCACGAAATTGGCCGGCAACTCCATCTGCGCCATCATTTCGGCAGTCACGCTGACCGGCGCTGAGGGTGCGTCTGGATGCTGGTCGCTCGCTAGCGTAGCATCCGTTTTTTCAGAGGCTAAGCTAGCCACATGCGCCGCCGGTGCCTGCATCAGGGGATTCGCGCCCCAGGCAGAGGCACCATGCGATACGTTTTTTTCTGTACTGTGAGCACCGGTGTTAGCCGCTACCAGGGTCTGTTCATCGATGCTGGTACCTGCATAGATACCGAGACCGCCCAAGACCGTCACGGCGATCGCGATGGCAGATTTGATTAAAGGTTTTTGTGGAGTTTGCTGATTCATTTGATTCCTTTGTTATGGTGGTGTTGCAACAAAGGACATACGCTGTCGGTAAAACGCGGTAGAAATAAGTGGTCACGTTTTAACCGGTAACCCCGCTACCATGATCTTTGCAGACCTTAGGCCGGAGGCTTTGCGTCCCTGCCTTTCAGCAAGTTTGCCCTGAGATCAGTATGCTAGAAAAATGCGCAAAGTCAACAAAAAAGAAATCTTTTTTTAAATAATTCAAGTTATAAGTGATTGATATATAAGGAAAAATATTTTTTTCCTAAGTAATTTTCAATTTAATATGCCTAGTTGGTAATAATAAAAAAACACCCATGGCATAACAGGCATGGAAATAAACACGCTGTCATTAAAATGAGATATCCAATATTTTTAATATTACAAATCTTAGAATACTAAGGGGGTGTTCACTGCATTTTCACCGCGACTAGCTGGTCGGAGTGTGGTCTTGCCCAAACAAGGCAATAGCGGTACTGGCGACCTGGTCCGTATCATAATAAGCATAAGCGCCGACACCGATCGCACCAATCACAGGCAGCCAGCGCGACAGACTTTTACCTAATATTTTCTGCGAGAGCTTGACGCCAATCTTGTGTGCGATGATTTCCATGATCTGCAGCGAGACCGGCCTGATCAACAGGCGATCGCCGACCCGTACCACCAGATCCCGTACTGCTTGCGCTGCACTGTGCCTAAACAGACAATACAGCATGTGTTCTTGGGTCAGCGTGGCGGTTTTTCCGTACAGGGCGGCGATATCTGCCACCATAGCGGACTGAATTTTCCAGATAGCCATCATCTCCGGCAAGATCGTCAGCCATCCGATGGGGCCGGGCGGCAGCGCCAGAGAGCCCGCAGCCAGTGCGGCGCTGGCCGCTGCAGAATTGGCACGATTGCGCGCGGCGGCTCTGGGACTGTTACTTTTTAACTCAGTAGAATCAGGTATATTGCCAGCGAATTTAAGTACGGCGGACGTCAATTTACTGGCGATTTCGGGAGCGGATTCATTCCGCGATAAAACTGGGGTCAGGTCTTTTTTTGCCATTATTCTATGCAGCCGTTTAAGTCGACATCAAGCAAATTGGGCGCTTGCGTGATCGGGTTGAGTTGAGCTCAAATTCGCCGCGGCTCTGGCTCGGCTAAGCGCCTCATCCGCACGTCTGAGCATGCTGTCGGCGGTATCCCCTTCCAGCATCGTCGCCACACCGACACTGGCGCTGATTTTGAGCTCTTGGCCGGCCACGGCGACCGGCATGGCGACAATCGTCGCCAGGGTGCGGCTAGCGACTCGGTCGGCCACTTCTGCCGATGCGTCTGGCAGCAACACACAAAATTCTTCGGTACCGTAACGTGCCAGACAATCATAGCTGCGCGTCGCTCTCTTCACCCTCCTGGTTACCTCGACTAACACAATGTCTCCGGCATGAGGGCCATAGATTTCACGGATGTGTTTAAAGTGATCGAGATCAAGTACCAACACCGAGAGTGATTTCCCCTGTCTTACATGTCGCTGCAACTCAGATTCGCTCACCCGCATAAATTCACGCCGGTTCGCGATCCCGGTCACTGGGTCGGTGTTTTCCCGACGCTCTAGCTCCATCTCTGCACTGAGAATTTTTTTTCGATAGCGATGCAAGTACGATGCGATACTGTGACCGGTATAGGCACTCGCCAATAAGATCGCCGTCACACTGACCGCATATGCAAACATCAGGCTCAGTTTGTAACTTAGTAAGGTCAGGGAGGCGATCAGAAACCCGGTCATTGGCGGACGTAAAACACCCAAAGACAAGGGAATGGCAATGAAATAAATCATGCAAATCCAGGCATCCACCAGATAGTGACCAAAATACTCTCTGGGAAGGCTGGCATTACTGAAAAATTGGATGAACAATACCGAAGCGCTCCAATACAGCATCTGACGATCTAACTGCCGTGGATCAGCAATGCTGGTGGTTTTTTTCAACAACCACCAAGAATAAAAAAACAGCAACGTGCGCAGAATCAATAAAGAAAAAAATGATTTACTGATAGAGAGAAAAGCCAGATCAACATAGGCCAACGGCAAAGCAGCCCACATCACGACCCGAATCACCTTACGGCATTGCGCTCTGTCTTGTTTCAGATAGTGCAAACGATATACGTCTTCATTTACATCAGGATAGTGTGCTTGCATGACAATCCTCCTTAATGAAAATGTGAGATAAAAATTGACGAGTTGTATGGTCAGATTTTTTTATGGTGCGCAATTTTAGTGACTACAGATGCAGATAGTGTAATCCGGTTTTCACGACAAAGACACAAACAGCCTAGGTCTATGATAAATTAAGGGTTAAATTATGTTTCCACCTTTATTCCAATTTCCTGTATCTTCTTGTGCCTAATAAACAGTACCTGCCAACCAAGCTAAATCGATCAACATCGGTATTTGATGCCGCTTTATTTTGCGTTAATTTCTTGACTCGATTATCCGCTCAGCAAACAGTAAGTTGTTGATGCTACATCTGCCTTATTCAATGACGCGAGGCACACTCAAGTAAGTGCTGTTTTCACCGTTTTTTTTTACCTTCTTTCTACTTTCATTCAAACATGATGGATATTCTTCTTTACGACAATTGGGAGCGTCAGCTTCGTCGTTTTTCTCCTATACGCCATGATTGGGTCGGGCTGTATTGCTGCGGCCCTACGGTGTATGACTATGCCCACATCGGCAACCTGCGCACCTATTTATTTGAAGATGTATTACGCCGCACGCTGGAGCTAAACGGCCATCAGGTACGCCACGTAGTTAATATTACCGATGTTGGCCACCTGGTATCAGACGCAGATGACGGTGAAGACAAGATGGAAACCGGCAGCCGCAGAACTGGCGAATCGGCCTGGGATATCGCTGAAAAATATACGCTGGCATTCAAACAAGATTTGCGCAGTTTAAATATGCTGGAGCCGCAAATCTGGTGCAAGGCTACCGAACATATAGCCGAGCAGATTTCATTTATCTCATGTATAGAACAAAAAGGTTTTTGCTATACCACTTCTGACGGTGTGTATTTTGATACATCGAAGCAAGATGACTATGGGTATCTGGCCAGATTAAATCGAGAAGGCCTTGAAGCCGGAAAGCGGATAGATATCGGTGAAAAACGCCACATAACTGATTTCGCCTTGTGGAAATTTAGCCAGGCAGGAACGCAACGCCAAATGGAATGGGATAGCCCATGGGGCCGCGGCTTTCCGGGTTGGCATATCGAATGTTCAGCGATGTCCGCCAAATATCTGGAACCCTGGTTTGATATCCATTGCGGCGGCGAGGATCACATCGCGATTCATCACAGTAATGAGATCGCACAAAATATGGCATGCCATGGCACTCGCTTGGCTAATTTCTGGATGCACGGCTATTTTCTGCAAATTGATGCCGGAAAAATGTCTAAATCCAGCGGCGATTTTTTGCGCCTGCAAAGTGTCATTGATCATGGTATAGATCCTCTGGCATATCGCTTGCTGTGTTTGTCTGCGCACTATCGCAGTCAGCTTAACTTTAGTTGGGACGCCTTAAAAGCGGCACAAACGGCATTGCAAAGATTGCGCGAGCAATACTATGCTTTACCCGATGGCGGCCATTTGAATCAGGAATTTGCCGATAAATTTAAGACTGAGGTCAATCATGATCTGAACTTGCCGAAAGCGATTGCAGTCATGTGGGAAATGCTGAAATCGGCCTTATCTGATGCCGATAAAAAAACCACGCTAGATTATTTTGATCGGGTGCTGGGCTTAAATTTAAAGGCTTGGCAGCCAAAACAAGAAACTATTCCTGAGGAAGTCCTTGCATTATTGGAACAGCGTAAACTCAGTCGCCTGAACAAAAATTGGGCAGAGTCAGATCGCCTTCGTGATGAAATTAAGCGTTTAGGTTATGAGGTGGAGGATAGTGCTGGAAGTATGAAGGTCAAACCAAGTAATTCGTCCGGAATTTAAGGTGTCAACGTCGGCTAGATTCATCCCCTCTGATTGAGGTGGATGAATCCCGATAGCAAGAGTAAATCAGGAAGTGGCGATCAATCGCTCCGGTGCCAGGACGCCATATTCTTGTAACTGCGCTGAGCCAAGCAATTGCTGATTCGACTCCCGGTAGACGCGTACCCGTCCGGCCGGTTCTGGCAATGTGACATCTTCTTTTCCCAGTGCCAGTCTTTGCCCCTGTAAAAAACGCCGTGCCAATTCATCGCTGAGCAGCACTTGCGGAAAACTAGACAGCAAGGCATCCACCGGAGCGAGCAGATGCCCGCGCTGATCTTCCGCCATCGCGCTTAATGCATCGAGTGTGATCGCGTTTTCCAAGACCAGATGTCCGACATGGGTGCGGCGCAATGCGTTCAGGTGTGCGCCGCAACCGAGCGCCTTGCCTATATCTTCACCCAGTACACGAATATACGTACCCTTGCTGCAACGCACATTTAAGGTCAAAAATGGCGCCACATAACTGACAAATTCAAGCAGGTGTATGGTCACGGGACGGGCATCGCGCTCTAAGGTGATACCGGCCCGGGCATATTCATACAGTGGCTTACCGTCGCGCTTGAGCGCCGAATACATCGGCGGCACTTGCAAGATATCCCCCATAAATCGCAGTAATACGGCACGGATCTGCGGTTCGCTCACATTGACGGGATTCGTCTCGATCACCTCACCTTCAGTGTCTCCGGTATTGGTACTCACGCCAAGGTGGACTACGGTTTGATAGGTTTTATCAGCCTCAAGCAAATCTTGAGAAAATTTAGTCGCCTCACCAAAACACAGGGGCAATAACCCGGTAGCAAAAGGATCTAGCGTACCAGTATGCCCGGCTTTTAAGGCATTTAATAATCGCTTGGTTTTAATCAGTGCATCATTGCTTGACCAACCAACCGGTTTATCCAGCAGCAGTACGCCATGTATAGGAACACGGGTTTTTTTCTTTGCTTGCGTTGTCATGTGCATTTAAGTTGAGGACTTACAGAAAACGGCTTTGAGCAAAATGCATCCGGCAAATATTCACTCTCATAAATAAATGCCGAATGAAAAATTTAGTCTTCGCCGTCATCCTTAGATCTAGTCGCATTCGCTTCGTCTATCAATTTAGACATCGCCATGCCGCGCATAGTAGATGTATCGTGGACAAAATGCAGTTGTGGCAGCGTATGGATATGCAGACGTAAACCCAGCTGTGCGCGTAAGAAGCCTGCCGCTTTGTTTAAGCCATCCAGCGTATTCTTGATTGAAGCGGGATCGTCCTTCAAGCTGGTAAAATAAATTTTTGCGTGCGCATAATCAGGCGTGAGCTGAACTTCAGTCAGCGTAATCATGCCTACACGTGGATCTTTTAATTCTGACCAGATGATCTCAGCAACATCACGCTGTATCTGATCGGCAACGCGCAAGCCGCGCGCTGGGATGGATTTACTATTTTTTGCCATATAAACTACAAAGCCACTACAAAAATGTAAAGGGAGCAAAAGCTCCCTTTACTTATAAACACTACAGGGTTCGAGCAATTTCTTGCACTTCGAATACTTCCAGTACATCGCCAACTTCAATCTCGTTATATGATTTCAGAGACAAGCCGCATTCCATACCGGCTTTAACTTCTTTCGCATCATCTTTATAACGTTTCAATGAATCCAGTTCACCCGTCCAAACCACAACGTTGTTGCGTAACAGGCGCACTGATGAAGTCCGTTTAACCGTACCTTCGGTAACCAGACAACCGGCAATAGAGCCGACTTTGCTGACCATAAAGACCTGGCGAATCTCAACCTGACCAATAACAGTTTCACGTTTCTCTGGTGCCAACATGCCAGACAATGCAGCTTTGACTTCATCGACAGCATCGTAAATGATGTTGTAGTAGCGAATATCCACGCCATTGGATTCAGCCAGTTTACGCGCCGAGGCATCTGCACGAGTGTTAAAGCCGATGATAACCGCTTTCGATGCTACCGCCAGATTGACGTCGGATTCTGAAATACCGCCGACCGCTGCATGCACCACTTGTACCCGGACTTCACTGGTCGACAACTTGACCAAAGACTGAACCAAAGCTTCTTGTGAACCTTGCACGTCGGTCTTGACAATAATTGGCAAGTTTCTAACTTCGCCTTCACCCATATTGTCAAAAATATTTTCCATCTTGGCAGCTTGTTGCTTGGCCAGCTTGACGTCACGGTATTTACCTTGACGGAACAAAGCGATTTCACGGGCCTTACGTTCATCAACCATGACCATGAGTTCTTCGCCAGCGGCAGGAACTTCAGTCAAACCTTGGATTTCGACCGGAATCGAAGGACCGGCTTCGCTAATGTTTTTACCATTTTCATCCAGCATGGCACGAACGCGACCATAGGAAGAGCCAGCCAATACCACGTCGCCACGTTTCAACGTACCGGACTGCACCAGAATAGTTGCTACCGTACCGCGCCCTTTATCCAGGCGTGACTCAATAACCAAACCTTTGGCAGGTGCGTCTTTCGGCGCACGCAACTCCAGCACTTCCGCTTGCAACAGAACCTGTTCCAGCAAATCGTCAATACCCTCACCGGTTTTTGCCGATACAGGTACAAAAGGAGATTCGCCACCGTATTCTTCTGGCACAACGCTTTCAGCAACCAATTCTTGTTTGACACGGTCCATATTGGCACCCGGTTTGTCAATTTTATTGATCGCTACCACCAAAGGTACGCCGGCCGCTTTCGCATGTGCAATCGCTTCTTTGGTTTGCGGCATCACGCCGTCATCTGCGGCAACGACTAAGATAACGATATCGGTCGCCTTGGCACCACGGGCACGCATAGCGGTAAACGCTTCATGGCCAGGGGTATCAAGGAAGGTAATCATGCCACGCGGTGTTTCTACGTGATAAGCACCAATGTGCTGGGTAATACCACCAGCCTCACCAGAAGCAACCTTGGCGCGCCGAATATAATCGAGCAAAGAAGTCTTACCGTGATCGACGTGACCCATTACAGTAACAACAGGTGCACGAGGAGAAGATTCATATTCAGCGTGTTCTGCAACATCCGTCAGCATTGCTTCCGGATCATCCAATTTAGCTGCAAATGCCTTATGTCCCATCTCTTCAACCAGGATCATGGCTGTTTCTTGATCCAGAACCTGATTGATGGTGCACATTTGACCAAGTTTCATCAAATGTTTAATGACCTCGGATGCCTTAACTGACATTTTATGCGCTAATTCAGCGACCGTAATAGTCTCCGGCACATAGACGTCTTTAACAATTGCTTCAACTGGCGCCTGGAAATTTGACTGATCATCATGCTGATTAGAACGACGGCCTCTAGCACCGCTTTTCCAGCCATCACGACCTCCAGTGGTAGGTGCACGGCCTTTAGCTGCACCGCGTTTCTTGGCATCATCTTGCCAAGTGGATGAAACGTTGGCGGATTTGATCGACTTTTTATCAACTACGGCACCAACAGCAGGCTTCACTTCTTTTTTGTCGCCAGCAGGTTTTTTGTCTGCTACTTTTTTATCTGCAGGCTTATGCAAAGTGCCGGCAGGAACTACTGGGACGGCTACGACTGGCGCTGCAACTTTTGGTCTACGCGCAGCATCCATCATTTCTTTAATTTGCGCTACTTCGTCGGCCACTTTCTTTCTGGCAGCGTCATTTGCAGCCACTCGCAGCGCAGCGTCTTTAGCATCAGCAGCAGCTTTTTTCTTGGTTTCTTCAGCGGCAAGACGAGTTTTATCTTCATCAGAAGGAGAAGGAACTGGATTACTGATAGCAGATATAACAGGTGCTGGAGCTGGCGCAGCAGCGACTTTTGCCGATGCTTTTGACGCTAAATTTAGCGCCGCAGCGGCAGACACCGCAGCTTGCTCAGCTTTAAGTTTTTCAGCTTCTGCTTTTACTGTTGCTGCAGCAGCAAGTTCCAAATCGCGCAAAGCATTTGCTTGCGTTTCTTTTTCCGCTTCCAGCTTGGCAAGATGCGCCTGTTTCTCGATCAACTCAGCTTCTTGGCGAGCGATCAATTCAGACTCTTGACGCGCTTCTATAGCGATTCGTTCGACTTCTGCAGGGTCAAGCATAATAGCAGGATGATCACTCTGCCCTTCAGGAGATGCCTCAACGCGCTTTTCAAAAACGCGTTTTTTCCGCACTTCCACCTGGATCGTGCGCGACTTGCCAGTGGCATCAGCCTGCTTGATCTCAGTGCTTTCCTTGCGGGTCAAGGTGATTTTTTTTGTATCGCCGCCTGCTGCCACACCATGCGAACGTTGCAAGTGTTCCAACAGTTTATCCTTGTCTTCTTTTGACAGCACATCGGACGTCGAGCTTTTACTAACGCCTGCGGCATGCAATTGCGTAAGCAGCAAATCCGCTGACATCTTCAGCTCGGTGGCAAATTGAGCTACATTATTACTCGCCATTCAGTCCTCTTTTTCT
>NZ_JAUSFI010000106.1 GCF_030651495.1 Undibacterium sp.
AGAAACCAGTCGGCGGCGGACAATCTATTTTTAACGAAAATCCCTTCGGGTTTCAGGCGTATCGCGCCGGATGAGGCGATCATGCCCTTGGTTTCGTTGGCGCGTGCTTGTTGCTTGATCCATGCTTTGGCGGTGGCCAGATCACGGGTGATCTTGATCGGGAATTTATGTTTGAACTCTTGGTAGCACGCCTGCGCTTTTGTCGGCTGATTGTGGATCAGGTAGTGGATCATGTGCGAGAGCTTTTCTGCTCTGAATGATCGCATCGATGTGGCCAGATGCAGGCTCGCTTGTGGCTTTGCGTGCGCGATGGCGCTGAAGCTCACATCGCGGCCAGCGTATTCGATCTGCGTGAGTTTGTCTGAGTAGTGCACATCCCAATCGGCAAACTGTTTTGCCAGCGCATCGACCCAGCCTTGCAGACCGGCCTCGCCGGTGTTGATCTCTTGCCCGCCGCCGATTAGCGCGACGATCACGCACCAGTCGGCGTGCCTATCCATCACGCTGATTAAGAATTCTGGTTCGGATTGATTAAAGCCTTTTTGCCCGCGCTTTTGATTCATGAATTTGGCGGTGTTCTCTAGATCCCAAGCGCGTTGCGCTTCATCAAAAATGACGACGCGTTCTGGCGGCGCTTTGTTTAAATCCTTTAATGATTCATCTCTGAATTTATGAATGTTTTGTATCTTGGCTTGTGCGCTTCTTAGCTGATGCGCTTTGGTACTGCCGGGGTCTCGCTGCACGCTGTCGCGTGCGAGGGCTTCGGTCAGCACTTCTACCAAGGGGCCATTGCCAGACAAGAATACCGCGTGTTCGTCATCATCAAGATGGGTGCTAGAAGTGGCTATATTTAAGCCAACCAAAGTTTTACCCGCACCGGGCACGCCCGTAACAAAGCAGATGGTCTTGCGTCGATTAAGCCGTGCGGCGTGCACGATGTCTTGTATCGCTTGCGATGTCAGATGCAGGTTTTGCGCGCCAGCGTCGCTGCGGGCGATGTCGGCCACGTTATGATTTGAATATAAGGCTTGCGCCGCTTCTATGATGGTAGGAGTAGGTTTGTAGGCGGATTGCTGCCAGGTTTGATAGTTGATCGCCTGCGGTGTGGGGACGTGACTCACGCAGTAAGTCATTAGCGCCAACAAGTTGCCGGCATTGGCGCACAGTGGCGCATACACGTGCTCAATATGCGCTGGCAGACAGAGTGCTTTGGCAGGGGCCTCAGTCGCTAGCAGGAGTGGCACGATGGTTTTGTCGTGGCTACCTTCATGAAAATGATGTAGGTCGATGGCATAGCCATGCGCTTGCCGTAGATCTTGCGGCGTGGCGTGTTTTGCGCCGACTTTAAATTCGATGACAAAAATAATGTCGTGAACAATCAGCACCACATCGGCGCGTCTGCCCATACGTGGAATTTGCACTTCAAACAGAATGTGACCAGCACTAAGCGTTTGTAATGACCTCTGCAAAATATCGATCTGGCTGGCCCACGCACCGGTTTGCAGGTGTTCTAAATTTTGGGAGTGATGCTGGGTGATCTGACCAATGATGGCGTCGGGCGATGCAGTGAGAAAGTCAGCGACGGGCGCTGCGTAGTAGGCGCGCTTCGACATTTATTGATCACCAGCAGTGAACAACTCTGCGGGTGGCACACCAAGCGCTTGGGCAATACGCAAGATATTGGTCAGGCTCACATTACGCACGCCGCGTTCTATGCCACTGATGTAGGTGCGATCCAATTCGGCAATCAAGCCCAGTTGTTCCTGACTCAGTCCACGTTCTAGACGTAGCTTTTTGAGATGAAGTCCAAACTCTTGCAATTGTGGATTCGCCATGTATCTGCCCCGATATTTTCGTAGGGCAATCATGCGGCGATGTGACTTATAGGTCTACGGACGATGAGTCACAAATGGTTTTTATTTAACGGATTGGGATGTCCGTCAAATTTAAATTACCACCCCTGCCAGCGCGCATATTCCATGCGCCTTCCCAAGGCATGTGCCCGCAAACCCGCATGGGATATGCGTGAGCGGGGAGGTGCTTGGATTTTTTGCTAACAATGTTACAGTTCAGCCTGCTTTGTTGTAGGCGTATTGGCAAGCTGATTGGCAGCTGGCATTGCGCTGCCAGCGCTCACTCGTTCACTCACCAGGACATTCATGGAATCCCACACTGAAAGTGCGTCATGAACCAAGGACAACGCCTGCATTCGCTCGACAATCTGAGGGCGCTGATGATGTGGCTCGGCATTGTGTTGCATGCCTCGGCCAACTATATGAGTAGCCCGTCTCCTTTGCCCTGGCGCGACAGCCAGACCTCGCTGGTGGCGGATTTTCTGATGGCCTTTATTCACTCTTTCCGCATGCCGGTATTTTTTATCCTGGCGGGTTTTTTTGTGGCCATGCTGGTGGCCCGGCGCGGGGTCGAGGGGATGCTGCGCCAGCGCGTGCGCCGGTTGGTGCTGCCGTTTGTGGTTTTCTGGCCGCTGCTGCTGATCGGCATGAGCGTGCTGGTGACTTTGTATGTGAATCTTCATGTCACTGGCAGCGCCGGCCTGGATTTTTCTCTTGTCCCTCACATACCGGGTAAGCCGGTGCTGGGTACCTTGCACCTGTGGTTCATTTATTACCTGTTCCTGTTTTGCCTGACGATGGCGTTGGTTGTTCGCTTGGGCCGCACGCTACCGGCTGGTTTCAAGGAAAGCCTGGCCGCGGCCTGGAAAACCGTGGCGTGTCAATGGTGGGGTTTCATCGTGCTGGCGCTTCCGCTGGCGTTGCTCGGATCGTTTTACCGCAGCGGTGTCGTTACGCCGAATGGTTCTTTCATGCCGCATCCGGCGGAATTCTTGCACAGTGGCTTGTTCTTTGTGTTCGGTTGTTATCTGTATCGGCATCAAGCCAGTTTGCTGGATGTGTATGTCCGCAATCGCTGGCGCTATCTGGTGGCGGGATTGATGTTGTTTGTCGTTTTTCTGGCGCTGGCGAAGCGTTTCGAGAGCTTTCAGGATAGTCTGTTGCCGCTGAAAGTGGCGATGGCTTTCTTGTATAACTGCGTCAGCTGGCTCTGGAGCTTTGCCCTGATCGGCTTGTTTTTAAAATACCTGCCACGGCAGAATCGTGTGCTGACGTATATTGCCGCCAGCTCGTATTGGGTGTATCTGGTGCATATGCTGGGGACGATCGGTTTTGGCGTGCTGCTGTTTAACAGCCCGTTTGGCGCGCTTGGCCGGATGAGTTTGAATATCGTATTCACGACCCTGGCTTGTCTGCTCAGTTACCAGTTGCTGGTGCGCCACACGCTGATTGGCCGCTTCTTGAATGACCAGCGCAAAGCACCGGCGCCGTCGCCGGATGCGATCGCGGCCGTGTAAACGGCCTTTTTTACCAGATGAAACTTAAATTATCTGCGACGCAAAAAGTGAAGGCAAACCGTGCTGAGTCCTGAAGAACATGCTGAATTTTTGCTCGCTACCGAAACGGTCAGGCGGGCCGCGCTGCGTTATCTCGAAGTGATGCGCAGTGTGCCGCACGTGATTCATTTTATCGCCAGCTTGCAGCGCGGCGTCGATAGCGTAGCGCAAACTGTTGCCGCTGGCGGGCCACAGTTTGCATGTAAGGCGGGTTGCAGCCATTGCTGCAATGTGCGCGTCGAGGCGCTGGAGCCTGAGGTGTTTCAGATTGCCAGAGAACTCAAAAAACTGCCAGCAGAAACACTCGGCGAGATTACCCGGCGTCTGCAACAGCACGTTGCAATGGTCAGCGGTATGCCGCTGGCGCAGCAGCAGAGCCCTTGCCCATTTTTGGAAAATCATCTCTGTACGATTTATTCGGTGCGGCCGGCAGTGTGCCGTAAAGCGCATTCATTTGAGGTGGCTAAGTGCGAGGAGGCTGGTGCCGAGATACCGCAAAGCCTGGCGCTGCTGCTGAAGGCGGAGGCATTGATGCAAGGCACGGCGGCGGCGTATCGCGAAGTCAAGCTGGCGGCCTCAGGCCATGAGCTGGGTCAGGCTGTTTTGCTGGCGCTGGCCGATGCCGGCGCAGAGTCGCGCTGGGCCCTGGGCGAGCCGATCTTCGACGTGGATGCCTGTTGATGTACTGCCTGGTGTCTGGCGTAGTGTTCTGATCAAGCTCAGACGTACGCAGCAATAAAGAATGGCCCTTCTATAATTGCCTGCTTGTATAGACGGTGAGCGCGGGCTGCGGCACAATCAGGCTTCATCCCATTCAAACTGCGCCGCCTATGTCCAGCTTACTGTTACCCGTTGCACCCGCCAGCGTTCTCAATGGGCAAGGCCAGCCACATTTTGGCAAATTTGCCGGCAGCGTGACGCAGATAGATTGGTCGGGGCTGACACCACCTTATCGCCGCAGCCGGTTCTGGCAGCATTTTCATCATAAGCATTGGCAGTATGTGGCGCTGGCCACCGATGAACTGTTTTGCGGCATCGCCATTGTGGATGTGGGCTGGACCAATACCGCGTTCGCGTATGCGTTTGACCGGCGTCAGGGTAAGCTGGTGGCGAGTTTTTCTCAGGATGGCATACCCGGAATCAGCGCCAAACTCAATGCGCATCCGGCACTGGGTGCGGCGAGTGATTTCCGCTTGTTGGGGAACCATATCCGCTACCGGCAAGTGCCGGACAGCCAGCGCTATCAGCTCGAAGTGCAGTGCGGCGATTTTCGCATTGATGCGCGCTTTGACGGGCAAGTTGCCGCGCCTTGCTTATTGGCCGTGGGGCCGATAGCCGGTGGCAGCGTACACGCGACAGTCAAATCATCGGGCATGCCTTTAAGCGGCCGCGTGACGCTGGCCGGGCGCGAGCTTGATTTACAGGGTGGCATCGCCAGCTTCGATCACAGCAATGGCTTTTTGGCCAGAGAGACCGCCTGGCGCTGGGCTTCGGCACACAGCCTGGACTTGGGCTTCAATTTGCAGTCCGGTTATTTCGGCACGCATGAAAATGCCTTGTGGCTGGACGGCCGCCTGATTTCGCTGGGGGCGGCGCATTTTGATTTTGACCCCGCGCAGGTATTGGCCCCCTGGCATATTTATACCGATGATGGCCTGCTCGATTTGCAGTTTCAGCCCGAGGGCTGCCGCAGCGAAAATAAAAATCTATTGGTTGCCGTCAGCCGCTACGTCCAGCCTATCGGTACTTTCAGCGGCTGGGTGAAGGCGAGCGCAGAGGCGGCACCACGCCGGGTCGAGCGGTTAGTCGGCGTGACCGAGGACCATTTTTCGCGCTGGTAAGCGCATTGCTGGTTTGGCCCCGATCATGGGATGTTTTTATGAGGACTTAGGCAAAATTGTTCTAGCCAGGCGGGTGCAACGATGCTGGACATTCAGCTAAGCGGCAGTCCACCAAAGGCTATCAATATCATCGTCGCGGATAAAATTAATAGCTTCATCTCATGTCTGTTCTGGCGTACAAGCTTGATCTCAGTGCAGCGGGAAGCGACCCGTTCCAAACAAGCCGACCAAGCCAATAACGATGAGGTAGATAGCGACAATCAGGTTCAATAGTTTTGGCACGATCAAGATAAGTATGCCAGCGATCAGTGACAGAAGCGGCATAATGGTGAGGTGAATATTCATGGCAGACTTTCTCTTGTTCGTTAATGGGAGATCGTGATTATGGATGTTTTTGCATTTGCCAAGGGGGAATTTTCTAGTGCCTGGCCTGACAAACAGCCGAACCCGACACGCATAGCCCATGCGCCTTGCCGGCCAATAATGGCTGGAAACCCGCATGGATTATGCGTGTGCACGTTTGGGAACTTCTAAAAACCCACCTGTCTAAGCAATCAGAGCGATTTTTCTGCAAACAAGCGGGTAGGAAATAGAAATGACATTCAAAATGGGGGATTTATTTGCGCAAGAACATCGGCAAAAGAAGCTTGACGTGTTTGCCAA
>NZ_JAUSFI010000127.1 GCF_030651495.1 Undibacterium sp.
GGAAATGAGGCGTGAATCAGCAGATTCCATCGGGGCCCGCAGAATATTTCCCCTGCGATAAGGCCGGATATAAAACTGCAGCTTTACCTATTTTTAAAAAACACAAAAAAACCTTGGCAAATGGAAGGCGTTCATATAAAACCGCATGAGTAATGCGTATTGGCTTTTGGTTTCATATCAATTGTTGAATGCCGTTTCTTCAAACTCGTCCATCCCGGAAACCTCTGGTTGCAGGGTGATGTGATCAATATTGTGTTTGTCGAGCAGCATGTTCTTGACGCTCTCCATAATGCGTGGCCACGCGCTCAGATCATGAATTTCCAGATGCCCTATGAGTGCAGGGTGTCCTGGTGACATTTCCCAGATATGCAAATCATGCACGGACAATACGCCTTCAGTGGCTTCAAGATCGTCGCCAATTTTTACATAATCGATGTGATGCGGCACACCTTCCATCAAAAAGTGGTAAGACTCGGAGAGTACGCCAAAAGTCGATTTTAAAATCAGCAGGGAGACAAATATAGATAGAATCGGATCAACCTGCATCCATCCGGTAAAGTAAATGACCGCGCCTGAAATGATCGCAGCAACCGAACCGAGCAGATCGCCCATTACATGAACCAATGCGGCCTTGGTGTTGACGCTTTCCTTGTCATGCGATAGCACCCAGGCGACAACGACATTGATCGCTAGGCCAATGCTGGCGACCAGCATGACCGCTGCACCCTGAACGGCTTGTGGGTGCGATAAGCGCAGTATTGCCTCATAAGAAATCCAGGCCACCACGGCCAGCATGACCAGCCCATTGACAAACGCTGCCAGCGCTTCGGCGCGGCCGAAGCCGAAAGAGTTTTTTGCGGTCGGCGGACGTTTTGCAATCAGCTGGGCCAGCAATGCCAAACCGAGCGCCGCGGCATCCGTCACCATGTGTCCTGCATCGGAAATCAGCGCGAGAGAGTTCGACCAGAAACCGAATCCTACTTCCACTCCGGCAAAGCTGAGTGTCAGACCAAGTGCCCACGCCAAAATTTTCTGGCTGCGGTTTTCGAAATAATGACCGTGCACCGCGTCGCCATGCCGGTGAGCGTGCAGGTGGGTGCTTTTATTGTTGGGAATTTTCTCTGTCATATCGTGGCACTAAGGTATCTGTCGTAATGTTGTTCGCAATAAACGGCTGCGATGAAAGGTGCGTCAGTTTAATGGATAACAGTCGCATAAGTAGAATGCCCTCACGTTAATACAGTGTATTTTTATGAGTAAAAATAAAATATTGGCAGTAAAGTGTTAAAAACATCTTTACGATATTGCGTATGTTTGCTATAGTTTCGGCTCTTCGGGCGGTTAGTTCAGCTGGTTAGAATACTTGGTCGACATCCAAGGGGTCGCAGATTCGAATTCTGCACCGCCCACCAGAATTTGCAGTAGCAAGAAATGAAGTAATAAAATTAAGTACTAAAAAGAGCGAGAAAGGCATCATGGTTATGACACCGCGAACTACGAGCACAATGATTTGTGAGCGACGCTAGTCGGTGTTATTTTTCGTCTTTTAGTATTGAAAAAAACGCGGCTAGTCCGCGTTTTTTTTCGTCCACATTTTTATATTCCTTTAGATTCAATCACTCACCGATTCACCAGTAAAATATTCGGCAAGCCTTGCCGGCATGGAGATTAAGATGATTTCAGTTCGATTACCCGACGGTTCGCAGCGCCAATTTGATGCTGCGGTGACTGTTGCGCAGGTTGCCGCCAGTATCGGTGCAGGTTTGGCCAAAGCAGCCTTGGCTGGCAAGGTCGATGGTAAGTTGGTCGATACTTCGTATTTGATAGCGTCGGATGTCGATTTGGCTATTATTACCGATAAAGATGCGGACGGACTTGAGGTGATCCGTCACTCCACCGCGCATTTGCTGGCGCATGCGGTGAAAGAATTATTTCCGGAAGCACAGGTGACAATAGGTCCGGTGATTGAAAACGGGTTTTTTTACGATTTTTCATATAAGCGTCCATTTACGCCAGAAGATCTGGTGGTTATCGAAAAGAAGATGCAGGAACTGGCCAAAAAAGATGAGCTGGTAACGCGTAAGGTCTTGCCGCGCGATGAAGCGGTGGCTTACTTTAAGTCGATTGGCGAGGTGTATAAGGCCGAGATCATCGAATCGATTCCGGCCGATCAGGATGTTTCGCTATATACCGAAGGATCATTTACTGATTTGTGTCGCGGCCCTCACGTGCCATCGACTGGTAAGTTGAAAGTATTCAAGTTAATGAAATTGGCTGGCGCCTACTGGCGTGGTGACTCTAAAAACGAGATGTTGCAACGCGTGTACGGTACCGCTTTTGCCAAAAAAGAGGATCAGGAGGCGTATCTGCATATGCTGGAGGAGGCGGAGAAGCGCGATCACCGCAAATTGGGTAAGGCGCTGGATTTGTTTCATTTTCAGGAAGAGGCACCTGGCTTAGTGTTCTGGCACCCAAAGGGTTGGACTATCTGGCAGCAAATTGAACAATACATGCGCCGTGTGTACCAAGATTGTGGCTATCAAGAAGTCAAGGCGCCGCAAATTTTGGACCGCAGCTTGTGGGAAAAAACTGGACACTGGGAAAATTACCGCGAAAATATGTTTAGTACCGAGTCGGAAAGTCGGAACTACGCCTTGAAGCCGATGAATTGCCCTGGTCATGTGCAGATTTTTAATGCCAATATGCGCAGTTATCGGGAATTGCCTTTGCGTTATGGTGAATTCGGTCAATGTCATCGCAATGAGCCATCCGGCGCACTGCACGGCATCATGAGGGTGCGCGGCTTTACTCAGGATGATGGACACATTTTCTGTACTGAAGAGCAAATTCAGGAAGAGGTGGCCGCTTTTCATTCGCAGGCGATGAAAGTGTATGCAGATTTTGGCTTTGAACATATTGCCATCAAAATCGCTTTGCGCCCGGAAAATCGCATTGGTTCCGATGATACTTGGGATCGTGCGGAAGAGACTCTGCGCTCAGCTTTGCGTCAATGCGATAAAACTTGGGAAGAGTTGCCTGGAGAGGGGGCGTTTTACGGTCCGAAAATTGAATATCATCTCAAAGATAGTTTGGGCCGGCCATGGCAGGTTGGTACCATGCAGGTCGATTTTTCGATGCCTGGGCGTCTAAGTGCTGAATATGTCTCTGACGATAATTCGCGAAAAATTCCAGTCATGTTGCATAGAGCAATTGTTGGTTCTATGGAGCGTTTTATCGGTATTTTGATAGAAAATCATGCCGGTGCATTGCCACTTTGGTTAGCTCCCGTGCAAATTGCTGTGTTAAATATTTCAGAATCTCAGGCAGATTACGCCAAATCTGTTGCGGAGAACTTGAAGAAACAAGGGTTTAGAGTGCATACAGATTTGCGTAATGAGAAAATAACCTATAAAATACGCGAGCATTCAATACAAAAACTCCCTTATATCCTGGTTATTGGCGATAAGGAGCGGGATGCAAACACAGTGGCTGTGCGTACGCGTGGAAATCTGGATCTGGGTGTAATGACTCATGAGGCCTTGCTGGAACGTCTGAATGCTGACGTGGCTAACAAGGCGTAATCAGAAAGACCAGCGAAAGAACACGGTCAATTTATTTATTTTTCGAAGGAAACTGCAATAGCTACCGACAAGTCACATCGCATCAACGGTGAAATTACTGCGCTAGAAGTGCGCTTATCAGGCGTTGAGAACGAGGCTCTGGGCATCGTTAAACTGAGTGAAGCATTCCGTTTGGCGGAAGAGGCTAACGTTGATTTGGTGGAAATTGCACCAACTGCGCAGCCGCCGGTTTGCCGATTGATGGATTACGGCAAGTTCAAGTACCAAGAGCAGAAGAAGGCGCACGAAGCCAAACTGAAGCAAAAGGTCATTCTGGTCAAAGAAGTAAAGTTCCGTCCTGGTACAGATGATGGTGATTACAATATTAAATTACGTAATCTGACTAAATTCTTGGATGATGGCGATAAGACCAAAATTACCTTACGTTTCCGTGGTCGTGAAATGGCGCATCAGGATATCGGTATGCGTATGTTAGAACGCCTGAAACTCGATCTTGAACCGTATGGCCAGGTAGAACAGTTTCCTAAAATGGAAGGTCGTCAGATGGTTATGATTCTGTCGCCGAAGAAGAAGAAATAATATCTAGAACTAGTTTCGGATAAGAAATTTGTAAAAAATATTACTTTATATTAATATTTTTTGCGATGGGCGATGAACTTGATTTCACGCCCTCACTAAGTGAGAAGTAGGCATCCAAGTGCATCGTCATTGTTGCCACCTACCATCATATAAAATTGGAGCTGTCGTTAAGACAGATGTGTCATGCCAAAAATGAAAACAAAGAGCTCTGCTAAGAAGCGCTTTCGTGTACGTCCAGGTGGAACGATCAAGTGTGGTCATGCTTTTAAGCGCCACATTTTGACTAAAAAGACCACTAAAAATAAACGCCAATTGCGCGGTATCACGAACGTCAATGCCCATGACACAGTATCAGTCATGCGCATGATGCCAAATGCTTAACCTCATACTCATTTATTAAGGAGTTACTATGCCTAGAGTAAAACGTGGGGGTACAGCTCGTGCCCGTCATAAGAAAGTTCTCGATTTAGCCAAGGGTTACCGTGGTCGCCGCAGTAAGGTATATCGTATTGCCAAGCAAGCAGTTATGCGCGCTGGTCAATATGCATACCGTGATCGCCGCAACAAAAAACGTGTATTCCGTGCTTTGTGGATTACTCGTATCAATGCAGCATCACGTCAACATGGTATGACTTACAGCGTATTCATGAATGGCCTGAAAAAAGCTTGTATCGAACTTGATCGTAAGGTCTTGGCCGATATGGCTGTGATGGACAAGCCAGCATTTACTGCAATTGTTAATCAAGTCAAAGCTACACTGGCTGCTTAATTGAGCAAGTAAGTACGTAGTTGGATACAAATTCGCTAACCGCGGATTTGTAAGATGAGCGGGGCAGAGGTTGATTCCTGTGCCCCGTTTTATTTTTAGTATTCCATTTTTAGCTTCCCGCAATCAGCTACCCTTAAATGGGAGAAATCGCATGAACCCCTTAGATCATCTCGTAAATCAAGCGCGAGCAGACTTTTCTGCAGCCCCAGACGCCGCGGCCTTGGAAAATGCCAAGGCACTCTACCTTGGGAAAACTGGACAAATTACCGAACAAATGAAGGGTTTGGGTAAGTTGGCCCCAGATGAGCGTAAGGTACAAGGTGCCGTGATTAACTTGGCTAAAGAACAGATCGAAGCTGTGCTCAATGCGCGCCGTGATGCCTTGGCCAATGCCCAGATGCAAACACGTTTAAATGCAGAAGCGATTGATGTCAGTTTGCCCGGCCGTGGTCGTGGTATGGGCGGCATTCATCCGGTGATGCGCGCCTGGCAACGTGTCGAAGAAATTTTCCGTTCTATCGGTTTTGACGTGGCAGATGGCCCTGAAATCGAAAATGACTGGACTAACTTCACCGCATTAAACAGCCCGGAAAATCACCCTGCGCGTTCCATGCAAGATACTTTCTATATTGATGGAAATGACAGCACTGGCAAGCCTTTACTGCTACGCACACACACCAGTCCTATGCAGGTGCGTTATGCCCGCATGCATCAACCACCGATCAAGGTCATTGCACCAGGTCGCACATATCGTGTCGATAGTGATGCCACCCACTCCCCGATGTTTCATCAGGTTGAGGGCTTGTGGATAGATGAAAATATCAGTTTTGCTGATCTGAAAGGCGTGTACCTGAATTTTGTAAAGGCATTTTTTGAAACGGATGATTTGCAAGTCCGCTTTCGCCCGTCGTATTTTCCATTCACTGAACCCTCTGCAGAGATCGATATCGCTTTCGGTAGTGGTCCACTGAAAGGTCGTTGGCTGGAAGTTTCCGGTTCAGGCCAGGTGCATCCAACCGTGATAAAAAACATGGGTTTAGATCCTGAAAAATATATAGGCTTTGCTTTTGGATCTGGCCTGGAACGTCTCGCCATGCTGCGTTATGGAATTAGCGATCTGCGTCTGTTCTACGAAGGTGATTTGCGTTTTCTGAAACAATTCAATTAACGTAATTTAACTAAAGCAATTCCATTAAATTTCGGAGAGGTTTTTATGACCTTTTCAAATTTTTACATCGTACCTAAAGTACATACTCACGGCTGAATTATGCAATTTTCTGAAAACTGGCTACGCACCATGGTTGATCCGAAGATGACTTCGGATGAGTTGGCACATTTGCTAACTATGTCGGGATTAGAAGTAGAGGAGGTGGAAGAAGTTGCGCCACCTTTTAATAATGTGGTAGTGGCCGAAATCCGCTCGATCGTTAAGCATCCCGATGCCGATAGACTGAATGTTTGTCAGGTCGATGTTGGTACCGGCACTTTGTTGAATATTGTTTGCGGTGCGCCAAACGTGCGAGTCGGAATGAAGGTTCCATGTGCTATGGCGGGTGCTATATTGCCACCGGGTGCAGATGGTAAACCGTTTGAAATCAAAGTTGGAAAACTGCGCGGGGTCGAGTCGCAAGGCATGCTGTGTTCGGCACGAGAATTGAAGTTATCGGAAGAGCATGGTGGTTTGTTGGATCTTCCTGAGGATGCTCAGGTTGGACAGAATTTCCGTGATTATTTTCAGTTAAATGATCTGAAATTCACTATTAAGCTCACCCCGAACAAGGCGGATTGCCTGTCAGTTCTTGGCGTCGCTCGCGAAGTGTCTGCACTGACAGGTACTCCGTTGACACTCCCGGAACACCATGTTGCAGCCGTTACATTACAAGATAAATTGGCGATAAAAATTTCTGCACCAGATCTGTGTGGTCGTTTTACTGGCCGTATTATTCGCGGAGTCAATGCTAAAGCACCGACCCCGGATTGGATGAGACAAAGGCTGGAGCGTAGTGGTCAGCGCCCAATTTCTGCGTTGGTAGATATTTCCAATTATGTGATGTTGGAAATGGGGCGCCCTAGCCATGTTTTTGATCTGGATAAGATACACGGTGGCCTCGATATACGTTGGGGTAAGTCTGGCGAATCGCTGAAACTGCTGAATGGTAATACTGTCGCGGTCGATGAATGGGTAGGAGTAATCGCCGATGACAAAGAAATTGAATCTCTGGCAGGCATCATGGGCGGTGATTCCACTGCAGTCACTTTAGATACACAAAACATTTATCTGGAAGCAGCGTTTTGGTGGCCGCAAGCGATACAAGGCAGGGCGCGTAAGTATAATTTTTCAACTGATGCAGCGCATCGTTTCGAGCGTGGTGTGGACTATGCCACCACAGTAGAACACATTGAACGCATTACAACGTTGATCGTTGAAATTTGTGGCGGTGCAGAGCACGTCAAAGTTGGGCCGGTGGACGATCACATCGTTAACCTGCCAAAACGACAATCAGTGAGGATGAGAACGGCGCGCGCCGTTAAAATTATCGGTGTTGCGCTGACAGATGCGCAGATAGCCGATATTTTTACACGCTTGGGTTTGGCATTCACTCAGGAGCCGGGTTTGTTTCAAGTAACTCCTCCATCCTATCGCTTTGATATCGAAATCGAAGAAGATCTGATCGAAGAAGTGGTGCGTGTTTATGGTTTTGAAAATATTCCTGCATTGCCGCCAGTCGCTGCAAATGGCATGCTGATAGCAGCAGAAAACCATCGCTCTTTGTTTACTCTACGCAGGCAGGTAGCTGATCTCGATTATCAAGAGGTGGTGAATTACAGTTTTGTTGAGGAAATCTGGGAAAAAGATTTTTCCGGTAATGATGCTCCGATTAAATTGCAAAACCCTATCGCTAGCCAAATGAGTGTGATGCGGACCAGTTTGATTGCTAGTTTGGTTGCTAATGCTCGGTATAACCTGAATCGCAAGATCGCGCGCATCCGCATATTTGAGATCGCCGCTGTTTATTTACGTAATACAGATGTGCCCGATGGTCCCTTGACTATTGCTGGTTACGATCAACCTAAACGTTTGGCTGGGTTGGCGTATGGCGCTGTCGCTGATGAGCAATGGGGGCAGGCAAGCAGAAATGTTGACTTCTTTGATGTTAAGGCTGATCTTGAAGCCTTGTTTGCTCCAAAAATTTTACGTTTTATTAAAACGGAGCACCCCGCATTGCATCCAGGTCGTTCAGCGCGTATAGAATGTGATGATCAATTCGTTGGAATTATCGGTGAATTGCATCCGCGTTTGCAACAAAAATATGACCTGCCATTGGCGCCAGTCGTATTTGAGGTTGAGACTGTAAGCTTGCAAGCAATTAGTCTACCCGTTTATCAAGAAATATCTAAATTTCAGACGGTTATTCGCGATTTGGCATTGGTTGCAAAAAATTCAATTTCGATGCAAGATTTTCTGGATGTATTTGCTTCTGAAATCAAAAATAATGAAGCATGTAAAATTGTGCAAGCCATTGTTTTATTTGATGAATATCGAGGAAAAGGTTTGGAAAGTGATGAAAAAAGTCTTGCTTTCCGCTTTAGCTTGCAAGATACTCAAAGTACGCTGCAAGATGAAACTGTAGATGCTGCCATGACCGCTTTGATCTCAGCTGTAAATCATAAAATTGGCGCAAGACTGCGTTAATCTGTATCACAATTAAGTTAATCATTCGCGCCTCACATCCGCGGATGATTAGTATAAATAATAGCAAGTAGGAACATAAATAATGAATGATGTGACTTCCGCTGAACTTCAATCGGTTCTTGATGCAGATTTGAATCGAGCGATGCGTGAAGCTAAAGTGCGTTCACAAGCAGAAAAAGAATTACCGACCCTAACTAAAGCTGAGTTGGCGGAACTACTATTTGAGCAAGTTGGCTTGAACAAACGCGAAGCCAAAGATATGGTGGAAACTTTTTTTGGCGAAATTCGCGATGCGTTAGAACGCGGGGAGGCAGTGAAATTGTCCGGCTTTGGTAATTTTCAATTGCGTGATAAGCCACAGCGTCCTGGTCGCAATCCTAAAACCGGCGAAGAAATTGCGATCACTGCGCGTCGCGTTGTGACCTTTCATGCCAGTCAAAAATTAAAAAGCATGGTTGACGATGTAAGTAGTCGACCTCTCGCACAGGTAAGCTGATTTTCTTATGAGCGAACTCCCGATGGAAGTTATTGTATTGCCACCAATTCCAGCGAAACGTTACTTTACCATAGGTGAGGTGAGCGATTTGTGCGGCGTGAAACCGCATGTGCTACGTTATTGGGAGCAAGAGTTTACGCAATTAAAACCCGTCAAACGACGTGGTAATCGACGCTACTATCAACATCATGAAGTGTTACTGATTCGACGTATTCGTGAATTGCTGTATGCGCAAGGCTTCACCATTAACGGTGCTCGTAATAAATTAAATACCCCAACTAGCATTACTAATGTGGATGCGAAAGATCTGACAACGGCACATTTGAGTTTATTTCAGATCAGGGATGAGCTGACGTCCATTTTATCTTTGTTAAAGTCATCTTAGTATCATCTGCATGATCTCTTTCAAGAACACTATTGGGTTTGTTCAGTTGTCATTGTTAGCGTAATTTAATTGGCGATCATTATTAATATATTTTCCCAGCAGAAAATAATTTGTATGAATGTATCTAAAAATTTAGTTTTGTTCTTATAAAATCGTCAAAATGTGGGGATGCGTCCCTCATTTGTTGTATTCTATAGGATTGAAACAACGGCGTTAAGCCCACTATGCAAGAGCACTCTCCTAAGGTCAGCACATCTGACCTTAAACCACACAGGTCATTGTTTGAACGTTTGACCGCCTTTATTTCTCCCGAGCCTGAGAATCGCGCTGAATTGCTGGAAGTTTTGCATGATGCGCAAGAACGGAACTTGATCGATGCCGATGCCTTGGCGATGATTGAGGGCGTGTTTCAGGTGTCTGATTTGTCTGCCCGTGACATCATGATTCCGCGTTCACAAATGGACGTGATCGATATTTCTAAACCTATCGCAGAATGGATGCCCGAAGTGTTATCAACGGCGCATTCACGTTTCCCGGCGGTGGATGGTGACCGCGATAAGGTGGTCGGTATTTTACTCGCCAAAGATTTGTTACGTTATTACGCCGAAGATAGTTTTGATGTGCGCGATATGTTGCGCACGGTAGTATATATCCCTGAATCTAAACGTTTAAATATCTTGTTGCGAGATTTTCGTGCTAACCGCAATCATATGGCGATGGTCGTTGATGAATATGGCGGCGTCGCCGGGCTCATCACAATCGAAGATGTGCTGGAGCAGATCGTCGGTGATATTGAAGATGAGTATGATTTCGATGAAGAAGAAGATAATATTTTGGCGCTGGATAACAACGGCAATGGCAAGCGCTGGCGTATCAAAGGCTTGACAGAGATTGAACAATTCAATCATGTGCTTGCGACTAACTTATCTGATGAGGATGTCGATACCATTGGTGGCTTGGTTACTAATTATCTGCAACGTGTGCCGCACAAGGGAGATGCTTTCGACATAGGACAGCTGCATTTTGAAGTCTTGCGCGCTGATGCAAGACAGGTGCAGATGTTGCTCGTTGAGAAACGCTCTGTGACTTATTCTTCTGAAGAGTAGGTTCGACTACTTGTGAGTGTATCTTCGTCTGTTTTGCCATCTTTGCCCCGCTCGTTATCGTGGCGTACTTCCATGATGCTGGGATTGATAGCGGGTTGCCTCAATATCCTTTCTTTTGCCCCATTTAATATCTGGCCATTGCAGTTAATTAGTCTCGCGCTGATTTTCTTATTGGTGGTACAGCGCGATGACTGGTCAATCCGTCAAATTGCGCTGATCGGAGCAAGTTATGGTTTTGGCTGCTTGTTTCTTGGTATCAGTTGGCTGGTGATTGCTATGTGGCGTTATGGCGACGTGCCTCTTGCGCTATCGATCATGGCACTGGCTTTGCTGGCAGCGTATCTGGCATTGTTTTCTGCCGCGATGCTGGCAATCGGGCATTGGCTGCAACAGCGCTGGAAGCTCTCTGTGACTTTGTCCTTGCTACTGGTTTTCCCCGCCTTGTGGGCATTGTCGGAATGGTTGCGTGGCTCGATGTTGACCGGTTTTTCATGGTTGGCATCCGGCTATGCGCATACTGGCAGCCCATTGGCTGGCTATGCTGCAGTCATAGGTGTATATGGCATCGGCTGGGTTAGTGCCGTGATTGCCGGTGCGATAGCGCTGGTTTTGTTACAGCGCACAGCATGGATAAAATTGAGTATTTTAGTTGGGCTCTTGCTGGTGTTTGGTATGGTATTGCGTCAGCATGCTTGGACGCATGATCATGGTGAACCGATCACTGTGCGCCTGTTGCAGGGTAACGTCGATCAAGGTATCAAGTTTGAGATTGAACATGTCAATGAATCGCTCGCTTTGTATCACGAGATGATTTTGGCCGCGCCTGCTGATTTGATTGCGGCCCCTGAGACTGCCTTGCCATTGCTGTCATCGCAATTGCCAGCGGATTATTTGCCAAGCTTGAATGACTTCGCACAACGTAGTAACAGTGGCCTGGTTGTTGGCTTGGGGGTGCATGATGGCGAGAATCGCTACTCGAACAGTGTGCTAGGTTTTGGCCGTGAGTATGCGACCCAGGCTTATCGCTACGATAAACATCATTTGGTGCCACTTGGTGAGTTTGTTCCTTTCGGGTTTCATTGGTTTATCCAGATGATGAAAATTCCATTGGGGGATTTTTCTAGCGCTGGAATTTTGCAAGCTCCGATGCGCGTCAAGGATCAATTGGTATTGCCAAATATTTGTTATGAAGATTTGTTCGGTGAGGAAATTGCGCAGCAATTGGCCGCCCAAGCTTCTTCGAAGGACGGGGCGGCGACCATTCTTTTGAATGTCTCGAATCTGGCGTGGTATGGTGATTCGATTGCCATTCCGCAGCATTTACAAATTTCGAAGATGCGCGTGTTGGAGACTGGTCGCCCTATGCTGAGGGCTACCAATACCGGAGCTACTGCGGTTATCAGCGCGCATGGCGAGATCGTGGCGCAACTCAAACCGTTGAGCAGAGATACATTAACCGCTACGGTACAAGGGACTCGCGGGTTAACACCGTATATTCTATGGGGAAATCTTAGCGTGATTATGCTTGCGCTGGTCTCTTTGCTGTTAGCGTTTGGTATAGCAAAGCGAAGTGCTTAAACTCCACGCCACCCCGGGGTAGCGAGAGTGGCGTATTAAATCATTTCATTTCACTTCATTGGCATCAATATCTGCCAGACATTCGCGACCACGTTCAGTGATTTCCTGCAGGCCAGATTCAGCGTTCACGAGGATATGTCCTTTTTTACCAAGAAAGGTCGCTACTGGGGCGGACAGCGGGCTGGCCGGATCATTGGCAACTGCGCGCAAGCCATTGATACATTGCTTGATAAAGAGAATTTGCCGTCCTGTATCGGTCAACTCGAGTCCGCCATCTTTACGATGTGAAAGAAGTTTAATTCCGGTCAGACGTTTGGTATTTCTGGCAACGCAGGCACTTGGCCTGCCAGTTCTTGGAAGTTTGCTGACTTGTTCCAGTGCGTCGTATTCGTCTATGCTTAATTTTTGATTCATTACTGCTTTCTAAAAAATCTTGTGTTTGATTCTATTAATTAGTTAAATTATTAATTAGTTAAATTATTAATTCGCTGCGGCTTTAAAAGCCTGCCTGTTTGTCATCACAAACCTGACTTTGGTCATTGCACCAACAAAAATCCCGCTTTTTCTTCATCGCCAAGAATATAGCCGTCATTGTAAATGTCCATGAGCAGATAGGTGCCTTTTTCTTTTGCTGGCTTGATGACTTTGGCATCAATCAGGCTGCTGTGCTCGACTGAATCGACCGCTGCCCGTATCGCATTCCCTTTGAGCGAACTCTGAACTGAAATTTCTTCATCGTATGGTATCACCGCCCAGTGCCCCCGCCAACATGCATATTCCATGCGGCTTACAGGCCGGATGCCGCCAGCAGGCGCATGGGGACTGCGCGATGGGCCGAGTACTTTATTCAATTCTATCGTCGGCACAAGCTACCTGAGTGCTCATTGCCAGGATTGACTTGCCCTTGGGAGATCCTTAATGCCTGTAGGCTGTAACCTGTAATTTTTTTGATAGCTGTTCAAATTCTTGTAACGGCACTGGCCTGCTAAACAGATAGCCTTGATAGGAATGGCAGCCCTGATTTGCAAGATAGTCTCTCTGTTCCTTGGTTTCCACCCCCTCTGCGATGACGGCAAGGCCCAAACTCTCGGCAAGGACGATGACCATTCGCGCAATCGCCGCATCGTTAGGGTCGATCAGAATATCCCTGACAAAACCTTGGTCAATTTTTAGCTGATCCAAAGGTAGTTGCTTTAAATACGAGAGTGAAGAATAGCCAGTACCAAAATCGTCCAGCGAGAAGCCTACGCCTTCGCTCTTTAGGGCGCGCATTTTCATGATGACGTCCTCAATATTCGACACCAGCAAGCTCTCGGTGAGTTCAAGCTTGAGGAGTTGCGGTCTGGCGCCAGTGAGTTGCAGTACCGTCAGCACCTGATCGACAAAACCGTGTTGAAGAAACTGACGGGGGCTGACATTCACGGCGATGGTCAGACGGCTCATTTCTGGCTGTCTGCTCCAGATTGCCAACTGAGTGCAAGCGGTGTTCAGTACCCAATGACCCAAGGGTAAGATCAGTCCGGTTTCTTCAGCTAGTGGAATGAACTCTGCGGGTGATATCATGCCGCGTTCGGGATGTAACCATCTCAATAGCGCTTCGGCTCCGGTGAGTTGGTCGGTACCTGTTACCTGAGCCTGGTAGTAGAGCGTGAATTGATTTTTTGCAATCGCCTCACGTAAGCCTTCTTCGAGCGCTGCTCGTGCCGTGACCACTGCCTGCATCTGTGGATCAAAGAAGCGCAGGGTGTTGCGGCCTGCAGCTTTGGCTTGGTACATCGCAAGATCGGCACGCTTTAAAGGTTCGTCGATGGTTTCTGGCTGTTCGCCAAACAGGGTGACGCCGATGCTGGGAGTGCTGTGGTGCTCGTAACTGCCGAGGTAGTAGGTCTGATTCAGCGCACTGAGTATTTTTTCGCCCACAGCTTCGGCCTGATTCGCGGCATCTAGCGCATTTTCGCTCAGATCTTCCAGCATGACCACGAATTCGTCACCGCCCAGGCGAGCCACAGTGTCGCCATCCCGGGTGCAGGTGTGCAGACGTTCGGCCACCTGCTGCAGTAGCAGGTCACCTTTGTCGTGGCCGAGGGTATCGTTGAGCGTCTTAAAATTATCCAGATCGACAAACAACAGTGCTCCTTTGCGCTGGTGACGGGAGGCGGCAGCCAGTACTTGCTCCAGTCTATCCCTCAAAAGCCGGCGATTTGGCAAATTGGTTAAGGGATCATAAAATGCCAGGCTCTTAATTTTCTCCTCTGCTGTCTTACGTGAGGTGATATCGGTAAAGGTGCCAACATAATGGGTCATTCGTCCCGTTTCATCTTTCACCGCAGTAACCGTGAGCCATCCGGGGAAATCTTCACCGTTTTTGCGTCGATTCCAAATTTCTCCTTGCCAAGATCCTGTCTGCGTAATGCTTTCCATCATTGCCGCATAAAATGCCCCATCGTGGCGAGTTGAGTTGAGTAGTTCAGGCGTTCGACCTACCACTTCTTCTGCGCAGTAGCCGGTAATTTCACTAAATGCCTTGTTGACCTGAAGAATCACCCTTTGCGCATCGGTGACGAACATGCATTCTTGTGATTCGAAGGCGGTAGCTGCTATGCGCTGCGCTTCCTCGTTTTTTTTACGCTTGCTAATATCATTCCAGGCAACATAACTGGCAGGTGCGCCATCGAACTCAATTGATGTGCCCTGGGTTTCAACGTCGATCAGCGTTCCATCTAATTTGCGAAATTTCATCTCGGTCATCGGCGCAGGGGAGCCATGTTCGAGAATGCTCCCTACCTGCTCTGGCACTAATGGATGAAAATCCGAGGAGATGATGTCCAGAACCGATTTACCTAGCAGGTCTTGCGCAGAATTGGCACCCAACATTTTGATGGTGGAAGGGTTGACATAAATAAGTTTTTTGTCGCGATGAATGAAGATCCCTTCGGGCGACCACTCAACCAGGGCGCGGTGACGTTCTTCGCTCTCTTGCAGCGCGGCCAGTATTCGCTTGCGTTTGGTAATGTCGTGTATGAACGTGTGAAATGCGGGTTCTTCATCGTAAATGATCGATGTACTCTGAACTTCTGCGACGATTAAGCTACCGTCGAGTTTGATCAGCACTTCTTCCTGCATCGGGGTACTGACGCCATGCTTGGTAATGGTCTTGGCTTGTGTCAGCGCGAGTTGATGAAAATCTGGGTGGATCAAACCGAGTAGGGATTTGCCGACCAGATCTTGTTCGGAATGGGCGCCAAAGAGCTTAATGGCAGCGGGATTGACATACATTATTTTGTCAATCCGATGAATGATGATCGCTTCCGGCGTCCATTCAACCATGGCACGGTGACGTTCCTCGCTTTCCTGCAGTGCCATCTGCGCTCGTTTGCGCTCGGTGATGTCATGAAAGGCGCCGACTAGCTTAATCGTCTTGCCATCCTGTATCACCGCTGAGCCTTGTGTCTGTACACAGATGGGCCGCCCCTTTGCCGTGATCTTGGGTAGTTCCAGGTCAAATGGTATGCCGTCATTCATCGCCGCTTGCATCGCGGCCTGGATGACAGGCTGTGCTTCTGGGGTGAAAAAGTTAAGCGCCTGTTCGAGCGTGGGGGTAACCGGGGGATCAATCTCATGGATGTGGCAAGTTTCCAGTGACCAGAACAGCTGCATGGTTTGCAAATCCAATTCCCAGCCACCAACTTTTGCAATTTCACCTGTGCGCGCCAGCATTTCGGCCGTTTTCTCCAGCGCCGCCCGTACACGGTAATCCTCAGTGACATCACTGAACACTAATACCACACCGATAATCTGTCCTGCAGGGTTACGGATGGGGGCTGCACTATCCGAAATCTGGTATTCCTGGCCGTCTCTGGCTAGTAGCGAAGTGTGAGGGGCCAGATCCATGACCTTACCATGCTCCATCACCAATTGAACCGGGTTGATCTCGCGCTCGCGGGTCTGAGTATTGATAATATGAAACACGCCGGGCAACGCTTTACCAATGGCATCGGCCAGTAGCCAGCCAGTCAGCCGTTCGGCCGTCGGGTTCATACGGGTAATCAGACCTGCCGCATCGGTGGCGATGACTGCGTCGCCGATCGACTGCAGGGTAATCGCAAGATTTTGTTCACTGATGCGCAGTTGCTCTTCGGCAAATTTTCGCGCTGAAATGTCTCTAATCGTTCCCTGCATCAGCACTTGGCCATCGATCAGTATTCGACTTAGCAGCACTTCGGCCACGAAGCTCTGGCCAGTGTCAACACGTTTATGCAGCCATTCGAATGCAAGCATGCCTTCTTGCATCGCTTGCTTGATTAGTCGATTTGCCGCAAGCTGGGAATCTTCGCCGTTGATTTGGCTCGCAGGGGAGAGTTGGCTGATATTTTTACCAAGAAGGTCTTCATGTTTGGCGACGCCAAACAGTCGTAACGCGGCCGGGTTGCAATCAATCACCACATTTTCCGCTAGCACCAGCAACGCATCCGGGGTCGCTTCAAACAGGGTGCGGTGGCGTGTCTCAGATTGCTGTAATTCTGTCGTCCGCTCGATTACTTTAGCTTCGAGCGTGTTATGGTCTTTTTGAATGCCCTCAGCCATGCGGTTAAATGCATCAGACAGCGCCGTAATCTCGCGGCTTGCTCCAGCATGGCCAGCGGCACGTGCCGATAAATTGCCCGTCCCTAGTTGTCTCGCGGTTTCAGACAATGCATGCAGCGGACGGGTGAGACGGCGTGCGACCAGATTGATGAGCAATAAGCCCGCGAAGGTCAACAATAGGCCAATAATAATAAGTTTGTTGACGCTTTCTTTGAGCCCTCCGAGCGCGTCGGCTTTGCTTGAATAGTGCACCAGCGTCCAAGCCTGTGAGCCGCTAAGTTGCACATGCCGATAAACTACCACTAAGACGTCGCCATTCGTATTCGGTTCCAGCAGTGTCCCTTCAAATCCCGCTGCCATCTTATGCTTTAGCTTAAAGGTTTCGGTTCCTGGCGCAGCGCTCGGAAAGCGTGCCAGCACATTTTCCGCTGCGTCAAACAGCAGGGTGGTCCGATGATTGTTGATCCCTGGTTTTTCTTCCTGAAAACCTTCGCTAATAAACTGCTGCAGATCAACGTAAGCAATCAGAATGCCGACCAGCCTTCGATTCGGGGAGTCGCTACTCTCAGGGGCGTGTATTTGCCGCACTATGGCCAATGCCGGCGCGCCGTCCCGTCCTGCCAATTGCTCTACGACTTCTGCCGCACCCGGCTGTATGGCTCGTTTGATCAACATGGGATCATCAAACGATCGGCCTATATCGGCTGGCACATCACTGGCCCTTATCCGACCAGTGAGCGGGTCGACGATCAGCAGATGCTGAAAACGATCCGGGTGGCCCTGCTGCGTTCGGTCAAATAGCCGTTCGACATTCTGCTGTACCGCGGGATCCTGATTCAATAGTTGTGTCGAAAGCGATCTGCTTTCAGCTATCGCCAGAATGTCGCCGCGCCTGTTCTTGATGCCCTTTTCAATCAATGTATGCTGGAGGTCAGCCTTGGCTTCTAAAATGCGCATCGCCTCCAATATGCGCTGATTGCTGGCACCGATCAGACCCAATTGCGGCAAGCCAAAGTACCAGAGCGAAAACAGTATGCCGATAGAACACAGAAACAGCGTCGCAAAATAGGCGGCGAGTCTGTTTGATAAGGAAGATTGCAACACAGACATAATGCTTAATCCTCGTAATCGTAGCTGTGTATCTGAAATTTTCTCGGTTCGGCCAAAACCTTTGTCATACCGTCATAGCTCAATGCGGTTGCGACATTTTCCCATTTTCCTCCGGGTGGAAGTTTGCCTAGTTGCGTTAAAAATTGGTACTCGTTTTTTAGTGTTGGACTACTCGGGTTGTTCAGAATTGCAGGGGCTGAGGGAATATCCAGAATCTCACGGTGGGTAATGGACGCAATCTGCGTCACCGAAAGTGTCGCGGGTTTTCCTGAAAAACTTGCCGTCTCTGCCATCGCCCAGCGCGCCGCTTTTTCGGTATTGCTGTGGGATCGACGCATCCATTCGATGGCGCGTACAAGACCAGCGACGAGGTAAAGTGCAGCCTGCGGTGCGCGTCTGGCGAAATCCTGCTCGATGACAAAGTAGGTCGCACTTGAGCCGCGAAAGACGATGTGATTTTCTTTACTGTTGCCAAGGCTGGCGGAGGTGGCGGGCTCCCAAGCTGCGAAAGCGTCGATTTCCCCCCGTTCCAAGGCGTCGGGCATGTCGCCAACGCTGAGCGGAATCAATTTGACTTTTGTTTCGCTAATTCCGGCCGAGGCTAGCCCCTGAAGCAAGGTGTAATGAGAGGTGGATGCCTCAACATAACCGATACGCTGGCCAACCAGGTCTCGCACCTGTATATCTCCCTTGGCAACGATGGCAACCGAGGTCTGCTTGGTGATGCCGGCAATCCAGATATTGCCAGTAGAAGCGGCGAGTATGGATGGCATGTCGCCCAATACTGCCGCTTCAAGCTTTTGATTCGCCAGCAGGGCAAGCATGTCGGTGCCGCTCTTGAACGGGTGTGTTTTTAGCGGCTGTTTGCTGTCGGCGAGGGCTTTATTTAAGATGCGGTCATGCCGCATCACGACACTGACGACACTGGAGGGGTAGCCTAGGGGCTGAACCCCTAGGTCAAGTGTGGGCGAGGCCGGCGCCAAGCCGTAGCGGTCGAAGTATTGCTCGGCGCTTGAGGTTGCAGGTAAAAATAAGGCGAAGACCAGCAGCATTACTATGCTCTGCCTCAGATGGTGCAGCGCTTTGGCATGCATGAGCTTGCCTCGACGGTTGAAGATCGCGAGAGCGGCTCTGGTTGCGTAAAAATACCGTCCTAGGAGAATCGAAATCATGTTGCTTTTTACCTTGTATCGTGGTGTTGCTCTTCAAGGGTTAATGCAATATTCGGTGTTCTAATGGTCAGATTGCAGTGTGGTGCATTGTGTAAAACAGTCAAAGTCTAATCTTAATTTAGTACCAGAATAAGGAAAGTTTTCGTCAGTTAGGGCATCAATTTGCCTGATGCTGAATGCGAATTGTGTATTTTACACTTTAATTGTTATTAAATTAATTTAATGCACGCAAAGTGACAGAAAATGAGATCTGTATGATTTTATTTACTTTGATCAATTGGCGCGACAAATAATTGGTCGTTTATTGTCAAAGTATTATTTTTTTGGATAATCCAGCTGCATCATGCCGAGCGGATTGCTCAACGCACTATCAGTATATAAATCAATAGCAGATTCAATACGATGGCGCTCATGGCAATGGCGCGCCATATCGTGGCAGGATCGCCCTTGACTAGCGGGGTCGGGGTAGGAGCGGGTAAGGGACGGGCTGCACCGCGCTCTAGCGCGAGTAAAAATTCTTCCGCCGTTTCGAAGCGTTCTTGCGGGTCACGCGCGATGGCTTTGAGTAATACGTTTTCCAGCCAGATCGGCAGGTCAGGGCGGTAACGGCTCGGTGCTATCGGGCTGCCAAATTTAGGCCGCTGAAATGGCTCGACCTCGCCATACGGATAATGCCGCGTCAGCAAGTAATACAAGGTCACCCCGCTGGCATACAGGTCGGTGCGGCGTGATGCGGCTTCGCCTTGAAATTGTTCGGGAGCCAAAAACGACGGTGTGCCCGCCATGGTAAAGCTGGCGGAGAGGCTCTTATCTTCCGCATCGAGTCCTGATTGCGCTACGCCCAAATCAAGAATGCGGATTTCGCCATCTTCACCTAAATGGACATTGGCCGGTTTGATATCTCGGTGCAAGATGCTACGGCGGTGCAAGGCGCCCACCGCGCGCACCAGCTTAGTGCCGTAGTTGATGACATCGGGCACGGTAAAATGCTGGCCGGCATCGAGACGGTTTTGCAGCGAATCGCCTTCGTGCCAGGTCGACAGGTAGTACAAGAAATTTCTTTGATCCGGCGTAATCACTTGCGGGAAAAAACGCGCGACTACGCGCTTGGCGAGCCAGGCTTCATGCGCAAAAGCCGAGCGTTCATGGGCATCATTCGCGCGCTCCGGGTGCAGGGTTTTTAACACCAGCTTACGGTGGTGCACGGGATCATTGACCAGATACAGCAGGGTGGTGAGTGAGGTATGCAGTAGCTGCTCTACGATATAGCCATCGATCACTTGTCCCGGCTTGAGTTTGGCCGGTGCCGGCAGGCTGCGTAACTCGGACAGCGCATCGCGCAAGTCCCCCTCCGGCAGGGCCGTAACCTGCAGAATAATCGCGCTGGCATTATCTTGCGAGCCTGCCGCCAGTGCCGCTACGCACAGCGCGCCACTGGCTTGCTCAGGTGACAGTTTGCCCTGACTGACTTGCTTGAGAAAGTCAGTGACATCGTATTCGGTCAGCGCCGACCAGACCCCATCGCTGGCCAGTAAAAACACATCATTCAACCGCACTTCGCCCATGCCATGATCCACTGCCAGCCGCGTATCCATGCCGATTGCACGGGTCAGCACATGCTGCATCTCGGGTCTATCCCAGACATGGTCTTGCGTCAGTTTTTGCAGCTTGCCGGTGCCATCATCACGCAGCAGATAGCAGCGGGTATCGCCGACATGCGCGGTGTAATACATGCGGCCGCGCAGCACCAGTGCAGTCAGGGTGCTGGCCATGCCGGCCAATTCCTTGCGTACCGTGCCTTGCTGCTGGACCCAGCTATTGATCGCCACCAGCACTTTTTCCAGCGAGGTGGTGATTTCCCAGGTGTCCGGCGTTGCATAGTAATCGCTCAGCAAGCCGCGCACCGCGTATTCGGACGCCTCACGCCCGCCCTCATTACCCGAGACCCCATCGGCAATCGCCGCAATCAAGCCCTTGCTGGAAAGCTCAGGCTCGTTCGGTGTGACCATGCCGACAAAATCTTCATTGCGCGGCCGGACGCCTGCGATGGAGTGATGGCCAGTGGTGACGATGAGAGGCATGTTGGGTTCCGCTTAAATGGGCTAGATTAAATTTTGGCCGTGGTCATCGCTGCCGAACCCCATGTCGTGCGCCAGCGCTTCTTGACCAAGGATAAACCTAGTAAAGCGATGATAGCGAGACTGGCGAAAATGCTTAAGCCAATTTGATAGCTGCCGGTCAGCTGGCGCGAATAACCTAAGCTCGAAGCCAGGTAAAAGCCGCCGATGCCACCGGCCATACCGACTAAACCGGTCATCACGCCCATCTCTTTACGGAAGCGTTGCGGTACCAATTGGAATACCGCACCGTTACCGGTACCGAGCGCCAGCATAGCACCGACAAAGGCGATCACCGCGCCGGTGGCCGATTGCAGTCCGGTAGAGGCAATGAATAAAAATGCCGCCGCAATCACATACATTACCGACAGGGTTTTAATGCCACCGATGCGGTCGGCGATGCGTCCGCCCATAGGCCGCACCATTGAGCCGGCGAACACGCAGGCCGCGGTAAAGTAACCGGCAGTCACTGGTGTCAGGCCATATTGGGTATTGAAATAAATCGTCAGTGACGAGGCCAGTCCCGAGAAACCGCCAAAAGTCACGCTGTAAAAGAACATGAACCACCAGGCATCTTTATCCTTCAGCACGGCCAGATATTCCCCCAGGGATTTGGTCGGGACATCACCCGGCGCATCCTTGGCGAAAACGAGATACACCGCCAGCGCGATCAGCAGCGGGATGATGGCCAGGCCGAACACATTTTGCCAGCCAAAGGCAATCGCCAGGGTGGGGGCGAATAGGGCGGCGAATGCGGTGCCAGAATTGCCGGCCCCGGCGATACCGAGTGCGGTACCTTGGTGCTCGGGTGGATACCAGCGTGAAGCCAGCGGCAATGCTACTGCAAAAGCAGCACCTGCCACACCCAGAATAATGCCCAGGAACAGCATTTGTTCATAGGTGTGCAGGTTGCCCAGCCAGGCCCAGCTCAAGCCTGCGATCACGACAACCTGTCCTATCAATCCGGCTTTTTTTGGCTTCAGATGATCGACCAGTATGCCCATGACAATGCGCAGCAAGGCGCCGGCTAGCAACGGGGTGGCGACCATCAAGCCTTTTTGTGCGGCAGTTAAGCCCAGGTCTTTGGAAATCTGTATACCGAGTGGCCCCAATAAGACCCAGACCATAAAGCTTAAGTCAAAATAAAAGAAGGCTGCTAGCAAGGTGGGTGTGTGCCCGACTTTCCAGAAAGAGGTTTTTTGCATGATCGCTCCATAAGGTGAATGAACAGGCTATTGCAAGTGCCGTGCCATCTGCTTTTGTCATGCTTTGTTTGACAATGGGCTTAAAAATACGACTAAAAACGCGCTTTGCTTGTGCATCGCACCAAATGAGACAAGGCAATGCTACTTTTGGGTGCGACGCACTGCTTGCGTGCTGCACTGGGGTTGATATCGTTGCATGGATGCACCAAATCATACGCGACAAGCGCCCTGCTACCATAGATTAAGCCCTGTATTTATGCGCTTCTCCAGCCAGTGTTACGGTTTTTAAGCAGGCAGTGAATGACTGGTGAATTCGTGCTGGCATTGCTCTTGCTTATAAGCCATGGAGACCAGCAAAGGAGCAATCCATGAAGAAATTAAAGTTAGTAATGGTAGGGAACGGTATGGCAGGTGTGCGTACCCTGGAAGAGTTGTTGAAGATCGCCCCCGACCTGTATGACATCACTGTTTTTGGCGCTGAACAGCATGCCAATTACAACCGCATTTTGCTGTCGCCAGTGTTATCGGGTGAGCAGAACTTTAAAGACATCATGCTCAACGATGTCGATTGGTACGAAGAAAATAATATCACCCTGCATCTGGGTAAAAAGATCGTCAAGATTGATCGCGTCAAACGCATCGTGATCGCCGAAGATGGTACCGAGGCAGAATATGATCGCCTCTTGATGGCCACCGGTTCGGTGCCATTCATGTTGCCGGTGCCGGGTAAGGATGCCAAAGGCGTCATCGCCTACCGCGATATCTACGACACCAACGCCATGATAGAAGCGGCCCAGAAGCATACGCATGCGGTGGTCATCGGCGGTGGCTTGCTTGGCCTGGAAGCGGCGAACGGTCTGATGATGCGCGGCATGAAGGTGTCGGTCGTGCATTTGCCGGGCTGGCTGATGGAGCGACAGCTCGATCAAACTGCTGCAAAAATGCTGCAAAAATCGCTGGAAGATCGCGGTCTCTCCTTTTTGCTGGAAAAAAATACCGAAGCGATTTTGAGTGACGATAATGGTTGCGTCAAAGGCATACGTTTTACCGACGGTTTGGAAATTCCGGCGCAGCTGATCGTCATGGCCGTGGGTATTCGCCCTAATACTGCGCTGGCAGAATCGGCCGGCCTGTATTGCAACCGCGGCATTGTCGTCAACGACACCATGCAGACGTATGACCCAAAGATTTACTCGGTAGGCGAGTGCGTCAATCATCGCGGCACCGTGTATGGTCTGGTGGCGCCACTGTTTGAAATGGCCAAGGTCTGCGCCAATCATCTGGGTAATTTTGGTATCGGCCGTTATCAGGGGTCGGTCACGTCGACCAAGCTGAAAGTCACCGGCATTGACTTGTTCTCTGCTGGCGAATTCATGGGTGGTAAAGACACGGAAGAAATCGTGCTATCCGACCCGATAGGTGGTGTCTACAAGAAGCTGGTCGTCAAGGACGACAAGCTGGTCGGTGCCTGCCTGTATGGCGATACCGCTGACGGTAGCTGGTACTTCAAGCTGCTGCGCGAAGGCAAGAATATTTCTGAAATCCGCGACACGCTGATGTTTGGCGAATCGGGTACCGGTGACGTCGGGCACGAAGGTTTTACCAAGGCGGCGGCGATGCCGGATACGGCCGAGGTCTGTGGCTGTAATGGCGTCTGCAAAGGCACGATCGTCAAGACCATCAAGGAAAAAGGTCTGCTCACCCTGGATGAAGTGCGCAAGCACACCAAGGCATCGGCCTCTTGCGGCTCGTGTACTGGCCTGGTCGAACAGATTTTGATGTTTACGGTCGGTAGCGATTACAGCGATACCTCCAAGGTCAAGGCCATGTGCAGCTGCACCGATCACACGCATCAACAAGTGCGCGAGGCGATCAAGGCGCAAAAACTGTTGACGGTGGCCGGTACCCAGCAATTTATGGACTGGCGTACCCCGGACGGTTGCGCCAGCTGCCGCCCGGCGATCAATTACTACCTGATCTCGACCTGGCCGGGCGAAGCCAAGGATGATCCGCAATCGCGCTACATCAATGAGCGTTCGCATGCGAATATCCAGAAGGATGGCACTTACTCGGTCATCCCGCGTATGTGGGGCGGTGAAACCAACTCGTCTGAATTGCGCCGCATTGCCGACGTGGTGGACAAGTTCAAGATCCCTACCGTCAAGGTCACCGGCGGCCAGCGTATCGATTTGCTCGGCGTAAAGAAAGAAGACTTGCGTGAAGTCTGGCACGATCTGGGCATGCCATCGGGCCTGGCTTACGCCAAGGGCTTGCGTACCGTGAAGACGTGCGTCGGTAACGAATGGTGTCGCATGGGGACGCAAAACTCCACCCTGATGGGGCAGCAGCTAGAGCGCGAACTGGCACGCATGTATGCGCCGCATAAGGTCAAGCTGGCCGTCTCCGGTTGTCCGCGTAACTGTGCCGAAGCCGGTATCAAAGACGTCGGCGTGATCGGGGTCGATTCGGGTTGGGAGATTTATGTCGGCGGTAACGGCGGTATCAAAACCGAAGTCGCGCAATTTTTCGTCAAGCTGAAAACGCATGAAGAAGTCATGGAATATACCGGCGCTTTCCTGCAACTGTACCGCGAAGAGGGCTGGTATCTGGAGCGTACCGTGCATTACCTGGAACGGGTAGGGCTGGATCACGCCAAGCGCATCGTGGTAGAGGATGAAGTGCGTCGCAAAGAACTGTATCAACGCCTGCTGTTCTCGCTGGAAGGCGAAGCCGATCCTTGGCACGAGCCAGAGAAAGCGCAAGTTGATACCAGACAGTTTGAGATGCTGAGCGTTTAATTGTTTTGTAGGGTGCGCTATGCGCACCACGTGCTTCAACAAATGCAAGAGCGGTGCGCACGGCGCACCCTACGAGAAATAATTTAAGGAAATAGCATGACTCAAGAATGGCAAGCGATCTGCAAAGTAGAAGACATTCCGGTACTCGGCGCACGCGTCGTCACCCGCAGTGTCAAGCCCGATGTGGCGATCTTCAGAAACAGTCAAAACAAGGTCTTCGCCTTGCTCGATAAATGCCCGCACAAAGGCGGTCCGCTGTCGCAAGGCATCGTCTTCGGCGAGAAAGTCGCCTGCCCGCTGCATAACTGGAACATCGAATTGCCGACTGGCTGTGCGGCTTCGCCAGATGAAGGCTGTACGCAAAAATTCAGCCTCAAGATCGAGCAAGAACTGGTCTACCTGGATGCCGTAGAACTCCGTACGCTGGCGCTGGACGTTTAATAAACAAGATACTCCCCTATTTTTTTAAAAAATACGTCCCATTGCGCATGTAATTAATGCGTAATGAAAAAATACTAGGGGGAGTATATCTAAAGGTGTATGTATGACTGAAACCAAAGCCACCTGTTGTTACTGCGGCGTCGGTTGCGGTGTATTGATACAAAGCGACGGCCAGCAAGTGCTGGGCGTGCGCGGCGATCCAGATCACCCGGCCAATTTCGGTCGCTTGTGCAGCAAAGGCAGTACCCTGCATCTGTCGGCGCAGCCCGGCATACAAAAGCAAGTGCGCGCCCTGACCCCAGAATTGCGCAGCGCACGCGATCAGCCGCGCCTGCGTAGCGACTGGGATAGCACCCTGCAAACCATGGCGCAGCGCTTTGCCGATACCATCCGCAAGCATGGCCCTGATAGCGTCGGTTTTTATATCTCCGGCCAGTTGCTGACCGAGGATTACTACGTCTTCAATAAACTCGCCAAAGGCTTGATCGGCACCAATAATATCGACAGCAATTCGCGCCTGTGCATGTCCAGCGCGGTGGCCGGTTACAAGCAAACCTTGGGGGCCGATGCGCCGCCAGCCTGCTATGAAGACCTGGATCTGGCCGAAGTGATTTTTATCGTCGGCTCAAATACCGCCTATGCCCATCCCATTCTGTACCGCCGCATAGAAGAGGCCAGAAAAAACAATCCGCAACTTAAAGTCATCGTGGCAGACCCGCGCCGTACCGATACCGCGCGCGAAGCCGATTTATTCTTGCCGATCTTGCCCGGCACCGATGTCGCGCTGTTCAACGGCATGCTGCACCTGTGCCTGTGGGAAGACCTGATCGATACGGCCTACATCGCCGAGCACACCGAAGGCTTTGCGGAGCTCAAGCAAACCGTGCGCGATTACACCCCCGCTTTTGTGGCGCAAACCTGTGGCATCAAGGAAGAAGACCTGATCCAGGCCGCACGCTGGTTTGGCCACTCCAAAGCCACGCTGTCGCTGTATTGCCAGGGGCTGAACCAATCGTCGTCCGGTACCGCTAAAAATGCCGCACTGATCAATCTGCATCTGGCCACGCACCAGATCGGCAAGCCAGGTGCCGGCCCGTTCTCACTGACTGGACAACCGAATGCCATGGGCGGGCGCGAAGTCGGCGGCATGGCCAACCTGCTCTCCGGCCACCGCGATTTAGCGAATGCCGAACACCGTGCCGAAGTCGCTGCGCTGTGGGGCGTAGACGATGTACCGGCGACGCCGGGTAAAACTGCGGTCGAGCTGTTTGAAGCGGTCAGACTGGGGCAGATCAAGATCCTCTGGATCGTCTGCACCAATCCGGCGCAATCCATGCCCGAGCAAAACCTGATCCGCGCCGCACTCAAGCAAGCCGAACTGGTGATCGTGCAAGAAGCTTACTCCAGCACCGCCACCGTGCCGTACGCCGACATACTCTTGCCCGCCACCACCTGGGCCGAAAAATCCGGCACCGTCACCAATTCAGAACGGCGCATCTCGCGCGTCAATGCCGCCATCGATAAGCCCGGCGAGACCCGGCACGACTGGGAAATTGCCACCGCTTTTGCGCAAAAGCTGGAAGTCTTGATGGGCAAAACTGCGTCCATCTTCCCTTACGAGACGCCGGAACAAGTCTGGAACGAACACCGCGAAAGCACCCGTGGCCGCGATCTCGACATCACCGGCTTGTCTTACCAACTGCTAGACACGCAGGGGCCGCAGCAATGGCCTTACCCTAGCGGTGCCACCGCGGGCAAGCAACGCTTGTACGAAGACGGGATTTTTCCGACGGCGAACGGGCGCGCCCGTTTTGTCAATACCGTGTATCAGCCGGTGGCAGAAAAAACTGACCCGCGCCATCCGTTTTCCTTGAATACCGGCCGCCTGCGCGACCAGTGGCACGGCATGAGCCGCACCGGCACCGTGGCGCAATTGTTTTCCCATGCCTCCGAGCCTAGCATCAACATGGCGAAACAGGACATGGAAAGGCGCTTCCTGAAAAACGGCGACCTGGTGCATGTCACCAACAAGCGCGGCTCGCAGATTTTTGCCGTCAGCGAGAGCGACGAAATGCGCGCCGGCCAAGTCTTCGTCGCCATGCACTGGGGCGAAGAATACGTCTCAGGGCGCGGTCATGGCGATAACTTCAGCATGGGCATCAATGCACTGACATCACCGGCCATCGACCCCAGCTCCAGGCAGCCGGAACTGAAGCACGCCGCCGTCAAAATCTTGAAAGCAGAATTGCCCTGGCGTTTCCTGGTCTTCGGCTGGGTCGACAGCGCCCAGGCATTCAGCCTGCAACAAGCGCTGCGCCCGTTCATGCGCGAATTCGCCTTTGCCTCTTGCGTGCCGTTTGGCCGCGATAAGGTCGGGGTGCTGTTCCGCGCCGCCGATGATTACGCCGCCGCCCCAGAACTAGTGCAAAAGATCGAAGCCCTGTTCGGCATCTACGGCGCACAGGTATTGCGCTACGACGATGCACGGCGCGGCAATGCCAGACACATACTGGTCAAGGACGGCGCACTGGCAGCGGTGGCCCTGGCGGGCGATATCTCGGCCGAAAGCTGGCTCAAGGCGTATCTGCTGGATCAGGAACCGGTCGCCAAACTGGGCCGCATGTTATTGATGCCCAGCACCAGCGCCCCGCAAGGCTTTAAAGCGCGCGGCAAGGTGGTGTGCAGTTGCCTGAATGTGGCCGATACCGAGATCAATTCGGCATTGGACAGTTTGGATGGTTCTCCGGTAGATATTCTGGCCGGTTTGCAGTCCCGCCTGAAGTGCGGCACCAACTGCGGTTCGTGTGTGCCGGAGATCAAGAAGATGATCTTGGTAAGGAATAAGATCGCGGCGTAGAGTTTGACGTTGACGTTGACGTTGACGTTGACGTTGACGTTGACGTTGACGTTGATTTGGTTTGGTTTGGTTTGGTTTGGTTTTTGACCTTCAAATTCCGCTTCTGGCGCTGCCGCTTGTGCAGGGCAGAAAATGGATAAGAAAGGTTCGTTGTCTGAGCCGCAGGCGAGTTTCGAACTTTTCCCATTTTTTGCCCTGCACAAGCGGGTACCCGCAGGGCAGCGACTGTGCGGTCGCCTTTCTTTGCTTCCTCTTCTTTGGCGAAGCAAAGAAAGGAAGTAGCCGCCGGGCTACCCCCGGCCAGCAATCATAAAATTACGTTATGGGTAGTGTTGAAATTTTCAGCCATGCACGTCGGTTCAGCCTTGGATGACTGCTGACGTTTGATAGAGATCGCTGGCCGGTGGTAGACCGGCGGCTAGTCACCTTTTTTGCTTCGCCAAAAAAGGTGACCCAAAAAAGGCGACCGCACCGTCGCTGTCCCTTCGGGATTCCCGTTTGTGCAGGGCAGAAAATGGGAAAAGTTCGAAACTCGCCTGCGGCTCAGACACGAACCTTTCTTATCCATTTTCTGCCCTGCACAAACGGCAGCGCCAGAAGCGGAATTTCAAGGTCACAAACCAGGTCAACTTCAACTTCAACGGCAAGTTCAACTTCAACCGCCTTCAGGCAGGCCCACTGCGCAGTATCCATGCGGGTTTCAGAGCAACATGCTGCCAGAACCCGCATGTATACTGCGTGTTGAGGCTATGCCTTGTCACGTTTTGTGGCTGCTGCAGAGCTTGGATTCGCCTTCTCCAAGCGCTCAATTTGCTTGTCCTGCAGTCGGGCAAATACCAGCAAGGCGGACACTGCGCCGATCAGTGCAAAGAACATGTCCGATTGTGTATCCCACGGGTCGCCTTGTGTTCCCAGAAATTCATCCGCCCCTTGTCCTATGGCCAGCGCAACGCCCCATTCGATGAATTCGTAGGTCGCGCTGATGGCCAGCACGATGCAGATGACGATAAACGCCAGCATTTTTTTGCCACGCACATACTCGCCCCGGATCAAAATCTCACGGGCTACCAGTGCCGGTACCAGACCCTGGAAGAAGTGACCGATCTTGTCATACGGATTGCGGGTCAGGCCCAGCAGTTCGGCTATCTCGAAGCCCAGCGGTACGCGCGCATAAGTGTAGGCGCCACCCAGCATCAAGACCGCAGCGTGGGCAAAAATGCCGATATACAGCAAGCTGCTCAGGGGAAAGTGCCGGTAACTGGCAAACAAGATCGGCAACGCAATTACGACAGGAAATATTTCCAACGCCCAAGTCGCGCGGTCATACGGCTGCCATCCTGAGATGAGCAGCAAGACTAGCAATCCGACGCAAGCGAGCAGCAAGGCTTTGGTACGCGGTGCCTGGAGTGGGTAGGGCGAATCGTTTTTGAGGGGTAAATTCATGCGGGTATCCGGTGGTCATGGTGGCGTGCGAATTGATATCTTCAGGACTATATTTGTTTTTACCCGCGCCCGTTCGTTATTTTTAAAGCCAATGCCTCCGGCGCGGTTGTCGTGAGAATTATCAATAGTTTCATCATGGGTGTGTACTAATATACTTTCATTGATAGCAACGGAGTTGATGTCATGAAAAATAGGATGCAAATCAAGCCGGTGAAATTTGCTGTGATTCAGCTGGTTTTGCTGGGGCTGGCCGGCTGTGGCGGCGGTGATGGCAATTCTGGCAGCAGTAATGGCGCTATTGATACGCTGCCGTCGGTGATAACGGCGCCGGGTGGCTTGTATGTCGGTTATTTTCAGGAAGACCCGGCCGGTAACCCTGAAGACCCTGAATCTGGTGCCTTCACCCTGACGCTTCCCGAAAAAGATGCGGCGCTCACGGGCAGCATGTCGTTTGCCTATGTCGATTGCCAGAATAGTAATGGCGGCACGGTAGCCGGAGGAAAATCCGGCCAGTCTCTCGTCGGAACTTGGTCTGCCGTCATCGATAGCAGTACGCAGTCCGGCTCTTATAGCGGTACCTACAGCGCGGCGAGCGGCTACTATCAAGGCGTCTACGTTAACCTCGATGGCAAACAATTTAAAAACGTTTCCGGCTGTCTGCAACATTATCTGGCCGCGAATGGGAATTGGGCCGCGTTTCCGGTGGAACAGAATCAGCCTTCCAGCTTTAGTCTCGCGGTGACGGGGGCTGCGGTATCGTGGCCTGCCAGCACCGGTGCCACTTCTGCCCTGGTGTATGTGCTTGATTCTGCGGCTGCGCTGTCTGGCGGCGGCAATGCGGTCGTATTTCAGCGGCTCGTTTCAGGGACCGGTACCAATTTTAGTTTGACCTCTGCGGGGCTGATCAAAGGTAAGGAATATATTGTCGCTGTGTCGCTGAGTAATGCCAGTTCTGTCCGCATTGCCTTTAGCAGCAAGCGTTTTATTGCCTCTTGAGTGGTACTGATCAATGGCGTGTTATCCGATAGCCCTATTGCGCCTTCGCGGCGGCCGACAATTGCGGATGCTCGCGCAGCAATTGCGCTTGCATGGCGGCTAGCCGCTTGATTTTTTCTTCCACTTTGGCGATGTCGGTTGGCGCGATGCCGATTTCGCGGGCGCGTTCTACATCCGCCTGCAGGCGCGGCACTTCTTGCCCGGCTGCCTGGATGAAGGCGGAGTAAAGTCGCAGGTTTTGCCGTGCTTCGTATTGCTGATAGGCTTTCGGATCGGCCAGTTCATCCGGGCTAGGCAACTCTTGTTCTTGCGTGTTACGGACGATAGGCGGGGTGCGTGGGTCGCCGTTTCTGGTGTCGAGTAAGCTTTGGGTGGCTGACATTTCTGTCTCCGTGGGCAGTAAGGCAACGCGCTTCACCTGATCTTGCGTTGCATCCTGGTAAGGGAAAGGCGGTGGCCAGTTGCCGTTTTTTTCGTCAGAGTTTTCTTCCTTCGCCGCACGCTTGATTGCTGCTTCTGTTTTTGCTTGTGCCGTTTCTTCTTGCGGCCACAGCTGCCACATTGCCAGTGCACCAGTCAATATGCTTGCTGCGGCTATGAGCGTTGTTGTCAACTTGCGCATGATTTTTTCTTCCCTCAGTTTGCTGTGCTTATTGCTTATTGCTTAGTCTTAGTTTAAGGCTTGCCGGTTGATATCGATTTTTGCATTCTTTAATAATTGCTGGCGTAAAACGCTGATCTGTTTGATCGCTTTTTCTTGCGCCAGTGCGCGTCCGGCCTGGTAGCGCACGGTTTCTGAGGCGGGGTCTTGGTAACCTTCCTGGCGCTTTTCTACTAGCATCACTTCCCAGTAAGCTTCTTCTTTCGGGCCGACTGCGGCGCGAAACGGTGCCGATACCTTGCCTTCATCCTGAATAAACGCCAGCTCGGCTAACCAGCTGAGTTTTTCGGTGTGCTCGATGAGACCCAGATCGCCGCCTTGCCTGGCATCGGCCGCCGTCGAATAGCGCTGTGCCAGCTGGGTAAAACTGGCACCCTGATTGGCGGCAGCTATGACTTGCCTGGCGCTGGCTTCATCGGCCAGGCGGATGTGGCGCGCCTTGACGGAGATGATGCGCTTGAACTCTTCTTTATGTGATTGAAAGTAGCTCAGCACTTCGGCTTGGGTGACTTGCGCTGCCAGGGCATTGAGTAACTTACTTTCGGCGTCGATATCTGCGCCGATGCCGTGCAGGCTCATCAGGGCATGCACTTCGCTTTGTTCGGCCAGTGCCTGGCGCAGATCGGCCAGTGCCGCCGCACCGAAATGTTGTCTGGCCCATTCTTGCAGATACAGGTTGCCAAGGTAGAGTACTGCTTGCTGGCGCATAAAATCGCGATTGCGATTAAAAAACTCGACCCGTCCCTGTACATTTTGCCGTATAAAAATAGCGTACAGGCTGATACGGGGCGTAGATGGCAAGCTGCTGCGCAACACGATTAAGCGTTTTGCCATCGCGAGCTGGGCCGGGTTAAGATTGTAGTCAAGCAATAGCTTGTCGCCGGGGCCGAACACCAGATCTAACTCGGCCGTACTCAGTTTGCCTTGTTCCAGCACCAGTGCATTGAGATTGCCGCCTGCCAGGGTTTTGATGCTGGTTTCGATCTGGTCGCGGTACACGGTACGCAGGGTGCCGCTAAGCTGGTCATCCAGCGCAACTTCAGGGGCGAAGCCGACGCGATTGGCCGTTGTTAAATGGTACTGGGCAAAATCGCTGCGCGCCGCCTGTGCCAGCAAGCGATTGGCAATCAGCGATTCCAGCACCACGGTGCGCGAAATCTTGGGATGACTTAATTGTGCCATGCGTGTCATCACATCGAGCGTCAATATATATAGTGGCGCGCCATTGATGCGCGCCGCCAGCTTGGGATCATGCAAGGCGCTGGCAGTTTGCGCCAGCGCAGAAAAGGAATAGGCGCTGATGCCCAGCGCAGAGATAAACAGCATCAGCCAGGATACTTTCTGGCACGTGTTTGCCAGCCGCTTTGCCAGCTTTGCGCCTATTCTCATCATCTTAGTTGGCCAGACGTTCGGCGGCACGATTGAGCACATGCACCACCATCGCGATGGCATGCGGCACCACGAGTTTACCGACCCGCACGCGATCATTTTGATCGGTCGAGGATAAGACGATGCCGCCCACGCGATACGAGTAAGTGCCGCCTTCGGTCAGCAATGGACGGATGTCGGTCGCCGTGGCCGACAGCGGGCTGAAATCTGCCAGCGCGGTATTGACCAGGCTAACGTCATTCAGGTTTTGGCTGTAGTAGTAATCGTTGACCCATTGTTCCCAGCCGGAGTGATTTTTGGCCGACGTGGTCCAGGTGTGATGTGGTTGCAGTAAATCGGTGGAGTGCATCGCAAACCCGAGACTTTGCAAGCTGGGCTTGGCCAGAAATTGCTGAAACCAGTATTGCGCTAAATTGTCGATAGGCTGGAACGGCGCTTTTTCAAAATCAGCGTATTGGTTAACGTTGGAATTGCCACCGTGACGATAGTGGGCTTCGGTGATGCCATACGCGTTGTACTTGCTGCTGTCGCCAAACCAGCCCTTCAATCCGCCTGCGCCGTCATCGAGGTAATCGCCAACCAGCCAGGCCGCAGCCAGATTATCGATATCACCGGCCACGGTCAGTTTGGCGTAGTTGTAGCCGCCAAAGGGATTGCCATGGACATCCGGGCCGGCCGTGTGGTTTTGAAAATGCCAGTAAGAAGTGTATTTAACGATGCTCTGGGCCGCCCCCCAGACCGGTGCCAATTGGCAGCTGCCGGTGGTTGCTCCGCACAGGTAGGTATCGGCAAAATCATCGACGTCATAAGCGCCTTGCCCCATTGCCGTGGCAAATTGTTCTACCGTATAACCAGCCCGTGCCAGGCCAGCGGCCAGCTTGGTAAAATTGGTTTTATCCGGATTGTTTTTCATGAAAGTCACCGCGTCGATGGCGATGCGTCTATGCGTTTCTTGCTGAAAGGCGAGGGCGGGGAGGGAAGCGCAAAAAGCAACTACAAGTACTGTCAATCTCAATGCTGATTTCATGGGGATATCCTTGAAATAGTGGAGGGATGAAGCGTCGTTTTGGGAGCAAATTGGCTTACATTGGCTCGTGGTGTATTGAAATATAGGCAATGTTTTTTTGCTCATACGCAATGTAGAGAGTCACATCTACTTTATTTTGACGTCGGTCATGATGCGGACATAAGCATGACTGAGCCTGGTGCAGGCATGGCCGAAACTTTCTTGAAATTAAAGGTGCATATAAAATGCATATTTGATAGAATGCGTCATCAACTCACCATTTCTTCTCATGCACCTGACCCGTTTTTCCGATATTGGGCTTCGCGTCCTGATTTACCTGTCCCGCGCCAAGGCCGAGCGTGCACCCGCCACCGTGGCGGAGATCGCTTTGCAGTTTGAGCTTTCTACCCATCATCTGGTGAAGGTCGTTGGCCACTTGGGGCGGGCCGGTTGGCTACAGGCTACGCGTGGGCGTCAGGGTGGTTTGCGCCTGTCGGTTGATCCGGCTCTTTTGCAAATTGGCACGGTGTTGCGTGAGCTGGAAGGCGACGCTGAATTGGTCGATTGTGAGGCGCAGGCTTGTCGCCTCAAGCAAGATTGTGTACTGAGGGGCGCTTTGCAGGTGGGGCTGGATGCTTTTTATACTGCCATGAACGCTTACACCCTGGCCGATATCAGCGGTGGCGCTACCGGCGAGCAAATCGTGCGCATGCACCGGAATATTTTACACACCAGCGCGGCTTTGGATCGCTAGCCGCGGCACTTCAGGCCCGGCAAGAAAGCCGGAGTCATCCACATTTAGCCGTTTTTTGATTTACCGCGTACGCGCATTTTTTTTGTTTTTAATGTTGCATTTTATATGCAACATTGATTTGTTTTTTTACCCTCAAGGAGTAGTCATGGTTTCACCAGCAGCACGTCCCTATATTGATGCCAGCGTTCCCGTTTTGCGTGAGCATGGCGTCACGATTACCACGACGTTTTATCGCACTATGTTTGCCGCCCATCCTGAGCTGTGCAATCTGTTTAATATGGGCAATCAAGCCAGCGGGGTGCAACAGCAATCGTTGGCGGCGGCGGTGTTTGCCTATGCCGCGAATATTGATAATGCCGCCGCGTTAGCGCCGGTGATCGAGCGTATCGTGCATAAGCATGTGTCGATAGGCATTAAGCCATCCCATTACCCGATTGTCGGCCATTATTTGCTGGGAGCGATTGCCCAAACTTTGGGTGACGCCGCCACACCGGCCTTGCTCGCGGCCTGGGATGAAGCGTACACCGAATTGGCGGATTTATTTATCGCCGCCGAACAGGCAATGTATGGCCGTGCCGGGATCACGCCCGGTCAGTTGCGTGCGATGCGCGTGATTCAGGTGGAGCGCCAAAGCGCTGATGTCAATTCGTACACCTTGCAGGCGATGGATGCGCTGCCTGCATTTACCTTTAAGCCTGGCCAGTACATCAGCGTGACCGTCGATTTTGGCAATGGCCGCAGTCAGATCCGGCAGTACAGCTTGTCTGATGCGCCCAATGCCGGGAGCTTGAGAATTTCGGTTAAACGCGAAGCCGCAGGCGACGAAACACCACAAGGCGAAGTGTCGAATTGGCTGCATCAACATGTCACGGCGGGCAGTAGCTTGCAGGTATCGCCACCGATGGGCGAATTTACGCCGGATACCGAATCGGCCGATCCTATCGTGTTGCTCTCCGCCGGTGTCGGTATCACGCCGATGATCGCCGCGTTAAACCGCATTGCCCAAGTTCAGCCAGAGCGCCGTACCATTTTTGCGCATGCGGCGATGGATGAACAGCATCATTCGCACTTGGCCGACCTGCGTGCCGCCGCCGCTGTCATGCCGAACCTGCACATTCTGAATTTTTACCAATCTGCATCGGCAAACGCCTTGCAAGACAAAAATAATCAGGCGGGGTTGATGGATGTGGCTAAACTGCCGGCATGGTCACGGACCGAAACCAAAGTGCATTTATGCGGGCCGACCGGTTTTATGAAAGCGCAATGGCGTGCCCTGCTCGATGCCGGAGTGCCTGTTTCTTGCTTATATCGCGAAGTATTTGGTCCCGATTTGCTCGATAGTTTGGCTGCCTGAGTTCGCTTAAGTTTATCTAAGTTTGTCTACAGTGTAGTTCACTAAAAAAGAGGGCGTAATGAAAACAGCAGAGATTACCGAGGCATCGATCATGCGCCTGGTGCATACTTTTTATGACAAGGTGCGCACTGACGAACTGCTGGGGCCGGTGTTTGGCCGGCTATTAGACGGTAAATGGGAGAGCCATTTGCCGCGCATGGTCGATTTCTGGTCAAGTATTTTGCTGCGCACCGGCAGCTTTCAAGGCAATGTGTATGGCAAGCACATGGCGCTCGAGGGGATTACTGCGCAACATTTTGTGCATTGGCTGCGGCTATTTAAAGCCACGGTCAATGCGCAATACACCGATGCCGCGGCAGCCGAAATACTGCTGGTCGCCGATAGAATCGCGGGCAGCCTGCAATTGGGCTTTTTTGGCGAGCGGCCAGTGAGTCTGGCCCAGATAGCGCACATGGATGGCACGACTTCGTAGTGTTTTTTTATTCCATCTGAAAAAAACACAGGCAAAACGAGTTCCGCATAAAAACGCTGCGGGTGAGGGGGAGCGAGCGTCAAGTGAGATGCCAATGCGGAACTCCTGCTGCTGAGTTGACTTATATTGACTTAAGTTGACTAGGCGGGGTTGTGACGATGATCTGCCAATAATGTCCCTGCCGCCAGCACGGCTGCTTCATGACTCGCTTCGCGTGCCGTTTCATTTAATGCCAGCTCTTGCCACTGCCGCATCGATGGCAGCGTCAGCATGTGCTGCGCATAGGCCGCTGCAGCGTCGGTCAGTGGCAGACCATAGGTTTGCGCACGAAAAACCACCGGAGCGAAGAACGCATCGACCGCCGTGAATGTTGCCCCCGCCAGGAAGGGTCCTCCAAAACGCTGCAGGCCCTCACTCCACAGCTCGTTCAATCGATCGATATCGTGTTGCAGTGCCGGCGAAACGTCGTTCAGGCGTATCCGCAGGCCGAGATGGAAAGGGCAGGTTTGGCGCAGCGTGCCAAAGCCGGAATGCATTTCCGCCGCGGCACAACGCGCCCAGATCCGCGCTTTGGCGTCTTCCGGCCAGACGCCTGGGTAGCGCTCGGCTAAAAATTCGGTAATCCCCAGAGAATCCCACACCACGGAGTCACCATCGTGCAGACAGGGAACCTTACCCGCTGGCGAGAACGCCCTGAAGGCAGCCCAATTGCTGTCGCTTTCAAACGGGGCGGTTTTTTCTTCAAATGGAATGGCCAGTTCGCGCATCAGCACCCAGGGGCGCAGCGACCAGGAGGAATAAACTTTGTTGGCAATAGTGAGAGTGGTCATGGTGGCTCAGAAAAAAATGTTCATTTGGGGGTAAAAGACAGCGCACACGCCGTACGCCGGTGAGACAGCGATTGGCCATGAACGGAAATAGTAAACCAAACAGTCCGGCGTGCGCCAGCTTATCAATTAGCGGGCGATCTGCAAACATTTTTTAACTATTCAGGTCGCAATATAAAGCTTCTCCCGCTCGCGGGAGAAGGATTGGGATGAGGGTGATTCAAATTGGCACAATGTTCGATTTCTCATAGTGTTAAGCGCATCAGGTAATTGAAAGCAAACGTTGCTCAACCACCCTCACCCCAGCCCTCTCCCGCAAGCGGGAGAGGGAGTTTTCATCGCGAGCTGAACAGTTAGTGCGCCAGCAAAAGCTGGCAGATTGTAGTTGATGTAAGTTCAATACAGGGAAGATATGGCGAATCACTCTGACCCCGAGTCATGCGTTACACGTCGCGAGGCGTGTGGCGAAGCGTTGACAGGGGACGCCGACAGGCCAGCCATTGAGCTGCGAAATCAAGGATTTGGGATGCTGACGATGTTAATTGAATCGGAAAGCCATATAGAGCATGACGGTAATCGCAAGCCATGCCCTGATCCCACGCAGTCGGAGACCCTGCGCATGTCGGGAAGCAATCTGCACAGAAGCTGGGAGATCTCGGCAGTGCCCACAGAACAGCGTGGGCTGGGCGAAGAAGGCGCAAGCCACCATATCGCCATAGTCGCTGCCGAGAAGTCGGATACGCCCGTAGTACCTGAGAAGCCATCGAACAAAGCGGGAGCGGCGGAGATGGTGGAGGAAAGGGGCGTAGCCAAGGGGAAGGCCGGCCATTCGCCCGCAGACCAGGCACAGAGCTGTGTAATGGTCTAATGTTTACGGACACCTCAATAGGGGGAACAATCACCTAAATGAGGAAAATGAAGATGACTGGAAATAAAAAATACGAAGCTGCTTTTAAACTTGAAGTCGCCCGGATGGTGGTGGATCAAGGCGTAG
>NZ_JAUSFI010000143.1 GCF_030651495.1 Undibacterium sp.
TGGAATAAAAACCACCGAACAGTGCTGCAAGCGTGAACAAATTGGGTAACACATAGATACCCTTGCGTCGCTTGCGAATAACCACCGCATCGCTGTTACCCGCCGAATCCGCTCCGTCATGCATAAAATCTCCTTGACCAACCTGCCGAACCTGCAAATACACCCACCCACTATTTCCGCTTGAAGCGGACGAACTGCAGTGTAAAGCAGCCGCCAAATAACAAAGGCCACCGAAGTGGCCCTTGTTCAATCACCGGCACAGCATTAGTTGCGCGTTTGGTCCACCAACTTGTTTTTCGCGATCCAAGGCATCATGGCGCGCAAAGTAGCACCAACCTGCTCAATCTGATGCTCTGACGTCAAACGACGACGGCTCAACAAAGTGGGAGCACCCGCCTTGTTTTCCAGAATAAAGCTCTTGGCGTATTCACCGGTCTGAATGTCTTTCAGACACTGGCGCATAGCGTCTTTGGTAGCACTGGTCACAATGCGTGGACCAGTCACGTACTCACCGTACTCGGCATTGTTGGAAATTGAGTAGTTCATGTTGGCGATACCGCCTTCATAAATCATGTCAACAATCAACTTGAGTTCGTGCAGGCATTCAAAATATGCCATTTCAGGCGCATAACCGGCTTCCACCAAAGTTTCAAAACCGGCTTTGATCAATTCCACGGTACCACCGCACAGGACAGCCTGTTCGCCGAACAAATCGGTCTCAGTTTCTTCGCGGAAATTGGTTTCAATGATGCCAGCCTTGCCGCCGCCATTGGCCATGGCGTAGCTCAAAGCGAGGTCACGGGTGCGGCCAGACTTGTCCTGGTGAATAGCGATCAGGTGGGGCACGCCGCCACCCTGTGCATAGGTACCACGCACGGTGTGGCCAGGAGCCTTGGGAGCGACCATCCAGACATCCAGATCCGCACGGGGTGTCACCAGACCGTAATGGACGTTGAAGCCATGGGCAAAGACAAGTGAGGCGCCTTGCTTGATGTTGGGCTCCACGTCATTGGTGTAAACCGCTGCAATTTGCTCATCCGGCAACAAAATCATGACCACGTCAGCGGACTTGACGGCGTCAGCCACTTCTGCAACCTTCAGGCCGGCTTTTTCGACCTTGGGCCACGATGCGCCACCCTTGCGCAAGCCAACCACAACCTTTACACCACTGTCATTCAGATTCTGTGCATGGGCATGCCCTTGGCTACCGTATCCAATAATCGCGACGGTCTTGCCCTTGATCAGGCTCAGATCGCAGTCCTTGTCGTAAAAAACTTTCATTTTTCTCTCCGAAATAAATAATGGCGAATGGCGCCCAGTTGCAAAAAATTACCCCAGCTCAGGGCGAACGGTAAACACTGTCGCCAAAAAAATCTGCACGCGTTGAGCCAGCCGATGCGCGCGCGCAGAATACACGCTTCAAACCCGCAAAATACGCTCTCCACGGCCCACGCCACTGGAGCCGGTACGCACGGTTTCCAAAATAGCAGAACGCTCAATCGCTTCAAGGATCGCATCGTTCTTGGTTTGATCACCCGTCAACTCTATGGTGTAACTTTTTTCAGTCACATCAATGATGCGTCCGCGAAAGATGTCGGCCATGCGCTTCATCTCTTCACGCTCTTTGCCGACCGCACGCACCTTCACCATCATGAGCTCACGCTCAATGTAGGCGCCCTCTGTAAGGTCGACAACTTTAACCACTTCGATCAGGCGGTTCAGATGCTTGGTGATTTGCTCAATCACGTCGTCTG
>NZ_JAUSFI010000148.1 GCF_030651495.1 Undibacterium sp.
ACTGAAGTTCTGGGCATGACATTGCTACGCCAATCCGACAACCCTGAGTATCAATATACCCTGGCGTTTTTAGGCTACGGCAGCAACCCGGAACATGCCGAGCTGGAGCTGACCTATAACTACGGCGTAGAGAGTTACGAAATGGGCACAGCCTACGGCCACATCGCGATTGCAGTACCGGATGCGTATGCCGCCTGCGAAGCAGCCAGAGCAAAAAACGGCAACGTCACGCGCGAAGCCGGCCCAGTCAAAGGCGGCAAGACCGTGATCGCTTTTGTGCAAGATCCAGACGGATACAAGATTGAACTGATCGAGCGCAAGACGGAACAGGCGGTCACTTTATAAGCGTTCTAGTCAAAGCACCGTACAAGTAAGTAGGTTGGGCTGGTGAGGTGCAGCCTAACCTACGTGCTTTACACGCCCATTTTTGCCAAGATCTAAAGCCAGAAATGCGCAATACGGTAGCTCGCTAAAGCTGCAGTCTATTTTTTCCTAAACAGGCATGCCCAGCACGCGCTATTTCATTGGTCTGCAGGCCAGATAGGCTGGTAAGCCGCATGGATAGTGCGCTGTGGCGGGGGTATCTAAAAGAAATCTGAGCGTTTAACGCTCAGAAATGAGATCAACAGTTGCCGTGCCGTCTGAAATAGGCGATCAAGCCGCTGGTGGAGGCATCGAGTTGCGCGTCGTGCGACAGATCACCCTTGAGCGTTGGCAGCAGCCGGTTGGCCAGTTGCTTGCCGAGCTCTACGCCCCATTGATCGAAGGAATTGATGCCCCAGATCACGCCTTGTACGAAGACTTTATGCTCGTACAGCGCCAGCAGCATGCCTAGCTGAAAAGGATCGAGGCTAGGCAGGAGTAGCGAGGTGGATGGCTGGATACCGGCAAACACTTTCTGCGGCAATACTTTGGTGATGCTGGCTTCGTTTAAACAGGCTGCACTCAATTCGCTACGTGCTTGCGCCTCAGTCTTGCCAAACGCCAGCGCTGCGCTTTGCGCGAGGCAATTTGCCAGCAAGGGAGCCTGATGGCCGGGCAATGGATAATCACTAGATGCGGCCACGACAAAATCGCAGGGAAACAGCCAGCCGCCCTGGTGTAGCAACTGAAAGAAAGCGTGCTGACCATTGACGCCGATTTCGCCCCAGACAATCGGGTT
>NZ_JAUSFI010000150.1 GCF_030651495.1 Undibacterium sp.
TCGTCATACGCCATTTTTCAACAATTACCGTCCACAGTTCTACTTCCGTACTACGGACGTAACTGGTTCGATTGAATTGCCAAAAGACAAAGAAATGGTGATGCCAGGCGATAACGTCTCCATTACTGTTAAGCTGATCAACCCGATCGCGATGGAAGAAGGTCTCCGTTTCGCGATTCGTGAAGGTGGCCGTACTGTTGGTGCTGGTGTTGTTGCTAAGATCATTCCAGCTTAATAGTAGTGAGGTAATTGTAGTTTCGTTCTTTGTTTAAAAAATGCCGCAAATACTTTTTTGAGTATCTGCGGCTCGCTCTTTATAGGAAATATCATGTCTGCAAATCAAAAAATCCGCATCCGTCTGAAGGCCTTCGATTACAAGTTGATCGATCAATCAGCGCTCGAAATCGTAGAAACGGCGAAACGTACTGGCGCAGTTGTTAAGGGGCCAGTTCCTTTGCCAACACGTATTCAGCGTTTTGACGTATTGCGTTCGCCGCACGTCAACAAAACTTCACGCGATCAGTTCGAAATCCGCACTCACCAGCGTCTAATGGACATCATTGATCCAACTGATAAAACAGTTGATGCTTTGATGAAACTCGATTTGCCAGCGGGCGTAGATGTAGAAATCAAGCTGCAGTAATTGACATACGAAGATCTTTTGTTACAGCAGAAGCTCTTTGAAAATTTATTGAAATGTGACATACCACAATTTTTAGCATTTCAAAATAAAATAGTCTTGTAAATAAAAAATTTGCAGGCTATAATCGAAGGCTTAAATGAAGATCGGCTTAGCTGATTTATTCGTTTAAGTCTTTTTTAATGTCAGCCCCGCCCAATCGTAGGTGGGAATGGAGAAAACAATGAGCTTGGGCCTAGTTGGTCGCAAGGTTGGTATGATGCGTATTTTTACTGAGGACGGTGATTCAATTCCAGTCACAGTATTAGATGTATCGAATAACCGCGTGACACAAATCAAAACTCCTGAAACAGATGGTTATTCTGCTGTTCAGGTTACTTTCGGTCAGCGCCGTGCATCCCGTGTAACAAAAGCGGCTGCCGGTCACCTTGCAAAAGCAGGTGTTGAAGCTGGCACTGTCTTAAAAGAATTCCGTGTGGATGCTGCTAAAGCTTCTGAACTTAAAGCTGGCGATGTCGTGCCTGTTGGCTTGTTCGAAGTTGGTCAGAAGGTTGACGTGCAGGGCGTTACAATCGGTAAGGGTTATGCTGGCGTTATCAAACGTTATCACTTCTCTTCTGGTCGCGCTACTCATGGTAACTCGCGTTCGCATAATGTTCCAGGTTCTATCGGTATGGCGCAGGATCCAGGTCGTGTTTTTCCTGGTAAGCGTATGACCGGTCATCTGGGTGACGTTAACCGCACTGTGCAAAATCTGGTAATCGCTCGCGTTGATGCTGAGCGTCAGTTGTTGCTGGTGAAGGGTGCTATTCCGGGTGCGAAAAATGGTCAGGTCATTGTTTTGCCTGCTATTAAAGTTAAAACTAAGAAGGGAGCTTAATTATGGAACTGAAGCTCCTAAATGCAGAAGGTCAATCTGCGTCTAATGTTGCTGCGCCAGATACAATTTTTGGTCGTGATTACAATGAAGCCTTGATTCATCAAGTCGTTGTTGCTTATCAGGCTAATGCTCGTAGTGGTAATCGTAAGCAATTGGGTCGTGATGATGTGCATCACACCACCAAAAAACCTTGGCGTCAAAAAGGTACTGGCCGCGCGCGTGCTGGTATGTCTTCTTCGCCACTGTGGCGCGGAGGTGGACGTGCATTCCCGAACTCTCCTGATGAGAATTTCTCTCACAAAGTTAACAAGAAAATGTATCGTGCAGGTCTCTGCTCTATTCTTTCTCAGTTGGCCCGTGAAGGTCGTTTGAATGTGGTTGATAGCTTGGTTGTTGAAGCTCCAAAGACAAAATTATTGTCTGACAAGTTGAAGGCAATGGGTTGTCTTGAGTCAGTTCTGGTTATCACTGAAGAATTCAATGAAAACCTGATGTTGGCAGCGCGTAACTTGGTAAATGTTTTGGTTGTTGAGCCTCGTTATGCTGATCCAGTTTCCTTGGTGTTTTACAAGAAAGTGTTGATCACCAAGCTGGCATTGGCAAAGATTGAGGAGATGCTGGCATGAATATAGTTAAGCATAGCGAAGAACGCCTGATGAAGGTGTTGCTGGCTCCAGTTATTTCTGAAAAAGCAACAATGGTTGCCGAGAAAAACGAACAAATCGTTTTCTTGGTAATGCCAGATGCAACTAAACCAGAAATTAAAGCTGCAGTTGAGCTGTTATTTAAGGTTCAGGTTGAGTCTGTGCAAGTTGCCAATCGCCTGGGTAAGCAAAAACGTACCGGTAAATTTAATGGTCGCCGCAATCATACAAAACGTGCTTTTGTATGCTTGAAAGAAGGCCAGGAAATTAACTTCACCGAGGGGGCATAATAATGGCACTCGTTAAAGTCAAGCCAACCTCGCCTGGTCGTCGCGGTATGGTAAAAGTGGTAACAGAAGGCCTGCATAAAGGTCGTCCGTTCGCCGCATTGTTGGAAAAAAAATCAAAAACTGCTGGTCGTAATAATAACGGTCACATTACTACTCGTCATATCGGCGGTGGTCATAAGCAGCATTATCGTTTGGTTGACTTCAAGCGTACTAAAGATGGTATTCCAGCTAAAGTAGAGCGTATTGAATACGATCCTAACCGTACAGCGCACATTGCTTTATTGTGCTATGCGGATGGTGAGCGTCAATACATCATCGCTACTAAAGGTATGGCTGCCGGTGATCAGGTTATGAATGGTTCGCAAGCGCCTATCAAATCTGGTAACTGTATGCCTATCCGCAACATTCCAGTTGGTACAACGATGCATTGCGTCGAAATGTTGCCAGGTAAGGGTGCCCAAATTGCCCGTACTGCAGGTGCTGGTGTTGTATTGATGGCTCGTGAGGGAATTTACGCTCAAGTCCGTCTGCGTTCTGGTGAAGTTCGTCGTATTCATATCGAGTGCCGTGCAACTATCGGTGAAGTCGGTAATGGCGAGCACAATCTGCGTAAGATTGGTAAAGCTGGTGCAATGCGTTGGCGCGGTGTTCGTCCTACCGTTCGCGGTGTGGTCATGAATCCGGTAGATCATCCACATGGTGGTGGTGAAGGTAAAACCGCAGCGGGTCGTCATCCAGTTTCTCCATGGGGTCAGCAAACCAAGGGTAAGAAGACGCGTCGCAATAAGCGCACGACTTCGATGATCGTCTCACGCCGTGGCAAGAAATAAGGAATAAACATGACACGTTCAGCGAAAAAAGGGCCGTTCTGCGACGCCCATCTGGTGAAAAAAGTCGAAGCTGCGCAAGCAATCAAAGACAAAAAGCCAATTAAGACTTGGTCGCGTCGTTCGACAATTATGCCGGATTTCATCGGTTTGACCATTGCGGTACATAACGGTAAGCAACACGTACCAGTTTATGTTTCCGAAAATATGGTTGGTCATAAACTTGGCGAATTCGCGTTGACCCGTACGTTTAAGGGTCACGCCGCCGATAAAAAGGCTAAGAGATAGGTGCTATGATGGAAACTAAAGCAATTCTGCGCGGTGTGCGTCTGTCTGAGCAAAAAGGTCGCCTTGTGGCTGATCTTATCCGTGGTAAAAAAGTAGATCAGGCATTGAATATCTTAGCCTTCAGCCCTAAAAAAGGTGCAACGATCATCAAGAAAGTGTTGGAGTCTGCAATTGCAAACGCCGAGCACAATGATGGTGCGGACATCGATGAGCTGAAAGTAAAAGTTATTTATGTCGAAAAGGGTACGATCTTGAAGCGTTTTACAGCGCGTGCAAAAGGTCGTGGCGATCGTATCTCTAAACAATCCTGTCACATCTACGTGACTGTCGGTAACTAAGGAGTCACGATGGGACAGAAGATACATCCAACCGGTTTTCGTCTTGCGGTAACACGTAACTGGTCTTCGCGTTGGTATGCTGGCAATGGTAATTTTGCCACTATGCTGCTTGAAGATTTGAGAGTTCGTGAATATCTCAAGAAAAAACTGAAGAATGCATCAGTAGGTCGTATCACTATTGAGCGTCCAGCAAAAAATGCCCGTATTACTATTTATAGCTCCCGTCCAGGTGTTGTAATCGGTAAAAAAGGCGAAGATATTGAACTGTTGAAAACAGAACTCGCCAAGATCATGGGCGTTCCTGTACATGTCAATATCGAAGAAATTCGTAAGCCAGAAATCGATGCGCAGTTGATCGCTGATTCCATTTCTCAGCAACTCGAAAAGCGTATCATGTTCCGTCGCGCGATGAAGCGCGCGATGCAAAATGCTATGCGTTTGGGTGCTAAGGGTATCAAGATCATGTCTAGCGGCCGTTTGAATGGTATCGAAATTGCACGTAAAGAATGGTATCGCGAAGGCCGCGTACCTCTTCATACCTTGCGTGCTGATATCGATTACGGTTTTAGCGAAGCATCGACGACCTACGGTATCATTGGCGTCAAGGTTTGGGTTTATAAAGGTGATCGTTTGCCAAACGGTGATGCGCCTGTAATTGAATCCGCGCCGGAAGACGACAAAAAACGTCGTGGTCCTCGTCGTGATGATGGCAAGCCTAGCAGCCGTCCTCGTGCCAAGCGCCCTGAAGGTCAAACTCCAGCTGGTGTAGCAGCTCCTGCGGCAAAGCGTGTTCACGCTAAACCAGCAGGCGTTGCAGCAGCACCGGCTGAGAAAGCGGGAGAATAATCATGCTGCAACCAGCACGCAGAAAATATCGTAAAGAACAAAAAGGCCGTAACAAGGGCATCTCGCATGACCGTGGTACTGCCGTTTCTTTCGGTGAATTTGGATTGAAGGCAATTGGCCGTGGTCGCATCACTGCGCGTCAAATTGAAGCTGCGCGTCGCGCTATGACTCGCCATATTAAACGTGGTGGTCGTATCTGGATTCGTATTTTCCCAGATAAACCAATCTCGCAAAAACCTGCTGAAGTTCGTATGGGTAATGGTAAGGGTAATCCTGAGTACTACGTTGCCGAGATTCAGCCGGGCAAAATGTTGTATGAAATGGATGGCGTCGATGAGACGTTGGCGCGCGAGGCGTTCCGCTTGGCCGCTGCTAAACTGCCGTTATTGACTACGTTCGTCGTGCGTCAAGTCGGCCAATAAGGGAGTTGTAAATGAAAGTATCTGAACTCCAAGGCAAAGATCCAGTAGCTTTGACTAAAGAACTGAATGAATTGTTGAAGGCTCAATTTAGTCTGCGTATGCAAATCGCTACGCAACAACTGAATAACACTTCGCAGTTGAAAAAAGTACGTCGTGACATTGCACGTGTTAAGACAGTCATGAATCAGAAGGATGCCAAATAATGAACGATCAAGTAAAAGTCGCACTGAAGCGCACATTGATTGGCAAGGTTGTTTCTGACAAGATGAACAAGACCGTAACAGTGGTTGTTGAGCGTCATGTTAAACACCCATTGTACGGTAAGATCATTATGCGCTCTGCAAAGTATCATGCGCACGATGAAGCGAACCAGGCAAAGGCTGGAGACACCGTTGAAATTCAAGAAGGTCGTCCTATTTCCAAGACTAAAGCTTGGACTGTGACACGTGTGATTCAAGTCGCACAAGTTGTATAAATTTATTGCATAAATTGTTTTTTGATGTAATAATAATGGGCTGTCATTTGCAAAGCATTGGAATGGCAGCCTAAATGTCTTTCGCGGCACTCTTTAGTGTTGTGGGAGTGGTTAAAATTCGTCCACCTAATCAGTAGACTCGTGCATTGTTGGTTGCAAATTCCGACGACAAGTGAGTTGGCTGGCGGGACCAAAACTGACTGCAGATTTGCATAGTGCGAGTTGTGTGGGTTAAGTTGGGAAAGAGAACATTATGATTCAAACAGAAAGCCGGCTAGAAGTAGCTGACAATACTGGTGCACGTGAAGTATTGTGTATTAAAGTATTGGGCGGCTCTAAGCGTCGTTATGCAGGTATTGGTGATGTAATTAAAGTCACTGTTAAATCTGCTGCGCCTCGTGGTCGCGTAAAAAAAGGTGAAATTTACAATGCTGTTGTTGTGAGAACTGCTAAGGGTGTTCGTCGTCAAGATGGCTCTTTGGTTAAGTTTGATAGCAATGCTGCAGTATTGTTGAATGCAAAACTTGAGCCAATCGGGACACGTATTTTCGGCCCAGTAACGCGTGAACTGCGTACTGAGCGTTTCATGAAAATCGTTTCCTTAGCTCCAGAAGTACTGTAAGGAGTCCAGATGAATAAGATTCGTAAAAACGACGAAGTCATCGTCTTGACGGGTAAAGACAAAGGTAAGCGCGGTCAAGTGCAGCAATGCGTTGACGCGAATTACGTTGTTGTTGCAGGCATTAATGTTGCAAAAAAAGCGACTAAGCCTAACCCAATGACTGGTGCAGTTGGTGGCATTATTGATAAAGTGATGCCGATACATGTATCAAATGTTGCATTGTTTAATGCTGCATCTGGTAAAGCAGACCGTGTTGGCTTTAAGGTAGTGGATGGTAGTAAAGTCCGTATCTATAAGTCGACTGGCGAAGTTGTGAAAGCATAAAGTCATGGCCCGTCTACAAAAATTTTATAAAGAAAAAGTCGTTGGTGACTTGACAGAGAAATTTTCTTACAAGTGTCCAATGGAAGTGCCTCGTCTTTTGAAGATTACCCTGAATATGGGTTTGTCTGAGGCTATAGCCGACAAGAAAATCATTGAGCATGCAGTTGGTGACTTGACGAAAATTGCTGGTCAAAAGCCTGTTGTCACTAAAGCGCGTAAAGCGATTGCTGGCTTCAAAATTCGTGAAGGTTATCCAATTGGTTGTATGGTAACTTTGCGTGGCGCTCAAATGTATGAATTCCTGGATCGTTTCGTTACCGTGGCTTTGCCTCGCGTACGTGATTTCCGTGGTGTGTCTGGTCGTGCGTTTGATGGTCGTGGTAACTACAATATCGGTATCAAGGAACAGATTATTTTCCCTGAAATTGAGTACGACAAGATCGACGTGTTGCGTGGTATGAATATCAGCATTACTACGACAGCAAAGACCGACGAAGAAGCAAAAGCTCTTCTCGCCGCATTTAAATTTCCGTTCAGAAACTGAGGTCGCCATGGCAAAATTGGCACTGATTAATCGTGAGCAAAAGCGTGC
>NZ_JAUSFI010000171.1 GCF_030651495.1 Undibacterium sp.
GTAAATGGCAAGCTCACGATCATCAACGCCATCCTCAATCAGCGCGCAGATAGACCACTTAATCCAGAGCAACAACGATCAGTAGAAGTCGTTTTTGGCGACGCGCTGGCAGAAGAAACCAGCTTGCAATGGGCGACAGTCGATGACGGCAACAAGAGAACACCGGTGCTGCTTATTCCGGGGACGCCAATGACGATTTTTCCGCTGATTCCCTTCAACCAATTATCCTCAGCAGGTGACGCGATTGGGGTGCAAAAAATATTCGATGCATCGGTCGAATTAATCCATCAACATCAACAAGAACACTGACCACATCGGCCAGCCGTCGGACACCTGCCTCAAGATACTGCCAGACTGATCCGCCATATCTTGGTACACGCGCCGGCAAAAATTTTAGGGCACAGGCCCAACACGCACTGTCCATGCGCCTGCTGGCGGCATGTGCCCGCAAACCCGCATGGGTATTGCGTGCTGGCGGCATGCCCATTTGAAAAAAAACGCATTAGAACTATTCAGGTCGCTATATAAAGTCCTTCTCCCGCTGGCGGGAGAAGGGTTGGGATGAGGGTGATTCAAATTGGCGCAATGTTCGATTTCTCATATTGTTAAGCGCATCAGGTAATTGAAAGCCAGCGTTGCTCAACCACCCTCACCCCCGCCCTCTCCCGCTAGCGGGAGAGGGAGTTTCCATCGCAAGCTGAACAGTTACGCTATTTGACTAGCGTTGAAGACCCTGTGGCGGGTAATTTGGCGGGGCGCGTTGATAAAAATCCTTTGAGGTGCAGCGCGCGTTTTTCAATCAGATGCCATGACAGGGTTGCCAGCGTCAGCGTCAACGTGGCAGAACCCAACAGCATCGCCGGGACCGGGATTCCGGGATAGATGGAGGCAAGCGCCTGTTGCACCGGGAACGCGTAGATATACACGCCGTAGGAGTAATCGCCCAGTGCATTGTATTTTCTGATCGCGCCGGCGGGCAGGTAGGCGAGGTAAAACAACA
>NZ_JAUSFI010000174.1 GCF_030651495.1 Undibacterium sp.
GAAACGAAACTGCCTGACATTATTCTGAGCTTTTTCATACAGGCCACGCAAGCGTTCTATGCTGTAAACCTCCTGCGCCAAATGGCTCAAGACGGCCGCCTGATAGCCACAACCTGTGCCGATTTCAAGCACGCGGCCCAATGGCGCTTCCTTGCCCTTAAATAGTAACTCAATCATTCGCGCCACGACATTCGGTTTGGAAATCGTTTGCCCCCAACCGATGGGCAAACTGGTGTCCTCATAGGCCTGATTGGCCAGTGCTGTATCGACAAAATGGTGCCTATGCGTGGCATTTAATGCGGCTAACACGCGTGTGTCCTGAATACCTTGCCGCTCTAACTTTTTCACCATATTCGCTCGTACGGCACTCGAATCCAGGCCCATGCCATGGGTGACGGTCACGACACGCTTCGAAACTTCAGAACCAGAACCAGAACCAGAACCAATAACAACACCTTTTCTTGGGGATAAGTCAAATTGCGCAGGAAAAGTGGGTTTGTGCTTCATCTTTAGGTGGATATGGCAAGTGAACGCGTCCATTCGCTGATGGCAGCGTGCTCCGTCAGGTCGGTTTTCAAAGGTGTAACAGCGACATGGCCATGTGCCGTTGCAAAAAAGTCCGTCCCTTGTGAATCGTCTTTGGCCGGTCCCGAGCCTGCGATCCAGTACATGGTTCGTCCATGCGGGCTCGTCTGGGTGATGACTTTTTCAGACGCATGACGTCGCCCTAATCGACAAACCTGGGTGGGCTTGATTTGATCGTATGGCAAATTAGGAATATTTACATTCAGCAACCAGGGTTGCGCCAGAGGCCCTGAGTTTTCCAGCTGTTTGAGCAACTCTGCAACAATATCACGCGCCTTCAAGGCGGCTGCGTCAATGTGTTGCCAGCCCTTTTGAACTTGCGAAAACGCGATTGCCGGAATGCCAAACAAATAGCCCTCCATGGCCGCGCCTACGGTGCCCGAATAAATGGTGTCGTCACCCATATTGGCACCATTATTGATGCCAGATACGACCAGATCAGGCTGGTACCCCAACAAGCCTTTCAGGGCGATATGCACACAATCAGCGGGGGTTCCGTTAACAAATCTGAAGCCATTGACCGCGTGCTCGACATACAAAGGGGCATGGAGTGTCAGCGCATTCGACTTGGCGCTGTTGTTAATTTCAGGCGCCACCACCTCCACATCAGCCACAGTTCTAAGTGTTTCATACAAAGCGACCAAACCCGGTGCTTGATAGCC
>NZ_JAUSFI010000164.1 GCF_030651495.1 Undibacterium sp.
CCTTGCCTCGCTGGCTGGCGATTTTGAAGTCGATTTCGAGCAAGAGCCCTTAAAATCCGCCGGCCTGTTTGCCATCAGTGGCCCGACCGGCGCGGGCAAAAGCACGCTGCTCGATGCGCTCTGCATGGCGCTGTACGAAAGTACGCCGCGCCTGCTGAAAGCCGGCGGCAACAAGACCCTGCCCGACGGCACAGACTTCATCACGCACCAGGACGCCGCCAATCTGCTACGGCGCGGCTGCGCCGAAGGCCATGCCGAAGTCGATTTTGTCGGCACCGATGGCGCCAGCTATCGCGCGCGCTGGAGCGTGCGGCGCTCGCGCGGCAAAGTCGGTGGCAGCCTGCAACCGACCGCCATGACCTTAAAATCGCTGCCGGAGTTAACATCCATAGGCGGCACCAAGAATGAAGTCAAGGCAGAAATCGCCAACCGCATCGGCCTCAAGTTTGAACAATTTACCCGCGCCGTACTGCTGGCGCAAAACGAGTTTTCCAGCTTCCTCAAGGCCGACGACAACGAGCGCGGCGAGCTGCTGGAAACCCTGACCGGCAGCGCCATCTACAGCCAGATATCGCGCCGCGCATTTGAGCGCGCCAAGCAAGAGCAGCAAGAGCTGGCGCGCATCACCGACAGGCTGGCCGACCAAAAGCCATTGAGCGAAACCGAGCGCACGCAACTCGATCAAGACAGCGCCGCCGCCAACGCCCAACTGGCCGCGCTCGACGTGAAAAAAAACAAGCTGGAAACCGCCTTGCGCTGGCATCAAGACGACTTGCGATTTGCCGAAAGCGAACAGGCAGCGCAGAGCCAGGCGCAACAGCGCCAGCAAGAACAGGCCGCAGCCGCCGAGCGCCATGCCGCCTTGCAAACAATAGAATCAGTACAAGCTGCCCGCCCCTTAACCAGCGAGGCAGAACGTCTGGCGCGCAGCATGCAGCAAGGCCAGCAAGCGGTCAAAGAAGGCAGCGCCAGGCTGGCAATTGCCGAGCAAACGCGGCTAGAAAAAGACGCGCTACTCGCCGCAGCGCAAGCCGCGCAACTCACAGCAGAACAAGCGCTAGTCGAAGCAGCGCCACAGCTCGACCAAGCCAAGGCGCTAGACGCAGCAATCGCCACGCTGATGCCAGCGCACCAGCAGACCAGGCAAGCGCAACTGGACGCCGCCAACGCCGCCGCCCTCGCCCGCAAAAACCAGACAGACAAACAAGCGGAGCTGACCGCTACCGCGCAAAAACAGCAAGCCAGCGAGCAGTGGCTGGCGCAGCACGCAGCACTGCAAGCCCTGGCAAACAACTGGCCAGCGTGGGATATACTCCTCAAGCAAGCTAACCTATCGCGCAATGAATTAGCCAACTTTAGCCATATACTGGCCAAAAATGCACAAAACGCCAGCGAGCAAAGCGCACAGCTAGAAGCCAGCAAACTGGCGCTCAGTAGCAGCGCCACCGCACTCGCCAGCGCAGAGCAACAACGCCAGCAAGCCAGCCAGCAGCACGCCGCCATCGACGTCAGCCAGCTACCGCAAGCCAAGCAAAAATGGGAAGCGCGGCGCGAACAACTCAGCAGTGCAGAACAGATCGCACGCGCCCTGGCCGAGCAAAACCAACGCCAGCAAGCGCTGCAAAAGCAAGCACAGACCAGCGAGCAATCCATCGCCAGCAGCGACGCCGCAGCAGCGCAAGCGAATCAAAAAATCCCCGCACTGCATGCAGCACTGGCGCAGGCAGAACGCTCGCTCAAAAGCGCAGAAGCCGCCTGCGCAGATAACGTAGAAACCCTGCGCGCCGCGCTGGAACCAGACGCGCCCTGCCCGGTCTGCGGCGCACACGAGCATCCGTATCAAAGCGACAGTAACCCGCAGCTGCACGCCATGCTCGCCAGCCTGCAAGCAGAGGTCACGCAATGCCGCCAGCAAACCAGCCAGACCGAGCAAGCACGGGCCACGCATAGCGCAGAAGCGGCAAGCCAGCGCCGCCAGCTAGAAAGTATCCAGGCCGAGCAAGCGCAGCAGCAACTCAAGGCGCAGGCAGAACAGCAGGCATGGCAAGATCATCCGATTGCGCAAGAGCTGCAACAAAACGGCATCAATGTAGATCAACACGCCGCATGGTTCGCCACCCAGCGCAGCGCGCTACAAACACAGGCCGATAGCATCGCGCAAACCGAGGCCGCCAGCCGCGCCGCGCTGCAAGCCAAAGACGCCGCCCAAGCCGCGTTTGAGCAAGCCACGCTAGAGCACAATCAAAAGCAAGCAGCCGCCAGCGCCGCACAACACGCGCTGCAGCAAACCCAGGCCGCACAGCAAAGCGCGCAAGAGCAAAGCCAACAAAGCCAGCAACGCCTAAGCGACAGCCTCAAGCAACTCGCTCCCGCTTTCGCCCAGATGGGCGACATGAGTCAGGCGGGCGAAGACACGGGCAACTGGCAGGAGCAATGGCAAGAAGCGCCAGAGCAATTCCACACCCGCTGCGCGCACAACGCCAGGCAATGGCAGGATAAAAGCAAAGAGCGCGAACAACAGCAGCAACGCCTAGTCACCCTCAGCGTAGAACTGGCCGCACTAACACAGGCACAGGGCAAGGCCGAGCAAGAACAGCAACGCGCAGACAAAGATTTCGCCAGCAGCGAGCTAGCGTTAAAAGAAAAACAGACGCAAAGACAGACCCTATTCGCCGGCCAAGCAGTACAGCAAATAGAAGCGCAACTGAGTGCCGCAAATCAGCAAGCCAAGAGCGCGCTGGCGCAAGCAACCCAAGCCGCCAGCGACAGCAAGCAAGACTTAACCCGCCGCGCAGAAGCGCTAGAGCAAGCCAAGGCACGCCTCGCCAGCGACACAGCAGCGCTAAATAAAACAGCGCAAGAGCTGAACGAGTGGATAGACAATTATCAGGCGGCACAAAAGAAAGGAGAACCAGCAGCGCTAGACCTGGCCACGCTACACCAGTTGCTAGCGCACGACGCAACATGGATCAATCACGAGCGCAATGCCCTGCAAAGCATCAGCAACGCCACCCAGCAAGCGGCCACGATATGGCAAGAACGCAGCCAGCAAAGGCAGGCGCACCAATTGCAAAAGCCAGTGATAGAAACTGAATTGGTGGACGCATTTGCAAACACCGATGCTGACACGGATGCAGATACAACGACAGAAAACATCACAACAGAAATACCCGCAAGCTCGCCTACACAAACAGTACAAACAGCGCTCAAGAAACTCAACACAGAGCGCCAAAAAATTCAGGCGATAGCCAGCCAAATGCTCACCACCATCGCGCAAGACCAGGCTCGCCGCACCCAGGCCGCCGACATTTTGCAAAAGATGGAACAGCAAGAATCCAAGTACAAACTCTGGGGCAGTCTGAACGAACTGATAGGCTCCGCCGACGGCAAAAAATTCCGCAACTACGCGCAGCAATATACGCTAGACGTCTTGCTAGGCTACGCCAATCGCCACCTGCACGAACTATCGCGCCGCTACCGCCTGCAACGCATCAACGACACCCTAGCGCTGATGGTGATAGACCAGGACATGGGCGACGAACAACGCTCAGTCCACTCCCTCTCCGGCGGCGAATCCTTCCTCGTCTCGCTGGCACTCGCGCTAGGCCTGGCATCGCTATCCTCCAACCGCGTACGCGTCGAATCGCTGTTCATCGACGAAGGTTTCGGCAGCCTAGACGCAGACACCCTGCGCGTAGCAATGGACGCCCTAGACGGCCTGCAAGCCATGGGCCGCAAGGTAGGCGTGATCTCGCATGTGCAGGAAATGACAGAGCGGATTGCTACCAGGATTTTGGTGCAGAGGACGGCTGGGGGTAGAAGTTTGGTGGGGGTTGGATAACCAAGTCGGCAAATTATGAATCAACGATTTAATAATTTTAGAAATGAAGTGTTTGTTATAAAAACTTGTACGTTGAGACGATCTAAAAATTTAGTCAACAAAAGGAATTAATAGAGTGAGCATTATCACAATTCAAAACAGAGTTCGACAGGCCGAAATATCGGTGTTAATACAAACCGCTATTTTGGGTTTCGTTTTTGGTGAAGTATGGTATTTGTCGTCATCAATTGCCTCGACATTTAACGCATATATTGAATCAACGAACCGACAAATCACAGCCCTTGTAATTTGTTTAATCACAACGGTAATCGGCATTTCATATTTTTATGTTCGCCAAGGCCATTTAGAGATAAGACGACTTATCAAAAGTTGGCGCATCGATTTACTAGGAATATTTATATTTGGTATTTTTTTATCAATTAGTATAGGCGGCTTGGGCAAAGAGATTTACAAAGAATATTTCGCAAAAGTGCCATGCTTTTCATTAATGCTACTCGTGGCTCTTCCAATATTAATAGCATTTTTTCTCGTTCTCCGAGCAGTGACCTCCATATTTTTCGAGGTGCGGAAGAATACAAACGATAACTCGACCCCAATATTTTTAGGTGATCGCCCGATTGAATTGAAAGAACACGATTTATTGGGATTAAACGAAAGCGCTATCAGATTTGCTGAACGCGTATTAAATGGAGCAGCAACAGAAAGTTTGGTGTTTGGCATAGATGCACCTTGGGGTATTGGAAAATCTAGCTTTATCAATTTTTGTTGTGAGTATTGGAAAAATAAGAAAACAATGGAAATCATTGTTCATCGCTTTGAGCCCCTTCGATATCCTGAAAATGTAGATTTAACGGATAAATTTATCGGCGATCTTGTAAATACCATTCAAAAGCACGTATTTGCGCCGTCAATCAAACCATTGTTCACTAAGTATGCTCATCTAATAAAAGGGAAAAACGATTTTTCCTTTTTTGGCTTTAAATTTGCATTTGATTCTGGTTCAGATACTGTTGAAGACACTCTTGAAAACCTTGACGCTGTTTTGTCCGAATTGAATCACAAAATAATTATCGTTGTTGACGATCTTGACCGTCTTAGTTGGAGCGCTATTAAAAATATCCTGTTCGCAATTAAAAGAAGTTTTATGCTGTCAAATGTTTCATATGTCCTTTGTTATGACACTGAGAATATTGCTAGTACTGACAAACGAAATGATGACGCTGAAAAAGTCAGAGAATTCTTAGAAAAATTTGTTAATGTTAAAACTAGCTTATTTTTAGATTCAAACGCTTTGGCTAAGTATGTATCTAGTAATTTCGATGCAGCAGTAAAAAACAACCTATTAATCGATTCACGAACACTTGATCAGATCAAACAAGCAGTAGAAGCACTAGTGGAAATATTTAATTCTGATGAGTTTTTCCGTTATCAGGAATTAATTGGAGACATTCGAAAACTAAAACGACTAATCAACACACTAGTTCTTTTAGAGGTTGAGAAAACTGATTTTGAAAATAGTGACTTCAATAAAAGCGATTTGATCCACTTACTTCTTATTTATGTGAACTATCCAAATATCTTCAGGAAGATATTTAATACGGAAATGAACGGAAAAAAAGGTTATTTCTCGTTAGTCCGAAATTTTACGGACGGAGTAAATCGTTTCCAAAATTCAATTAATTATTCAAGTTATGTTCAAAATTTAAACCCAAATCAAGAATTTCTCTTATCTAAAATTTTCGATGCAAATACAGTTTTTCCTGATGGCGATAATAACAATGAAGATGAATTGGAATACAGAACGCGTGCTTGCTTTAATCACGATGGTTTCAGAAATCTAGAGCGATATTTGAATCTAATTATAAATTTATCTAAGCCGGAGCAACGAGATAGTTATATTTTTTATCTGAAAAACAAAACCGATTTCATCCAGGGAAGAGACTTAGATTTGATATTTAGCGCGAAGCAATTCTCTTTTTCCAAAGGTGATTTCGCACGCGATGAACTCTGGCGAATTATCGTAAACAGTCGTAACGAATTTTCCAAGGATCTTGGCCCGAATACGCTTCGCTACTTAATAAAGAACATTCAACATTATTCACTTTTAAAGCGAGAGGAAATTGGAGCAGGTTCACGAAAGAATTTGGTCTATTCATTATTAAAGGTTCTTGACTCTTCTGCTTGGGGAGCAAATCTAAACACCAGAAGAAATAATAGCGTAGAAAATATTTTAGAAATTGCGGACTGGATATTTGGCGAGCATACACATGCAGACGAAGGCGTTATAGCGACTTTAACGCGACCTGAAAGGGGGGTCTTAGGCTTGTATGATCTGATGATATTTAGACTTTATTGTAGCGCAGATAGAGGGGGTTCATTTTTTAATCTACATAGAGCATTGTCTATACACAGCAATGCGAACGCACTTACTTCTGGAAGCATGACTGAAATAGCAAAAGAAGGAATGCGAGAAATTTCTCAAATGGCTTTCAATATTTTTAAAACACGATACATCCTTCCTGAGAAAAATATTTTTGAAGAAATTAAAAAGTTGGCATTGCAAGAACTCGCGGGTGAATGCAGTGGTTACATAATTGAAAGAATTGAAAATGGTGACGTCAATCAAGAAGAAATAGATCTGCTTATTTCTGCAGAGAAGTACGGGATTCAATCTTTTGTTATTTATCAGTTAGGTAACTCAGTGATAAATAGTGGAATCGGTTGTGGTTTTTATGACGAAGAAGGCAATGACAACAAAAAAGACATCGCGTCAAAAATAAATGATTACCTTTTTTCCCATTGCTTTAATCCGGAAATAGATTCAGGCAATTTCGAACATTTTCTAGATTACTTATTAAGCCAATTCAGCCGCTCTTTCGGTTTTGATGATGGCGTTAAATACTTACCAAACATAAGTGAACTTACAAAAATTTTACAACCTGAACGATTGAAAGTTTACTGGGAAACCAATAAGGGAGCGATACTCGAACGAAAATTTTTATCCATTAAAAAAAATGTCACAACCTCAGGATATATCGCAAGTTACGAGAGCGATTTGCCCTCTGTCTATAAAATGCTAGATGATTTCGTTGCGCAAGAAGAAATGACGCAGTAAAACCACGAGCGCCCGTTCGACGAGATCACGAACTAATAATCAAAGGGCACTACCACGTAAAGTCATCCGGAATCTGGAAGGCGGCATACGGATCATCCGCATCGATTTCGGTCGTCGTCTTCTTCACCCGCACTACAAGTGAAGCATCGCGCTCGGCAATTTTATCCGCGATTATCCGGGGCAGCAATTCTGTTTTACCCTCCAGACACACGATCACCAGTCGGCCAGCAATCAAATGCGTCTGCACCTCTGCCGACACATAGATCTTATCGATCTTGGTACCGTGAGTGTAGTAATAAGCGATGTCGCCTGCGCCCTTGCTTTGGCGATTCTTTTGCACCAACTGCACAATTTGCGCAAAAATCGCTTTTTGGCTCGCGGCCGCATCGCGTTGCGCATTGAGTTCGCGAGCGCGTTCGGCATTTTTGCGCTGTACCTCAAGCGCGGCCAGACGCGCCTCATCTACGCTCTCGTTGCCAGTCCGGCGCTCGACCTTCTTCTGCTTGCTCTTTTCCTGGTGGACCAGTTTGGCTTTGTTTTTATCGACTAGTCCCGCTTGTAAAAATTGATCTTGCAATGAGGCCATCATACAACTCCGTAAAATAAGTTCCACCGGTCCAAGGCAACGCTGCCGACCAACGGCAAGCCGCTAGCATAGCAAAATTTTCTATGCTGTAGCTCCCCGCGTGTTCCCTCTGTGTCAGACGAGTTCTCGCCTCTCAGATTTTAAAGCGATGCTGACCCCCCTTTGTTTACTGACCCCCTTTATTAGCGGCAGTTCTGATTGAATCAGCCTTATAATGCGCGCCCTTGTACACGCTCTTCATTGACGCTATCGCATCTATGCACATCCATAAAAGCTTCTCAATTTACAATCTGGCGTCACTCATCGCGGTTTTTATGCTCTCTGCATGCGGCGGGAGTGTTAACGATAAAGTCGGTGAGATTCTCAATGAATCGAAAATCATTTCCGTTAGTGTTGACCCAAACCCAGTGCCGCAACCAATAGGCAGTACGCCGACGCCAATCTTATTAAAAGTCAAAGTCGATGCCAAAAGTGTATTTGATGT
>NZ_JAUSFI010000166.1 GCF_030651495.1 Undibacterium sp.
ATGGCGTAGCGACGAAATACCTGGCGAACTATCTTGGCTGGCGTCGCTTGCTTGATCGATGCAAAGACATGGCGACACCGCAACAGTTCTTGTTTCATGCTTTGCGAACGGAGTATCAACAGATAACCTGAACATAGCCTACAAATAAGCATACTCAGGCCAGTATAGCGATTTGGCAAGATCGGCACCGGCTCAATACTTGCAAAATTGTAAGAACTAAAAACAGATTCAAGTATCATAGGCGTCGCAACTGAGGCGTGCTCATTGAAGCATATTCATTGAAGCATATTCATTGAAGCGTCCATGAACGCCCATTTCAGACTGAACACTTCGCACCGCGTGCGAAATCACCATTTTTACTGAAGCAAATATGAACCGACCAAAAATCGCCTTAATCGCCACCACCCTAAGCTGCCTGGTTTTGCTGGTAGTGGCGCTGTATTTGCAGTTAGTCGAAAAAATGCTGCCCTGCCCGCTTTGCGTCATGCAGCGTTACGCATTCATCGCGATCGCATTGAGCTGCCTGATTACTCTGGCCTTGCCGGCAGCGTTGCGCCGCATCGGACTAGGATTGGGCCTGCTGTCTGTATTTTCCGGCATCGGCATTGCCGGATATCATTTGTGGGTACTCGCCAATCCAGAGATTTCTTGTGGCATCGATCCCCTAGAAACTGGCTTGAACAAGATTTTCTTGAGCAGGCTATTGCCTGTTTTATTTAAAGCAGATGGCTTATGCGATACGCCTTATGCGCCGATTCTCGGTTTATCTATACCGGCTTGGGCGATGGTCTGGTTTCTGATTTTTGCAGTCATCCTCAGCAGCCTCTTTTTCGGTAAAAAAAGAGAGCGCGAATTGTTTGGAAAAAACTATTGATGTCGGCCTGGCTGGCAGCAGGCAGCCGCATCGCGGACAGCCAATCGGCATCCCCGCTAGACGCGCTGGAAACCCGCATGCTGCTGATGCATGTGCTGGGCTTGAGCCGGGTGCAATTAATTACCCATTCTGAGCAAGCACTTAGCGCAGATCAGGTCGAACGGCTAAACCAACTCATACTCAGACGCGTGAATGGCGAACCGATGGCGTATATCCTTGGCGAGCGCGAATTTTACGGCCTGGATTTTTACGTGACGCCGGATGTACTGATCCCCAGGCCAGATACGGAACTGCTGGTCGAACTCGCCCTGCAATACGCCCCCAGGCAGAGTCGTTTACTCGATCTGGGCACCGGTTCAGGCGCGATCGCGATCGCGGTGGCGCAGCAGCGCCCTGATTTGACGGTGCTGGCGCTGGATGTCAGCCCGGCAGCACTGAAGATTGCGGAAAAAAATGCGGCACGCCATTTAGCGGCGGGCAAAGTGCAGTTGATCCAAAGCGACTGGTACAGCGCCATCGCCGATCAGCAATTCGCCACCATCGTCAGCAATCCGCCTTATATCGTCAAGGATGATCAGCATCTGAGCCAGGGCGATTTGCGTTTTGAGCCTCTCAATGCGTTGACGGATCATGCCGACGGCTTATCCGCCTACCGCCAGATCATCACTGGCGCCGGCAAGCATCTGGCGGAAGGCGGCTGGCTGCTGATGGAGCATGGCTATGACCAGTCATCGGCAGTGCAAGAACTACTTTCCGCCGCAGGATTTAGCGAGATACAAAGCTGGCCAGATCTGGCCGGAATACTGCGCGTCTCGGGTGCGCGCCTGCCTTAGCGCAAGCGCTGCCCACCCTGATTTTCCTGCGACTGCGCGGTTAATATTGCGACATAAAAACCGAGATTTATTTTTTGACATGTAATTTCCGCTACAATCTGCGGTCATGTCAAATAATTAATTGAGAATTTTTATGAAATTTATAGTGCGGCTCGCCATCATGGCGTTTTTTGGATTCGTCACTCTCGCTCACGCAGGTATTTTTGACGATATCAACAGGGCCATGGAGGCGGCAAAGTCAGTCACGGCCATGGTGCCGGGCTCTGTTATACCGACTTCCCAGGCGCAAGCAGGCAATCAGGCAGCCACCGTTAGCGGTGCCAGCGCCCTGTATTTACCTTTTGATCTGAACGCCTATCCGCGCTCACAGCAGTACCGCCGCATAGATAATCCCTTGGAGCGCATCTCTATCCCGCTGAGCACGCCGCAAAAAACCCCGGACGGCTACATCGCCCGCTACAGCGTGCCGATGGAAGGCAAGGTCACGATGCTGCAATTCATCCATCGCCGCGACGACAGCCCCTTGCTGATCAAGCAGTACTATGAAGCCTGGCTGGCGCAAGCCGGTTTTGAACGCATGCTGGTGTGCGAAGCGCCTTGCAGCCAATTGAGCAGTAAATACAATTGGCGCCAGGCCGTCGATCCCAGCGAGCGGCTCGACACGAACACCATGCCTGATGAAGCCACCTATATCGCCGCCTACAAAGCAGATGCGATGGTCCTGGTCGGCATCGGCAAACGCAGCGATGAATATGCCTCCCTGGTCAAAGTCGTCGAGGGCCGCGTGCTCGATGCGCAGGCCTGGAAAATCCTCAATACCGCCAGGCCGGCCGCGCCATCGGTCACGCCTAGCCGCCCGCCAGCCCAGCTCGCTAGCGCGGCCGTGACCGCCAGCGCCTTACGCCCGCAACATAATGGCACGGCAATACTGCCCATATCCGGCCAAATCGGCACCGCCGCAGCGACCTTGCCAGCCGCAGCAGATGACGCTTTTGACGGGGTAGAAATGATCGCCGCCAGCGACCTGGCCGCCCGTCTGGCCGCATCCAAGGGTTTTGTGACTGTGCAATTGTCCTCCTACGATCCGGGCTGCCCATTCTGCGCCCAGGCCAATCCGAAGTTTGATGAGATGGCTACACACAACAAAGGGAAAGTGACGTTTTGGCGCGTCATGTGGCAACCATGGGCGAGCTTTTCGCAAGATGCCTTTGCCAAGGCGTATGGGGTGAATGGATTGCCGACCACTTTCACCTTCAAGAATGGCCAACTGGTACGCCGCTCTATGGGTAATCTGCCGGTAGAAGAGCAGGAAAAACAACTGCTGCGCGGCCTGCGTTAAGCGCCGCTCCGAGCTTAGCAGCGCAGCACTGGCACGATAATTGGCCTCTGCTGCGCCAGGCTTAGCTTAAAATTTCAACCCCGCAAAAGAATTAACATTTTTATATACTCCCCATGAGTATGCCTACCCATATGATAAATGTGCACGTGTTTATTGCGCAAACTCTGCACCTACACCGATACTCCCTCAATTATTATATTTTCACGGCCTCCACACCGAGTCCCTCCATCTGTCAAGACTGGCGCAATCACGTAGATTGCGTATCATCTGCCACTTGATTTTAATTCTTCATTGATACCCTATGCTGCCTTCGATAGAACAACGTCTTGCCCTAGAACTTGCCGCCAAACCGGTGCAGGTTGCCGCCGCCATCGCCTTGCTGGATGAAGGCGCGACCGTACCGTTTATCTCGCGCTACCGTAAAGAAGCCACCGGCGGCCTGGACGATATCCAGCTGCGCCTGCTGGAAGAGCGCCTGCGCTATCTGCGCGAACTGGAAGCACGCCGCGCCGCCATCATCAGCTCGATAGAAGAGCAAAACAAGATGACGCCGGTCTTGCTCGATGCCATCACGCATGCCGAAGACAAGACCCGCCTGGAAGACTTGTACCTGCCGTATAAACAAAAGCGCCGCACCAAGGCGCAGATCGCGCTGGAAGCCGGTCTGTTGCCGCTGGCCGATGGCTTGCTGGCCGACCCGACGCTCGATCCTGAAGCGCAGGCGGCGCTATACCTGAAACCCGCCTTCAGCACCGAGAGTGGCGAGAATCCTGGCGTGCCAGACACCAAGGCCGCGCTCGATGGCGCCCGCCAGATCTTGATGGAACGCTTTGCCGAAGACGCGACGCTATTGCAAGCGCTGCGCGAATACCTGCTTGATCACGGCATCGTCGAATCCATCGTGGTGCCGGGCAAGGAAGAGCTTGGCGCCAAGTTCAGCGATTATTTCGCCTACTCGGAAACCCTGGGGACTATCCCTTCGCACCGCGCTTTGGCGATTTTCCGCGGCCGGCGTGAAGAGATGCTGACAGTTAACCTGCGGCTCGATACCGAAGAAGAAAAACCGAAATGGGATGCCCCGCTGAATCCTTGCGAAAGCCGGATTGCGACGCGTTTTGGCGTCAAGAATACGGGCCGCGCCGCCGACAAATGGCTGGCCGACACGGTACGCTGGAGCTGGCGCGTGAAAGTCTTCATGCATCTCGATACCGAGCTGATGAGCAATCTGCGCGAGAAGGCTGAAGTCGAAGCCATCAACGTGTTTGCGCTCAACCTGAAAGCCCTGCTGCTGGCCGCACCGGCCGGACCGCGCGCGACTATGGGTCTCGATCCCGGCCTGCGCACCGGCTGCAAAGTGGCGATAGTCGATGCCACCGGCAAGGTGCTCGATTACACCACGATTTACCCGCACCAGCCGCGCAACGATTGGGATGGCTCGCTGCACGTCTTGGCAGCGCTGGCCGCCAAGCACAATGTGGCTTTGATCTCGATAGGCAATGGCACCGCCTCGCGCGAGACCGACAAGCTGGCGCAAGACCTGATCAAGCTGCGCCCTGAATTAAAACTCACCAAGATCGTGGTCTCGGAAGCCGGTGCCTCAGTGTATTCCGCCTCTGAATTTGCCTCGAAAGAACTCCCGGATCTGGATGTGACTATCCGCGGTGCGGTCTCGATCGCCCGTCGCCTGCAAGATCCGCTGGCCGAGCTGGTGAAGATCGATCCTAAGTCTATCGGCGTCGGCCAATATCAGCACGATGTCGGCCAATCTCAACTCGCGCGCTCGCTCGATGCAGTAGTCGAGGATTGCGTGAATGCGGTCGGTGTCGACGTGAATACCGCCTCTGCGCCTTTGCTGGCGCGCGTCTCCGGCCTGTCGAGCAGCGTGGCACAAAGCATCGTCAATTATCGCGATGCCAAGGGCATGTTTACTTCGCGTGCCGAGCTGCGCTCGGTGCCACGTCTGGGTGACAAGACTTTTGAACAGGCGGCAGGTTTCTTGCGTGTCATGAAGGGCAGCAATCCGCTCGACGCGTCGGCGGTCCATCCTGAATCGTATCCGCTGGTAGAGAAGATTCTGGCCGACATCAAAAAGGATGTAGCCAGCGTCATCGGTGACGAGCGTCTGCTAAAATCTTTGAACCCGGCCAAATACGCCGACGACAAATTCGGCGTACCGACCATCACCGATATTCTCAAAGAATTGGAAAAACCGGGCCGCGATCCGCGTCCTGAATTTACTACTGCCACCTTCAAGGACGGCGTCGAAGAAATCCGCGATCTGCGTCCCGACATGATTTTGGAAGGAGTGGTCACCAACGTTGCCGCCTTCGGTGCCTTCGTCGATATCGGCGTGCATCAGGATGGCCTGGTGCATATCTCGGCCCTGTCGAACACCTTCGTCAAGGACCCGCACACGGTGGTCAAGGCTGGCCAGGTAGTCAAGGTGAAAGTGCTGGAAGTGGACGAGAAACGCAAGCGCATCGCCCTCACCATGCGCCTGACCGATAGCGCACCGCAAGCAGGCAGCCAGCCCGAGCAAAAAGCCACTCGCGATGACAGCAAACGTCTACATCAACATCAGTCCAAGCAAAGCAATAGCCCGGCGCCGGCCAACAATGCCATGGCATCGGCCTTTGCCAAGCTGCGCTCCTGATTTACGTCAAGCTTATTCAACAAGGCAACAAATCGAAACAGGGCTAGGAAGAACAATATACTCCCCTATTTTTTAAAATAAATAAGCTCCTTGCGCATAGTCAGATTGCGTATTTAAAAAATACATGGGGGGAGTATATTGAGGCTAGCAATGAGAAAAGTCAGCTGGCAGACGCATGAGCGTATCCTGACTTTCCATTATAATGACGCCATACACTAACCGAGGAATGACCATGAGCGACGTACAAAGCTGGATCAAAGAAACTGTTACCGAAAACACCGTAGTATTGTTCATGAAAGGCACGGCGCAATTTCCGCAATGCGGCTTTTCTGGCCGCGCGATTCAACTCATCAAGACCTGTGGCGTGACCAATCTGGTCACCATCAATGTGCTGGATGATGCGGCAGTACGCCAGGGCATCAAGGAATACTCCAACTGGCCGACTATCCCCCAGCTGTATGTCAAGGGCGAATTCGTTGGCGGCTCCGACATCATGAATGAAATGTTTGAAAGCGGCGAACTGCAAACTTTGCTGCAAGCGTAATTTCAGCATGACCGCAGCAGTCGCGCCCCGCAAGCTGATCGTCGCCATCACCGGCGCGACCGGCGTCATCTACGGCGTGCGCCTGCTGCAAGCCTTGCGCGCATTACCTGAAGTACACAGCCACCTGCTTATTTCAGAGGCGGGCGTACTCAACCTGCATCAAGAACTCGATCTGAATCGCAAGGATGTCGAAGCCCTGGCTGATGTCGTCCACAATGTGCGCGATGTCGGTGCCAGCATCGCCAGCGGCTCATTTCAGTCCGACGGCATGATCGTCGCCCCCTGCTCGATGAAAACCCTGGCAGCGGTGGCCAACGGCCTGTCCGACAACCTGATCACGCGCGCTGCCGATGTAGTACTAAAAGAGCGCCGCCGCCTGGTACTAATGGTCAGGGAAACCCCGTTCAACCTAGCCCACCTGCGCAACATGACCGCCGTCACCGAAATGGGCGGCATCATCTTCCCTCCCCTGCCCGGCTTCTACCACCAGCCGCAATCGATACAGGAAATGGTCGACCACACCGTCGGCCGCGTACTCGACCTATTCGCCCTGCCGCACCAGCTGACACCGCGCTGGAATGGCCTAAAGTAAGGCTAGAAGCAAGGCTGTTCCAGGCAGCTCTACTTTAGCGAGAGAAAACCCCTTGGCTAAACGCGCCAAAGAAAATCAACAAAACCGCATCTGAAATTGAACGCAAGAAAGCAAAAAGGGTTGCAAGCCGAAGCGTGCAACCCTTTTTACCTTACTGCTTATTCTTGGTGCCGACTGCCGGAATCGAACTGGCCACCTGATGATTACAAGTCAACTGCTCTACCAAATGAGCTAAGTCGGCAAAACTCTTAATCAACACTGCTTAATTTCTTATGCCGCGTTGAAGATCAACATTATAGACTACTTTATTATTTTCAGCGTAGGTTTTTCAAACTTTTTTTGTGGCTCCGTAGAGGATTTCACATCACTGCCTGCGCCACTAACGTCCACTTTATTGCTGACGGCGGCCAATCCTAAACTTGGCTTAACAGGCTCAGCACGTACCGGCGTCGATTCATCAGGCTGCGACTCCGACTGTTCCGTGATTTCGGGCTCAAAAGCCATTCCCTGCCCATTTTCACTGGCGTAGATAGCTTGAACATTTTCGACAGGAACATAAATTTCTCTGGAAACGCCGCCAAAGCGCGCACTAAACGTGACGGCATTGTTATCCATTTTCAAACCGCTGGTGGCACCAAAACTGATATTTAAGACAATTTCACCGTTGCGGACAAATTCCATCGGCACCCGAGTCGCGCCATATACTTTGACGGCGAGGTAAGGCGTAAAGCCATTATCGGTACACCACTCATAAATGGCGCGCATGAAATAAGGTTTAGTAGAGCTGGCAGACATAAGAGAAGTAATTTCTGGATTATTATTTAAAGAATAGACCTTACGCGCAAAAACAACAAGGCTGACAAGTAAGAAATGTCAGCCTTGTAGCAGAACGACTCCGTCAAAATTAACGACGCATTACTTTTTCAGAAGGCGTCAATGCTTCGATATAAGCTGGGCGGGAAAAAATACGTTCAGCATATTTCATCAGCGGCGCAGCCGTTTTAGAGAGTTCGATACCATAATGGTCAAGACGCCACAGCAAAGGCGCAACAGCCACATCGAGCATAGAGAATTCATCACCCAGCATGTATTTGTTCTTCACAAACAAAGGTGCCAATTGGGTCAGGCGATCACGAATTTCTGCCCTTGCTTTATCTTGCAACTTGGCAGAAGAAGAGGATTTTTCATTCTCTAATGTGTGTACATGAACGAACAATTCTTTTTCAAAATTGAACAGCATCAGGCGCGCACGTGCACGTTGCAAAGGATCGGCAGGCATCAATTGTGGATGCGGAAAACGCTCATCAATGTATTCGTTGATGATGTTTGATTCATACAAAATCAATTCGCGCTCAACCAGAATAGGCACCTGACCATAAGGGTTCATGGTGGAAATATCTTCTGGCTTATTGAACAGATCGACATCGCGGATTTCAAAATCCATGCCTTTTTCAAACAAGACGAGGCGGCAACGCTGAGAGAATGGGCAAGTTGTACCCGAGTAGAGAACCATCATTTTTACAGTTCCTTAAAACGATTAGGGCGAGGCGCCTATTTTGCGCGCCTCACCCTGAGATGACACATCCGCTAACAAGCATGCAGCGGACGACTAGATTTACTTTACTGCTATTACTTCACTTCTTTCCAGTAAGACGCATTCAGACGCCACGCCAGCAAACTCAGCAGCGCCAAAAACATCACTACCCAGACACCCAGACGTTTACGCGTACTTTGTGCCGGCTCACCCATCCATTGCAGGTAGGCGACCAAGTCGGTTACGGCACTATCGTATTCAGCCGTAGTCAATTTACCATCAGATACTTTCTCAAAGCCAGCAAATTTATGCACGACTTTAGACTCATCATGAGGATCTTTTTCTTCGACAAACTTGGCCGTGCGCGCACCTTGCAATTCCCATAATACATGCGGCATTCCGACATCTGGGAAGACCATATTATTCCAACCGGTCGGACGATTGTCATCTTTGTAATAAGTACGCAGATAAGTATAAATCCAATCGGCACCAGATCCCGCACTAGAAGCTCTGGCACGGGCGATAACAGACAGATCCGGAGGAACTGCACCAAACCATGCCTTAGCATCTTTAGGGGCAAGAGACGTCTTCATCAAATCACCGACTTTTTCGCCAGTGAACAAAAGATTGCTCTTGATCTGATCCTCGGTCAAACCAATATCTTTCAATCGGTTATAACGCATTGCAGATGCAGAGTGACAGTTCAGGCAGTAGTTGACAAACAGCTTGGCGCCATTCTGCAGCGCGGCCATGTCATTGCTACGGTCTTCTGCACGATCCAGCGGAAAGCCCCCTGTATTAGCCAATGCCAAAGCTGGAACCAGAGCCAGCGCGGCGAGCATTTTTTTAAATAATTTCATGCTGATTATTCCTTTGAGCGCTTAGTGGGCAGAAAATGTCACGCGTTTTGGTACGGGCTTAAATGTGCCCATCGCGCTCCACCATGGCATCAACAAGAAGAAACCGAAGTAGATCACGGCGCATACCTGCGAAACACGTTCTTTTTCAGGAGAAGGTGCCTGAACGCCCAAGTATCCCAAAGCGACGAAACAAATACCAAATACGATAAACACATATTTGTGCCATTGCGGACGGTAGCGTATTGATTTAACCGGAGACTGATCCAGCCAAGGCAATGCACCAAGTATCATTACCGATCCACCAAACAACACAACACCCCAGAACTTAGCATCAAGCGCACCTGGCATCATCCCTGCAAGAGCCACTAAAGCAACGCCGGCAATCGCCATTTTGACTTTTGATGGCAACTTAGTCGTCATGAATATCAATGCAACATAAGCAACAATACCAGCCATTACCACATACATGAACTCGGTAGTGGTAGCACGCAAGATAGAGTAAAACGGCGTGAAGTACCAAGTAGGGGCAATATGCAGAGGCGTTTTCAAGGAATCGGCAGGAATGAAATTATTGTATTCCAGGAAATAACCACCCATTTCAGGAGCAAAGAACACGACCGCACTAAAAATCACCAGAAACACTGTCACGCCGAAAATATCGTGGAATGTGTAATAAGGATGTGATGGAACGCTGTCAAGCGGATGACCATCTGGGCCTAAATTTTCCTTGACTTCAATACCGTCCGGATTGTTCGAACCGACTTCATGCAAGGCGATCATATGGGCAACTACCAAGCCCAGCAATACCAATGGAATGGCAATCACGTGGAAAGAGAAGAAGCGGTTCAGCGTAGCGTCAGACACGACGTAATCGCCACGTATCCACAGGGACAGATCAGGACCAATGAAAGGAATCGCACCAAACAGATTCACAATGACCTGGGCGCCCCAGTAAGACATTTGGCCCCAAGGCAGCAAGTAACCGAAGAAAGCCTCGGCCATCAGGCACAAGAAAATCGCGAAACCGAACAGCCAGATCAATTCACGTGGCTTACGATAGGAACCGTACATTAAGGCACGGGTCATATGCAGATACACAATGATGAAAAATGCCGAAGCACCGGTCGAATGCATGTAACGCACCAACCAGCCCCATGGCACATCACGCATGATGTACTCAACTGAAGCAAATGCCAGCGTTGCATCTGGTTTGTAATGCATCACCAAAAAAATACCGGTCACAATTTGTATCACCAGAACTAACATCGCCAGTGAGCCGAAGATGTACCAGAAATTGAAATTTTTTGGCGCGTAGTATTGACCCCATTGATCATTCCACAGCTTAGTCAGCGGGAAACGGGAGTCTACCCAATTGAGCGCCTTGTCGATGACAGGAGCGTCCGCGGGGAGTTTTTTCTCAACAAATGCCATGATTAAGCCTCGCCTTTCTCATCTTTACCGATGAGGATTTTAGTGTCCGACAGATACATATGACGGGGAACATCCAGATTTTGTGGAGCTGGTTTATTTTTATAAACGCGGCCGGCCAAATCAAAAGTGGATCCATGACAAGGGCATAAGAAGCCGCCGGTCCAGTCATCCGGCAAAGATGGTTGAGCGCCCGCGGCAAATTTTGAACTAGGAGAACAGCCAAGATGAGAGCAAATACCAACAGTGATCAATATGTCACTGTGATCAGTTCTTGATCGACTTTGGTTCTTGCAATAGTCAGGAATATCCATTGTATAAGGTTTATCTGATTTTGGATCAGCGACCTTATCTTCGGTTTTTGCGAGACTTGCCATCATTTCAGGCGTGCGCTTCAAAATCCAGACTGGCTTACCGCGCCATTCAAATACTTTCATTTCCCCCGGCTTTAAATCCGATATATCCGCTTCTACCGGTGCGCCTGCTGCTTTAGCACGCTCAGACGGTTGAAAAGTGCTAACCAGCGCACCTGCCGTTGCCAAACCAGCCACACCACCCACCGCACACGTGGCGACGAGCAAGCCGCGACGGCCAGAATCGACCTGCTTTTCGATACCCATACCAACCCCAATCTATCAAAAATCAAAACCTGATGAAGCAAAACCCCACTTCTAACAACCTTAAATTATAAAGGAGCTGAGTATGGTTTTAAAGAAAAAGATGCTAAAAATGGAAAACTACCGCTAATATTTCAATATTTTGATGATTATTTAGACATTCTTGCCCAACAATCTTATGATAACGACTCACTACAATTGCAATCAAAGCAATATTTGACAAAAAATCACAATACTGAACGTCCTGACCTATTATGATCTTGCTGTTTTAATTCACGTTTCATTTATCCATTTAATTTATCCATTTATAAAGGAGTTTTCATGAGCATGATGCAAGAATTTAAAGCTTTTGCCGTTAAAGGCAACGTGATGGATCTAGCTGTCGGCGTTATCATCGGTGCCGCTTTTGGAAAAATAGTGGATTCTTTGGTTGGAGACATTGTCATGCCCATCGTCGGGAAAATTTTTGGCGGGCTAGATTTTGCCAATTACTATCTGCCGTTAAATGGGCAAGCAAGCAACCTGGGTTTGGTGGAAGCGAAAAAAATTGGTGCCGTATTGGCTTATGGAAATTTCATTACCATTGCCCTTAATTTCTTGATTCTTGCCTTCATCATTTTCCAAATGGTTCGCCTGGTAAATAAAATGAAAAAACAAGAAGTACAAGCGCCCGCCGCCGTACCTGAAGACGTCATATTACTTCGTGAAATTCGTGATGCTTTAAAAAAATAATTTTCAGTACACTAAATCCCGCCAGTCTTCACAAATGACGGGATTTTTACGCCTACACCGGATTATCAATATCGACAAATTGATGTGCGATACCAAATTGTTGCGCAATATGCCGGCCCAGCGCCTGCACCCCGTAACGTTCGGTTGCATGATGGCCGCAAGCCAGATAGGCAACACCGGACTCTCTTGCCAAATGTACCGTGGGTTCAGAGATTTCGCCGCTTAAATAGGCAGAGGCACCTGTAGAGATCGCTTGGTCAAACATAGTCTGCGCAGCACCAGTGCACCAGGCAATCTGGCCAAGCAGCTGATCTGGATTGCCGATCAGTAGCGGCTTACGTCCTAATTTATTTTCAACCTGACTAGCCAAATCCCCAACCGTTCTGACCGAACTGTTTAGCATCTGCCCCATCCATCCCAATTCGTCGTCCCCAAACCTTGAGGTCGGGCTTATTTCCAGTAGTTCAGCAAGTTGCGCATTATTTCCTAGTTGAGAATGCATATCCAGCGGCAAATGATAGGCAAAAAGAGAAATATCATTTTTCAGTAAAAGTTTCAGACGCTTTTGTTTTTGACCAATCACGCGCATATCTTCGCCACGCCAAAAATAGCCGTGATGCACCAGTACCGCATCTGCTTTTAGCTGAACCGCCTGCTCCAACAAAGCCAAACTGGCTGTTACACCACTTACTACGAGTTTAATCTCATCGCGCCCTTCCACCTGTACGCCATTTGGGCAATAATCACGGTAACGTGCTATTTGCAATTCTGTAGCAAGATATTGTGCCAGCGCATCCCTCTTGACCGATTTTTCTTTCATACTCAAATCTTTCTATGCGTCGTTTATGGTTATTGTTTGCGCAAACCGCTACTGTCGGTTTGGCACTGTGGTTTATTGTAACCACCTTGAAACCCGATTGGGCGAATCAAGCATTGGGTTCTGGCCGCAGCCTAAGCTTGGTGTCGATGCCCAGCGTGCGGGAAGCCCCCGTCAATGCCGTGAATGCACAATCGTCGTATCGTATGGCGGCAAAACGCGCCATGTCATCGGTCGTCAACATTAACACCGCCAAAGAGTCGCGCCAAGCCGACAACCCGCTGCTTAACGACCCTTTTTTCAAACGTTTTTTTGGCGATCAGGTTAATCCGCAGAGCGAACGTCAATCTAGCCTCGGTTCCGGGGTTATTGTCAGCTCTCAAGGCTATATCCTGACGAATAATCACGTCATTGAAGAAGCGGATGAAATCGCGGTATCACTACCAGATGGGCGCAAAGCGATTGCCAAGGTGGTCGGGACCGATCCGGAAACTGATTTGGCAGTAATCAAGATTGATTTACCCAACTTACCGGCTATCACCTTGGGGCATTCTGAACAGGCAGTCGTGGGTGATGTCGTACTGGCCATCGGCAATCCATTTGGCGTTGGCCAAACGGTCACCATGGGTATCGTTTCTGCACTCGGCAGGAATGATGTCGGCATCAATACCTATGAAAATTTCATACAGACTGATGCAGCAGTCAACCCTGGCAACTCAGGCGGCGCGCTGGTTGATGTCAACGGAGATCTTGTTGGCATCAACTCTGCAATCTATTCACGTAGTGGCGGCTCTTTAGGAATTGGCTTTGCCATCCCTGTGAGTACCATCAAGATGGTGATGGAATCGATTATCTCGAATGGTCAGGTAGTGCGCGGCTGGATAGGAGTAGAACCGCAAGACATCACGCCGGAAATGGCCGATAGTTTTAACATCAAGGAAGCCTCCGGAGCAATCGTAGCCGGCGTCATTCGTGGCGGACCTGCCGATAAGGCTGGCATCCGGCCTGGTGACATATTGACGGCGATTGAGGGAAGGCCAGTAACAAATAAGACTGAGGTACTGAATCTGATCGCACAATTAAAGCCTAACAATAAGGCCAAATTTACCCTGTTACGAAAAACCTCAGAATCGACAGTGGATATTCTGATCGGTAAGCGTCCCCCGGTTAAACGTGAAGAATAATGTTATTTTTGGAGCTATTTCATGCATGTCCGTGATTTGAGTCGTTTTTTATTCGAGCTATCGGAAAGCAACAACCGCGCTTGGTTTGTCATGAACAAACCGCGTTACGATATTTTACGCGCCGAATTTTTGCAATTTGTGACGCAATTGATCGATAACATCAGCCGCTTCGATCCTGCCATTGCCGGCTGCGACCCCAAAAAAGCCTTGTTTCGGATCAATCGGGATGTGCGTTTTGGAAAAGATAAATCTCCGTACAAGACCACTTTTTCTGCATCAATTCTGCCTAGCGGTCGTAAAAAACCTAGTGAAGGCGGTGGTCCAGCCTATTATTTTCAGATCGACGCGAACGGTAAACTATTTTTTGCGGTGGGAGAGTACATGCCGCCATCCGACAGATTGCGCACCATTCGAAATCATATTGTGGCAGACGGTACAGGATTTTCTAAATTACTGAAAAACAAGGAAATGAAGCAAGTTTTTGGTGGCTTGCAAGAAGAGAGTAAACTCATCCGTCCACCCAAAGGATTTGATGCCGAACACCCGTATATTGAGCAACTTAAGCTGAAGAATTTTATGGTCTGGACGGACTGTTCACTCGACAGCATGGATGCACAGCAAATTCAAGAAATTCTGGTCAAAGGTTTCAAAAGTGCCTATCCGCTAGTGAGTTGGCTACGTACAGCAGATTAATCTACAATCTCATCTGGCGCTTGCGTTGCTTTGACAAAAATCGGTGCCACTAGCAAGCCCAATTCGTACAACAAGCACATTGGTATTGCCAATGAGAATTGGCTGACGATATCTGGTGGAGTGACGATCGCGGCGATCACAAAAGCGCCGACAATCACGTAAGAACGTATCGCCTTGAGTTTTTCTAAAGGCACTAAACCCATACGCACTAATACCACGACAACGATAGGCACCTCGAAAGTCATGCCAAAAGCCAGGCACATCGACATGATGAAGTCGAGATAATTTTCAATGTCTGGAGCGACCGTAATTGAGGTAGGAGCAAACTCATTGATAAATTTAAATACCCGGCCGAACACAAAGAAATAACAAAACGCCACGCCAGACAAAAACAGAAGTGAGGAAGAGATCACCAAAGGAGCGACCAAACGTTTTTCATGGGTATAGAGTCCAGGTGCAATAAATGCCCAAGCCTGGTACAACACCCACGGCAAGGCCAGCATGAACGCCAGCAATAGCGTCACTTTCATCGGCACTAAGAACGGTGAGATGACCCCCGTGGCGATCATCTTCGCGCCGGCTGGCAACGAAGCAATCATCGGCTGAGCCAAGAAATCATAAATAGCGGACGGTCCCGGCCAGGCAAACAGTGCGGCGCAAACAATCGCGATACCTATTGATGCCTTCACCAGACGATCACGCAATTCTACTAAATGAGAAATAAAGCTGTCTGCTGCACCCTGCGAATTTAAGTCAGTCATGCAAGGCCTGTAACAAATTGGAATTCAAATTAAATTGACGACGCATTTAGAAGAAGCTTGCTGGCGATTGAGGTTTTGCACGATGACGTGCCATCCGTGCGGAGCCAGACATCACTCGACCACGATGACCATTACGGCTTTTATACCAAGCCGGTACGGCAGAGGTGCGGGACAGTTTTTTACGGCGAAAATCCTTAGCCTTAACAGAAATAGCATCGGTCGTCGGCATCCGCAGAGTACTTGCATTACCACCATGATCTTGCCAAGCTGACTGAAGATCAGTCTCCGCTTGCGAGACACCCTGCGCTATCGAATGTTCTGCATCTTGCACCGCATCCTGCGCATCCTGATGAATCTTGCGCAGCTCATCGAGTTCAATTTCGCGGCTGACTTCGGATTTCACTTCATTGATATAGCGTTGGGCGCGGCCAAACAAAGAGCCCGCCATGCGCGCTACCTTAGGCAAGTCCTTAGGCCCTATCACGATCAGCGCAACCACGCCGATCAGCGCCATTTTGCTGAGTCCGAGATCTATCATTGTGCGTTTTCTACCAGCGGCTTACTGCTTGGTTTTTTCCTTGGCTTCTACATCCAATACGGCCTTATCGACGGCTTGCTGCGTTGCTGTCGAGGCGGGTTTCTCTTCTTCGCCTTTCACGCCGTCCTTAAAGCCTTTGATAGCCTTACCAAGATCACCGCCGATATTGCCTAATTTTTTGGTGCCAAACACCAGCATCACTATCACCAGTACGATCAACCAGTGCCAAATACTAAAGGAACCCATGTTTTCTCCAATTTGAGAGCACTGCTCTCCTAGTCATATTTACTGCAAATCAGGGCGCTGCGCCCTAACGACGACTTTGGCCAGCCTTGGCCCCGCCAATCACGTGCATATGCAAATGATACACCTCTTGCCCACCATCCGGCCCGGTATTGATCAGTGTTTTATAGCCACCGGACAAACTGCCATCTGCGTGTTTTTGCACACCACAACCTTGCTCTTGTGCCAATTTAGGGGCAAGTTCCAACATTTTCCCGAGTAACTCGGCATGTTCCGGCCTGGCCTCTGCCAGTGTGGCGAGATGAAGTTTGGGAATAATCAAAAAATGCACCGGTGCGGCAGGATGAATGTCCTTAAAAGCCAGCAGATTATCGTCTTCATAAACGATATCTGCGGGAATTTGTTTAGCGGTAATTTTACAGAAAATACAGTTTTCCACATTGACCTCAATCATAGCTCATTGAAACTAATCAGTTTTTTTCGTTTCATCGCGATCGCGCAATTCATCCTTGCGCGCCGCTTTTTCTTCAATACCGGAGATTCCCTCGCGCCGCGCCAACTCATCCAATATTTGCTGCGGCGTCAGATCATATTGCGCCAGCATCACCAGAGTGTGGAACCATAAATCGGCACATTCATACAACAGCTTGGTTGAATCGCCTGAAACCCGCGCATCTTTGGCCGCCATCACGGTTTCGGTGGCTTCTTCGCCTATTTTTTTGAGAATCGCGTCATCGCCCTTGGCAAACAGTCTTGCCACGTAAGAGCTGTCCGGATTGCCGCCATTGGCGAGCTTACGACTTTCTATGATGCCAGCCAGGCGCTGCAAGGTTTGCTGTTCGGTCATACTCATTGATAGATACTCATTTATAAATACTTTCAGGATCTTTTAACACTGGATCGACGGCTAACCATTCGCCTTCATTGGCATTGCCTTCAAATTTCTGAAAGAAGCAAGAATGCCGGCCAGTGTGACAGGCGATGCCATCGACCTGTTCAATTTTAAGCAAGACAACATCTTCATCGCAATCGAGGCGGATTTCCAGTACTTTTTGTATGTGACCGGATTCCTCCCCTTTATGCCATAGTTTCTTGCGCGAGCGGCTCCAATAAACAGCTTCGCCTGACTCAACTGTTTTGGTCAGTGCATCACGGTTCATCCAGGCAAACATCAGCACGGCATTGCTGCTCGCTTCTTGTGCAATCACTGGCACCAAACCGTACTCATCCCACCTGACTTTATTTAGCCATTTATAACTCATACTAGCCTCATAGGAATATTTTGCGCCGCCATAAATTGTTTTGCTTGCTGTACCGTGTATTGTCCGAAATGGAAAATACTGGCCGCCAGCACGGCGTCTGCACCACCAATTTTAATGCCATCGGCCAAGTTTTGCAGCGATCCAACGCCGCCAGAGGCGATCACGGGAATATCCACCGCATCAGAGACCGCCCGCGTCAAGCCAAGATCAAATCCGGAGCGCGTACCGTCCTTATCCATGCTGGTCAGTAAAATTTCACCGGCACCCAGTAGTGCCATTTTTTGTGCCCATTCAACCGCATCGAGACCTGTGGCGTTGCGGCCGCCATGGGTATACACTTCCCATTTTCCTGGCGCGACCTGCTTGGCATCAATCGCGACCACGATGCACTGCGAACCATATTTTTGTGCCGCGTCGGCCACCAATTGCGGATTAGTCACTGCCGAGGTATTAATACCAACCTTGTCAGCGCCCGCGTTGAGCAAGCGGCGCACGTCGGCTACCGTACGCACGCCACCACCCACAGTCAAGGGAATAAAAACTTGAGAAGCGACGGCTTCGATAATCGGCAAGATCAAGTCACGGTCATCGGACGAAGCGGTGATGTCGAGAAAAGTGATTTCATCCGCGCCTTGCGCATCATAGCGGCGCGCAATTTCAACCGGATCACCGGCGTCGCGCAATTCCTGAAAATTAATACCCTTGACGACCCGGCCAGCGGTCACATCCAGACAGGGAATAATTCTTTTTGCCAATGTCATGTCGCTTCTTCTTCACTATCGAGCTCGCCACTCAGTGCATCTGCCCTGTCCTGCGCCGACAATAAATCGAGTGTGCCTTCGTAAATCGAACGGCCGCAGATCACGCCCGAGATACCTTCATCCTGCACTGCGCAAAGTGCTTCGACATCCGCCAAAACGTGCACACCACCAGAAGCAATCACGGGAATACTCACCGCCTGTGCCAATTTCACCGTAGCGTCGATATTCACTCCGCCCATCATGCCATCACGTCCGATGTCGGTATAGATAATCGCCTCGACACCATAACCTTCAAATTTTTGTGCCAGATCAATCACATCGTGCCCGGACAATTTGCTCCAGCCATCGGTGGCGACCTTGCCATCCTTGGCATCAATGCCGACGATGATCTGACCCGGAAAGGCGGCACAGGCATCGGCCAGGAAGCCAGGACTTTTTACGGCAGCGGTACCGATGATAATGTACGACAAGCCGTCATTCAGATAACGCTCGATAGTATCGAGATCGCGAATACCGCCGCCCAATTGCACAGGAATTTCTTCGGTGCCGGTTTCTTCGGCGTAGTCACGTACCGCTTGCAAGATAGCCTTGACGGCGGCTTCGTTGACAGGCTTGCCGGCAAAAGCACCGTTCAAGTCCACCAGATGCAGGCGGCGTGCGCCCTGCTTTAACCAATGTCGCGCCATCTCGGCAGGGGCATCGGAAAAGACCGTGGCTTGATCCATGTCTCCTTGTTTCAGGCGTACGCAGTGACCGTCTTTCAGGTCGATGGCAGGAATGAGCAGCATGATGAGTATCTATGAAGAGGGTAATAAATAATGTTTAACAGAAAAATCGTCTGCGAGCGTCAAGGCTTCCAGTGTACAAAATTCTTATACAGTTGCAAGCCCGCAGCGGCACTTTTTTCAGGGTGAAATTGTGTTGCAAAAATATTGTCTCTGGCAACCGCACAGGCAAACGCCGTACCGTAATCCGTCACGCCGACCGTATGGCTGGCATGCTCAGGTTGCGCATAGTAACTGTGTACAAAATAAAAATAGGCATCATCCTCGATGTCTTGCCACAGCGCATGCGGTTGTGCCTGCTTGACGCGATTCCAGCCCATTTGCGGCACTTTAAAACGAGAGCCGTCGGCCTGTAACTGACCGCGCAGGTCAAAACGTACCACTTTACCTGGAAGCAATCCCAAGCCGGGCGTATCACCTTCGGCACTGATGTCAAACAGCATTTGCTCGCCAACGCAGACGCCAAACAAGGGTTTACTGCGCGCCGCTTCGAGCACGGCTTCTTGCACCCCGGATTCGCGCAAACTCCGCATGCAGTCAGGCATTGCGCCCTGGCCCGGCAAAACTAGTCGGTCGGCACTTTTAATATCGGCGATTTCACCGGAAATTTTTACTTCAGCTTCGGGCGCCACGGCACGCAGAGCTTGCGCGACCGAACGTAAATTGCCCATGCCATAATCTACAACAACAATTTTATTCATAGTTATTCAGCAGCCGGCAGATGGCTGACATCATGATTTAGAGACTACCTTTGGTGGAAGGTATAGTACCAGCTGAGCGTGCATCGAGCTCGCTAGCCATGCGTAACGCGCGGCCAAATGCCTTGAACACGGTTTCACATTGATGATGCGCATTGTCGCCGCGCAGGTTATCGATATGTAGCGATACCAGTGCGTGATTGACAAATCCCTGAAAAAATTCATGGGTCAGATCGACATCAAATGAGCCTATCATGGCGCGCTTGAACGGCACATGGAACTCTAACCCAGGGCGACCAGAAAAATCGATCACCACCCGCGACAAAGCCTCATCAAGCGGAACATAGGCATGGCCATAGCGGCGTATGCCTTTTTTGTCGCCCATAGCGATCGCAAACGCCTGCCCCAGGGTAATACCGACATCTTCCACCGTATGATGGGCATCAATATGCAGGTCACCTACCGCTTCGATTTCCAGATCAATCAGGCCATGACGGGCGATTTGATCGAGCATGTGATCCAGAAATGGAATGCCCGTGTTCAGCTTTTGTTTGCCGGTGCCATCCAGATTGATGGCGACACGAATCTGGGTTTCATTGGTATTGCGTGTGACTTGCGCGGTGCGTTGGGCTTGCATGATATATAGACTTTGATGACAAGGATGCGATTATAAAGATGCACTTAAAGCATCAAGAAAGAGGGAATTCTCTTCTGGAGTACTGACCGTAATACGTAAACAATTCTCTAGCAGAGCATGCATTTTACCTACATTTTTGACTAAAATTTTTTGTTTCAGTAATTTGACGAATACTTGTTCGGCTTGCGGAACACGAATCAGCAGGAAATTTGCCGCCGAAGGAAAAACCTCCACCCCCGGCAAACGGCTCAGCGCTGCAGCTAACAGACTGCGCTGCTCACGCAATTGCGCCGCCTGCAGATCCAATACGGCCACATGTTCCAGCATAAATTCTGCCGTCGCTTCGGTCAGCACATTGATGTTATACGGCGGCCGCACTTTTTCAAATTCATCGAGTAAAGCCTGGTTGCCCGACATGTAACCAAGGCGGATGCCTGCCAGACCAAGCTTGGAAACGGTACGCATCACCAGCAAATTGTCGAATTCGGCCAGGCGCGGCATAAAACTCGCTTGTGCGAATGGCTGATAGGCTTCATCGACGATCACGATGCCGCTATCGCCGACGGCGTGCAGAATCTGTTCTATGTCAGCCACCTCAAACAAGGTGCCGGTAGGATTATTCGGATACGCCAGATAGGTGATCGCCGGGCGATGTTCGGCAATGGCGGCGAGCATGGCAAGCTTGTCCAGTGTCAAATCGGCGCGCAGCGGTACGCCGACAAACTCCATCCCGGCCAGCCGGGCCGACATGGCGTACATCACAAATCCCGGTATCGGTGCCAGCACTTTAGCACCTGGCTTGGCGCAAGCGAGCGAGACCATGGCAATCAATTCGTCGGAACCATTCCCAAGTACCACGTCGTTGTGTGCCGGTATGCCAAAATGCTGCTTAAGCGCGGTTTTCAGTGCAGCATAACTAGGAACAGGATAGCGATTCAGCGCCACCTGTGCCAGATGCTGTGCCAGCGCCTGCTGCAACTGCGGCGACAGCGTGTAAGGATTTTCCATCGCATCGAGCTTCACGAAACCGGTCGAATCAGGGACGTGATACTTGGATAAATCAAGGATCTCGGGGCGAATAATGTTAGTGATTAAGGACATAGGGTGGCCCACAGTTTATTTATAAATCTAAAACTTGCTGAGAGAGTTCCATCTGTATTTCTAACTGAGGTTCCGCTTCTGATGTTTCAAGTTTTTTAAGGCTTTTACGTCCTTTTTTCCGATTTTTTACCTCAGGTATTTTTGCCCGCACCGGTTCGGTCGGCGCATTACTTTGCACCAGCAGTTCAGCTTCTGGCGAGGCAAGCCGCGTTTCGATAATCTGACAATAGTCTGGATTCAATTCAAAACCGACAAAATGTCGCCCGCAACGTTTGGCCGCGATGGCGGTGGTGCCGCTGCCCATGAACGGATCTAAAATGACGCCGCCTGGCGGGCAGGATGCCCGCACCATACGCTCGATAATTTCCAGCGGTTTTTGCGTCGGGTGGTCGGCTCGTTCGGGATTTTCCTTGTGCAGCCGCGAAACACTCCATAAGTCTTTCGGGTTATAGCCGAGTTCCAGCCATTTTGCGCCGACAAAAATCGCGCGCGAGCGCGCTTTTTTGGTGGCCGCATCGTAGGGTATCCTGACGGCATCCAAGTCAAAATAATGCCCTTTGGCTTTGGCAAAAAAACCAATGGTGTCATGGACCGACGTAAAACTCCTGACACTGCCGCCCATTGAGGGCACTCGCCTATCCCAGATGATTTCGTTCAACATCGTCATGCGTTGTTTCAGCATGACGAAAATTTCTGGCGAATAACGCCAGGTTAAAAATATATACAGAGAACCGCTCGCTTTGAGCTTAGGCAGCGCGGCATCGATCCAACGCTCGGTCCAGGCAAGGTAGTCGACAGAGGCCTGCTTATCAGAATCGTTGCCGTAATCCTTGCCTAAGCCATACGGCGGATCGGTCAAGATCAAATCTATGCTGGCGTCTGGAATACGCGCTAAACCGGCTAAGGCATCTTCATTGAAAACGGTATCGACATAACTATTCATGGATTCGCCTGTGCGCCTTCGATTGCAATAGTTTTCATTACTTTTCGTAACTATTCAGAAAACTCAATATAGGCCAGGCTGGAGACGCAGTCCCCATGCGGCTTACAGGCCAGATAGGCTGGAAACCCGCATGGAATATGCGCGCTGGACCGGGTCACTTTTGAAGTATTGATTTCAAGCGGTATTCGGCACTGCGCGCATGCGCCTGCAAACCCTCGCCATACGCCAGCTCGGCGGCGACCTGGCCCAGACTTTGTGCGCCCTGCTCACTGACATAAATCATCGATGAGCGTTTCTGGAAATCGTACACCCCCAATGGCGACGAAAAACGCGCCGTGCGTGAAGTCGGCAGCACATGATTCGGGCCAGCGCAATAATCGCCCAGCGCTTCAGAAGAAAAACGTCCGAGAAACATGGCGCCGGCATGGCGAATCTGGTCGGCCCATTGCTGCGGATTTTCGGTCGAAATTTCCAAATGCTCGGCCGCGATGTCGTTCGCGATTTCACAGGCTTCTTGCATACTGCGCACCTTGATCAAGGCACCGCGATTTGCCAGTGAAGTGCGGATAATCTCCTGGCGTGGCATCGTATCGATCAGCTTGGCGATACTCGCACTGACCGCATCCAGATAGGCCGCATCGGGACACAGCAAAATCGACTGCGCCAATTCATCGTGCTCGGCCTGGGAAAATAAATCCATCGCAATCCAGTCGGGATCGGTGCTGCCGTCGCAGATCACCAGGATCTCGGAGGGGCCGGCAATCATGTCAATGCCGACGGTACCGAACACGCGGCGCTTGGCTGCGGCCACGTAAGCATTGCCAGGGCCAACAATTTTATCCACCGGCGGGATGGTCTCGGTGCCGTAAGCCAGCGCGGCGACGGCTTGCGCGCCACCGATGGTAAACACCCGATCGACTCCGGCGATTGCGGCAGCGGCCAATACTAGCGGATTTTTTACCCCGTCAGGAGTGGGCACCACCATGATGACTTCTTGCACCCCGGCGACCTTGGCCGGAATCGCATTCATCAATACCGACGAAGGATAAGCGGCTTTGCCGCCAGGCACATAAATGCCGACGCGATCTAAAGGCGTAACTTTTTGCCCGAGTATCGTGCCATCCGCTTCGGTGTAGCTGAAACCAGCCGAGCCGCATTCCGTTTTTTGTTTTTCGTGATACCCACGCACTCTTTGCGCTGCGGTTTCCAGCGCGCTGCGGCGTGCCGGTGTCAGCGAAGCTAGTGCAGCCTGCATCTCTGCCTGGCTGATCTCTAAAGCGGCGACGCTATTCGCGCTCAGCCGGTCAAAGCGATTGGTCGCTTCCAGTACCGCCGCATCACCACGCTTTTTGACGTCAAACAAGATCTGCGCAACGGCTCTATCGATCGCCTCGTCCTCACTCGCCTCGAACGCCAGCAAACTGCGCAACTGGCCAGAAAAATCTGCCTGATTAGAATCGAGTCGAGCAATTGGTTGGGCGATTTCTTGCTTATTCAGTGACGGCATTATTGGCCTTTCGAGGCACGGTCAAAGGCTTCAAGTATGGGTTGCAAACGTTCACGTTTGAGTTTCAAGGCGGCCTGATTGACCACCAAACGCGAAGAAATTTCCATGATGTGTTCGACTTCCACCAAATGGTTCGCTTTCAAAGTATTACCGGTACTGACCAGATCAACAATCGCATCCGACAAGCCCACCAACGGTGCCAGTTCCATCGAACCATACAGCTTGATCAAATCCACATGGACGCCCTTACTGGCGAAATGCTCCCGTGCGATATCGGTGTATTTAGTGGCCACCCTTAAGCGCGCACCGTGGCGCACCGCGTTGGCGTAATCAAAACCGACCGAAACGGCCACTGACATCCTGCATTTGGCAATATTCAAATCAATCGGTTGATACAAACCCTCGCCGCCATGCTCCTGCAATACGTCCTTGCCGGCCACACCGAAATCGGCAGCGCCATACTGCACATAAGTCGGCACATCCGATGCGCGCACGATGATCACGCGCACGCCTGGATCATTGGTTGCCAGGATCAATTTACGGGAAGTCTCTGGATCTTCCATCACGCGGATTCCGGCGGCCTCTAATAGCGGCAGCGTTTCTTCAAAGATTCGGCCCTTGGACAAGGCCAAAGTCAGTTGTTGATTTTGTGGCTGCATTTGTGGCTGGCTCATAGTAATCGCTTATTTCACTCGTTGAATGTGGGCACCGACGCCGGATAATTTCACTTCCATCCTGTCGTAACCGCGATCAAGATGGTAAATCCGGTCGATCAGGGTCTCGCCTTCTGCGGCCATTCCGGCAATGACCAAGGATGCTGATGCGCGTAAATCGGTTGCCATCACTGGCGCGCCGACCAGTTTGTCGACGCCATTGAGGATCGCGGTATGTCCTTCAATCTCAATCTGCGCACCCAGGCGATTCATCTCTTGAACATGCATGAAACGATTTTCAAAAATAGTTTCAGTGACACGACTGGCACCCTGTGCAATGCAATTCATGGCCATAAATTGCGCCTGCATATCGGTCGGGAAACCAGGATATTCGGTAGTGCGAAAACTGACGGCCTTGGGCCTGGCTCCCATTTGTGCGCGTATCCAGTCGGGACCGCTGGTGAGTATCACGCCTGCTTCGCGCAATTTATCGATCGCCACATCCAAAATATCGCTGCGCGTATTCTTCAATGTAATATCACCGCCCGTAGCAGCAACTGCGCACAAAAAGGTAGCGGTTTCGATTCTATCGGCAATCACCGCATGCGATGCACCATGCAGGCGTTCGACACCTTGTATGACCAATCGGTCCGTGCCTATGCCTTCAATTTTTGCGCCCATGGCTACCAGCAAATGCGCCAAATCGGTCACTTCCGGTTCGCGCGCGGCATTTTCCAGTACGGTTTCACCGTCTGCCAGCGTCGCTGCCATCAACAGGTTTTCCGTGCCTGTGACGGTGATCATATCGGTTACCACACGCGTGCCTTTAAGTCGCTTGGCCTTGGCGTGAATATACCCTGCCTCGATCGTGATCTCGGCACCCATGGCCTGCAAGCCCTTGATATGCTGATCAACCGGCCGTGAGCCGATAGCACAACCGCCCGGCAGTGATACTTTTGCTTCGCCAAAGCGCGCCAGCAAAGGTCCCAGGACCAGAATCGAGGCGCGCATGGTTTTTACCATGTCGTAAGGCGCTTCCAGCTTATTGATAGCACCACCGTTAAGTGTGACAACACCGTCTTCCTGCGTTACGTTCAACCCCATCTGACGCAGCAGCGTGAGCATGGTGGAAACGTCCTGTAATGAAGGTACATTCTGCAGAACCAGATCATCAGCAGTCAATAAACCGGCGCAAAGAATAGGCAAGGCGGCATTTTTGGCACCCGAAATATTGATCTCACCATTCAGGCGATAGCCGCCTGTGATCAGTAATTTATCCATGCTTATCTTCTGCCGAGTGAAATTCTTCCGGGGTCAGTGTTTTCATCGACAACGCATGGATTTCCTCGCGCATACGGTCGCCCAAAGCGGCATACACGATTTGATGACGCTGTATCAAGCGCTTGCCGGCAAATGCAGGCGATACGATAACGGCAGTAAAATGCTGGCCATCGCCTTCGACTTCCACATGAGTACACTCAAGACCAGCGGCAATATATGTTTTTATTTGTTCAGGAGTAGGAGACACGATTTTTCTCTTTGATAATTTTAGTAAAATTAGTTAATGCCACAACCTCATTGTGCCACTGAAGTACACAAATCAGTGTCGCAACTTGTAGCCACGCTTGAGCATTTGTACCGCGATGGTCGCCAGCAGAATAAAAAATAAGCTGACTATGCTGGCACTCACAGACGGATCAACATCTGACTGCCCAAAGAAACCATAGCGAAAGCCATCAATCATGTAAAAGAAGGGATTGAAGTGCGATAATTTTTGCCAAAATGGCGGCAAGGATTTTATCGAATAAAACACGCCCGACAAAAAGGTCGCAGGTACAATCAGGAAATTCTGGAACGCCGCTAATTGGTCAAATTTCTCTGCCCAAATGCCGGCAATTAAACCCATGGTACCTAAAATTGCAGCACCCAGTAACGCAAAAAAAATAATCCAGATTGGTGCAACGAAACTCAAATGGGCAAACCAGATGGTAACCAAAAACACTCCTGCCCCGACTGCTAAACCGCGCACAATGGAAGCCAGGACATAGGCGGAAAACAATTCCCAATGCGACAACGGCGGAAGCAAAATGAACACGAGATTACCGGTAATTTTTGACTGAATCAGAGAAGAAGAGGAGTTTGCAAACGCATTTTGCAACACACTCATCATGACCAGGCCAGGAATCAAAAACGCGGTGTATTTTACTCCGGGATACACTTGCACATGCTCTTCCAGCACATGACCAAAAATCAGCAAATACAGCATCGCCGTCATAATAGGCGCAGTAATGGTTTGCGTTGCCACCTTCAAGAAGCGCAGTACCTCTTTATAAAACAGCGTTTGAAAACCGATCATTTTCCATCCTCCATAATTTGCAGGAAGACATCTTCCAGATCGGCCTGTTGCAATTGTAAACCGTCCATGACACAACCGGCGGTGCGCAAAGTTGCTAGTATCGGTTCGACTTCGGCATAATCGGTGACGCGCAGCAAATATTGATTTTCCACCGCAGGTCCCTCATACGGGATCAGCAAGGCTTGCAGACTGGCTGGCAAATGCCCTTGTGCCAGAGTGATCTTCATTTGCGATCCGGAAATACGTTTAATTAATGCGGACATATTATCCAGCGCCACCACTTTACCGGCCTTGAGCATGGCAACACGATTGCACAAAGCTTGCGCCTCTTCCAGATAATGCGTGGTCAGCACCACGGTATGGCCTTCTTTGTTCAGTCGTGCAATAAATTTCCACAGCGTCTGGCGCAATTCCACATCGACACCGGCGGTCGGTTCATCCAGCACAATAACCGGAGGTTTATGTACTAGCGCCTGCGCCACCAGCACACGGCGCTTCATGCCACCGGATAACGCACGCATATTGGTATTGGCTTTATTGGTCAGATCAAGGTGATGCATCACCTCGTCGATCCAGTTGTCATTGTTTTTTAAACCAAAATAACCGGACTGCATGCGCAAAGTCTCGCGCACAGTGAAGAAAGGATCGAACACCAGCTCTTGTGGCACGACGCCAATATTTTTTCGCGCAGCACGATAATCAAGCACGACATCATGACCCAGCACCGACACACTCCCTGCATCAGCACGATTGAGACCAGCAATAATGGAAATCAGGGTAGTCTTGCCTGCGCCATTCGGGCCGAGTAAGCCAAAAAACTCACCTTCTTCTATCGTCAGTGAGACGCCACCCAGCGCCTTCAAAGACTGGTAATTTTTTTCAACATTGGTAATTTGTATGGCAGCCATTTGGCAGTATGCACTAGTGTGCGTATCCGGTATATCGCCGCAAATGCGACGAAAACCTTGAATTATAGGGGATTTTTCACTACAGGATGGCCGGTTTTTCAGATCATGTTTTCATGATCATGAAACCGTCAAAATCACATTAATGCGTTAATGTCGTTCACTGACAGTAGCTGGCAGGAATTCAGCTACGCCATACAAGGCAATCAAGCTGCCGACGCTGGGTGGAACACCATGAAACAGCAAGGATTTACCTTGGGCACTGGCGGCACGTTGCCATTCCAACATAACCGCGACCGCAGCAGAATCCACTACGCTGAGGGCAGAAAGATCAAAATCCATCTGACCTTGTGCAATCGCTGTTAAACCAGCTTGCATCGAGCTGACAGCATTGCGCAAACTGAGCTCTTGATCTGGCTGATACATGAAGACTCCAATTATTTTGAGGCTGTCTTGCTGGTGCCACCTGCGGCCAATTTCTTATTTTTTTCTACCAGCGTCTTGATCAAGCCATCAATGCCAGATTTAGTCACCTCGGCAGCGAAACTACCTTTATAGGTTTCCACCAGCCAGGCACCAAGCACATTGATATCATATATTTTCCAGCCAGTAGCGGATTTTGCAAGACGATAACTGAGTTGCAAAGGCTCACCACGTGTCTGGATAACTTGGCTCTTTACTTCAACCTCAGTATCATCAGGCGCACCACGGAAAGGTTTAAATTCCAGTCGCTGATCTTTAATCTGTGAAATGGCGCCAGAATAAGTATGTACTAGCAAAGTGCGAAATTCGGTAATTAATTGTTTTTGCTGTTCAGGACTGGCTTCACGCCAGTTTTTTCCTGCGGCTAAAGATGTCATCCGTGTAAAATCAATATACGGCAAGATTTTACTCTCAACCACCTCAAAAACACGCTTCTGGTTGCCTGCTTGAATGTCCTTATCATTTTTGGCGATATCAAGAATTTCCTGACTGAGACGTTTAATCAGTAAATCAGGCGCTTCATCGGCGGCCAGACTGGTACCGGCAAAACTCAGGCTGACGAACAAGAACAAAAAGAATTTACTAATTAGTTTCATTTACTTACTTTCCATTTGCGCTCATTGCGCTGATTACTTATTGTTTGTTAAGCTTGAATCATTAACTATCTCAACCCAGAACTGGTTGACGTGATCCATATTTTTACCAATCGTTTGCAATTATTTACAAATTTGCATGTACTAATCATCTGGATTGATTTGGCCGGCGCGGCGCTGCAAATAAGCATCACGAATAAAAACATATTTATCCAACGCCGCCTCCTCAATCAACTTGCTCGCATCCAGCACCGAGGCGCGCTGATCTACAAAACGTACTACTGTAGAGACATTACGAGTACTGGTAGACGTATGTGAAAACAAAACATCTCCTTTAAAATCGATGGGAGTAGCGATGGTGTCACGTAGCGTAGAGGCACCGAGCAAAGGCAACATCACATACGGGCCTGATCTGACGCCCCATTTTCCCAGAGTCTGACCAAAATCTTCCCGATGCTTAGGGATGCCTCCTGCTGAGGCGATATCAAGTAAACCACCAAGACCAAAGGTAGTATTGACGGCGACGCGCATCACATCGTTCACACTATCTGTAAGCCTGCCCTGCAATAAATTATTAACAGCAGTCCAAATATCACCTGCATTGCCAAAAAAATTACCAATGGCTGTCTGCACAAAAGAAGGTAATACTGACTGATAGGCTTGAGCGACTGGCTTCAACACGGCCTCGTCCAGGCCTTCGTTAAAGCTAAACATGGCGCGATTGAAGCCTTCTAGAGGATCACGCGGGTTATTACCTATACGGGTTTTAACGCTGATGGTCTCCAGAGTCTTACCAGCCTCAGTCTTTAGACTATCTAGCCTCGTGCCAGCACCTGTTTTTATGTTATTCACCGTGGTGCAGGCACCCAAGATAAAACTTAACGCTAACACGCTGGTCAGTCGTAATATTGTTAATTGTTTATGCGCCAGCTTCATTTCAAATTTCGTTAACAATTTCATTTGCTCTCATCCTTACCTTCAGCCGCTTTACTGAATAAAAATTGACTAATCAAATTTTCCAGCACGACTGCAGATTGCGTCATTTTAATACGGTCTCCAGCGACCAGATTATTGGTGTCGCCTCCTGGTTCCAAGCCGATATACTGCTCACCTAGCAAGCCGGCGGTGAGAATTTTAGCTGAAGTATCTTTAGGAAATTTATAACGATTTTCCATTTGTAAAATTACTGTAGCCTGATATGTTTTATCATCAAACCTGATCTCGCTAACGCGTCCGACCACGACTCCTGCACTCTTGACCGCAGCCTTAGGTTTCAAACCACCAATATTGTCAAATCTGGTGACAACATCATAGGTCTTATCAAAAGACAATGTACTCATATTGCCAGCCTTCAATGCCAAAAACAGCAAAGCGGCCGCGCCCAAAAGTACGAATAATCCGACCCAGAAATCCAGTGATTTTTTTTGCATAGTAAACCTCTTGCCATACAGCCGCACATTAAACAGATGCAGCCATGTTGAAATAATCCATCTAACTATTTTTCAGTTTCACATCAGGGCACTAGTCCAGGAACTGAAAAACTGTTCTGATTAAACTTTATTGAAACATCCACGCTGTGAGCAAAAAATCCAGCCACAACACCAGCAAAGAAGAAATCACCACGGTTCGCGTTGTTGCTCGCGCCACACCCTCAGGCGTAGGCATTGCTTCGTAGCCCTGAAACAAGGCGACGAAAGTCACCGCAAAGCCAAACACGATACTTTTTATGACGCCATTCCCTATATCTTGCCAGACATCAACACCTGCCTGCATTTGCGACCAGAAGGAACCATCATCCACACCAATCAATTTAACGCCAACCAGATATCCACCGATCACACCCATGGCATTAAAAATCGCCGTCAGTATCGGCAAGGCAATCACGCCAGCAACAAAACGCGGCGCAAGCACGCGCTGCAAAGGGTTAACAGCCATCATTTCCATTGCGGCAAGTTGCTCGCCCGCTTTCATCAACCCGATTTCGGCAGTTAAGGAAGTGCCGGCACGGCCAGCAAACAGCAAGGCCGTCACTACCGGCCCAAGTTCACGCGTCAGTGACAAGGCGACTAACAGACCCAGCGCTTCTTCAGAACCATATCTATTCAGTGTGTAATAGCCTTGGTAGCCCAGCACAAAACCTACAAACAAGCCCGATACGGCAATAATTATGAGCGAATAGTTGCCGATGAAGTGAATCTGATCGCTAATCAGTCTCGGCCTGCGCCACAAACCAGCTGCATTGAATAAAATAATAAAAAAACTACGCGTTGCATACCCCAGATCCGCCGCGACCTGACGCACCATGTGACCTAAGCGAGAAATCATCATGAATGCCCCCCAGCAGTGCGCTTCAAGCCCAAATCATCCGCCAGCGATTTACCTGGATAATGAAATGGAACCGGGCCGTCATGTTCAGCGTGAACAAATTGTTTCACATAAGGATCACTTGAGTTCAGCATCTGTTCCGGCGTACCCTGGGCAACAATTTTTCCCTGGGATAAAAAATACACATAATCAGCGATGGCAAATGATTCATGCACATCATGCGATACCAGAATGGAAGTAGACCCTAACGCGTCATTCAAGTTTCTGATGAGGTTAGCAATCACCCCCATAGAAATCGGGTCCAGGCCAGCGAACGGTTCGTCATACATGATCAGTTGCGGATCGAGTGCGACCGCTCGTGCCAATGCTACCCTGCGCGCCATGCCACCGGAGACTTCCGCCGGTTTCAAGTTCGCCGCATTGCGCAAACCTACCGCATGCAACTTCATCAGCACCAGATCATGAATCAGGCTTTCCGGCAAATTGGTATGTTCACGTAAAGGAAACGCGACGTTCTCAAATACGCTCAAATCGGTGAACAAGGCACCGTGCTGAAACAACATTCCCATTTTTCGGCGCAAAGCATACATCGCCTTGATATCGAGCGACTGCACCGCCTGTCCATCGACAGAAATACCGCCGCGCTGTGGCTGTATCTGTCCGCCTATCAGGCGCAAGATAGTAGTTTTACCCGAGCCAGATCCGCCCATCACGGCAACAACTTTGCCGCGTGGGAAATCCATGTTCAAACCGGACAAAATAGACCGGTCGCCATAGCTAAAGTGTAGATCACGAATTTCGACGAGATTAGGCACGAAGAGAATTTTGGTGTAAAGGCGAGATTGTAATGCAGAACCGCATATCAGGTTTGACGTAAACTATGTTAAAAATGTAATGAAATTTTTAACATTTGGTAAAAATGTAAAATAACCGTATATTTACAAGAAAATATTTACTTATTAAGAATTTTATTCTGAATTTCGATGATTAAATCATTAAAATAAATGAACTTCGGGTCATATATTTGCATTTCAGGATTTTTTTATTTCTTCTGGAGAATACTTACTTTTTTCGTAAAAAATTCTCAAAATATTGATAATTCTCTATATCCCACCTCAATTACTATTTGCCGCACTTTAGATAAAATAGTCGAAAGAGATTATTTTATGAACAAGGAGTAACAAACAAGTTAATAAATCAAAGCAAGAATTTTTATTTATTTTGATCTAAATATATCTCAAAGAACATCTCGCGCAAGCCATCTGCCGTTTTTTTACATTTCATTTTTACGCTTAAGACAGTTATTCTCAATAGTCACCTATTTTGACATTATCGTCATATTGTTTAATCATTTATGTTAAATTTTGGCCCCTCAACTGCGTTCGAAATCCATCTTATACGCGTTTAACAGGAAGGTGAAATGTCGAGAGAAATCAATGAACTAACAGTAGCCATTTAAAGCTTCCAGTAAAAATTTTGGCGACACATAAAAATTACTGTGTATGGTCTTTGCTGCCCCAGATTCAGACTCACCAAGAACGTAAGTGACTCGATTTCCACATGCCGACGCCATATTCTGCCAATAAAAATAAGAATTATGTTTATACCGAGCAATCAGGATGACTATGCGTGTAGTCGCGGCACAAAAAATTAAATTCGCCAAGGCGGCACCAGTAGCACCAACGATTACCTCTGCATTGGCAAAAAATTCAACTTGCTCTAAAAAACTCAGTTTTTCTGGCTCAATTACAAAAAACCCCCTAGCTACCAGTAATTTTTCAATCTCTGCCGCATTACTGACATTTCTATACTCAGAATTACGTCTAATAAATATTTTTAATTTCTTAGGACGTGTAGCCAAGTCTGATATTTTCGCTGTTATATGGTCCCTCATAGAGAGCAGCGCAAATGAGCTAAAAATACCATGAGAATGTCCTGGCAACGCTTCCTTGCCAGGTCTTTTTTCAAACGGCACATATCCGACAGGTGACAAGACATGAAGCGACTTAACTTGTACAGACTCTCCAATGTCTAGCCCAATTAAATCAACATCAAGTCCAGCAACTATTTCTATTGCTTCCACCAAATTTTGATGTAAGCCCGCATCAATAATTAAAGAGCTTGCATTATTTTCCTTATTTGCTGAAAATAGAAATATTTTTGGTAAAACTTCAGTCAGAAAATGGGCATAGTTACGGCTAACTGCATCTGTAAATATCACTCCATTTTCAATTTCTAGCTCAGCGCTTGGAAACAAAAATTTAGTAACAATTAATTTTTCAGCATCAATAATGAAACGCCCATGTAATTCTTCCGAGGTGTAATCAAGATTAAAATTAATTAAATCATGACAAACAACATAATCATTAACATCGATTAAGTTACTGGCCCCGGTAACAATAGCATTCTCAACAATTCCACAAACAATCTCAGGAAAATCATATTCCTTGTGCGGCTGTAAAAGATGGTGTCTCAAATATTTAGGAAAGACGTCAGGCATAGGCGTGACGACAACTTTTCTTGAATACAAAATTTTAGGATCCACCACATACTGAGAAAATTTGATCAAAGGGGTGTGGCTAAACTTTTCGGATCTGAGCTTGGAATATAATTTCATCCCGAAAGGAAAAAGCCTTTTCCATGCCCAAAGGGCAGAACTACGAACAAATGGAATCTCCCGTAAATATTTTTTGTAAAGTCTCCCAAAAAAACTACGTTGGAAATAAGAAAGTGTTTTTACATCCAAATTTTCATTTGACTGAATTTTCAATGATGAGGTCATGCTACTAAACCCGCTTCAATATAATGATCAATCACAGAATTAGACTCTCCATCTTCTTTAATTTGACCATGATCCAACCAAATTACTCGATCGCAAAAGGTCCTCAATAGATTTGTGTCATGCGATACTAAAACCATAATATTAGCTTTATCGACCATCTGCGTCATCCTCGCAGTTGCTTTCTTAACGAATGCGGCATCACCGCCTGCAAATAATTCATCCAATACAAGTATCTCTGGGTGTACTGCGGTTGCCAAAGAAAACGCCAACCTTAAATACATACCAGTCGAATAATACTTAACTGGGGTATCAATAAATTCTTCTAATTCAGCAAAAGCAATCACTTCCGGTTCCAGCACTTTCAACAACTCATTGCTATATCCCAATATTGCGCCATTCAAATAAATATTTTCACGCCCAGTAAATTCAGGATGAAAACCAGCGCCAATTTCAAGTAAGGGCGCAATACGTCCATCAACAAAAATACTTCCATCAACAGGTTCATAAATTCGACATAATGCTTTTAAAAAAGTACTTTTCCCAGCACCATTATGGCCAACGATTCCCACCCGCTCACCTTGATTTATTTTCAAAGAAATATTTTTTACGGCAAAAAAATCTGAATACCCCGACTTTTGACCGCTTCTAAAAAAACTAGATATATAGTCCTTTAGTGAGGGCGAACGGTCATGATAAAGTCGAAATTTTATCGACAAATCATTAATAACAATACTTGACATAACAATCAGAGCCTAAAAACAATTTTCTTTTGAAATTTCATAAATACTATCAAGCCTATCACCATCGATATTAAGGTAAAAATACACGCACTAATAAGTATCGAGAGGGAAGGTAGAGCAGCAGAATTTAGCGGAGCACGGAACAACTCAATAAAAGGTACCAATGGATTAATTCCAACTAACCATCCAACCTTCCCCTCCAGCATCTCCTTCTTATACATTACCGGTGTCAAGAAGAATAATGCTTGCATTGCAACAGTTATAATGTATTGAAGATCCCGAAAAAAAACAGTTGCAATTGAAAAAATCAATGCAATCCCTAATGTGAAAAAATACAGTAATAAAAATGCAAAGGGAATAAATAAAAGTTGCCACGATAAATTACCACCTATCGAGACAATCATGACGAACAAGGCTATAAATGATAAAACACTATCAATTAGAACACCCGTAGCGACGCTTAAAGGAAACAATGTTTTAGGAAGATAGATTTTTTTTATCAAGCCTTCATTACTGATAAATGCCGAACTACATTGAATGACTGACGAACTAAAGCAATTCCATGGAATCATTCCTGCAAATAAAAATACAGCATAGGTTTTTAGCTCATAATTAAAGAGCTTAGAAAACACAACTGCTGTAACGGACATCATTAAAAGCGGATTAATTAAAGTCCACAAAAAACCGAGGGCAGTCCTTCGATAACGCAATATTAATTGCTGCCGAATTAATTGTTTTAATACAGAACGATGCGAATACAACTCAGTACACTGCAAAATAAAATCTTTAAACATTAAAATACCTTGAGGACAAATGATCACTTGTTATTACCGTTCAAAATAACAAGCTTCCGGCTTTTAATTTAGATGCGCTTGATTTTCTAATGGAATCCTAGCATTGGAAAAATATGGCATCACAACATAAAAAAATAGCAACGAAAATACGGTGAATTACATTCATTCAAAAAAATCAGCTGATGATGCTTTAATAGCAAAAACAACCTCGGATGCTTGCGCCAACGTAAGAGTAGGTCCCATAGGCAAACTCAGAACCTCATTATGTATGGCTTCAGCGATCGGAAAACTATTCGGAACAGAATAGAGGTCTTTATAAGCCAACTGTTTATGCGGTGGTATCGGGTAATGTACCATAGTGCCAATACCCACATCAGCCAGTTTTTTTGCCAGAATATCACGTGCGCAATGACGGATAACAAATAAATGCCATACTGGATTTGCCCAATTTGGCACAAATGGCAATACAATTCCAGCGATGTCCTTAAGCTGATCGAGATAAAATTCTGCAATTTTCACGCGCTTCGCATTAGCAGCATCCAGCATTCGTAGCTTTACACGCAACAGCGCAGCTTGCAATTCATCCAATCTGGAATTGTAACCAAGCACATCATTTTGATACTTTACGCTTGAACCATAATTTCTATATACACGAATTATATCGGCCAAGCTACTATCATTTGTTGTAACTGCACCGCCATCTCCTATCCCGCCAAGATTTTTACCGGGATAAAAGCTGAATGCAGCTGCATCACCAAGACTGCCGACACGGCGCCCTTTATATAACGAGCCGTGAGCTTGCGCGGCATCTTCAATCACTTTAAGTCCGTAACGGTGAGCAATTTCGTTAATTGCATCCATATCGGCGGCTTGCCCATATAGATGAACAGCAATAATCGCTTTGGTGCGGGAAGTGATTGCAGCCTCAATTTTCAATGGATCGATATTATAAGTCTGCTCATCTGGCTCAACCGGAATAGGAACTGCACCGCAGTGAGAGGCTGCAAGCCAAGTCGCAATATAAGTATTACTTGGGACGATTACTTCATCACCAAAACCGATCCCATAGGCTTTTAAAATCAAAAAAATAGCATCAAGACCATTTGCGACTCCAATCGTATGCTGTGCCTGACAATATTGCGAAAATTCGGCTTCAAATAACTCCACCTCCTCCCCTAAAACATACCGACCAGAAGTTAATACTTTACGAAACGCATTTTCAAGTTCACTGGCTTGCTCCAGATTAATTGCTTTTAAATCAAGGAAAGGAATAGTCATGTAATATATATTATAGATGTTTAAATTACTACTTTACTTTTACGACTTCTGCAAACTCATCATAGTCATGATAGTAATCAGATGGGTCATAATTTGTTGAAGCGAGTACCAAACAAACGCCACCAGAGGAAAAATTTTCAACTTCCCGCCACATCATTTTTGGGATGTACAATCCATGATAAGAACGGTTCAAATGAAATTTTTTCCGTTCATGTCCGTTATCAACAATGACATCAAAACTACCAGACATCGCGATAATTAACTGTTGAAGCTCCTTATGACCATGCCCAGCTCTCGACGATCCGCCCGGGACATCATATAAATAATATACTCTCTTAATATCAAAAGGTATGTGATCCCCCCCCTCAATCACCGATAAATTTCCACGAGGATCCGTGTACTTAGGCAAATCAATAATTCGACATTCACCAATATTCATATTAAAAATTCCAGATAAAGATCAAAAAACTAAATTATAGTTAGTATTATATTATTATTACTGCTCGCTAATTTTTAATTACTACTTTTAAATTTTATATTATTTAGCTTTTCACGAATTTAAATATAGAAAATTCATAAAAAACAATTCATTTTGTTTAAAACGTAAATAGAAGAAATACGGGGAAAATCAAAGCTTGTCCAGATTCATTGATACTTATGTGCTGCCCTTGTGACTTATCGGCTTCACCAATAAGTTAGATAAAATTCAGGCACATCTCACCCTGCAGTTCTTTGTATCAAAAAACACTGGTTATTTTTAAAAGAAGTCACAGCGAATCTTCATTAATGTGATAAAAAATGAATTCAGTCGCTGAAATAATTACATCTCGTTTTGAAACACTCTGAAAATTCGCTATTACAACAGGGCAATAAACTTATTTTTGTTAAAAATGACCTTCACTTTGGTTTGCAAAAATGACTTTCGAAATTAAGTTAAAACATTCTACATCCGCAAACCGTCTTCCTATTTGGTCTTTTGCAGAAAGTATAGGACTACCTTGAATGGACTACGAGGCATTAATGCTTCGGTCATCCCATGCAATAATGCGCTCAAACTCCGGGGCCCAATAGTCAGTCGTTTTATAGATCATTTCCGAACAATTAGATAACACCAAAAAGCCATGTGCGAAGCCAGGTGACACACACATGCATTTATTTTCTGCCGACAGTTCTACACCAACGTGCTGACCGAAGGTGGATAAACTGCGGCGGATATCCACGGTGACATCATAGACCGTACCCTGCACTACACACACCAGCTTTCCTTGTGGTTGCTGAATCTGATAGTGCAGGCATCGTAGAACGTTTTTTACTGAACGCGAGTGATTATCCTGTAGAAATCGACATCATTCTCTATCAATTCAGCAAATCGGCGCTGGCTGAAACTTTCAAAAAAAGCCGTGCTGATCACCGGTTCGATGATCCGCACTTCAGGAATAGCGGTGGCAATGACGTTCACTTCTGAGAGTCTTCTTTAGCTAAGCGTTGCAGATATTGGCCGTAGCCGTTCTTGGCGAGCGGCTGCGCCAGTTTTTCTAGTTGTGTAGCATTGATGAAGCCCTGGCGGTAGGCGATCTCTTCCGGGCAGCATACTTTCAATCCCTGACGATGCTCTATGGTCTGGATGAAATTACTGGCCTCGATCAGGCTCTCGTGGGTGCCGGTATCTAGCCAGGCGTAGCCACGTCCCATGATTTCGACATTGAGCTGTTCGCGTTCAAGATAGATACGGTTCAGGTCGGTAATCTCTAGCTCTCCGCGTGCGGATGGCTTGAGGTTTGCCGCCATCTCGATGACCTGGTTGTCGTAAAAGTACAGGCCCGTAACTGCGTAATTGCTCTTTGGAACCGCGGGTTTTTCTTCCAGACTGGTGGCGCGATTTTGCGCGTCGAAGGCAACCACGCCGTAACGTTCAGGATCTTGTACGTGGTAGGCGAACACGGTTGCACCTTGTTCGCGCGCCATGGCTTGTTCAAGCTGCGCTTGCAGGTCGTGGCCATAAAAAATATTGTCGCCTAACACCAAGGCACTTGGAGCGTCGCCGATAAAATCTTTACCGATGATAAAGGCTTGGGCCAAGCCATCTGGACTAGGCTGCACTGCATACTGTAAGTTAATGCCCCACTCGCTGCCATCGCCGAGCAATTGCTCAAAACGTGGCGTATCTTGCGGGGTGGAGATGATCAGGATATCTCGAATTCCCGCCAGCATCAGGGTGCTGAGCGGGTAGTAGATCATTGGCTTGTCATAAATAGGCAGCAGCTGCTTAGATACCACTTTGGTGACGGGATAAAGCCGCGTGCCGGAACCGCCGGCCAGGATGATGCCTTTACGTTGTGTCATGATCATTTCTCGCTATTTTTGGTCAATAATTTCACTTAACATGCGGCTAACGCCGCTTTGCCATTGCGGCAGATGAAGAGTGAAGGTAGTGGATAATTTGCTGGTGTCCAGGCGCGAATTTTTTGGTCGCGGAGCCGGTAAAGGAAAGGCGCTGGTCGGCACAGGCAAGATTGCCTCTGGCAACACCTTGACGGCAATGCCGGCCTGACGCGCAAAATCGATGACGAAACTGGCATAGCCGTACCAAGACGTTTCGCCGCTGGCGACCAGGTGATACAAGCCACTGAGCTCTGGGCGATGGAATGCCGTGCGTATTGCATGGGCAGTCACATCCGCCAGCAGATCGGCACCGGTAGGTGCGCCGATCTGGTCGTTGATGACACTCAGCGTGTCTCGTTCGTGCGCCAGTTTTAGCATGGTTTTGGCAAAATTTCCGCCGCGCGCTGCATATACCCAACTGGTGCGAAAAATCAGATATTTACAATCGGCGTTCTGAATCGCCGCTTCGCCTTCTTGCTTGGTTTTTCCGTAAACGCTCAACGGATTGGTTGAGTCCGTTTCTACCCGCGGCTGATCACCGCTGCCATCAAAAACATAGTCCGTGGAGTAATGAATCAGCCAGGCACCAATGCGCTTGGCCTCTTGCGCTAGCAGCGCCGGTGCCAGCGCGTTGATAATGCGGGCGAAATCAGGCTCGCTCTCGGCCTTGTCGACAGCCGTATGGGCGGCGGCATTCACGATGACGTCTGGCGCTACCGCACGGATAGTGTCAACGATACCCTCCGGATTACTAAAGTCACCACAAAAATCTTTGCTATGAAAATCCAGTGCGACCAGTTCGCCCAAGGGCGCAAGGCTACGCTGTAGCTCCCAGCCCACTTGTCCATCCATGCCGAATAAGAGAATTTTCATGCAACGCGTTCCGTATAATTTTTTTCAACCCATTCGCGATAGCTGCCTGACTGTACGTTAGCGACCCAACTTTGGTTTTCCAGGTACCACAGCACCGTTTTACGAATGCCGGTATCGAAGGTCTCGGCTGGTGTCCAGCCGAGTTCACGTTCGATTTTGCTCGCGTCAATCGCGTAGCGACGATCATGGCCGGGGCGATCGGTCACGTAGGTAATTTGCTCCCGGTAACTCCTGGCGTCAGCTCTGGCGCGCAATTCATCGAGCAGATGACATACCGTATGGACAATATCCAGATTGGGTTTTTCATTCCAGCCGCCGACGTTATAGACCTCTCCGGGGCGGCCTGCTTCGAGCACCCGGCGAATCGCGCTGCAATGGTCTTTGACGTAGAGCCAATCGCGGATTTGCTGTCCGTCGCCATATACCGGCAAAGGCTTGCCCGCCAGCGCATTGACGATCATTAACGGGATGAGTTTTTCCGGGAAATGGTAGGGGCCGTAATTATTCGAACAATTGGTGGTCAGTACCGGCAAGCCATAAGTGTGGTGGTACGCACGCACCAGGTGGTCGCTGGCGGCTTTGCTGGCTGAATACGGGCTATTCGGTTCGTAACGATGGGTTTCAGTAAAAGCGGGTTCCTCTTTGGCGAGGGAGCCATACACTTCATCGGTAGAAACATGTAGAAAACGAAAGTTTTTCTTGTCTTCACCGTCCAAGTTACCCCAGTAGGCACGCACCGCTTCCAATAGATGGAAAGTACCGACGATATTGGTCTGTATAAAGTCTTCTGGACCGTGAATAGAACGGTCTACATGACTCTCGGCGGCAAAATTAATGATGGCACGGGGTCGATGTTGCGCCAGTAATTTGGCGACCAGAGCCTGATCGCCGATGTCACCTTGAACGAAAAGATGTCGCTCATCGCCATCCAGTGAGACCAGATTTTCGCGATTACCTGCGTACGTGAGTACATCAAGGTTAATCAGTGCTTCATCCGATTGCGCCAGCCAGTCCAGTACAAAATTCGCGCCGATAAATCCGGCTCCACCCGTTACTAAAATCATTTTATTTCCTTGAAATACCTATAATTTCTCTTAGTACGATTAAGAGCACTGCTACATTTTTAAGCATGGCAGTATTTTTCACTTGGCCAAGTTATCATCATGTCTTTTTTTGAAAGGGAGCGGCGGCGGGGGCGACAATGTTGCGTAGCCACCTTATCACAAAGGGCAGAATTATACCTTACCAGACAAGCCCCTCTGAGTTTATGATCTAATTACCAACAGATTATTTTGATTCGTCTACTCCCTGACAGCTAGGGAGTGAATGGTGCAACAGATGCTCCAAATTTGCCCTAGCGTCGCGGTGATACCGACTTCGCATCGACTGAAAAGCCACTACGATTCCAGGCGCTTGCGCCGCCAAAAAATATTCAACAAGGGTTTCGCACTAGTTCCATGCACTACGATTGACATGGTGACAACGATCAGCGTCAACTGTATAAACTGCAGGGCCAGCGGTTCTGGCAAGCCGTGCTGAATCGCATACATCAAATAATACAAGGAACCTATTCCGCGCACGCCGAACCAGCCTGTCATGCCGCGCATGCGCCATGGTGCGCCGCTCCCTAGCATTCCCAGCATCACACTGACGGGACGCGCCACCAGGAACAGAAAGAGCGCAAAGCCTACGGCGTTCCAGCTCCACGAATCGACAAACAGCATGCCGCCCACCAGCAGAACCAGTAACACTTCAGATAGTCGCTCCAGATGTTCCTTAAACACGAGTGAACCTTCACTGACTATGGCTGGCGGTGTCGTATCGGCCTGGAGATGACTTGCTTTACCGGAAGTAGCGTTTGATTCCGGCAGTGCCACGCTAGCTAATTTTAGCTCGGTCTGATGCAGGGCAACCGCAGCAAAGAACACTGCCAAAAAACCCCAGGCTCCGATCAACACGCTGAGACCATACACCACGCCGATCATGCCCAACCCGAGAAAATCGTCCATCAATTCGCGGCTCTGGCGCCGGCCGCGTATCCTCCAGATCAGCCTTGCCAACAATATGCCAGACACAACACCCAGAGCGATGCCAGCCAATGTAGCCCATACCACGTCCAGCAAGACCCAGCTTATTCCGGTTTTACCCACCTCATGCAAACCCAGCAAACCCATGCCCAACATCACAAATGGAAAGGCACTGCCGTCATTCATTCCCGCCTCACAAGTGAGGGTAAAGCGCAGTTGATCGTGATCGCCGGGATGGCGAATCTGCACATCCGTTGCCAGGACCGGATCAGTAGGTGCGACGATGGCACCCAGCAAAATACACGCCCCCAGAGGTAAATCAAACACATAGTAGCTAAACGTAGCGACCAGCACGACACTAGCCGTCATTGACACAGTGGCCAGCAGTACCGGTATGCGCCATCGCTTGAAACTGATCGGTGCCGGCATTTTGACTCCGGCAGAAAATAGCGATATCAATACCGCAACCTCCGTCAATAACTCAAGCAATGCCGACTCCTTCAGCGGATTGAAATGAAACAAATTTAGCACGGAAGGGCCTACCAGCGAACCTACGGCCAGGTAGATAATGGCGGGTGTAACGGGCAACAGTTTTAGTCTGGAGGAAGTCAGCCCGATAAAAAGCAGCAAACCGCCAACCAATAAAAACCAGAGTGGGTTAGAAATCATGGTATCTGTTCGAATAGCAATAAAAATAGCGGACAACAAAAATTGACGAAACAAAGCTTAGATGATGGAAGCTAGCGCCACGATTAAAACATAGATTGTCCTATGGGTATGCGCACTAACGAACAGACTGCATCATGGACGCACAGAAAATTCAATGGCGTCAAACAGCGAACGAAGTATTCCTCGACCAGTCTATTATCTCAAGTACCATTTCGATTTTTCGCCACATGGAGAAGTCAGGTTGATCGATGCCTGATCATTACAAAATACAATATAGACGAAAAGTTGCCATATTAAAAGTATTTGCAACAGGCTTGTGCAACGAAAGCATTCGATGAAAAACCGGATACTACGTCATTCCGATTCGGTAATTGCGGCGCGACATTATTCGCTTAGTGCGTGAATCTTAAAAAGTGCCATCGCCACCACGCATATCCCATGCGGGTTTCCAGCCTATCATGCCGGAGCCGCATGGGATATGCGTGAGCGGGCAGGCGCTGCAGGCCCGCTCACTTTTGTAATTTTAAAAAATGGCAAAGCATAAAAACACCTCGGATCACGCCGGAGCATTTTCTATTACGCTATAACCATCCTAGCGCGGCAACTCCGAATTGCCATTAATACTACATCGACTTCGCGCGCGCATCGACTGCCTTCGCAAATTGCCGATCCCACCAAGGATTAACTGCGATGCATATCGCCTGCCACATAGATTCTCACTACCTTGGTTTTATAGTAATCAGCACTGGCAGTACTAGCCCTGGCATCACCTCGTACATCTGCTTCGACGCCGAAAGCAGTCAATACTGCTGTAATGGTGAAACAAAATTCATCGTCAGAAACACCCGATTAACTCTCATTTAGAATTCAGAATCATGATTATTCTTGATCAATGGAAACGATGACGTACGCTTCAATTTTTGCCTCAGTTGTCAACTCCAGCTGTCTAGTTGGTGTGCTTTTTTTAACGGGAGAGGGATGATGCGGTAACTCTGAGACATTTGCTTCTGCCATTGGAGAGAATCCTCGCCCACTACTTGCGTATACCGCAGGCGCAAGGCAATAAAAAATCCGGCATTGTTACCAATGCCGGATTCTGTCATGCCTAGTTTACAGATCGTGTCGGCACTCAAACTAATGTGGCATTTTTACGGCGACGTGCCAACGCTAAACCAGCCGCCCCCAAGCCAAATAAGGCTAAGCTCGCTGGTTCCGGCACGCTGCCTATTGGTGGCGTTTCACTGCCAAAACCGTCCATATAGACATAACCGGCATGGCCACCGTAAGGGCAATCAGACGCCAGCAGCGTCAATGTAAAATCATGACCAAACGCACCAAGCGCAAGAACGTCGATGTTTTCAACCACCCAACCACTGCTGAACCACCCGCTGTAGTTGGTCCAGCTTACGCCAGAAGTACCGGCACCGATGGACCCCGCTGAACTGTAGCTACGGCTGATAATCGTTGAATGGGCAGTGTCATCGGTCAGCGTTAAAGAGAAATAATCTGAGTCAGTTAAGCCATGCGATGCCTCCAAGACGGCGTTCCAGGCAAAGTAAATATTGTTTTCAGTGTAATTAGTTACCGATTGACGTAGTGTAGAGACGGAATCGTCATTGATACTGTCATTGACCCGTACCGAATTAGTTCCACCATAAACACGGTTGGCCCCAGTGAAAGGATCAAGGCCACCGCTCATAATGGTGTTATTCGGCGTACCACCGTTATAGGTGGTCGGATCGACTGGCGACACCGGGCTGCCAAACCAAGTGCCGCCACCGCCAGTCCAGCCGGTCAGATCACCGCTATCAAAACCGCCATTAGTAAAACCTGTTGCAAATGCACTTGTGGACGCCAATAAAGTCAGTGCCAGACTTGCTACTGTTTTTTTCATGATTTTCACCTCAAAAAGTTAACTTAGGGAAGAGCAATATTAAAAAAGCAATAATCATGCCCGATAAGAAAACCTTTTAAAATCAATTAATTATAATTTTCAATTAAAAACAAGTTATTTTTTTGTAAATAATATCGACACTTTCCACGAAAAAATCCGCCCGAAAATAGCATTAGTCTTATTTTTTGTGGATGAATTGTTTCGGCAAGAAATCAGGACACATGGCAAACAGCCTTAACGCTGGCCGCGATCAATGCCAATAGGCGATTCGCCGCTAGTTGCTAGTTGCTAGTTAAATGTGATTAGGCTCGATTTGGGTCACTTAACGAATAGGAAATTCAAGCATATCACCTGGGGTATTCTTGAATTAAAAAATTGCCATAAAAATATTTTTATTAATTCTATTTTAGCAACATTCAGTTAGCCAGGCTCCGAGACAAAATAGACGGAAAAATCGGCCTCCAGTTGCGCCGAATGTGAACGGCACTGAGCACAGATGCAAGCGATCCCATGGTGTGTCAAAAAACCTCACTTACGTCACCAATAATTCACACTCTGATCAAATTGTGCCTCAGGAATAAATTGTTACCCGCATCTCAATTGGTTCGACATCAAGTTCTTCCTAAACCGCGTCTCAAGCATCCCACAACGGTGATCCGTCTGTAACTGGATTTTGAAAAGTGGCACACCGCACGCAACAACCATGCGCCTTACAGGCCAGATAGGCTGAAAACCCGCATGGATACGTGGTAAGCCTGCTCACGATGAGCTTTTCGAGAAGTGGCGAGCAAAAAAATACCCCGGCATGATCCGGGGTATTTTTTACTACGCTATCTCAATTCCTAACGCGGTAACACCGAGTCGCCCATTAATGCGGCATCAACTTCGCGCGCGCATTGACGGCCTTCGCGGATTGCCCACACCACCAAGGATTGACCGCGACGCATATCGCCCGCAGCATAGACCTTGTCTACATTGGTTTTATAGCAGTCAGCGCCATCGGTGCTGGCCTTGGCATTACCGCGGGCGTCTGCTTCGACCCCGAAAGCAGTCAATACCTGCTGTACCGGTGACACAAAACCCATCGCCAGCAACACCAGATCGGCTTTCATTTCAAATTCAGAATCTGGCACTTCCTGCATCTTGCCATCTTTCCATTCGACGCGGCAGGCGATCAGTTTCTCGACCTTGCCAGCCTTCCCTTCAAGACGTTTGGTGGCAACGGCCCAGTCACGCTCACAACCCTCTTCATGCGAAGAAGAAGTACGCAATTTAGTTGGCCAGTATGGCCAAACCATCGGTTTATCTTCATGCTCCGGGGGTTGCGGCATCAATTCAAATTGGGCCACCGATTTGGCTCCGTGACGATTCGATGTACCGACGCAATCGGAACCAGTATCACCGCCGCCAATCACGATCACATGCTTGCCAGTAGCCAGCAATTGATCTTTGATTTTATCACCGGCATTGACTTTATTTTGCAAAGGCAAAAAGTCCATCGCGAAATGCACGCCTTTAAGCTCACGTCCAGGCACTGGCAAATCACGTGGCTGTTCAGCACCGCCAGCGATGATCACGGCATCAAAATCTTTTTGCAACTGCTCTGGCGAAATGGTTTCTTTCGACCAGTTGGTGATACTGGCCGGAAAATCCTTGCCGACCAGGACGCTGGTGCGGAAAGTTACGCCTTCTGCCTGCATCTGCGCTACGCGACGGTCAATATGGGATTTTTCCATTTTAAAATCTGGAATGCCATAACGCAGCAAACCACCAACGCGATCATTTTTTTCAAACACGGTCACGTCATGCCCGACCCGTGCCAGTTGTTGCGCTGCGGCTAAGCCCGCAGGGCCAGAACCGACGATGGCTACTTTTTTGCCGGTTTTGATCGCAGAAATTTGCGGGACTACCCAACCGTTTTCCCAGCCTTTATCGATGATGAAATGTTCTATCGATTTAATCCCGACTGCGTCATCATTAATCCCTAGCGTACAGGCCGATTCGCAAGGTGCGGGGCAGATACGACCAGTAAATTCAGGAAAGTTATTCGTCGAATGCAAGGTATCCAGCGCCTGCTGGTACTTACCGGTATAGACCAGATCGTTCCAATCCGGAATGATGTTATTCACCGGACAGCCATTGCTACAAAACGGAATACCGCAATCCATGCAACGTGCGCCCTGGATCTTGGCCTGATCATCGTTCAGATGCAGCGAAAATTCTTTGTAATGCTTCTTGCGCATTTGCGGTGCTTCGCTTGCTTCTTGCAAGCGTTGATATTCCATGAAGCCAGTAACTTTACCCATTTTTCTACCTTAATTGTGTTGCGGGCCAGGTGCCCATTCATTCCTGAAATGCATAGTAACGGCGCGCCCGGCAAGTATGTCGGACGCGCTAACTTATTTCTATGCAGCGACTTTTTCGTTTTTTGCAGCTAACTGTTTGGCGACAAACATTTCAACCAAGGCGCGTTTGTATTCAGTCGGAAAGACCTTAACAAACTTGGCACGGCTGCGCGCCCAGTCATCCAGCAGATTGCGGGCGCGGGTACTGCCTGTATGCTTGAAATGGCGTTCCAGCAGATTACGCAAAATCGCTTCATCCGTTTCGCCATCCGCGCCACGCAGAGGGCTATGCCAGAGTGACTTGTCAACGGTAACGACCTGAACGTCACCCGCCAACACCGGCTCCAAAGTGACCATCGATAGATTGCATTTGGCTTCAAAATCGCCATCTGGATCATAGACATAAGCGATTCCGCCTGACATGCCAGCGGCGAAGTTACGGCCAGTTTCACCCAGTACTATCACGGTACCGCCGGTCATGTATTCACAACCATGATCGCCAGTCCCCTCAACCACAGCAACCGCGCCGGAATTGCGCACCGCAAAACGCTCACCGGCTACGCCGTTGATGAAAGCTTCACCCGAGATGGCACCATACAATACAGTGTTACCGCAAATGATGTTATCCACAGCCCAGCCACGGAACTCGGTATTGGGACGAATAATAATACGACCGCCGGATAAACCCTTACCGACATAATCATTACCTTCGCCGACCAGATCGAGCGTCACGCCATGTGCCAGGAAAGCGCCAGCAGACTGACCTGCCGTGCCTTGCAACTGGATATGTATCGTATCGTCTGGCAGGCCAGCATGACCGTATTTTTTCGCAACTTCACCGGACAACATGGCACCAACAGTACGATTCAAATTTTTAATCGGCGAGATAAACGAGACTTTTTCACCGTTATCTAATGCCGCCTTCGCTTGCGCAATCAGTTTGTTATCCAGCGCTTTTTCCAGGCAATGGTCTTGCACATCGACATGGCGAACTGCAGTGCCAACAGGCATTTCAGGTTGATAGAAAATTTTACTGAAATCGAGTCCTTTGGCTTTCCAATGCGTAATCGCTTTGGATTTATCCAGCAGATCAACCCGGCCAATCAACTCATCGTAAGTACGGATGCCAAGCTGCGCCATAATCTGACGAACTTCTTCGGCGACGAAGAAGAAATAGTTGACGACGTATTCCGGTTTACCAGAAAACTTCTTACGCAATTCAGGATCTTGTGTTGCCACACCGACCGGGCAAGTATTCAAATGACACTTGCGCATCATGATGCAACCCTCGACCACTAACGGCGCGGTGGCAAAACCGATTTCATCGGCGCCCAACATCGCCGCGATCGCGACATCTCGGCCGGTTTTCATCTGGCCATCAGCCTGCACCCGTACACGGCTACGCAAACCGTTCAACACCAAAGTCTGCTGAGTTTCTGACAAGCCCAGTTCCCACGGCGAGCCTGCATGCTTGATGGAAGATAAAGGCGAAGCGCCAGTGCCGCCGTCATGACCCGCGATCACCAAATGGTCGGCCTTCGCCTTGGAGACACCCGCAGCAATCGTACCGACACCCACTTCAGACACCAGCTTGACGGAAATCGATGCTTTTGGATTGACGTTTTTCAGGTCATGAATCAGTTGCGCCAAATCTTCGATAGAATAAATATCATGATGCGGCGGTGGCGAAATCAAGCCGACGCCAGGCACAGAAAAACGCAACTTGGCGATGTAATCAGAGACCTTATGGCCTGGTAATTGTCCACCCTCGCCCGGCTTGGCACCTTGTGCCATCTTGATCTGAATCTGATCGGCAGAGATCAGATATTCAGTTGTCACGCCGAATCGGCCTGAGGCGACCTGCTTGATACGTGAGCGCAACGAATCGCCGGCGATCAGAGGAATATCCACCTGAACGACGTCTTTACCCAGCACCGAGGCCAAGGATGCCCCCTGCTTAATAGGAATGCCTTTCAGCTCTTGCTGATAACGCGCAGGATCTTCGCCGCCTTCGCCGGTATTTGATTTACCACCGATACGGTTCATCGCCACGGCCAAGGTCGCATGGGCTTCAGTACTGATGGAGCCGAGTGACATCGCGCCAGTCGCAAAGCGTTTGACGATTTCTTTGGCAGACTCGACCTGATCGAGCGGAATCGCTTTAGCCGGATCAATTTTAAATTCAAACAAACCACGCAAAGTCATATGACGCTTGGACTGATCGTTAATGATCTGCGCATATTCCTTATACGAATTAAAGTTATTTGAACGGGTAGAATGCTGCAATTTTGCAATCGCATCCGGTGTCCACATGTGATCTTCTCCGCGAACGCGGAAGGCATATTCGCCGCCAGCATCTAGCGCATTGGCCATCACAGGGTCCAAACCAAACGCCAGTTTGTGCAGGCGCAAGGCTTCTTCGGCAACCTCAAATACACCAATACCCTCAACATTCGAAGCCGTGCCTTTAAAGTATTTATCGACCAAAGATTTGTTCAGGCCTATCACTTCAAAAATCTGCGCACCGCAATACGACATGTAGGTTGAAATGCCCATCTTGGACATGACTTTCATCAAGCCTTTGCCGACTGCCTTGGTATAGTTGTAAATGGCTTTTTCTGCCGACAAATCCCCGGACAAATCTTTCGCCATATCGGCCAAGGTTTGCATCGCCAGGTATGGATGAACTGCTTCTGCACCGTATCCTGCCAACAAGGCAAAGTGATGCGTCTCGCGCGCTGAACCAGTTTCTACCACCAAGCCGGTAGTAGTACGCAAGCCCTTACTGACCAGATGCTGATGCACCGTCGAAGTTGCCAGCAATGCTGGAATCGCGACATAGTTCGCATCCATCTTACGATCAGTGATGATCACGATATTGTGGCCAGATTTAACTGCATCGACGACTTCGGCGCAGATCGATGCCAGGCGTGCTTCGATACCGTCTTTACCCCATGCGACCGGATAGCAAATATCGAGTTCGTACGATTTAAACTTGCCGCCGGTATTGGCGCTAATGTTGCGCAATTTAGCGATATCGGCAAAATCCAGTATTGGCTGCGCGACTTCCAGACGCATCGGTGGATTGATGTTATTGGTATCCAACAAATTCGGCTTAGGACCGATAAAAGACACCAGCGACATCACCATCGCTTCACGAATCGGATCGATAGGTGGATTGGTCACCTGCGCGAACAACTGCTTAAAGTAGTTATACAAAGGCTTGAGCTTATTCGACATCACGGCTAATGAAGAATCATTACCCATAGACCCAATCGCCTCTTCACCGGTAGACGCCATCGGCGCCATCAGGAATTTCAGATCTTCCTGGGTATAGCCGAAAGCTTGCTGACGATCTAACAGCGTAACGGTTTCTAAGGTTTTATCTTGCTCGCCTTTGAGTTCGTTCAGTCTGATCCGTACCGAATTAATCCATTGCTTGTAGGGCTTGGCATTGGCATAGGTATCTTTGATTTCTTTATCGTCGATGATGCGACCGGCTTCCAAGTCGATCAGAAACATTTTGCCCGGTTGCAGACGCCATTTTTTAATGATCTTGGACTCAGGAATTGGCAACACGCCAGATTCTGAAGCCATCACCACCAAATCATCATCGGTCACGATATAACGCGCAGGACGCAAGCCATTACGATCAAGCGTACCGCCGATCTGGCGACCATCGGTAAACGCCATCGCCGCAGGACCATCCCATGGCTCCATCATGGCTGCATGGTATTCGTAGAAAGCACGACGGTTTTCGTCCATCATAGTGTGATTTTCCCAGGCTTCCGGGATCATCATCATCATTGCCTGTGCAATAGGATAGCCCGCCATCACCAGCAGTTCCAGCGCATTATCAAAACTTGCGGTATCGGACTGACCTTCAAAAATCAACGGATAGAGTTTTTGCAAATCATCGCCGAGCACGGCCGATTTCATCACGCCTTCGCGTGCGCGCATCCAGTTGAAATTACCCTTGACCGTATTGATCTCGCCATTATGCGCAATCATGCGATACGGGTGGGCCAGCGGCCATTCCGGGAAAGTATTGGTAGAGAAACGCTGATGCACCAGGGCCAGCGCAGAAATGCAACGCTCATCTTGCAAATCTTTGTAATACACACCAACCTGGTCAGCCAGCAGCAAACCCTTGTAGACGATGGTGCGCGCCGACATCGATGGGACAAAATATTCTTTACCGTGGATCAGCTTGAGGGCTTCAATCGCATGCACCGCCGATTTACGGATCACATACAGTTTGCGCTCTAATGCATCGGTCACCATGATGTCAGGGCCACGGCCAATAAAGATCTGACGGATCACCGGTTCTTTTTCGCGCACGGTAGGCGACATCGGCATTTCACCATCGACCGGCACATCGCGCCAGCCCAGCACTACCTGACCTTCAGCACGCACTGCGCGCTCAATTTCTTGTTCGCAGGCTAAACGGGAAGCGTGTTCTTTTGGCAGAAAAATCATGCCGACGCCATACTCGCCCGGCGGTGGCAAGCTGATACCTTGCGTGGCCATATCTTCACGGTAATAAAGATCAGGAATCTGAATCAAGACCCCAGCACCGTCGCCCATCAGCGCATCTGCACCGACCGCACCCCGATGATCAAGGTTTTTCAAGATCAGCAAACCTTGCTCAACAATAGTGTGAGATTTTTTGCCTTTAATATGCGCCACAAAACCTACACCGCAGGCGTCGTGTTCATTAGCTGGGTCGTACAGGCCTTGCGTTTGCATCATGATTCTCCAATAGGAAATTAGCTTATTCCGTAGGATAGTGCAGTGCAACAGATTATACAATCAAAATAAATAGGGTCAGTGTCATATTTAAACTCCTAAATATCTTAATATTTTAATTTAGGGACATAGTTAAAGGAGCTTAAATAGATACATTCATTCAACCCAATTCATGACCAATGAGTTTTGAATCCTGTAGTCGCCTCAATTTTAGGCCCGACTCAGCGCCCAACTTAAACCAGCTTACTTTGCTTGCTCGGCCGACCGCGTTTGACAGGCTCCACACGTCTAGCAGTAAGCTTCGCCATTTCTGCTTTAAATTGATCCGAACCAAGTAACCATCCCCTCAGCGTTGCGGCCGTCATCGCTTCGATTTCAGCGCTGGGCTGCGCTTGCTGCATCATTTCTTTATAGGCTGCCTCACGCTGAAATGGCGTGTTTCCCAAGCTCCAATACAAAGGATGATCAGTGATCAATGGATCAATTTTCAGACCGATATGATGTTGATAACTTGACCATGAGTAATCCGACGCCTCTGCAACCAATTTTGCAAGCACCGGATTCGCCTCAATATATAAACTACAGCGCAAAAAATAAACCGCAGCCTGAATAACTGTCGCCCGGTAACGGCCCTGCCACAATGTGCCTGATCGATGGTATTTAGCATTAAAATAAGGGACATAATGGCGCCCCAGCCATTGCATCATTCTGCTTAACCCCGTTTCATCAGACGGTGTCGCCAATAAATGCAGATGATCCGGCATCAATACATAGGCATGTATCGCGACCTCAAATTGCTTGGATGCCTGTATCAGCCAGCCAAGAAACACCGCGTAGTCGTCACGATCAACAAAAATGACTTTATTATCATTTCCTTTTTGGATGATGTGATGTAGTTGATGCGGGATTACCAGACGAGGAAGCCTTGCCATAAGTATGCAATCAGTAAATAGACTGCGGCATTGTAAAACAAGAAGGGGCTATGCCTTTTCTATATCCACCAAATATTCGTTAATGAGCAAGGTTCGGGATTGCCACTCCCTCAAGCCGCGTTATTTTTTTGAACTATCGCACTCAAGGGCAAGAGTGCGACCTATTCGCCAAACTTAAAGCACCGCCTCAAAACTCTTCCCAATCATCCTCAACCACATTCTTCTTGGCTGGGCGCGCCGTTACAGATTTAGCAGATGAAGAAGATTTAACACCATTCAGTCTTTTCGTTACATTGACGGCGCGAGGTGCTGCCTTGGTTTTGACTTTATCTTGCTGTTGCATCACTAAATTTTCTTGACCAGCATCAGCGTTTGCATCGACCTTAAAGACACTCACCACCTGCATCAGATTACCGGCTTGCTCTTGCATTGCCGCAGCGGCAGCGGCAGCCTGCTCTACTAGCGCAGCATTTTGCTGTGTCACGCTATCCATTTCCGAAATTGCCAAATTAATTTGCTCGATGCCGGAGGTCTGTTCAGTTGTCGCCGCAGTTATTTCGGCCATGATATCGGTGACGTGCTTAACACTCGCTACAATCTCATTCATAGTCCCACCCGCCTGATCGACTAACTGGGAGCCATGCCGGACGTTTTCCACCGAATCATTGATGAGTGTCTTGATCTCTTTCGCCGCACTGGCCGAACGTTGTGCAAGATTGCGCACTTCGGAGGCAACCACCGCAAAACCTCGGCCCTGCTCCCCCGCGCGCGCGGCTTCCACTGCAGCGTTTAAGGCAAGAATATTTGTTTGAAAAGCAATCCCATCAATAACAGAAATGATATCAACAATTTTTTGCGAAGAAGAATTGATGACTCCCATCGTTGCCACGACTTCTGCTACGACATTGCCACCCTTAATCGCAATCGAGGAAGCAGAAGCAGCGAGTTGATTTGCCTGCCGCGCATTATCCGCATTTTGCTTAACGGTTCCGGTCAATTCCTCCATTGAAGATGCAGTTTCTTCCAGTGAACTGGCCTGAGTCTCCGTACGCGCAGAGAGATCCATATTGCCCGATGCGATTTCTTTGGATGACATAGCAATCGCATCGGTGCCACTGCGAACCTGCCCAATAATGGCAGCGATGCTGTCGCGCATAGATTTAATCGAAAACAAAAGACTAGATTGATCCGATTTCTTAAGATCAATCACTACCGTCAAATCACCTTCCGCAATATGGCGGGTAATTTCTGCCGCGTACTGAGGCTCACCACCAAGCTGCCGCACAAGACCTCGTGCGATGAATAGACCAATACCAAATAAAACAGCAGCCAATATCAATGCGCCAATGGAAGACTCAATAAAGCGATTCTTCAAGGCGGCATCTACCGTATCAATATACACACCAGAACCGACAACCCAGCCCCATGGGGCGAATCCTTTAACATAAGAGACTTTTTGTACCGGATTATCATGGCCAGGTTTCGGCCACATATAGAAAACAAATCCAGCCCCTTTGGCCTTGACCATTTCGACAAATTCAGTAAACAAAAGCTTCCCATTTGCGTCTTTGCTTCCTGACAAATCCTTACCATCGAGTTCAGGCTTAATGGGATGCATCACCATTACCGTTTGCATATTATTAATCCAAATGTATTCACCATCGCCGTAACGCAAGGCTTTGATTGCCTTCATGGCAGACTGCTTGGCGTCATCTTCGCTCATTTTGGTCTGTTCTATCAAACCGTGGTAATAGACAATTAAGCTGTGAGCAACCTCAACAGTTTGTCTGACGCTGCTTTGGCGTTCCTCAATGATTAAGGATTTTTCAGAAAACAGGAAAATTGAGGTAAGAACTACGATGCCAAGTACTGCGCTGAGAATAAGAATCCCCAGTCGTTTCGCAATACTCAAATTATGGATTTGGTTCAGACTCATTATATTTGTCTCCTGTGACTATAAGTATAGTTATCGTTCCGGCAAAGCCAGTGTATGCAAAACTTTTCATAGCTTATAGCCGCATTTTCAGAATAGATCAATAAAAAAAAAGTTCAAATATAATGAAAAAAATTACTTAGGAGAAATTTTCATCCGAAACAAAAAAGCGCTTTTTGCGTGTTAATCCTCACACGCGTCACTGAATTATTGTTTGAAGGGAGCAAGTCCAGAACCAGATGGAAAAGACTTTACATCTAAATGGCCAAATAAATTTCATGCATCTTTAAAATATGATTTATATCAAATACTAAAAAAGCCCTGCCAGACTCAATCTGACAGGGCTTTTTTAGTATTTTTTGCTAATACAGCATAGACAAGCCGCCGTATTAATAAATAGAAAACAAATTTAAGCTAATGCAAGCGCCTTGTTTTTCAATTGAAACGCCTTGAGCGGAATTGCTGCATCAAACACCGAAGCGACATCTGGCGTGCCAAGCATTAATTCTGCGATACGGCTGACCAATGCCTTAGCCTGTGTCGCCAATTTAAAGTGTGCAGGTCTTTGGCTTTGAACAATACTCCAGCGCACCACGGCAGAACGCCCACTAGCATCCAACAAGGACTGGTCACACAACCATTTTTCAAATGAGCGGGTAGGCAAATCACTCTCTACCCAAACCAAATGATCCGATGTCATTCTCTTGCTATACGATGGGCGAACCAATATTTCGTAAATCATTTAAGACTCCTGTAAGGGAATCTTCGCATTAGGAGGTGTGTAAGCAAAGATTCTTTGTAGCAAAAACGTCTGCCTTAACATTCCCGTTGACATGAAATTGACAAAATAATGAAAATTTCTCGTTAATTTCTCAAAACGATATTAAAAAAGCCAGAATTTCTTTCAAATTCCGGCTTTAATTTATTTTTTACAAACTATCTGATGTGGGTAATTTTTTGGCTTTGTCCGATTACGCCAACAATGCAGACAAAAGACAGCAACTGTCGGGACAGTCTGTTATCCCGCCTACGGCGCGACTATCCATTTCAAAAATTTAAAATAAGCCCGATGCAATATTGATCGTCAAGGCCAATAAGGTCGTGTTGAAAAAAAACGCCAGCACGCAATGAACCGTACCAATGCGGCGCATCGCACGGCAAGAAAAACTGACATCCGCAGTCTGGCCCGAGGTGCCGATAACGCAGGCAAAATAAAGAAAATCACCATAATCTGGGGCGTGTCCGCCCGGGAACTCCAGGCCACCTGCATTGCCGCGCGCTTCTGCCGCGTAATAGTCATGCGCGTAGTGCAGGGCAAACATCAACTGCGTAAATGCCCATGAGGACAGGATCGTCAGCACCGCTAATGCAATGTGGGCATAACGTAAGCTGCCGTGCATCTCCTTAACCACCGCCAGCTCCGCCACGATGGCACCGATCGACATCAGCGCGGCAATCACGACCAGGCCCAGTATGATCAGCCGGCCCTCGTCCTGTTGCAGGGCGCGCTTGCGCATGCGTTCATGGCTAGACCAGAACATCATTTTTGCCGCCAGCAACAGATAAAGAACCGCGCCGACGTTCCAGCCTATGATCATTCTGGTGATCGGCTGTTGTGCCAGCGCGGTCGGCAGCAAGAAGATCGTCACAACACCGATCAATGCGGAAATAAACAGCCTGGGCCGCACCAAGAATAGCCGGAATGGTTTGAAATACAGCGTTTGCGCTAGGGAGATATCTGTCATATGTCAATGTTACTTCATTTTCAAAGGAATCCGAACCTGACAAGCTAGTGCAGCAGGCCGTAGAAATAGCGAAGAGATAGCGTTTTTTCTTGGCTCATGCCTCGCCGAAAAAAACCTAAGATCAACAGCATAAACCTAGTACCGATGGATGCACCCTCCTTGCTTACTTCGATGGTCGCTGATCATGTCAACGCAAATACAAATGTTCGCGTTATGGAGAGACGTAGAAATTGTCTATGGCCAAACAAGAATATGGTTTCAACATGAACAAGCTGATCGCCACTCTCATCGCTAGCACCTTTGTAATGGCTAGCGCATTTGCACAAACTCCAGCCACGACAGTAAAACCGGCTGCTGCAGCGGCACCTACCACGACGGCTACTGCAACACATTCGTCTAACGCCAGCAGCACTAAAGTAACACCAAAAGCCTCGGCCTCAGCAAGGACGGAAGCGCCAGGTGGCGGCGCTGGTAAAGTATGGATCAATACCAAGTCAAATACCTATCACTGCCAAGGAACTGAGTTTTATGGCAAGACCAAAGTGGGTGAATATATGACTGAGGCGGACGCCAAAGCAAAAGGCGCGCATGCCAATCACGGCACAGCATGTAAATAAGGATAGATTTGATCTGATGATGAAAGCGCTGCACCTGAGGTGTTAGCGCTTTTTTTATGTTTTATAAAAATCAGAACTAATTGAAGACTGTCAGTTTCAAATACATTGAAATTTTTACAATCGAGCCTGTTAGCAGTCAGTACGTAAACCTCTGTATCCCGCGCAATGCATGAGGCGCTAGATTAATGCGCAAAATCAAGAAAAAATTGTTTAGCATCACCGCACTGTGGTTGATTGATACCTGCGTATTGATATGCAAACCGCAACGTATTTCCAGCTCCATCTTCAGCTAAATTCATCTTTAACGCCTGTAATGCGAGTAATAAGCGCGGGGTTTTTTTCCAGTAACACCCATCAACACTTCGATAAATTATCTCCAAACTAGTATGTAAGCTCTTCAACTCAGGTTCATAGTCAAACAAACTTCCCTTAAACGGTGTCAACTCTATATCTTTATTTTGCAATCGAAACACGATGCTGCTACTGGCTGCCCGCATCGGAACTCCGTCATAATTATCGGTAATCAACGGTAGATAACCGGGCTTAAAAATTCGCAAGGTAGGTTCATCCTGCCGTATCGTTCCTTTTAACAAAAAGCGTGGGCCCCAGGCTGGGATTTTGAACTTACCGTCCTGATCGGTGACTACTTCGGCAATTTCCAATTGACCTAGCGAAGCACCGTTCCAGGGGCCAATAATGTTCCAACTGACACCACGATGGCACCTGCCACCGGCGCACCGCCTGGCATCACTACCCGTGCCGACATTTCTGGCGAATACCATCCGAAAGGAATGGGTAAACTCAAACCGAGCACAAAAAGGAGGCTAGTAAGCGTCAGCGCTCCCATTTGAAAGGGGCGTAATCGTCGTATCAGTGAGATATTCATCAGAAATCCAGAATGTACCAAATGCCATCTTTGGAGATGGACGAAACAGAATGCATTGAAGTCTTCCCGTTATAATTTTGTGTGACGACAGCTCTTGCGCATCGAGGGCTTATCCGCGACTTTTTTAAACAAATATCGTTTTTTACAATCTACGCAATTAGGCAATCACAATTTTAATCGACTTAATCTAGCAAAATATGTAAAAAAACGTCCTGTAAATCAAAGACTTACAGGACGTTTTTTACACAATTTTTTATTAAGTTTTAGAACGGAATATCGTCATCCATATCCGAGAAATTCGGCGCCGGACGTGCTGCTGGTGCCGGGCGTGGTGCCGGTGCTGCGCTTTGGCGTGGCGCTGACGGCGCGCCGCCACCGTAGGATTCGTCATCCATCGGTGCGCCGCCGCCCATGCCTTGACGGCTGCCCAGCATTTGCATGGTGTCGGCCTTGATGTCGGTGGCGTATTTTTCTACGCCGTCTTTGTCGGTGTATTTACGCGTGCGCAGGCTGCCTTCTACATACACTTGTGAACCTTTTTTCAGGTACTGGCCGGCGATTTCTGCCAGCTTGCCGAAAAAAGTAATCCGGTGCCATTCGGTTTGCTCTTTCTTTTCGCCGGTGGCCTTGTCCTTCCAGTTTTCGGTAGTCGCTACCGTGATGCTGGTCATGGCGTCGCCGCTAGGCATGTAACGGGTTTCCGGATCACGTCCGAGATTACCGATGATCTGGACTTTATTCAAAGATGCCATGAGTCTCTCCTTTATTTCTGTAGTTCAATTGTAAACAGTGTGGTGGTGACCTAGGCTGCCGGCGCGGTTTTGGCGCGGCGTGGCAGCTCAGGCATTTTGCTAGCGATTATAAGCCAGAAGAGGGTCAATGCGGCGCTCACGATAAACACAGTGGCGCCACCGGCATGCTGATTGAGCCAGCCGCCGAGCAAGCCGCCGCAGGCCAGGCCCAAGGCTTGCAAGGTGTTATACACGCCCAAGGCGGCGCCTTTGGCGGCCGGTGGCGCCAGGCGCGATACCAGCGAGGGTTGGCTCGCTTCGAGAATATTAAATGCCAGAAAAAATGCAAACAGCAGACCGATCAAGATCATCGGGCTATTAAGATATTGCCAAAAGCCTAATTGCACCAGCAATAATAAGGCAATGGCAAACATAAACACCTGCTTCATCTTGCCTTGCTTTTCGCCGATAAAAATCGCCGGCAACATGGCGATGAAAGAACCCAGCACCACCGGCAGATAGACTTTCCAATGGTCCGCCAGCGGGATATTGGCATACTGTACCAGTGCCGATGGCACCACGACAAACATCGCCACCTGGCTCAGATGCAAGACAAACACGCCCAGATTCAGACGCATTAATTCGGGATTCTTGAGGACCACGCTCAAGGGTATTTTTTCTGTTTGCAAGATCGCCGGTGCCGCCGGGGTGACCCAGATCACGACCGCAATGGCGGCAACCGCCAACGCTGCGGTGAGCATGAAAATGCCGCTCATGCCTATGCTTTGGTACAGCACCGGTGCGATCACCAGTGACAGCGCAAAGGTGATCCCGATCGAGCCGCCGACCATCGCCATCGCTTTGGTGCGGTGTTCTTCCCTGGTGGAATCGGCAATCAGCGCGGTCACAGCCGCCGAAATCGCGCCGGCGCCCTGCACTGCACGCCCGAGCATGATGCCCATCACGGTGCTGGAAGCGGCCGCGATCAGTGCGCCCAGCGCAAACAAGATCAGGCCAATGACAATGATGCGTTTGCGCCCGAACTTATCTGAGGCAATGCCAAAAGGAATTTGCGCGCAAGCCTGGCTGAGACCATAGATGCCCATCGCCAGACCGACCAGGGTCATGTTGCCGCCATCCGGCAGCGTTTTTGCGTGTAGCGCAAAAATTGGTAAAATCAGGAACAGGCCCAGCATGCGTAAGGCAAAAATCGAGGCCAGCGAGGTGCTGGCAAGAATTTCATTACGGCTCATTCCCGCAGGAAGTGCTGTCAGTTCTGAGTCTGGTGAGCGATTGGAAGATGTTGCAATCATAATAAGGCAAATGCGAATCAAGAGCGAATCAAGAAACAAAGCAGGCAGGTCACCCGCGTCAAATTTCAAAAACCCGTTATAGTAGCAGGTTGCTTGCCCCCGAATCAGAAATCCTGGAAGTCTGTCGGACTAAGAGGGCGCTTTACGAAATGCAGCGACATGCCACACCTTGCGGAAAAATCAAATGACACAAACCCGAGCTAAATCAGCCAAAACGGCCAAACCTGCTGAAATTGAGTTCAGCAAAAACGATCTGCCGCTGGTGAAGAAAGACGAAATCCGCATACGCGGGGCGCGCACGCATAACCTGAAAAACATCAATCTCGATTTGCCACGCAATAAGCTGGTGGTCATCACCGGCCTGTCCGGCTCGGGTAAATCGTCGCTGGCGTTTGATACGCTGTACGCTGAGGGACAGCGGCGCTATGTCGAATCGCTGTCTGCCTATGCACGGCAGTTTTTGCAATTGATGGAAAAGCCCGATGTCGACCTGATCGAAGGCCTGTCGCCGGCCATCTCGATTGAACAAAAAGCCACTTCGCACAATCCGCGCTCGACGGTCGGCACCGTCACCGAGATTCATGATTACCTGCGCCTGCTGTACGCCCGCGTCGGCACGCCGTATTGCCCGGATCATCCGGAAAACCCGCTGGCGGCACAATCGGTTTCGCAAATGGTCGATACCGTGCTGGCCATGCCGGAAGATACCAAGCTGATGATACTGGCGCCAGTGGTAAGTAACCGCAAGGGTGAACACGTTGACCTGTTTGAGCAAATGCAGGCCCAGGGTTTTGTGCGCTTCCGCGTCCAGAGCGGCACCCATCCCGCAAAAATTGTCGAAGTCGATGACCTGCCGAAACTGAAAAAAACCGAAAAGCACACGATTGATGTCGTGATCGACCGCGTCAAGGTCAGGGAAGACATCAAGCAGCGTCTGGCGGAATCGTTTGAGACTTCGCTGCGCATCGCCAATGGGCGCGCCCTGATCGTCGACATGGATAGCGGCCACGAACAGTTATTCTCGAATAAATTCGCTTGCCCGACTTGCGGCTATAGCCTGCAAGAACTGGAGCCGCGCCTGTTCTCGTTTAATAATCCTATGGGGGCCTGCCCCGAATGTGACGGCCTGGGCCACATAGAATTTTTCGACCCGAAACGCATCGTCGCGTTTCCGAATCTCTCGCTGGCCAGCGGCGCAGTCAAGGGCTGGGACCGGCGCAACCAATTTTATTTCCAGATGCTGTCTAACCTGGCGGCGTTCTATGCATTCGATATCGATACGCCGTTTGAGCAACTGAGCGAAGAGGCGCAAAAAGTGATCTTGTACGGCTCGGGCAAACAGGCGATTCCGTTTACCTACATCAATGAAAAAGGCCGCACCGTCATCAAGGAACACACGTTTGAAGGCGTGATCGTGAACCTGCAAAGACGCTATCGCGAGACCGACTCGATGGCGGTGAAAGAAGAGCTGGCCAAATTCATCAACGAGAAGCAATGCCCGTCTTGCCAGGGGGCGCGCCTGCGCATCGAGGCGCGTTACGTGAAAGTCGGCAATGGCGCGCAGGAAAAACCGATTTATGAAATCAGCGCGCTGCCGCTGCGCCAGACCCTGAGCTTTTTTGAACAACTCAAGCTGGTCGGTGCCAAGCGCGATATCGCCGACCGCATCATCAAGGAAATCAGCTCGCGCCTGACGTTTTTGAATAATGTCGGGCTCGATTACCTGTCGCTCGATCGCAGCGCCGATACGCTGTCGGGCGGCGAGGCACAGCGCATCCGCCTGGCTTCGCAAATCGGTTCCGGCCTGACTGGCGTCATGTACGTGCTGGATGAACCGTCGATCGGCCTGCATCAGCGCGACAACGATAGATTGATAGAAACCCTGCGCCACTTGCGCGATATCGGCAATAGCGTGCTGGTAGTCGAGCATGATGAAGATGCGATCCGCTGCGCCGATTTTGTCGTCGATATGGGCATAGGCGCAGGCGTGCATGGCGGCGAAGTCATCGCCCAGGGCACGATAGAAGACATCATGAAAAGCGAGCGCTCGCTGACCGCCAAATACCTGTCGGGCGAACTGGAAATCTCGGTGCCCAAGCAGCGCACCGTATTCAATCAGGAAAAACAATTCGTGATCAAAGGTGCCAGCGGCAACAACCTGAAAAAAGTCACGATGAAGCTGCCGGTCGGCTTGCTGACCTGCGTGACGGGGGTCTCGGGCTCGGGCAAATCGACGCTGGTGAATGACACTTTATATCTGGCCGCCTCGCGCCATTTATACGGTTCGCAAGCCGAACCGGCGGCGTTTGAAAGCATCAGCGGCCTGGAGCATTTTGACAAGGTGATCGCGGTGGATCAGGCCCCGATCGGCCGCACGCCGCGCTCGAATCCCGCCACCTACACCGGCCTGTTCACGCCTATCCGCGACTTGTTCTCTACCGTGCCGGTCGCCAAGGAACGCGGCTACAGCGCTGGCCGCTTCTCGTTTAACGTGAAAGGCGGACGCTGCGAATCCTGCCAGGGCGATGGCGTGATCAAGGTCGAGATGCACTTTTTGCCGGACGTGTATGTACCGTGCGACACCTGCCACGGCAAGCGCTACAACCGCGAAACCCTGGAAGTCCAGTACAAGGGCAAGAACATCAATCAAGTGCTGGGCATGACGGTCGAAGATGCGTATGAATTCTTCAAGCCGGTACCGCTGATCGCGCGCAAGCTGCATACGCTGCTGGACGTCGGTCTCGGTTATATCCGCCTGGGTCAGAGCGCCACCACGCTGTCGGGCGGCGAAGCGCAACGGGTCAAACTCTCGCTAGAATTATCCAAGCGCGACACCGGCCGCACCCTGTATATCTTGGATGAACCGACCACCGGCCTGCATTTCCACGATATCGATCTCTTGCTGAAAGTCATACACCGCTTGCGCGATCAGGGCAATACGGTGGTCATCATCGAACACAATCTGGACGTGATTAAAACCGCCGACTGGATCGTCGATCTGGGCCCCGAAGGCGGCGCCGGCGGCGGCCTGATCCTGGCCAGCGGCACGCCGGAAGACGTGGCGGCGAATCCCGATAGCGTGACAGGAAAATATCTGGCGCCGTTGTTGAAGCATAAAAAATAATCGGCCATGCGCAATATCCATGCGGGTTTTGAAGGCATTTAGGCTGGAAAGGCGCATGGATAGTGCGTAACGCGTCCGGTAATTTGTAGCACCCTCACCCCAACCCCTCTCCCGCCAGCGGGCGAGGGGCTATACCGAGCAAACTGAATAGCAACAGAATTGAATCCAACCAATAGCAAACCCATGTCCATCCGCCTCATAGTCGGCCTAGGCAACCCAGGCCCGGAATACGAACAAACCCGCCACAATGCCGGCTTCTGGCTGCTAGACCAGCTCGCGCGCAATAACCTGCAGCGCGACAAGAACTTCAATGCCCTGGTCGCCAAGAGCAAGATCGCGGCAGAGGATGTCTGGCTGCTGCAACCGCAAACCTTCATGAACCGCTCCGGCCAGTCGGTCGGCGCGCTGTGCCGTTTTTACAAGATCACGCCCGATCAGATACTGGTGGTGCATGATGAGCTTGATCTGCTGCCCGGCGTCGCCAAACTCAAGAAAGGCGGCTCGTCCGGCGGCCATAACGGCCTCAAGGACATCACGGCCGCGCTCGGCACGCAAGATTACTGGCGCCTGCGCATAGGCATCGGCCATCCGCGCAGCCTGAACCTGAATCAGGGCGTGGCCGACTTTGTCTTGCACCGGCCGCGCAAGGAAGAACAACCCCTGATCGATGAAGCCATCGCGTTTAGTCTCGATATCATCCCGCTTATGGTGGAAGGAAAATTCAACGAAGCGATGCTGCGCTTACATACCAGCACAAATATCAGCACAAATGCCAACGGCGTTGCGCCAAAATGAGTTCGCCGATACAAATCCACGCGGGCAAAACCGCCATGGAGCATCTCCGCCAGCACGGCTTGCAGGCCAAGGATATCGCGATTATTCCGGCAGCCGCCGGCGGCCCTAAAGGCTTGATTTTGCAGGCGCTGGACCAATGGCTGTTTGGCGAATGGCTGCCCAGCGCGCCGCGGGAACGCACGCTGATCGGTGCCTCGATCGGCGCCTGGCGCATGGCCGCGGCCAGTCATGCCGATCCGGTGGCGGCGTTTCAGCGCCTGGGTGAGTTGTATTGCGAACAGCGCTATCCGGCCAAGCCGAGCGCACGTCGCGTCAGCGATGAAATCAGCGCACTGCTGCACCATTTTATCGACGGTCACGAACAGGAAATCGTGCATCAGCCGCTTCATCGGCTACAACTGCTGACCGTGCGCGGCCGCGGCTTGCTGCAAGCCCCGCATAGCAGCGCCAGCGCCAAGCTGGGCTTTGCAGCGGCAAGCTTTGCCAATTTGACTTCGCGCGCGAATCTGGCCAGACATATGGATAGAGTCGTCATCGGCGACCAGCGCGATCCGCTGTTTTGGCTGAAGGCAAAGTTCGATCATTTCGAGACCCATTTTTGTGCCCTGACAGCCGATAATCTGATGCCGGCGCTGCTGGCATCCGGCACCCTGCCCCTGATCATGGAGCCGGTACGGCATATCCCGCAGACCCCGAACGGTACTTACTGGGATGGCGGTATCATTGATTACCACCTGGCCTTGCCCTACTCGCGCATTTCTGGCGGCAAGGATGGCGGGCTGGTGCTGTATCCACACTTTACCGATCACATCGTGCCGGGCTGGCTGGATAAATCCCTGCCCTGGCGGCGTGCCAGCCTGGGTAAAAACCGCGGCTGGCTCGATAATATGATCATGGTGTCGCCGTCGCCGGCCTTCTTGCTGACCCTGTCACGCGGCAAGCTGCCGGACCGGCAGGATTTTTTCCATTACGGCACCAACCATGATTTTCGCATTCAGAACTGGAAGCTGGCCATCGCCGAAAGCGCCCGCCTGCGCGATGCCTTTGCCGCCTTTGTCGAAAAGCCCGATCTGTCTCAGGTCAAGCCGCTCAATTTCTAATTTTTAACTAGCACCTGCCCGGACGCGCATATTCCATGCGCTTCTTCAGGCTGCCTGGCCTGCAGGCCGCATGGGATATGCGCGCTGGCACAGATGCCTTTTAAAAAGCTTTATTTACGCTACCGATCAGGTGCATCATCCATCGACACAGCCCGGTTTGCGCCTGTTTTTTCGTTAAGCCAGCTGCTGGTACAGGCCAGTAATGCTATCCATAATCTCTAAAATGCGCTCGCTGCTGGTGGCGACATTGCTGGCGTATTGCTGACGATTTTTGCTATCGCCATTTTGTCTCAGCGCGCTATCAAAGAACACCCATTGCTGTTGCGCCAAAGCGAGTTCATCCTTGATTCTCGGGGTATTTTTAGCCGACGCATTGAGGGTCTGCATACCGACGATAAACTCTTGACGCGACAGCTCCAGTTTTGCCTGTGCGTCTGGTGGCGCAACACCCCATTGCAGGGCCTGATAAAACTTGGCCATTCTTTGCGACAGCATGCGCTGACGTCCTGAGATATTCACCAGTTGCCCTGCCGGGTTGCCGTTATATTTTTCCAATTGCAAAGTCGCGGCATGCGCCATCGTCAGAATTTCTTCATTGATCAGCATGACCTCTTTGGCATCTTGCTGATTGGGCGTCTTGCCAGACAAGACCTGTTTGTAACTCAGCCAGACTTTTTCCATATTGCTCAGCGTCAGGCGATTTTCGGCGGTTGGCGCAAAGGCGCTTAATTCGAGTAATTGCTTATCGAATAATGCCAATGAAGCCTGCAGAATTTTTTTAGAATGCTCGACATCCACCGCCAAGCCTAGTTGAAGATATGCTTTCGCCATGCGCTGCGACAACATCCTTTGCCGCCCTGATTTGTTGATGGCATCATTGATATTGATGGCCTGCGCAACGGCATACGAGAATAGCCCTAAACACCCCGCCGCTATGCATGTCCTGCCTAAAAACTGTCTTCTGTTCATCATGGGTTTTCTCCTGGTTAGCAATATATTGCAATATGGAAAGCAAAGTTCATACCCGTGCCTATGCTGAGGCACACGCCCTGTTTTGATGCGTCTGCTTATCCGGCAAAATCAGATAAGGTAAGATGCGGCTCCGTCCCTGATTATTCAGACATTGTTTGCACTGTTATCTCGCATGAAAACCAAAATCCGCACTGAAGCCGCCGCCCTCTGGCAACTCGCCTGGCCCGTCCTGATTGGCCAGCTGGCCACCGTCGGCATGTCGGTTGCCGACGTCGCCATGACGGGCCATTTAAGCGCGGAAGATCTGGCTGCCGTCGCGCTCGGCGCTTCGCTCTGGTCTATCGTACTGGTGTCGGTGATGGGCATCATGATTGCGATCAATGCGGTGGTGGCGCATGAAGTCGGTGCCGCCAAGTTTGATCGCATCCCGCACATCATGCGGCAGGCGATGTGGATGGCGTTTGGCGTCGGCTTATTGGCGTGTCTGTTATTGAATCTATCAACGCTTATCTTTGATTACCTGCAGCTAGACCCTGGCGTGCATGCCAAAGCTACCCAGTTTGTGCACGTGATCAGCATTGGCATGCCGGCCTTTGCCATGTATCGCGCGCTGTATAGCTACACCACCAGCCTGAACCAGACCAAGCCGGTGATGGTGATTGCCTTGTGTGGCCTGGGCTTTAATATTTTTATTAATTGGCTGCTAATTTACGGTCATTGGGGGCTGCCGCAGTTGGGCGCGACTGGTTGCGCGGTCGCCACTGGCGTCGGCCTGTGGCTGATGCTGGGCGCGATGCTGTGGTGGATGCAGCATGCGCCGGTGTATCGCCCGACTTTTCCGTTTACCCATAGAGAAGCGCCACACTGGCCAGAAATTCGCTCCATGCTGCGCATCGGCTTGCCTATCGGCGTGACATATTTTGCCGAAGTCTCGGCCTTTTGCGCCGTGGGTTTACTGGTGGCGCGTTTTGGCATCGTGCCAGTCTCGGCGAATCAAATCGCGCTGAATTTTTCCTCGCTGGTATTCATGGTGCCGCTGAGTCTGGGTATCGCCCTGACCACGCGGGTCGGACAAACGCTGGGTGAAGGCGATGTCGTCAGGGCGCGCTTTGTCTCGCTGGTCGGGGTTGGCCTGTCGCTCGCCTTCGCCGTTATCTCGGCCACCCTGATCGCAATTTTTCGTGATCCGATTGCCGCTGCCTACACGTCGGACCCTGCCGTGCAAGCAATGACCGCCACATTGCTGCTGTTTGCTGCCATCTTCCAGTTATCCGATGCGACCCAGGTATCGGCCTCGTGCGCGATCCGTGGCTATAAGGTGACGCGCACGCCAATGCTGATCCATCTGATGGCATTTTACGGCTTTGCCCTGCCGCTGGGCTGCGCACTCGGGCTAGGCATGCTGCCAGAATGGATGCCATGGCGACCGGCCCAGCCGATGGAAGCGGCCGGATTCTGGATAGGCCTGGTACTGGGATTAACCGTTGCCGCCTTGCTACTGCTGGCCTTTTTACAGCGGCTTTCGCTAAGAAAGATCAGTTTTGCGCGCAGTTCCGGTAAAATAGCGGGCTAATTTACGTATTTTCTAGCAATTTCCTTTTTAAAAAGATCACCATGAGTCTCCAATGCGGCATCGTCGGCCTGCCTAACGTCGGCAAATCTACCCTCTTCAATGCACTGACTAAAGCAGGCATCCCGGCAGAAAACTACCCTTTCTGCACCATCGAGCCGAATGTCGGCGTGGTAGAAGTACCCGATCCGCGTCTGGCGCAGTTATCCGCCATCGTCAAGCCTGAACGCATCCAGAACGCCATCGTCGAGTTCGTCGATATCGCCGGTCTGGTCGCAGGGGCCTCCAAAGGTGAAGGCCTGGGCAACCAGTTTCTGGCCCACATCCGCGAAACCGATGCGATCGTCAACGTCGTGCGCTGTTTTGAAGACGATAACGTGATCCACGTCGCCGGCAAGGTCAGCCCGCTGGACGATATCGAAGTCATCCAGACCGAATTGTGCCTGGCCGACATGAGTGCGGTTGAAAAAGCCATCCACCGCGAAAACAAGAAAGCCCGTTCCGGCGACAAGGACGCGGCCAAACTGGTCGAGATCCTGGAACGCATCATGCCCGCCCTGAACGATGCCAAACCGGTGCGCGCGATGGGCCTGGATGCAGAAGAAATGGCCATGATCAAACCGATGTGCCTGATCACCGCCAAGCCAGCCATGTATGTCGCGAATGTTTCGGATACCGGTTTCACGAATAACCCATTGCTCGATCAACTGACCGCCTACGCGGCATCACAGAACGCGCCTATCGTCGCCATCTGCGCCTCAATCGAATCCGAGATCGCCGATCTGGAAGACGCTGACAAGGCCGAATTTTTGGCCGACATGGGCATGCAAGAGCCAGGTCTGGATCGCCTGATCCGCGCCGCCTACAAGCTGCTCGGCCTGCAAACTTACTTCACCGCCGGCGTCAAGGAAGTGCGCGCCTGGACCATCCACGTCGGCGACACCGGCCCGCAAGCGGCAGGCGTGATCCACACCGACTTCGAGCGCGGTTTCATCCGCGCCCAGACCATCGCCTTTGACGACTTCATCACCTACAAGGGCGAAGCCGGTGCCAAAGAAGCCGGCAAGATGCGCGCTGAAGGTAAGGAATATGTGGTGAAGGATGGCGACGTATTGAATTTCTTGTTTAACGTCTAAACCAGCACCATCAACTCATGGCATTTCATGAGTTCTCAAAAATGCCAGCATAGCCCCGCAGTCGCGGGGTTTTTTGTATCTTGTCACTTCATGTCATCTCTTTGCACCCCATCCTGAACCGGATACGGCATTTCAAAGTGGGAATCGATGCTGGACGACAGAGAATGCAGGAACGCGAAGCGCCAGGAACCGCCATACAAGCTGGTCGATGGCAACAACTTGTACCTGGAGGTCAAACACAACGGCGTGAAGGCCTGTCGGTATCGTTTCGAGATACGCGAGGCCAGTGTGGCCAAGGAAAGCGTGTTTGCCATCGGCACCCATGCAGCGCCACCGGCGACTGAAACAGCAGAGGAAGCGAAGGCGCGTCGGTGCGAGCAGGATGGCGCAAACACCTTCAAGACAGCCGCGCTGGAATGCCCGGTTCCATTCGTTCAGCGCGCAGGCGCTTGGTCGGCAAAGGGAATGAAACCCCTAGTTATCAATAGCTCAGGACCGTCTTCGCTCGTCACGTCTCGATAGAGACCGCCAAGATTGGCAACATCTCACATTGAACAATATCAGTCAAAAATGGACAAGGCCGATTCGGGGCTAGAAGGTCGCCTTGATTCGCTTTACTATTGAGTTCGATGAGCGGATAGCGCGCTGACACAATGCTGAGATATTCTAGTGCTCTCTTGAGTTTTGTCAATTGGTCATCTTCCGGTGGGAATTAATCTAAAAACCATCGCATTTATTGCGTCTATTAATTGACCAATCGGCTAGGTCTTCTTGTTCGCAATCAATACATAGCCGACTAGTTTCCAGAAGAATGAAGATATGAAAAAACAAAAACTGACTGTCCGCGATGCAGTACCCTTATGCTCTAAAATTCGGTCAATCTTGTTAAGTTTGCTCATTCTCGCGTTCTCCTGCCTTTTTCTCCCTCACGCTCAGGCGGCCATAAAAACTTGGACCGGCCTTTCTGGCGGAGGCTGGAACACGGATTCCAATTGGTCACCTTCGGGAGTCCCTACCAACGGAGATACGCTGGTATTTGGTCCGCTACCATCGGGCCGCACGAGGAACATGAATAACAATATATCCAAATTGAAGGTTTATTCCACACTAGATTTTTTAGCCAACGATTACACGATTGGCGGAAAACCGATTGGTATCACGCGAGGTATCCTAGCGAAGCAGAATAACGGGAAAGTGGCCATTTCCAGTCGGCTGCTGCTCTTTTCATCCACAACCCTTCGTGTGTACAACCCCTCAGCGACGTTAAATATCAACGGGGAAATCGCCGCCATTTTCAACTTAAATAAAAAAAATGCAACTAAGTTAACAGTCAATACCGGGACCAAGAGTGTTGCTGCACTAACCGGAAAGCTTACCGGAATCAGTGCGCTTAACAAAGCTGGTGCCGGCGTTCTTGTTCTCGGTGGCAATAACGACTACAGAGGAATTACGACCGTTTTCGGAGGGTCGTTGAAGGTCACCAGTCTGACCGCGTTGGGGGCGAGCAAGGCGGGAACGGTCGTTGATACAGGTGCTGCATTAGTGCTCGCTTTGCCGGAGGGGGGTAGCCTATCTGAGCCACTCACACTGCACAACCGTGGCACGTTGCATGTAGAGAGTGGCGCATTGACATGGAGTGGACCCATCAATGTTCGCGATGGATCTTTCGATATCGACTCCGGCGCATCATTGTGGGTTAACAGCAAGATAAGCGGTATCGGAGGCTTCACTAAATTTGGACCCGGTGATCTTTATCTCATGCAATTGAATACCTACGAGGGGTTGACGATATTAAATGAAGGCGCTATGTATTTGGGCAATGCTATGTCTCTTGGAAGCGCAGCTAAGGGCACCGTCATTCAAGGCCATGCTGTCTTGAATTTGGGAGGCTATCCGGGTGCCCCCTATGAACTGACCATATTGAGCGAGACCCTTGAGTTTTCCGATGCAAATGCGATGCTCAATTACCATGGCCATATGACTTGGGGCGGGTCCATTACCGTAGATCACAGTTCAACAGGTACGATTTGGGGGCGAGGAACATCTGATTCAAATTATTATTCAACACTCAATTTAACCGGAACGCTTACGGGAGCCGGGGCGATCATATTTTCTGCGGACAATTTCGATTATTACACTATCCTCAGTGGCAGTCTCACCAACACCCTGTCTGGCATTACTAAGATCGATGGGGGGCAACTCTACCTGAAAAAACCTACGGATACCATTGCGATCGCTGGTCCACTTGAGGTGCACGGCTATGATCAATGGAACGCCCATCCAAGTCGCGTCTCAGCTAATGCCGACGGCCAATTTGGCGGGCCTTCTATCAAGATGTATCACGGTGGACAACTCATGCTTAACGGACATAGGGCTAATACCAATCAACTCTTCATGCATGGGGGATCGGTGCATCTTGGTGATAATGGACAACTTTCGATATGGAAAGTCGTTGCAGACAGTGGGTCGATTGACCCCTTCAGCGAAGGTATCCTTTATGTTAATGTTTTGTTAAATGGCGAAATAGAGGTGATAGCTGACGGTTCGCTAACCGTCGGCGCGAGGATCATGAGCGATGGCAATGCCTTTATCAAAACCGGTAGTGGTATCTTGGAATTGGTCGGAGCCATCAATAATGCTAGTGTGCGTGTTCTCGAAGGTCGCCTTCGGGCCAACGGAAGTCAGCCTTACAAAGTTCAGATCGACAGTCATGGTGTTCTCGAAGGAAATGGTGTCGTAGGTGACGTTACAAGCATAGGCGGAACGGTGCGTCACGGCGGAGACGACTTACCAAGTACCGGACGTCTTACCGTTGGAAATCTGGATCTTACCGATGGCGGAGTCTTTCTGAAACTGAACGGCATGATCGCCGGAAACGAACATGACCAGATTAAAGTGAACGGGAATGTTAAGCTAAGCAGCGCGACTAAGCCCAAGCTTGATGTTTCACTTGGGTTTTTACCACCCGCAGGGGCCAGTTTCGTCATCCTCGACAATGATGGTATGGACTTTATCCGCGGAACTTTTTCTGAGCTACCTGAAGGTGCATCCTTAGTGACTACCGGCACACCGGCAGTCACGCTCGAGATCAGTTACGTTGGCGGCAGCGGCAATGATGTGGTGCTCACTCGCAGGTAGTTAATTTTCTGTAGCGTGCTGCGTCTCAGACACGGGTTATCAAACAACACCACGAAAGGGATTAACTCTTGCAACGCAGTGAGGAGCTTTTAGTAGACGTCAGCTCTTCAGCTCGCGTACGCGATGTGTGTCATCTGCAGAAACGGAATCTTGATGATCTGCGTCATCGGATACGGTGGCCAACGCAGTGAAATCGACATGCTTGATCAGCCCGGCCAGCGGATCGCCGAGTTTCTCACACCGGTTCTCGCACTCTTCCTCGGCAAACAGACTGAATTTAGGCATCATCATTGGGCAGGCTCGCGATGTAAATTTACAATATTGAAATCTTACGCAATCGCGATGTTTTAAAAAATAACGATTTCAACAATAAAGCCCTGTTTTTACAGTAATGCCGTTCAGTTAGCAGGTTTTCGCACAACGCGAACGGCATAGCGGTTTGGTCTTGCCTTGACGGCCCGGTCGTATTTTCGACCGGGCCGTTCGTCATTGAGGAGGCTAACCAGCCTTTCACGCAGATGCTTCAT